>NZ_CP088018.1:1422976-2134464 GCF_021049265.1 Ruania suaedae
AGCTCTCGTTCTCGCGGGACCTCGGCATCGATCTGGCCTTCGCCGGAGCCACCCTCGGGCTGCTCCTGTTCGTGATCTGGGCCAACTTCCTCATCACCGCCTGGTCGAATGCGGTCAACCTGACGGACGGCCTCGACGGGCTGGCCACCGGTGCCTCGATGTTCGTCTTCGGCGCCTACACGCTGGTCACCATCTGGCAGACGAACCAGTCCTGCCAGGTGTTCTCGAGCGTGGGCCCGAGCTGCTACGAGGTCCGGGACCCGCGTGACCTGGCGATCGTGGCGGCGGCGATCGTCGGCGCGTGCTTCGGTTTCCTGTGGTGGAACGCCTCGCCGGCGAAGATCTTCATGGGCGACACCGGCGCCCTCGCCCTCGGTGGTGCCCTCGCGGGGATGACGATCCTGACCCGCACCGAGATCCTCGGGGCGATCATCGGCGGCCTGTTCGTGGTGATCATCCTCTCCGACGTCATCCAGATCGGCTTCTTCAAGGCGACCGGGCGGCGCGTGTTCAAGATGGCCCCCCTGCACCACCACTTCGAGCTGATGGGCTGGGGCGAGGTGACCATCGTTATCCGGTTCTGGATCATCGCCGCGCTGTGTGCCAGCCTCGGCCTCGGCATCTTCTACGCCGAGTGGGTCGCCGGATGATCGACGCGCTGCGCGGCCGGGACGTGCTCGTGGCCGGCCTGGGGGTCTCCGGCCGAGCGGCCGTGGAGGCGTTGGTCGAGGTCGGAGCCCGCGTCACCGCCGTCGACGCCGACCCGGCCCGTGCCGACGGCGTGCCGCCCGGCGTGCGGGTCCTCACCGGGTCACCGGCGATGGTGACCGAGGGCATGGCCGCGCACCCTCCCGAGCTCGTCGTCGCCTCGCCCGGGTGGCGCCCGTCCTCGCCGGTGCTGCGCGCCGCGTCCGAGCACCGGGTCCCGGTGTGGAGCGAGGTCGAGCTCGCTTGGCAGATGTGCGCCCCGGACGTGCGGTGGCTGACGATCACCGGGACGAACGGCAAGACCACCACCGTCGGCATGCTGGAGCAGATGCTCCTCGCCCGCGGCTGGCGCGCCCAGGCGGTGGGCAACGTCGGCACCCCGATCACGACGACGGTGCTGGCAGCCCGGGCCGGTGGGGACCCGATCGATGCCCTCGCGGTAGAGCTGTCCAGCTTCCAGCTGCACTACACCCACTCGCTCTCCCCGGTGGCGTCGGTCTGCCTGAACATCGACGCCGACCACCTCGACTGGCACGGATCCATGGATGCCTACGCCGGGGCGAAGGCACGCGTGTACTCCCGCACCCGGAGGGCGTGCGTGTACAACGCGGCCGATCCGCGCACCCGGCAGATGGTCGAGGAGGCGGACGTGATCGAGGGAGCACGCGCCGTCGGGTTCACCCTCGGCATGCCCGCGATCGGCCAGGTGGGCATGGTCGAGGACCTGCTCGCCGACCGTGCCTTCGCTCCCGACCGGCAGACCCACGCGGCCGAGCTCGCCACGCTCGAGGACCTGAGACATCTCGGCGGTGCAGCGAGCCCCGGCAGCACCCTCGAGGTGGCGCCGCACATCGTGGCCAACGCGCTCGCCGCCGCCGCTCTCGCCCGTGCGGCCGGAGTCGAGCCGGAGGCGATCGGCGCCGGTCTGCGGGCCTACCGGCCCGGGGCGCACCGGATGAGCGAGGTCGCCGAGGTCGGCGGGGTGCGCTACGTGGACGACTCCAAGGCCACCAACGCCCACGCCGCCGCGGCTGCGCTGGCGGCGATGGAGCCGGGCCGGACCATCTGGATCGCGGGGGGCCTGGCCAAGGGGGCCGAGCTGGGGGGCCTGGTGGCCGCCCACGCCGACAGGCTGCGTGCCGTCGTGGTGATCGGCCGCGATCCCGAGCCGGTCGCGGGTGCGCTACGACGACACGCGCCCGACATCCCACGCCTGGTGGTCCCCGCTGGTGAGACTGACGTCATGGAAACGGCGGTCGAGGCGGCGCGGGGCCTGGCGCACCCGGGCGATGTGGTGCTGCTCGCCCCGGCGTGCGCATCGATGGATCAGTTCGACTCCTACGCCGCGCGCGGTGACGCCTTCGCGGCAGCGGTCCGCTCCCTGGAGGAGCGCTCGTGAGCACCGCCGCACCCGCCCGACGGCGGCCCACCAGCTCATCCCGTACGTCGTCGCCCCGTCGGGCCCCGGCACGCAAGCCCGCAGCGCCCAAGCCTGCAGCACGCAAGCCTGCGGCACGCACCCGGCGTGCTGCCTGGACCGAGAGCGCCGCGTGGCAGTCACCGGTGACCAGCTACTACCTCATCGGCGGCTCGACGCTGCTGCTGCTCGCGCTCGGGTTGATCATGGTGCTCTCCGCCTCCTCGATCCCCTCCCTGCGCGACGGCGGCTCGATCACCAGCGGGTTCCGGAACCAGGCGCTGTACGCCGTCCTCGCCCTGCCCGTGGCCTACGCGATCTCGCGGCTGCCGGTGGGGTGGATCCGCTGGCTCGCCTGGCCGGCGATGCTCGGCACGCTGGCGTTGCAGGTGTTGCTGTTCACCCCGTTGGCCGTCGCTGAGGGTGGTAACGCCGCCTGGGTGCAGCTCGCCCCGGGCGTGGTCTTCCAGCCCTCGGAGTTCGGCAAGTTCGGTCTGGCCGTCTGGCTGGGTGCCGTCCTGGCCACGAAGGGCCGGCTGCTGCGGCACTGGTCCCACGTGCTCTTCCCCGCTGTCGTGGTGGCGGGCCTGTTCCTGGGCACGGTGCTCTACAGCCACGACGTCGGCACCGGGCTGATCCTCATCATGCTCGCCGGGGGAGCCCTCTGGGTGGCCGGGGTGCCGCTGTCGAAGTTCGTGGTCGCGGGCTCGGCCGTGATCGCCGGCGTGGCCTTCCTGGTGATCTCCTCGCGCAACCGCACCGCGCGCGTCATGCAGTTCCTCGGCATGGGCGGTGGTTCGGACCCGCTCGGCGCGGACATGCAGCCCCGGCGTGCCCTCGAGGGTCTCGGTACCGGTGGGATCTCCGGCGTCGGCCTCGGCGCCTCGCGGGAGAAGTGGCTCTGGCTGCCCGCCGCCGAGGATGACTACATCTTCGCGATCATCGGCGAGGAGCTGGGACTGCTCGGCTGCCTGCTCGTCCTCGGTCTCTTCGCGGCCCTGGCGGTCGGTTTCTCCCGGGTCATCCGCCGCCACCCGGACCCGTTCGTGAAGATCGCCACCGCGGCCATCGGCTGTTGGGTGCTGGGGCAGGCGCTGGTCAACATCGCCGTGGTCATCGGCCTGCTGCCCGTGATCGGCGTCCCGCTGCCGTTGCTGTCCAAGGGCGGGTCGGCGCTGGTGACCACCATGGCAGCGCTGGCCGTGGTGCTCGCGTTCGCGCGCTCCGAGCCCGGGGCACGGGAGGCGATGGCAGCCCGGCGCGGGTCGATGCGCCGTTCCCTCGCGGTGATCGCCTCCGGAGGCCGCGGGCGTGGCTGACCACATCGTGCTCGCCGGCGGGGGATCGGCCGGGCACGTGAACCCCCTGCTGGCCACGGCCGCCGAGCTGCGCGCCCGCGAGCCCGGGCTCGCGCTGACCGTCCTCGGGACGGCCGAGGGACTGGAGGCCGAGCTCGTGCCCGCCGCGGGCCTGGAACTGACGGTGATCGACCGGGTGCCGATGCCCCGGCGGCCGAACGCCGACGCGCTCCGGTTCCCGGGGCGGTGGCGACGGGCGATGCGCACGGCCGGTGCCGCCGTCGCCGGTGCCCGGGCGGTGGTGGGATTCGGCGGCTATGTGGCGAGCCCCGCCTACCTGGCGGCGCGCCGGCTCGGAGTCCCGATCGTGATCCACGAGCAGAACGCGCTGCCGGGCCTGGCGAACCGGCTCGGAGCCCGCTGGGCCGACGCCGTCGGGGTCACGTTCTCCGGCACGCCGCTCCCGCGGGCGCGCTGGGTGGGACTCCCGCTGCGCCGCACGATCTCCGACCTGCTCGCCGAACGGGCGCAGGACGCGCCCGGACGTGCCGCTGCGGCGGCGGCGACCCTGGGGCTGGACCCTGGCCGGCTCACCGTCGTGGTCACCGGTGGCTCCCTCGGGGCGCGCCGGCTGAACGAGCAGGTGCCGCTCGTGGCCGCCGAACTCGTGGCCGCCGGCGCGCAGGTCCTGCACGCCACCGGGCGCGGCAAGCTCGAACCGGTGCGCGCCGCCGTCGCCGCGATGGCGCCGGAGGTGGCCGCGCACTACCACGCGGTGGACTACCTCGGCGAGATGCACGAGGCCCTCGCTGTCGCCGACCTGATGATCGGCCGGGCGGGCGCCGGGACGGTCGGTGAGCTCGCCGCCCTGGGCATCCCGGCCATCTACGTGCCGCTCCCGGTGGGCAACGGCGAGCAGCGCCGCAATGCCGCCGGCGTGGTGGACGCGGGCGGGGGACTGCTGGTCGAGGACCCGCAGCTGACACGCGCGTGGCTGCTCGAGCACGCGGTCCCCCTGATCGGGCAAAGGGGCCGGTTGCGGTCGATGGCGCAGGCGGCGGAATCCGCCGGCGTCCGCGACGGGGCAGCCCGCCTGGTCGACCTCGTTGATGAGGCCGTCGCGCGGAGGTCGGCGTGAGGGTGCACCTGGTCGCGATCGGCGGCGCCGGGATGTCGGTGATCGCCGAGCTGCTGCTCGCCGGTGGGGCGCAGGTCTCCGGGTCCGACCGGCAGGACTCGCCGGTGCTGCGACGGTTGGCCGGGCTGGGTGCCACGGTGCACGTGGGTCACGACGCCGAGCACGTCCGTGGCGCCGACCGGGTGGTGGTCTCGTCGGCGATCGGCGCCGACAACGTCGAGGTGCGGGCAGCCCGGGCCGCCGGTGTCGAGGTCGTGCACCGGTCGGTCGCCCTCGCTCAGGCCGCGGCCGGGAAGGACTTCGTCGCGGTGGCCGGCGCGCACGGCAAGACGACCACGTCCGCAATGCTGGCGGTCGCGCTGGACCATGCCGGTCTCGACCCGTCCTTCGCGATCGGTGGCGCGGTGCTGGCACTCGGGTCCGGGGCCCGGGCCGGGCGGGGCTCGGCGTTCGTCGCCGAGGCCGACGAGTCCGACGGGTCCTTCCTCAACTACACGCCCCGGGTGGCGGTGGTGACCAACATCGAGCCCGATCATCTCGACCACTACGGGACGGCCGCGGCCTTCGAGGCCGCCTTCGACGCCTTCGCTGAGCGCGTCGTCGGGGGAGGGGTGGTCATCACCTGCGCCGACGACGCCGGCGCTGCGCGCTTCGCCGCCCGGCTGGGATCCAGCGGGATCCGGGTGCTCACCTATGGCACCGGCGCGACGGCGGACGTGCGTCTGGAGCGGGTGCGGCTGGACGCCGGCGGTGCCGGGGCGCGACTCGTCGGCCCCGGGGGCGAGGTCCAGCTCGAACTGGCAGTGCCCGGCGAGCACAACCTGCGCAACGCGGCCGCGGCGTGGTGCGCCGGCGTCGAGCTGGGCGTGCCGGGGGAGACGATGGCCGCCGGGCTGGCGTCCTTCACGGGGACGGCCCGCCGGTTCGAGCACCGGGGCAGCGCCGCCGGCGTGCGAGTGGTCGACGACTACGCGCACAACCCGACCAAGGTCGCCGCTGCCATCCGCACCGGCCGGGGCGCGGCCGGCGAGGGGCGCCTGCTGGTCCTGTTCCAGCCCCATCTGTTCTCCCGCACCCGGATGTTCGCCACGGAGTTCGCCGAGGCACTCGGTACGGCCGACGAGGTGGTGCTTACCGCCATCTACCCGGCCCGTGAGGAGCCGGTGCCTGGGGTCACCTCGGCACTGGTGGCCGACCGGGTGCCCCAGGCGCGCTACGTGCCCGATCACCGGCGTGCGGCCCACGCCGTCGCGGACATGGCACGCGAGGGGGACCTCGTGATGACCATCGGCGCCGGCGACGTCACCGAGATGGCCGACGTGATCCTGCAGCGGCTGCGGGAGCGCTCGTGAGAGCCCCGGCTCAGCCGCGCCGGCGCGCCTCCGAGCCGCCTTCCCGGCCCACACCCGCCCCGCCCCGCGCCGCCCCGCGCCGCCCCGACCCGCGGCGCCGCAGCAAGCAGCGCGAGCCCGCTCCCACGGCTCCCGCCGCGGGCCCCTCGGCGATCGGTCAGCTGGCCGACCGGCTCCGGGAACGCCGAGCCGCCGTCCGCCGGCTGCGCTGGCGCATGGTGACGGCCATCGCGCTCTCGGTGCTGGTCGTGGCTGCGCTGGCCTGGGTCGTCCTCGCCTCCCCGCTGCTCGTGGTCCGTGCTGCGGACGTGGAGGTCACCGGAACCACCACGCTCGTCCCGGAGGCCGAGGTGCTCGAGCTCGCGGCCGGTACCCACGGAGAGCCGGTCGCGCGGGTCGACACCGGTGCCCTCGCCGAGGAGATCCGCGCCCTGGCAGCCGTGCGCGACGTGCAGGTCCGGCGCGCCTGGCCGAACGGGCTCTCGATCGCCATCGACGGCCGCGTCCCGGTCGCGACCGTCGCCGACGGCGACGAGTACGCCGTCCTGGACGCCGAGGCCGTCACGGTGGCACGACGAGCCGAGCCGATCGAGGGGCTCGCGCAGGTCACCGTGCCCCTCGGCGAGGGGGGGGCGGCCGCGGCGCTGGAGGCGGTGCTGACGGTGCTCGCGGCGCTCCCGGACGATCTGGGTGAGCAGGTCATCAGCGCCGGTGCGCAGACCCCGTACCAGGTCCGGCTCACGCTGGCCGACGGTGCCGAGGTGGTCTGGGGCAGTGCCGGCGAGAACGAGCTGAAGTCCGAGGTGCTGCGCACGTTGCTGCCCACCGGTGCGGGTGTGTACGACCTGTCCGCGCCGCGCGCTCCCGTGACCTCCGACTGAGACCCGCCGGCGACACACCCGCGGATGTCGTTGCCCTGGTGGGGCACGAGACCTAGCGTCATGGGTGCCAGGAAATGACATAACTCTTACCTTCAAGTTGAGGGTTAGGGTTTGGGACGTGGGTCAGCAGAACCCGAGCACGAGCACCGGACGAGAGGGATCGACGTGGCGGCACCGCAGAACTATTTGGCGGTCATCAAGGTGGTCGGGATCGGCGGTGGGGGCGTCAACGCCGTCAACCGCATGATCGAGGTCGGGTTGAAGGGCGTGGAGTTCATCGCCGTCAACACCGATGCGCAGGCCTTGCTGATGAGTGATGCCGACGTCAAGCTGGACGTCGGGCGAGAGCTGACCCGGGGGCTCGGCGCCGGCGCCGACCCCGAGGTCGGCAAGAAGGCCGCCGAGGACCACACCGAGGAGATCGAGGAGGTCCTGCGCGGGGCCGACATGGTCTTCGTGACGGCCGGCGAAGGTGGCGGCACCGGCACCGGTGGCGCACCGGTGGTGGCAAAGATCGCCCGGTCGCTGGGTGCCCTGACCATCGGTGTGGTGACCCGGCCGTTCACCTTCGAGGGGCGCCGTCGTGGCGTGCAGGCCGATTCCGGGATCGAGGCGCTGCGTGCGGAGGTCGACACGCTCATCGTCATCCCGAACGACCGGTTGCTCTCGATCAGCGACCGGAACGTGTCGGTGCTGGACGCCTTCAAGTCGGCCGACCAGGTGCTGCTCTCCGGTGTGCAGGGCATCACCGACCTGATCACCACGCCCGGCCTGATCAACCTGGACTTCGCCGATGTGAAGTCCGTCATGCAGGGCGCGGGCACAGCCCTGATGGGCATCGGTTCGGCGCGGGGCGAGGACCGGGCCGTGCAGGCCTCCGAGCTGGCGATCTCCTCGCCGTTGCTGGAAGCAAGCATCGACGGCGCCCACGGGGTGCTGCTGTCCATCCAGGGTGGGAGCGACCTGGGCCTGTTCGAGATCCACGAGGCGGCCCGGCTGGTGCAGGAGGCGGCTCACCCCGAGGCGAACATCATTTTCGGTGCGGTCATCGACGACGCCCTCGGCGACGAGGTGCGGGTGACGGTCATCGCCGCCGGCTTCGACCAGAACGCGCCCGGGCGACCGGGAGCCAGTGCAGCGGCACGGCAGGCCCAGGCGGCCGCCGCACCGGCGGAGCGTGAGGCTCCTGCCGTGCCGGCGCGTGCCGAGGAGCCGGAGGTCGAGACCGAGACCGAGACGGTGCCGCCGAGTCCGCCCGCGCCCGAGCCGCAGCGGGACCACGAGCCCCGCCCGACGGCGAATCCGCTCGAGGTGCCGCGGGTCTTCGATGAGGACTCCCGCCGCCGCGACGACGACCTCGACGTGCCCGACTTCCTCAAGTGAGGTGCTGACCGCCGACCTGGGCCCGGGAGTGCTCGGCGGGTTCATCACCCGCGCCGGTGGCGTCAGTCGCGCTCCCTACGACTCGCTCAACCTCGGCGGACACGTCGGTGACGACCCGGTGCTCGTCGGCGCCAACCGCCGGGCACTGAGCGACCGTATCGGCGCGCCGACGGTGTTCCTGGACCAGCGGCATTCCGCAGACGTTGCGGTGGACCCGGCACCGGGCGAGGAACCGGTAGCCGATGCCCTGGTGCTGACAGGAGCCGGTGCTGCCGCTGCCGTGCTGGTGGCGGACTGCGTGCCGGTCCTGCTGGTCGGTCTCGATGCCCGTGGGCGGCCCGGTGCGGTGGCGGCCGTCCACGCCGGTCGGCGCGGTCTGCTCGGTGGGGTGGTGACCAGAGCCATCGAGGCAGTCGCGGCCACCGGGCACGTGGTCCGGCGAGCGGCCATCGGCCCCGCCATCTGCGGGCGGTGCTACGAGGTGCCCGACCAACTGCAGCAGGAGTCGCTCGCCCTGCTGCCCGAGCTCGAGGCCCGGACCTCGTGGGGCACGCCCGCCCTCGACCTGCCCGCCGGCGCGCGAGCCCAGGTGGAGTCGGCCGGGGTGGAGCACGTGGACGTGCACGCGGCCTGCACCCGGGAGGATGCTCGCTGGTACTCCTACCGGCGCGAGGGCACGACGGGACGCTTCGCCGGCGTGATCCGGCTCGACCGTCCCGACCGGGAGCGACACGCCGACGCGCTTGGCGCGGCTGCGGTCGGCACCTGGTCTAGCGTCTAGACCAATGCCGACCGTCCGGTCAGCCCGAGCAGAAGAGGAGCAGGCATGGGAGCGCTGCGCAAGACGATGCTGTACCTCGGCCTCTCCGAGGCCGAGGCTGAGCGTGAGGAGCGGTACGCCGAGGAGCCCTATGCCGAGGGCTACGAGCCGCTCGCGCACGAGCACGACGATGACGACGACTACACCGGCGCGGTCCAGGAGGCCCAGGTGACCCCGATCAGTCAGGCAGCCTCCCACAGCGGCCACAACCTGCGCCGGATCACCACCGTGCACCCGCGCTCCTACACCGACGCCAAGTCGATCGGTGAGGCGTTCCGTGCCGGCACCCCGGTCATCATGAACCTGACCGACATGTCGGACGCGGAGGCCAAGCGCCTCGTCGACTTCTCCGCCGGCCTGATCTTCGGCCTGCACGGCAGCATCGAGCGCGTCACCAACAAGGTGTTCCTCCTCTCCCCGGCCACCGTGGAGGTCGCCAGCGAGCGCCGCGAGCCGGAGACCACCGCGCGATTCTTCAACCAGAGCTGACGTGGGCTGGCTCTTCGGGATCCTCTACATCCTCGTCCTGCTCTTCCTGGTCGCCATGCTGGTCCGGATGGGCTTCGACTGGGTGACCTACTTCGCGAGGGACTGGAAGCCGCGGGGCCTGGCCTTGGTGGTCGCCGAGATCGTCTACACCCCGACCGACCCGCCGTTGCGTGCGCTCCGGCGGTTGATCCCGCCGCTGCGACTCGGCGGGATCGCGCTGGACGTCGGCTTCATCATCTTGCTCTTCGGCTGCTGGATCCTGCTCGCGATCCTGTCGACGCTGGCGTCAATGTGACGCGTACGATGTGATCATCCGCTACGGTGATCGCCGAACCCCCATAACTTCGTGTCAGCACCATCGCTGAACCGACCGACACAGACCGAGGTGACGAGAATGGCTCTGCTCACGGCAGACGACGTCCTCAACAAAAAGTTCCAACCCACCAAGTTCCGTGAGGGGTACGACCAGGACGAGGTGGACGACTTCCTCGACGAGGTCGTCAACACCCTGCGTGTCGTGGGCGGCGAGAACGAGGAGCTGAAGGCCAAGCTCGAGGCCGCGGAGCGTCGTATCGCGGAGATGTCCGGCGGTGCCCCGGCACCGGCCGAGGCCCCTGCCGAGCAGACCACGCAGTTCTCCCCGGTGGCTGCCGAGGAGCCCGCGGAGGAGGCCGTCGCCCCGGAGCAGCCGGTGCACGAGGCGCCCAGCGAGGATGCGGTCACCGCCGCGCCGGCCGCCCCGGTCGCCGAGAACGGGACCGAGCCGGAGTCGGCCACGGGCATGCTCCAGCTTGCCCAGCGTCTGCACGACGAGTACGTGAGCAACGGTAAGGCCGAGGCTGACCGCCTTCTCTCGGAGGCGCGCCTGGAGGGTGAGCGCATCACCCGTGAGGCCGACGACCAGCGCAACCGCACGCTCAGCCAGCTCGAGAGCGAGCGGTCACTGCTCGAGCGCAAGATCGACGAGCTGCGCGTGTTCGAGCGTGACTACCGCACCCGTCTCAAGAGCTACCTCGAAGGCCTGCTCACCGACGTCGAGGGCCGCGGCAGCATCGGATCGCAGTACGGCGCGGACGAGAACGAGGCACGGCGGCCGTAGCCGCACCTGCACACTGACCATGACGGCGGGTCCCCACCGATCGGGGGCCCGCCGTCGTCATGATCGAGGAGACGTACCGCCATGACAGGCGCAGCACCCGGGGCGCACCAGCCGTCCGACGCCGCTGGGGCGGTGGGCCGCAGGCCGCTCGCGCTGATGGCCGGACCGGCACTGGCGATCCTCGTCCTCGACCAGGCCTCCAAGCAGCTGGTGCTGGGCCGCCTCGAGGAGGGGACCTACCAGCCGGTCCTCGGCGACCTGCTCGGGCTCAGCCTGGTGTTCAACCCGGGAGCGGCCTTCTCCTTCGCCGAGGGGGCCACCTGGCTGTTCACCGTGGCCGCCGTGGTGGTCACCGCGGTGATCGTGGTGCTGGCGCGGCGGGTGCGCTCGCGCGCCTGGGCGCTGGTCCTGGGAGGCCTGCTCGGGGGCAATCTGGGCAACCTGATCGATCGCCTACTGCGTGACCCGGGCTTCGGGGTCGGGCACGTGGTCGATTTCATCAACTACGCGGGCTTCTTCGTCGGCAACGTGGCCGACATCGCGATCGTGCTGGGCGCGATCGGCATCGCGATCCTGAGCCTGCGCAGCATCCCGTTGAGCGGCGTGCCGAGCCAGGAGGCCCACGACGACGCCGACAGCACCCCCACGGACGAGGGGCGGCATGGCTGACGTCCGTTCCTTGCCCGTGCCCGACGCCTTGGCGGGCGAGCGGGTCGACGCGGCGCTCTCGCGGATGCTCGGGCTCAGCCGTACCAAGGCGGCCGAGCTCGCCGCCGACGGTGGCGTGCTGCTGGACGGGCGCCCGCTGGGCAAGTCCGACCGGCTGACCGCGGGCGGCTGGCTGGAGGTGACCATCCCCGATCTCTCCCCGCAGCCGGTGCTCCCGCCGGAGCCGGTGCCCGGGATGGCCATCCGGCTCGACGACGACGACGTCGTGGTGGTGGACAAGCCGGTCGGCGTGGCCGCTCACCCCAGCCCGGGCTGGAGCGGACCCACGGTGGTCGGCGGACTGGCGGCGGCCGGCTACCGGATCGCCACCTCCGGGGTGGCCGAACGCCAGGGTGTGGTGCACCGCCTGGACGTGGGCACCTCCGGCCTGATGGTGGTCGCCAAGAGCGAGCGGGCGTACACCCTGCTGAAGCGGGCGTTCAAGGAGCGCACCGTCGAGAAGGTCTACCACGCCGTCGTGCAGGGCCACCCCGACCCGACCAGTGGCACCGTGGACGCCCCGATCGGGCGCCACCCCAAGCATGACTACAAGTGGGCGGTGGTGGCCGACGGACGCCCGAGCATCACCCACTACAGCACGCTCGAGGCCATGCGCGCAGCGAGCCTGCTGGAGATCCATCTCGAGACCGGGCGCACCCACCAGATCCGGGTGCACATGTCGGCGCTGCACCACCCCTGCGCGGGGGACCTGACCTATGGGGCGGACCCGGTGCTGGCACGTCGACTCGGGCTGCAGCGCCAGTGGCTGCACGCGATGCGCCTGGGGTTCACGCACCCGGGCACCGGCTCCTGGGTCGAGGTGAGCAGCAGCTATCCCGCCGACCTGCAGTCGGCGCTGGACGGTCTCCGGGATGGCTGAGCCGGCGGTCGTCGTCGAGCGTGTCGATCCGGCGGACCCGACGGCCCTGGCGCGCGTGCACCGCATCCGGTTCGAGGTCTTCGTCGACGAGCAGGGGGTCGCCCCGGCCGACGAGCTCGACGATCGCGACGCCGGCGCCGTCCATCTGCTCGCCATCGGGTCCCGCGCCGGGGCGCCGCAGGCGCAGGACCTGGGCACGGCCCGTCTGCTCGACGACGGTCCCGGCCTGGCCCACGCCTCCCGGGTGGCGGTGCGTCGGCCCGGCCGCGGTCGCGGCGTCGGGCGGATGCTGATGGCTGCACTGGAACGGGAGGCGCTGGCCCTACATGCCGATCGCGCCGCGGAGATCCGGATGGTGCTCTCCGGGCAGGAGTCCGCGCTGGGTTTCTACGCTGCGCTGGGCTACGCCGTCGGCTCCGAACGGTACCTCGACGCCGGGATCTGGCATCGCGACGCCGTGAAGGTGCTGCGGCCCGGAGGCTCCTGAGTGGACTGGTGGGCACTGGCCGCGGCCCTGGGCTACTGCGCGCTCTCGGCGGTGGTGATGGTGCTCCCGGCCGAGGCTTACCTGGTCGGCGCCGCGGTGGTCACCGACGCACCGCCGCTGGGGCTGGCCCTGGCCGGAGCGATCGGCCAGGTGGGCGGCAAGATGCTGTCCTACCTGGTGGGGCGCGGCGTGCTGGACCTGGCACGGTTGCGGGTGCGGCCGAACGAGCGCTGGCGCGAGCGGATGCGGCGGGTCGAGCAGTGGTGTGCCGAGCACAGCTGGGGCCCGCTCGCGGTCACCGGCGTCAGTGCGTTCGCCGGGGCTCCGCCCTACGCCCTGGTGGCCGTGCTCGCCGGCTCGCTGCGGATGCGGTGGTGGGTCTTCGGCGCCACCTCGCTGGTCGGCCGGTTCGCCCGGTTCTGGGCCGTGGTGAGCGTGCCGCACCTGCTGCCGGACGCGCTGTTCGGGATCTGATCAGCCGCGCAGCTGGGCCAGGCGTGCCATCGCGGCCGCGATCGTGGCCTCGGACTTGACGAAGGTGAACCGGAGCCACGTGCGCAGGTCCTCCTCCACCGGCGAGCCCTCGGTCGTGAACGCCGTGGCCGGGACCGCCACCACCCCGCACAGCTGCGGCAGCCGCCGGCAGAGCTCGTCACCGGTGGCGATACGGGATCCGGCGAGAGCGCCCCGCAGCAGGTCTGCGGCGTCGGCCATCACGAAGTAGCTGCCCGCGGCGGGGGCCGGAGCGAAGCCCGCCGCACGCAGTCCGGAGGTCAGCTGGTCGCGGCGACGCGCGAGGGAGTCCCGCAGCGAGGGCAGCCACCCGGCGTCGGGGCCGGTCGAGGTCTCCAGGTCGAGCGCGAGCGCGATCGCGGGCTGGAACGGGGCGCCGCTGGTGTAGGTGAGGAACTGCTTGACCGTGCGCACCGCCTCGACGAGCTCGGCCGGCCCGGTGGCCCACCCGATCTTCCAGCCGGTGACCGAGAAGGACTTCCCGGCCGAGGAGACGGTCAGCGTCCGCGCCGCCATCCCCGGCAGGGTGGCGATGGGGGTGTGCACGAGGCCGTCGTAGGTCAGGTGCTCGTAGACCTCGTCGGTGACCACGATCGCGTCGTGCTCACGGGCCAGGCGGGCCACCTCCGCCAGCTCGGTCGCCTCGAGCACCGCACCGGTGGGGTTGTGGGGGCTGTTGAGCAGGATCACGCGGGTGCGGCTGGTGACGGCGGCGCGCAGGCTCGCCAGGTCCACCCGCCACCCGCTGGCGCCGGGGACCAGTGCGGCGCGCGTGTGGCGCGCGCCCGAGAGTGCGATCGTGGCCGCGTAGGAGTCGTAGTAGGGCTCCAGGGTGAGCACCTCGTCGCCGGGGCCGGCCAGGGCCAGCACCGCCGCCGCGATCGCCTCGGTGGCGCCGGTGGTCACCAGCACCTCGGTGTCGGGGTCGAGGTCGATGCCGTAGTGGCGCTGCTGGTGCGCTGCGATCGCGCGCCGCAGCTCGGCCACCCCGGGCCCGGGCGGGTACTGGTTGACGCCGTCGCGGATGAGCTGGGCGGCCGCGTCGGTGACGGCGGCCGGGCCGGGCTCGTCCGGGAAGCCCTGCCCGAGGTTGACCGCCCTCGTGTGCACCGCCAGTGCCGTCATCTCGGCGAAGATCGTCGGCCGGGTGGTGCCGTCGGGCGTGAGCAGCCCGGCGGCGCCGGCCACCTGCTGCCAGGGTGCGGGGGAGGGGGTCATACCTGCTCTCCGGATGGGGGTCGTGCCAGCGATCGTAGGCCCTTCGGGCGCCGGTGGCGGACGGCTGCTGCGGGGGTCGGACCTCGTAGACTGACCCCCATGTCAGCCGACTTCGTCCACCTGCACGTGCACACCGAGTACTCGATGCTGGACGGGGCGGCCCGGCTGGACGATCTGTTCACCGAGGCGCAGCGGCTGGGGCAGAGTGCGGTGGCGATGACCGACCACGGCTATCTCTTCGGTGCCTACGACTTCTGGTCCAAGGCCCGCAAGTACGGGATCAAGCCGATCATCGGCGTCGAGGCCTATGTCACGCCCGGCACGAGCCGGTTCGACAAGACGCGCGTGCGGTGGGGCGAGGCCGACCAGGCCGGGGACGACGTCTCCGCCCGCGGCGCCTACACGCACATGACGATCCTCGCCAAGGACACCCCCGGGATGCACAACCTGTTCCGGATGAGCTCGCTGGCCTCGCTCGAGGGGCAGCTGGGCAAGTGGCCACGGATGGACCGGGAGCTGCTGGAGACCTACAGCCAGGGGCTGATCGCCACCACCGGATGCCCCTCCGGCGAGGTGCAGGTCCGGCTCCGGCTGGGCCAGTACGAGGAGGCGGTGCGGGCCGCCGGTGAGCTGCAGGACATCTTCGGCAAGGAGAACTACTACGTCGAGCTGATGGATCACGGCCTCGACATCGAACGCCGCGTCACCAAGGACCTGCTGCGGCTGGCCAAGGAGATCGGCGCCCCGCTGCTGGCCACCAACGATCTGCACTACACCTCCCGGGAGGACGCCCATGCCCACGAGGCGCTGCTGTGCGTGCAGTCCGGCTCCACCCTCGAGGAGCCCACCTACGACCAGGGCGGCAAGCGGTTCGCGTTCGGCGGCAGCGGCTACTACCTGAAGTCGGCCGAGGAGATGCGCGAGCTGTTCGCCGAGTTCCCCGAGGCCTGCGACAACACCCTGCGGGTGGCCGAGCAGTGCGAGGTGGCCTTCACCGAGGAGGTGGGCCGCTACATGCCCCACTACCCGGTGCCCGAGGGGGAGGACGAGGTCTCCACCTTCGTCAAGGCGGTCGAGACCGGCCTGCAGGAGCGTTACGGCGGTGTGGTGCCGGAGGCCTCGCGCAAGCAGGCCGAGTACGAGATCGGGGTCATCACCGGGAAGGGGTACGCCGGGTACTACCTCGTGGTCGCCGACTTCATCAACTGGGCCAAGGAGAACGGCATCCGGGTGGGCCCGGGCCGCGGGTCCGGGGCGGGCTCGATCGCCGCGTACGCGATGAGCATCACCGAGCTCGACCCGCTCGAGCACGGGTTGATCTTCGAGCGCTTCCTCAACCCCGAGCGTGAGTCGATGCCCGACTTCGACATCGACTTCGACGAGCGCCGTCGTGGTGAGGTGATCAAGTACGTCAGTGACAAGTACGGCGAGGACAAGGTCACCTACATCGTGACCTACGGCACCATCAAGGCCAAGCAGGCGCTGAAGGACTCCTCGCGCGTGCTCGGCTACCCCTTCGCCATGGGGGAGAAGCTGACCAAGGCCATGCCGGCCGCCGTCATGGGCAAGGACGTCTCCCTGGCCGGGATGTTCGACCCCGACGACAAGCGGTACGCCGAGGCGGACGAGTTCCGTCAGGTCGTCCAGTCCGATCCGGACGCCCAGCGGGTGCTGGAGACCGCCCGCGGGCTGGAAAACCTCAAGCGGCAATGGGGGGTGCACGCCGCCGGTGTGGTCATCGCCAGCGAGCCGCTGCTGGACATCATCCCCATCATGCGCCGCGAGCAGGACGGCGCCGTGATCACCCAGATCGACTTCCCCGCGGGGGAGGACCTGGGCCTGGTCAAGATGGACTTCCTCGGCCTGCGCAACCTCACCATCCTCGACGACGCGCTCGACAACATCGTCATCAACGGCAAGGAGCCGGTGCGGGTGGAGGACCTGCCGCTGGATGACCGCGCCACCTATGAGCTCCTGGGCCGCGGGGAGACGCTGGGACTGTTCCAGCTCGACGGCGGTGGCATGCGCTCGCTGCTGCGGATGATGAAGCCGGACAACTTCGAGGACATCTCCGCCGTCGGTGCGCTGTACCGGCCGGGACCGATGGGGGCGAACTCCCACACGAACTACGCGCTGCGCAAGAACGGCCAGCAGCCGATCACCCCGATCCATCCCGAGCTCGCCGAACCGCTCGAGAGCATCCTCGGCACCACCTACGGCCTGATCGTCTATCAGGAGCAGGTGATGGAGATCGCGCAGAAGTTGGCCGGCTACTCCCTGGGCCAGGCCGACCTGCTCCGGCGCGCGATGGGCAAGAAGAAGAAGTCGGTGCTCGATGCCGAGTACTCCAACTTCGAGGCCGGGATGACCGCCAACGGTTACTCCGCGAACGCCGTCAAGACGCTCTGGGAGATCCTGCTCCCGTTCTCCGACTACGCCTTCAACAAGGCCCACTCGGCCGCCTACGGAGTGGTCTCCTACTGGACCGCCTACCTCAAGGCCCATTACGCCTGCGAGTACATGGCGGCGCTGCTGACCTCCACCCGGGACGACAAGGACAAGTCGGCCCTGTATCTGGGCGAGTGCCGCCGGATGCGGATCACGGTCCTGCCGCCCGACGTCAACGAGTCCGCCGCGCAGTTCACCCCGGTCGGGACCGACATCCGGTTCGGGTTGGCGGCGGTGCGCAACGTCGGGCAGAACGTGGTGGCCGCGATCGCCAGGGCCCGGGAGGAGAAGGGGGAGTTTACCTCCTTCACCGACTTCCTCGACAAGGTGCCGGCCGTGGTGTGCAACAAGCGCACCATCGAGTCCCTCATCAAGGCCGGCGCCTTCGACTCTCTCGGCCACACCCGCCGGTCGCTGCTGATGATCCACGAGCAGGCGGTGGACGCCGTCATCGGGGTCAAGCGCAAGGAGGCCGAGGGTCAGTTCGACCTGTTCGCCGGACTGGGCGGCGACGGCGACGACGGTGCGGGTGCCTCCGGCTTCGCCGTCGAGGTGCCCGAGCTGCCCGAGTGGGACAAGAAGCAGAAGCTCGCCTTCGAGCGCGAGATGCTCGGACTGTACGTCTCCGACCACCCGCTCTCGGGCATCGAGCACGTGCTCACCCAGGCGGCCGACGTCTCCCTGGCCACGCTCACCACCGACGAGACCCGGCCCGACGGGTCCACGGTCACCATCGCCGGGCTCATCACCTCCTTGCAGCGGAAGATGTCCAAGCAGGGCAACCCGTGGGCCGCGGTGACGATCGAGGACATGGAGGGCTCGGTCGAGGTGATGTTCTTCGGCGAGACCTACCTGGCCTACTCCACGGTGCTCGCCCAGGACCAGGTCGTCGTCGTCAAGGGCCGCATCCGGCGCCGGGACGAGACCCTCTCGCTGCAGGCGATGGAGGTCACGCTGCCCGATGTCACCGTGGGCGAGTCGGCCCCGGTGATGGTGCGTATCCCCGAGGCCCGGTGCAGCGAGCCGGTGCTGCTGCAGCTGCGGGACGTGCTCTCCACCCATCCCGGGGTGAGCGAGGTGCATGTGCGGCTGACGGCACCGGGGCGGGCGACCGTGATGCGGCTCGAGGATGCCCTGCGGGTGGAGCGCACCCCGGCGCTGTTCGGTGACCTCAAGGCCCTGCTGGGACCGAACTGCCTGACCTGAGGTGGACGCCGGCGCCTCAGCCGGTGACCTGCAGCCGGCACGCGCCGGTCGGCAGGTCCACCTCGACCTCGTCCCCGACGACGAGCTGACGGCCGCGGCGGGTCTCGACCTGGCCGTTCACCCGGACCGCCTCGTCGGCCAGCAGCAGCCGGGCGCCGGCACCGTCCTCGACCAGCCCGGCGAGCTTGAGCAGCTGTCCGAGGCGGATCATCTCGTCGCTGATGGGCACGGTCTGGACGTCGGCGCGGGTCATCGTGCCATTATCGCCCGGCCGTAGACTCGGGACCATGTTGCGCACCATCGATCTGCGAGGACGACCCCTCACCGCGGCCGAGCTCCGGGCGGTGCTGCCCCGGGCCGAGGTCGACATCGACGTGGCCACCGAGCGGGTGCGCCCGATCCTGCACCGCGTGCGCCACGAGGGCGCCGCCGCGCTGGCTGATCTGGCCAAGCAGTTCGACGGCGTCCGCCCGCCCAGCCTGCGCGTACCCCGCGCTGCGCTCGCCCAGGCGCTGGACGCCCTCGACCCCACCGTGCGTTCGGCGCTGGCGGAGGCGATCCGGCGCGCCCGCCTCGGCCACGAGGCGCAGCTGCCGGCGGAGACGACGACGACGCTCGGACCCGGCGCGCAGGTACGCCAGCGCTGGGTTCCGGTGCAGCGGGTGGGGCTGTACGTGCCGGGTGGACTGGCCGCTCTGGTCTCCTCGGTGGTGATGAATGTGGTCCCCGCCCAGGTCGCGGGCGTGACGTCACTGGCGGTGGCCAGCCCTCCGCAGAAGGACAACGACGGTCTTCCCGATCCGACGATCCTCGCGGCATGCGCCCTGCTGGGTGTGGACGAGGTCTATGCCGCCGGGGGAGCGCAGGCGATCGGGATGTTCGCCTACGGGGTGGTGAGCGGGACGGACGGCGCCGGCAGTGCTCCTGATGAGGCGAACAGCTGTCCGCCGGTGGACGTGGTCACCGGCCCGGGCAACATCTACGTCGCGGCGGCCAAGCGTGCGGTGCTGGGCATGGTGGGGATCGACTCCGAGGCGGGCACCACCGAGATCGCGGTCCTCGCGGACGACTCCGCGGACCCGGCGTTCGTCGCCGCCGACCTCATTTCCCAGGCCGAGCACGATCCGGCCGCCGGGTCCGTGCTCGTCACGGCCTCCGCACGCCTGGCCGAGGCCGTGGCCGCCGAGATCGGCGCCCAGGTCGATACGGCCGCGCACGCCCAGCGGATCCGGACCGCGCTCACCGGGGCGCAATCGGCGATCGTGGTGACCGACGATCTCGACCACGCCGTCGAGGTGGTCAACGCCTACGCCGCCGAGCACCTGGAGATCCACACCGTCGATGCGGACGCCGTGGCCGAGCGGATCCACAACGCCGGGGCGATCTTCGTCGGACCCTACTCGCCGGTGCCGCTGGGGGACTACATCGCCGGCTCCAACCACGTCCTGCCCACCGGTGGCACCGCCCGCTACGCCAGCGGCCTGGGGGTGCAGGCGTACCTGAAGTCGGTCCAGGTGGTCCGTTACGACTCCGTCGGCCTGGAGCAGGTCACCGACGATCTGGTCACCCTCGCCCGCTCCGAGGACCTGCCCGCCCACGGGCGCGCCGCGACACTACGACGCGAGCGCGCTCGCTGATCAGGGTCCGGCCTCAGGGTCGCGCTCAGGGCGATCCCGGATGTGCCGCCCGGTCCGGCGACGTAGGTTGAGGTCATGACACGATTCTTCGAGTCCATCCGCCGCATCGGCTACCGCCGCGGGCCCGGTCGCCTGGTCGGGGGGATCTGCGCCGGCCTCGCGGCGCAGGCCGGGATCAGCGTGGCGCTGGTGCGGGTGCTCACGCTCGTGGCGTTCCTGCTGCCGGGTGTGGGCCTGCTCGCCTATCTCATCGCCTGGCTGCTGACCCCGTGGCAGAACGGGAGCATCCCGCTCGAGCGCTTCCTGGACCGCCGCGGGGGCACCAGCACCGTCTGAGGCCGCGCGCGCCTACACTGGTTCGCGTGCCCGACACTCCCGTCACCGATCTGCCGCTGCGCGCCGACCTCGTCGGCCAGCAGCCCTACGGTGCCCCGCAGCTGGACGTCCCGCACCTGCTCAACGTCAACGAGAACCCGTACTCCCCGCCGCCCGAGGTGATCGAGGACATCGCCGCCTCCGTCGCGGCGGTCGGCGGGAGCCTCAATCGGTACCCCGACCGTGACTTCCGGGACCTGCGCGCCGATCTGGCGGCCTACCTGGAGCGTGAGTCCGCCGCGACCGGGCTCACGGCCGACCACGTCTGGGCGGCGAACGGGTCCAACGAGGTGATGCTGCACCTGTTGCAGGCCTTCGGTGGCCCCGGCCGGACCGTGATGTCGTTCGCGCCCACGTACTCGATGTACCCGGAGTACGCCCGCGACAGCCTCACCACCTGGGTGGCCGGCACGCGGCGGGAGGACCACTCCCTCGACCCCGAGGCGACCATCGCCCACATCGAGCAGGTGCGGCCGGCCGTCGTGCTGCTGGCGAGCCCCAACAACCCGACGGGCACGGCACTTCCGCTGGCGGATGTGCACGCGATCGCACGGGCGTGCGCCACCACGGGCCCCGACGGCGCGGCCACCGTACTGGTGATCGACGAGGCCTATGCCGAGTTCCGGCGCAGCGGGACCCCCTCGGCACTGACCGTGCTGGCCGACTACCCGCACCTGGCGGTCGCCCGGACCATGTCCAAGGCCTTCGCCCTGGCCGGCGCGCGGGTGGGCTATCTGGCCGCCGCCCCCCGGCTGGTGGACTGCCTGCGCATCGTCCGCCTGCCCTACCACCTCTCGGCGGTCACCCAGGCCGTCGCCCGAGCCGCGCTGCGGCACACCGACGCCCTGCAGGCCCAGGTGGCCCAGCTGCGCACCGAGCGCGACGCCTGCGTGAGCTGGCTGCGCGAGCGGGGCTTCACCGTGGCCGAGACCGATGCGAACTTCGCGCTGTTCGGCCCCTTCGAGGACCGGCACGCGGTCTGGCAGGGCCTGCTCGACCGTGGTGTGCTCATCCGGGAGACTGGTCCCCAGCAGTTCCTACGGGTCTCGATCGGGACCGAAGCCGAGATGGCCGCCTTCCGCGGCGCACTGAAGGAGGTGACGGGCCGATGAGCCAGTCAGAGGAGCAGCCGAGGCGGATCGCGCGGATCGAGCGCACCACCTCCGAGTCCAGCGTGAGCGTCGAGGTCGACCTGGACGGCACCGGTGTGGTGGACGTGTCCACCACCGTGCCCTTCTACGACCACATGCTGACCGCCCTGGGCAAGCACTCGCTGATCGACCTGACCGTACGGGCCACCGGCGACACCGAGATCGACGTGCACCACACCGTCGAGGACACCGCGATCTGCCTGGGCCAGGCGCTGCGCCAGGCGCTGGGGGACAAGTCCGGGATCGCGCGCTTCGGTGACGCCATGGTCCCGCTGGACGAGGCCCTCGCACAGGCGGTCGTCGACGTCTCCGGGCGCCCCTTCCTGGTGCACTCCGGCGAGCCCGCGGGCCAGGAGTACCACCTGATCGGTGGTCACTTCACCGGCTCGCTCACCCGGCACGTGTTCGAGGCGCTCGCCTTCCACGCCGGTATCTGCCTGCACGTGCGCGTGCTCGCGGGCCGGGACCCGCACCACATCGTGGAGGCGCAGTTCAAGGCACTGGCACGGGCGTTGCGGGCCGCGGTGGCGCCCGACGCCCGCGTCTCGGGGGTGCCCTCGACCAAGGGACTGCTGTGACCGGCCGCGAGGACGAGGCGTCGGACTTCGACGCCGAGGCCTTCGAGGCGGCGTTCGCCCGTGAGTTCGGGGAGACGACCGAGCCCGACGACGAGCCGGGCCCGGGTGCACCACCCGAGCCCGAGCCCGAGCGCAAGCGGGTGGTCGCGGTGGTGCTCACGCCCATCGCCTCCGCCCCGGCGCTGGCCGGGCTGTGCGCGATCGCGAAGATCGACGCCGACATCATCCCTACCGGCCGTGGGGCCGTGGCGGCACGGATCATCGAGACCGCGGGCGACGACCCCAGCGAGCTGCTCGGAGGTCCGCCTCCGGAGGCTGACGCGCTCGCCGCCACCCTCTCCCGCACCGCCCAGGCCGGGGTGGTGCTCCTGACCGCCCGCCTCGGTGCGGGCGCGGAGGGCATCACCGGCACCATCACCGGTCGCCAGTACACCGGTGGTGAGGCCGCCGAGGAGGTCTCCGCCGGGCTGATGCTCGCCCACGCCGACAACGTGGTCGAGCAGATCCTGCTCGGCAGCCTGGCACCGGCCGACGCCCCGGGCCGGCTGGCCCCGCAGGAGCTGAGCCGCTGGCAGGCGGCGCGGCTGATGTCCAAGGCCACCCGGAAGAAGCGCCCGTGAGCGCGCCACGCGTCGTCGTGCTCGACTACGGCTCGGGCAACGTGCGCTCCGCTGTACGCGCCCTGGAGCGGGTCGGCGCCGAGGTGGACCTGACGGCCGACCCGGGTGCGGTCATGGTCGCCGACGGGTTGGTGGTGCCGGGGGTGGGCGCCTTCAGCTCGGTGATGGCGGGCCTGCGGGCGGCGGGCGCGCCGCGCCTGGTTGATCGCCGCCTGGCCGGGGGACTGCCGGTGCTGGGCATCTGTGTCGGACTGCAGGTGATGTTCACCCGCGGCGAGGAGCACGGCCAGCCGGCCGACGGGCTCGACCAGTGGTCGGGTGTGGTCGAACGCCTGGATGCCCCGGTCGTGCCGCACATGGGCTGGTCGACGGTGGAACCCCCCGCCGGCAGCGCCCTCTTCGCCGGGATCGAGCACGAGCGCTTCTACTTCGTCCACTCCTACGCCGCGCGCAGCGCCCCCGACTTCGTCGAGGTGACCTGGGCCGAGCACGGGCAGACCCGGTTCGTCGCGGCCGCCGAGAACGGTCCGCTGCGCGCCACCCAGTTCCACCCGGAGAAGTCCGGGGACGCCGGAGCCGAGCTGCTGCGCAACTGGCTCGGCACGTTGTGAACGACCCGACAGTGACCAAGCCCGTGAAAGAGGACCCCGCGTGACCACTCGCCTGCAGCTGCTCCCCGCCGTCGACGTCGCCGACGGCCAGGCCGTCCGCCTGGTCCAGGGCGAGGCAGGGTCGGAGACCCGCTACGGCGCCCCGATGGACGCCGCCCTGGCCTGGCAGGCCGATGGTGCGGAATGGATCCACCTGGTCGACCTCGACGCCGCCTTCGGCCGCGGATCCAATGCCGAGCTGCTCGCCGAGGTGGTCGGCGCGCTGGACGTCGACGTCGAGCTCTCGGGCGGGATCCGCGACGACGACTCCCTCGAGCGGGCACTGGCGACCGGGTGCCGGCGGGTGAACCTCGGTACGGCGGCGCTGGAGAACCCGGAGTGGACGGCGGCCGCGATCGCCAGGCACGGGGACCGGATCGCCGTCGGGCTGGATGTGCGCGGTACCACGCTGGCCGCGCGCGGATGGACCCGGGAGGGCGGCGACCTGTGGGAGGTGCTGGCCCGGCTCGACGCCGACGGCTGCTCACGGTACGTCGTCACCGACGTCACCAAGGACGGCACGCTGCAGGGTCCGAACCTCGATCTGCTGCGGCAGGTGTGCGAGAGCACCGAGGCCCCGGTGGTCGCCTCCGGTGGGGTCTCCAGCCTGGCCGACCTGGCGGCGCTGCGGACCCTGACCGACACCGGCGTCGAGGGCGCCATCGTCGGCAAGGCGCTCTACGCCGGTGCCTTCACGCTGCCCGAGGCGCTGGACGTCGCCGGGAGGCCGTGATCTCCTCTCGCGAGGGCCGTGCCCTGCCGCCGAGCTCCCCCTATGCCGGCGACGACGGCTCCGCCCCTGCCGCGCTGGCGGCCGCACTGTCCCGGCCCGAGCAGGAGCGCCTGCCCGCGGTGGTCGCGGCCCTCGCCGGGGTCCGGGTGCTCGTACCCGTGGTGGCGCAGGTGGAGGAGATGGCGGAGCCCGACGAGCACGGTGTCGCGGGGGAGAAGTCCGCCTCGGCCGCCATGGTCACGGTCGCTGCGCCCGACGGCCGCGCCGCCACCCCGGTGTTCTCGAGCCTGGACGCGCTGCACCGATGGCGCAGCGATGCCCGGCCCATTCCGGTGGAGGGCCCGCGGGCGGCGCTCGCCTCCGTCTCCGACGCCGACGGGCTGGTGGTGCTCGATCCTGGCGGCCCGGTCACGGTGCTGCTGCCCCGGCCCGCCGTCTGGGCGCTGGCCCGCCAGCGCACATGGGTCCCGGCGATCGAGGACCCAGAGGTACGCGCCGCCGTCGGACGCGCGGTGGCGGCCGTCCCCGAGGTCGGAGCCATCCGGGTGGAGCCGGGCCGGCAGGCAGAGATCCGGGTGGTCCTGGGCTTGCCGGCGGGTCTGGCGCGGGAGCGGGTGGAGGAGCTGCTCGCGGCGGCGAGCCGGGTGCTGGCCGCCGACGAGACGGTGACCGAGCGCGTGGATTCGTTGGAGCTGGCGGTCCGCGCGCTGTCGTGAGCCACGTCGCAGCCGAGGCCGGGGCCGGCCCCTGCAGCAGCGGGGGTCCGCGTGCTATTCTTGGGGCTGACCAATCGGCTCTGACTCGTGAGTTCGCCACCTCGGTGGTGGACGATCGATCCAGTGCCGGTGTGCAAGCGGAGACTCTCCCACCCTTGCTCGACCGGAAGCGACCCAGTCGCCTCCGACGGAGCCCGGGTCCAGGTCGAGGAACTTGCGTCCTCCGTCGTACCCAGGTACGGCGCCACCTGACACCTCCGTGCGCACGTCGCCCGGAGGTTTTTTCATGGCGACGGTGAACTGACGTCCATCTCAGGTGAGGAGCACCACATCAGCGAGCCCCGTATCAACGATCGGATCCGCGTGCCCGAGGTACGCCTGGTCGGACCGGGCGGCGAACAGGTCGGCGTCGTGCGCGTCGAAGACGCCCTCCGATTGGCTCAGGAGGCCGATCTCGACCTGGTCGAGGTCGCCCCGACCGCACGTCCGCCCGTGTGCAAGCTCATGGACTTCGGCAAGTACAAGTACGAGGCCGACATGAAGGCGCGCGACGCGCGGCGGAACCAGGCCAACACGGTCCTGAAGGAGATCCGGTTCCGGCTGAAGATCGATCCGCACGACTACGGCACCAAGAAGGGCCACGTCGAGCGGTTCCTCAAGGGCGGGGACAAGGTCAAGGTCATGATCATGTTCCGCGGCCGTGAGCAGTCCCGCCCGGAGATGGGCATGCGGCTGCTGCAGCGCCTGGCCGACGACGTGGCCGAGCTCGGCCACGTGGAGAGCGTGCCCCGCCAGGACGGGCGCAACATGACGATGGTGCTCGGCCCGAACAAGAAGAAGTCCGAGGCCCGTAACGAACAGCGTCGCCGCAAGGACCAGGACGCCGAGGACGCTGCCACCGCAGGGTGAGGCAGCGCTCTGACAGAGAAGAAGAGGGAACGATGCCGAAGAACAAGACGAACTCCGGTGCCAAGAAGCGCTTCCGGGTCACCGGGTCCGGGAAGGTCATGCGCGAGCGTGCCCGCCACGTGCACAAGTTCCAGGAGCGCAGCAGCCGCAACGCTCGCCGCCTCGTGAACGACGTCGAGGTCGCCCCGGCCGACGTGAAGAACATCAAGAAGCTGCTCGGCAAGTAACGCCGGCCCCCGAACGCAAGGAGTAAGACGTGGCACGCGTCAAGCGGGCGGTCAACGCCCAGAAGAAGCGCAGGACAGTTCTCGAGCAGGCCAGCGGGTACCGCGGGCAGCGCTCGCGGCTCTACCGCAAGGCCAAGGAGCAGGTCACTCACTCGCTGAGCTACTCCTACCGTGACCGCCGGGCCAAGAAGGGTGACTTCCGTCGCCTGTGGATCCAGCGCATCAACGCCGCGGCCAGGGCTCAGGGCATGACGTACAACCGCCTCATCCAGGGCCTCAAGGCCGCCGGTGTCGAGGTCGACCGTCGCGTGCTCGCTGACCTCGCCGTGCACGACTCGGTGGCGTTCAACGCCCTGGTCGCTCAGGCGAAGGCGGCCCTGCCGGAGGACATCAACGCTCCCAAGAGCCCGGCTGCCTGAGGCGGCTGATCAGCTCCGCTGATCACACTCACGACGGCGCCCCTTCCGTTCTGCGGAAGGGGCGCCGTCGTGCTGTGGTTCAGGCTTCCGCGGTTAGTGCTGCTTTCGCGAGGCGATAACCAGCAGGTAGACGACGACACTCACGGCAATTACTACGAAGGCAAGTTGGCCGAAGACCGGGTTCATGGCCGCCTCCTAGTCGCGGTTGAAGTTGTGCGTTGACCAGGCGCTAGTGAGCACCCAGATGGTCTGCAGTTGGGGTACCGATGTTGGGCCGAGGTCGCAGTTGAACCGGTGGTCCGCGCGGGCTGGCGCGCTGCCGGAACTGACACTCCGGTTGATCGTCAGGCTGCTGTTCGTGGGCGTCGATGGACCGCACCATTGTTGTGCAGTGCTGGGGTAGACCTGGTCAACACGACCAGCACCGCTCTTTACGGAGTAGTCGAAATAGAAGGATCCACTGACAACTGGCGGGGTCATGCTGTCGTAGATGAAGCAGTCTGCCCGACGTATCCAGCCATTCTGGCTCGGAAGTGAGTTGCAGCCCGACGGCGTCGATTGGATCGAGATGTCGCCCGACGCCGCCATCTCATCTCTCGCTTCGCTCAGATTGTCTGCGATCTCACTGAAGTCGACGCTGGCGCTGTCGAACTCAACGATCGTGTCGCTCGGATCATCGATAGGGCCCGATTGGACGAGTGACAACCCGAGCGAGCCGTCGGCGTAGACGGAGACCGCGGCGACGAGCGCACCGTTCTCCGAACGCTCGATGCGGACCGGGTCAGTATTGTCGAGCGCGTCCGGGACCTCGTCGGAGACCGCAGTGACTGCGTCCTTGTCAACTAGGTCCTCCGCTACGGAGGCAGCTCTCATGGCTTCGGATTCAGTCGCACCGAAAGCCTGCATTAGTGAAAGATTTGCCACCGTAGCGCTTGGTTCAACCAAAGTTAATGGTTCCTCTGCAGTGGCGCCGAAGTACGGCCAGATCAAGGGATCGTCAGGTGTGGAAGCCTGCGCAGGGGCAGTCAAACTCAGCGCGGCGACCAGAGCCCCCCCGTGACGTACCCAAAATTCTTGCGGTTCAACATGCTCGATCTCTCCCTCGGAATGGTGCAGGACCGGCGAAGCCCCCCGGCCCTGTGTCCAGGCTCACACTTTCCTACCTGGGGGTCAACCGCCGGGGTGCCGTCTCAATCACTGGTTCCGTCGGACCATGGACCGCCAGGGCCGACATGCCCGGTCATCATGGGCCGGATGACGGAGGCGGCCGCCTCCCACTCCGACTCCTCGATCGCCTCGCCCGGGCAGCCGAACCGCAGTGCCAGTACCTGGCTGGACCGGGAGCCGTCGTAGTGCTGGACGTTGGCCACGCGCGCGAGGCCGCGCACGGACTCCTCGCCGGTCGTCCAGTCACCGCTCGCGACCATCAGCGTGTGCGCCGGATCGTTGCCCTCGCCGGCACCGCTGGTGACGAGCTCACGCTCTGCGGTGCCCGGATCAGGCGCCCCGTCGGCCTCGGCCATGGCCGCCACCTCGTCGAAGGAGGCGGCGCGCACGTCATCGGCGACGTCGTCGGTGCTCGCGCCGCGGGCGGAGAGGGTGCACCCACCCTCGGCCACGAGCACATCGGTCCATTCCGTGCCCAGATCCACGAGCACGCCCGAGCGCTCATAGCCGGTCGGCGCCTCCAGCACCGCGATCGACGGCAACTCCTCCTGCGGCTCGGTCGCGTCCGTCGCCGTGGGGGCCTCGGACTGGCTGCTCGGTGGTTCCTCGCCGCTGCAGCCCGCGAGAGCCAGGAGTGCGACGGAGATCGGGAGGAGCCCGCGCCGCATGCCGGTGGTGGTCATCATCGTGCCTCCGCTCGTGGTTCTCTCTACGAGGTCATGTCCGGCACCGGCCTGGCGATTACCGGGCGCGTGCCGACGACGTCGCAGTCGGGCCGCGAGCGGGTCAGGACTTCTCGCGTTGGAGGTCCTCCAGCGTCAGGTCACCCTGGCGCACCGCACGCAGGATCCAGTACGTGCGCGCCAGGCGGGGCAGGGTGATGACGACCAGCCCACCGATCATGTTGAGCGGGATGACCGCCGCGAACCACCCCACGAACTGCAGCACGCTGATCTCGGCGCCGGCGAACATGGCCGCGAAGATGATCATCGCGTTCAGGGCACCGTGTAGCAGCCCTAGTCCGATCACGAGGAACCCCGAGATCATGCACACGATCGCCACGGCGACATCGTTGGTGGTGCCCTTGACCATGCGGGTGGACAGCGTGATCGAGGCACCGGCGAGGAGCGAGAGGCCGATCAGCGCGCCGACGGAGCCCGGCTCGAGGTAACTGTTCGCGCTGTCGATGAGGGTGGTGTGATAGCCGGGAAGAGCCAGCACGATCAGCCAGGCGAAGGCGATCCCGCCGGCCAGGTTCCCGACCAGCATCACCGACCACAGCCGGACCAGCTGCCACCAGGTTCCCTGGCCCGCCAGGATCGCGTTGATCGGCAGCAGGAACTCCTCGGTGAACAGCTCCGAGTGCGCCAGCTTCAGCGCCAGGAGCCCGACGCCGAAGGCCATCCCGGCGAGGATGTCGGAGCCCGTGGCCTGCTTGACGAGCACGAGCGCCAGGACGCCGAAGCCGATGTCGATCCCGCCGAACAGCCCGGTGGCGATCAGCTCGACCCACCGCCGGTTCAGCCGCTTGGTGCCTTCCTGGACGGTGTCGGCCGCCTCGGCGAGCAGTTCGTCCTCGACGTCGAGGTCGTTGCTGCCGATGCGTTGGCGCTGTCGCTTCTGGTCGACCATCGCGTCAGCCTACGGACCCGAGGCGATCCGCGCTCACGGACCCGCCCGGCGAGCCCGGCCTGCCACGATCGGCGGGCTCTGGAGCGGCTACGGCTGAGGCCGATCCCGGCTCGTCTCCGCATGGGGCGCAGGGGCGGTCGATGGCGGCTCCGCCGAGGACGTCGCCGGCCCATCCGGCCCACCCACGTGCGGCGGCGGACCGGCCTGCCACGGCGGAGTGGCCGGCCCCTGGGGCCGTCGCCGCGAGGCGATCAGGACGAGCAGGGTGACCAGGACCGCCGTTCCGACGACGAACAACACCCCGATCACCAGGATCCAGAAGACAGGACTCTTCAGCATGTCAGCCCCCTCAGCGACGCGTTCCCGGCGACGCTACCGGGCCGATCGCGAGTTGTCAGCCCGTGCGGCAGAGCCCTGGTGTGCCGGGCAAGGGCACGAGCCGCGATACTGGAGCGCGTGGAACCCGACCTCAGCAACGCGACGTCCGACCGCGTCCGCGCCGTGCGCGCCCTGTCCCAGGGGTCCGTGCGCTCGCGGCGCGGTCAGTTCCTGGCCGAGGGCCCGCAGGCGGTACGCGAGGCTGTGCGCTTCGCGGCCGCGCAGGTGCGGGACGTGTACCTGACGGTGGAGGCTGCGCAGCGATACCCGGAGATCACCGACGCCGCGCAGGCGGCCGGCCTGTACAGCCATCTGGCCACGCCTGAGGTGCTGGCCGCGATGAGCGCGGACGCCCAGGGCGTGCTCGCCGTGCTGCGCCACGAGGACCAGCAGCCCGGAACGCCGCAGCTCGCCGGCGCGCAGCTGGTCGCGCTGGCCCACCAGGTGCGCGACCCCGGCAACGCCGGCACCGTGATCCGCGCGGCCGACGCCGCCGGCGCCGACGCCTGTGTGCTCACCCGCGGCAGCGTCGACGTGCACAATCCCAAGGTGGTGCGCTCGAGCGTCGGATCGCTCTTCCACCTGCCGGTGCTCACGGGCACCGATCTCGCGACCGTCCTCGCCGCCGCACGCGACGCCGGCCTGCAGATCCTCGCCGCCGACGGGTCCGGTGAGCTGGATCTGGACGATCTCGCCGACGCGGCCGGCCGGACCGCGCACCCGGACGACGCCCTCGACGCCACCGACGCCCCCGACCTTGCCCGTCCGACGCTGTGGATCTTCGGCAACGAGGCCCATGGCCTGGCCCCCGAGGACCTCGACCGCGCGGACGCCGTGGTGCAGATCCCGATCCACGGCTACGCCGAATCCCTGAACCTAGCCATGGCGGCCACGATCTGCCTGTACGCCTCGGCCCGGGCCCAACGAGCGGCCCGACGACAAGCCCACCGCGCGGCGCACCGCTGACCGATCCACGACGACGGGAGTCGCCTTGTCCCTGCACCTCACCGCTGCCCCGGGCCGGGTCACCAGGCTCACCGCACGCATCCTGGCCCGCGCCCGCGCCGGCGCCGGGTCGCAGCGGACCCTCATCGGCATCATCGGCGCCCCCGGCGCCGGCAAGTCCACCCTCACCGACGCCCTGCAGGCCGACCTCGCCGGCCACGGGCTCAGCTCCGCCGTCGTGGGCATGGACGGTTTCCACCTCGCCCAGGCCGAGCTGGAGCGCCTCGGCCGGGCCGATCGCAAGGGGGCGATCGACACCTTCGACGCGGACGGGTACCTCGCCCTGCTGCGCCGGTTGCGTGATCAGCGCCCCGGCGACGACACCATCTACGCGCCGCGGTACGTGCGCGGCACGATCGAGGAGTCGATCGGGAGTGCGGTGCCCATCTCCGGTGATGTGACAGTCGTCCTGACCGAGGGCAACTACCTCCTCGCCGAGGCCCCGCCCTGGAACGAGATCGCGAGCATCGTCGACGAGACCTGGTACCTGGCCACCGATCCGGTGGGCAGGCGTGAGCGGCTCCTCGCACGCCACCTCGCCAACGGCAAGACCATGGAGCGGGCACTGGCCTTCACCGACGGATCCGATGCGCGCAACGCCGAACTGATCGAGGCGACGGCTCCACGCGCGGACGTCCAGGTGTCCTGGCAGGACGGCTGAGGAGATCCGGGGAGTCTCATCGCGGGGCCTCCGCGCGATCCGGTCCGCGGCCTGCGCGGACGTCCCTCATCAGTTGTGGGGTGCGGTGCCGGGCCACCAGGGTCAGCCATCGTGACGCCGGATAGGCCAGCCGGCGGACGAAGTAGTTCACCTGCTCGACCACCGCGAACAGCCACAGCCCGACGCCCAGGACCATCACGCCGGGCGTCGAGGCCCACCACATCAGTGCCCCGAGACTTCCCGCCAGCACCACCGGGTTCGCCCACCTGAACGCGGCGTAGATCCCCGCCAGGGGCGATGGCATCGCTGCGACACCCACCCAGCGCAGCGCGAGCAGCCAGTAGGCTCCCGCCTGGACCAGAATCAGCACCAGCGGGACCATGGCCAGACCGAGGGCGATCTGGTCCTGTGCCGTGAACCGGTCCCGGACCAGCAGATACGCCATCGAGAATGCCGTGGCCGCCGCCAGCTCGCCGGTACCCAGGCGCCGGTAGGTGGCGCGGAGGTGGTTCAGGGAGTGCACCCGGGCAGCCTAGGACCGCCCGGTAGGCTCGCAGGGATGAAACGCTCCCGGCCCCGCCAGCTCGTGGCGTGGCTCACGACGGCGATCCTCGCGGTCGCCGGCCTGCTCGCCGGTGGGACGGTGCCGGCGAGCGCGAGCACCGGCGGGTCCGCGCACGCGCTCGCGGTGGACGCCGTGGTGGCGGACCTGCAGTGGGACGTGCAGGTCGAGGGGGCCGCCGGGGCGCTCTCGGGACTGCTCGACACCCTCGCCGGCCAGTCCGCCGTGGATGGCCTCGAGGTGCGCGGCGTGGAGGCGCAGACCCCTCCGGCCCCCGAGGGCGGCGATGGCGAGGCCGTCGGTCCCTACGAGATCGGCAGCCTGCTCACCTTCCGTCAGGTCAACGCCCACAGCACCCGGGTCGAGGACGGGGACCTGAGCGCACGCTCCACCGTCGAGGGTGGCACCGTGGACCTGCTCGGGACCCAGGTCCTGGACATCGGCACGATCTCGGCCGCCGTCGCCATGGCGCCCGAGGGTGAGGCGCAGATCGAGCGGCAGGTGAGGGGTCTGGAGGTGTTCGGCCGCCAGGTCGGTGCCGACCCGCAGGTCGACCTCACCCGGGAGCTGACCAGCGCCGATGTGCTCGACGCGCTCACCGAACAGGTCCCGGGGCTGACCGCCGCCGCCGATGTGGTGGGCGCCGCCGTCAGCGGAGGCGGCTCGATCCACGTCCTCGCCAGCGGGCGGGACAGCGAGAGCGCCGACGGCGCGGATGCCGTGGGCCTGCACCTGTCGGTGAGCACCGAGGCCAGTCTGCGGCTGTGCCTGCCCGACGGCAGCGGCGGGTGCACCGGCAGTGTGACGGTGAGTGCCGCCGCCACCGTGCTGGACGCCACCTTCGCCGAGGTGCGGGTGGAGCGGCCCGATCCGGTACCCGGCGTACCCGCCTGGCAGATCGTGGCCGGCGTGGTCGGCTCGCTGGTGCTGGCCGGCCTGCTGGGGTGGGCGATCGTCGAAACCGTGCGGATCCGGCGCCGGGGGGAGCGGCCGTGAGGGTGTTCGCGGCGCTGTGGCCTCCCGAGCGCGTCCTGGACCATCTGGAGATCGCTCTCGCCGAGGTGATCGGGCCGGGCGCTCCCGCGCTGGGCCGCGTCCCTCGGGAGAACCTGCACCTGACCCTCGCCTTCTACGGCGAGATTCCCGACGGCGCAGCCCCCGACGTACGCGCCGCCCTCGCCGAGGAGGCCACCACCACAGGCCCGCTCGCGCTGAGCCTGTCCGGCTCGGGGTCGTTCACCGACCGGACGCTGTGGATCGGGCTGGCGGGGGAGGTGACCGCCCTGACCGACCTGATGGTCGCCTGTGCCCGCGCCCCGTACGCCGGCGTCGGGGACGTCCGGCGCCCGCGTCCGCATCTGACCGTGGCGCGTACCTCCCGCCGGGCCGGCGCCGGTAGCAGGGCCGGCCACTCCCGGCGCCGTCGCGACCGGGAGGCCGCCGGACCGTCGGCCGTCTCGGTCGCGGCCCGGGCGCTCGCGGTCTACCGCGGCCCGGACTGGGTGGCCGAGGAGATCGCCCTCGTCTCCTCCCGTCTGGGCGAGGGCCCCGGCGGCGGGCCCCGCTACCGGACGATCGACACCCTCCCGCTGGGGCAGTAGCGGGTTGAGCACTGCGCGGCTCCGAGCAGACCCGCGCCGGAGGCGGCACACTGAGCGGGTGGACCTGCCGATCGATCTGCCCCTGACCCCGATGCTCGCCAAGGCCGCGAAGGCCGTGCCCGCCGCCGATGCGGTCGAGGGGGGTTACACCTACGAACCCAAGTGGGACGGGTTCCGTGGCATCCTGCTGCGCGACGGCGACGAGATAGAGATCGCCTCCCGCGGCTCCAAGCCGCTGACGCGGTACTTCCCGGAGATGGTCGAGGCGGTGCGCGCCCACCTGCCCGCCCGGTGCGCGATCGACGGCGAGATCGTGGTCCGCTCCGGTCAGCCCGGGTCCCAGCGGCTGGACTGGGAGGCGCTCTCGCAACGCATCCACCCGGCCGAGTCCCGGGTGCGGCGGCTCGCGGCCGAGACCCCGGCCGAGTTCGTCGCCTTCGACCTGCTGGCCCTCGACGACGAGAACCTCACGACCGCCCCGTTCACCGAGCGCCGCGCCCGGCTGGAGCAGGTGCTCGGTGCGCTCGCCGAGGACGCCCCGATCCACCTCACCCGCGTCACCGGCGATGCGGCCGTCGCCCAGGACTGGTTCGAGCGATTCGAGGGTGCCGGCCTGGACGGGGTGGTCGCCAAGGCGAACCGGTCGCGCTACGAACCCGGCAAGCGCACGATGATCAAGGTCAAGCACGCCCGCACGGCCGAGGCGGTGGTGGTCGGCTACCGGGTGCACAAGTCCGGCCAGGGGGTGGGCTCACTCCTGCTCGGGCTCCACACCGACGAGGGCCAACTCATCAACGTCGGCGGGATCGCCGCCTTCACCAACGCCCGGCGCCTGGAGTTGGTGGACGAGCTCGAACCGCTCGTGGAGCGCGACGACGATGGCGACGCCGTACGCGGGGAGACCGACCGATCCCGGTTCAGCTCCAGCAAGGACGTCAGCTTCGTGCGGCTGCGCCCGGAGCGGGTGGTCGAGGTGAGGTTCGATCAGCTCGAGGGGCACCGGTTCCGCCACGCCGTGACGTTCCTGCGCTGGCGCCCGGACCGGGATCCGACCTCGTGCACCCTCGACCAGGTCGATCGTGCCGTGGCCTACGACCTGGGCGAGGTGCTGGCGCGGTGACCACACCACCGATCTGCCCGAGGTAGATGGACGCTGCTACCAAGGGTAGAATGGGTCCATGGGTCTGAACATCAAGAACGAGGACACGTCCGCCCTGGTGCGGCAGCTCGCGGAGATGCTGGGGACCAGCCAGGTGGGGGCCGTCGAGGACGCCGTCCGCCACCGGCTGGCGGAGGTGCGCGCCACCGGCGACTACCAGCGGGTGAGGTCGCAGGCCATCCTCGAGCTCGGCGCGGAGTTCCGTCGACGCCTGACGCCGGCTCAGATCGACGCGCTCCGGCACGCCGAGGACGACCTCTACGACGATGCCGGGCTACCTCGATGATCGTCGATACCTCAGCTCTCGTCGCGGTGCTGCTGGGTGAGGGTGATGCTGAGGCCATCGCCGACGCGCTCGCGCGCGGACCTGTCCGCATCTCTGCTGCCACCCTCGTTGAGGCGCGTGTCGTCCTCCTGGCCACGGTGGGCCCAGAGGGGCGTCGCCGGCTCGATGCTCTCCTGCAGGAAGCCGAGGTCGAGGTCGTCCCGACCGATGCCGCGCAGGCGGACATCGCGGCCGATGCCTACCGGGACTACGGCAAGGGGACAGGACACCCTGCCGCGCTGAACCTGGGCGACTGCTTCAGCTACGCGCTGGCCACCGCACGCAGGGAACCCTTGCTGTACAAGGGCGAGAACTTCTCCCACACGGATGTGCGTCCGGCGCTGCCGGGCGCTTAGGAACCGGGTGAGGCAGGGGCACCCTCCGGCTACTCCTCGACCCGGTTCCCCTGCGCATCCCAGTGCCCGGCGACCTTCTTGCTCGGCTGCACCCGCGGCGGCTCGCCCGGCATCTTCGGGTACTCCGGCGGGAACGGCATCTCGCCCAGTCCGTCGGCCACGTCCTGCTCCCACATCCGCAGCGCCTGGCTGAGATCCCCGACGGCGTCGTCCAGCCCCGCCCACGCGTCGCCCTGGCTCGCCAGCAGGCCGGGCACCGTGAGGACAGTGAAGTCCGCGCTGGAGATCTCCTCCAGCTCCTCCCACCGCACCGGCATCGAGACCGGCGCCCCCGCCAGCGGGCGGGGGGAATAGGCCGAGGCGATGGTGCGGTCCCGGTTCGCCTGGTTGAAGTCGACGAAGATCTTGTCCCCCCGCTCCTCCTTCCACCAGGCGGTGGTCACCAGCTCGGGTAGCCGGCGCTCGAGCTCCCGGGCGATCGCGATCACGCCGTGACGCACGTCGAGGAACTCGTGCTCGGGGGCGATGCGGGCATAGACGTGCAGGCCACGGCTGCCGGAGGTCTTCACCCACGGGGTGAGGCCGAGCTCGCGGAGCAGGTCGCCCAGCCCCTGCGCGGCGGTGACGATGTCGGCCCAACCTCGGCCCGGCTGCGGGTCGAGGTCGATCCGCAGTTCGTCGGGGTTGTCGGTGTTCGCCGTGCGCACCGGCCACGGGTGAAAGGTGATCGTGTTCATCTGCACCGCCCATACGGCGGTGGCGATCTCGTCGACCACCAGCTGCGGGTGCTTCCTGCCCGAGGGGTAGGTGCACATCACCGTGCGGGTGTACTCCGGCACACCCCGCGGCGGGTTCTTGGAGAAGAACTCCTCCCCGCCCACCCCCTGCGGGAAGCGCTGCAGCGTGACCGGGCGGTCGCCGAGCGCTCGCAGCAGCGGGTCGCCCACCGCAGCCACGTAGCAGGCCAGATCCCATTTGCTGATCCCCGGCCAGATCTCCCGATCGGGGGAGGAGATCCGCACCTCCCGTTCGCCGTCGGGGGAGGGGACGGTGAGCATCTGCGCACTGCTGGCCATCCTGCGACCCTAGCCAGCACCGGCTCCGGCGGGTAGAGGCCACGCACGACGGCGGCCGCTCAGCAGGTGAACGGCCGCCGTCGGGTGGGGGTGCTCAGAGCGAGCGGTAGGCCTCGCCGAGGCGCCTGGCACCCTCGTCGATCTCCTCCGGGGTGACCCCGGAGTAGGCGAGGCGGATGGCGTTCTTGGAGTCATCGAGCAGGAAGTCGCTGCCCTTGACGATCTGCACCCCGCGCGCGGCGGCCGCGTCGAAGAGGGCATCGCCGTCCACGCCCTCGGGCAGGTCCACCCAGAGGAAGTAGCCGCCCTCCGGCTCGACGAACCGGGCGTCCGGGACGTGCTCGCGCAGGCCGTCGCACAGGCGCTGGGCGCGCTCGGCCAGCGCCGTCTTCACGGTCTCGATCGAGGTGTCGAAGGACCCACCGCGCACGAACTCGTTCACGATGGACTGGGCCACCATGTTCGGCGAGATGTAGGTGCCGGTGGCGAGCTTGGCGATCTTGGCGATGATGTCCGCCTCGCCCACCAGGTAGCCCACCCGGATGCCCGGGCACACGGTCTTGGAGAACGAGGACGCGTAGACGACCTCACCGCCGGTGGCCAGCGAGAGCATCGTCGGCTGCGGCTCACCGGAGAAGCGCAGCTCCACGTAGGGGTCGTCCTCGAAGATCGTGAAGTTCTGCTCTCGTGCCAGCTCCACCAGCGCGCGGCGCTTGTCGCCGCTGAGGGAGTAGCCGGCCGGGTTCTGGAAGTTGGGGATCAGGTGCGCCAGCGCGACCGGGTTGGCTCGCACCAGTTCGGTGAGGGCGGCGACGTCGACCCCGTCCTCCTCGAGCGGGACGGCGCGAAGGTCGGCCCCACGGCCCTTGAGGGAGAGCAGGGTGCGGTCGTAGGAGGGACGCTCCACCACCACGGTGTCCCCGGCCGAGACGAGGGTCTCGAACAGGAAGGCGTCGGCCTGCATGGACCCGTTGGTGACGAGCACCTGGTCCTCGGCGACGCCGTGCCGGTCGGCGATCCAGGCGCGCAGCGGCTTGTAGCCCACCGACGTGCCGTAGGCGAACGAGCCGGCCGGGTCGTTCGTGAACGCGCGGTCGGCGGCGGCGCGCAGGCCCTCGACATCGATGATGTCGAGCGAGGGGGCGCCTCGGGCAAAGGAAATCGGAGCGGGTTCGGTTGCCATGCGCTCAGCGTAGTTCGGGAAGCCAGGTCGGTGCGCGACCGTCTCGTCACTCGAGTGCCAGATAGCCTCCAGGTGTGCCTGATTCCGCCCGCCTGACCATCGAGCCGCTCACTCTGCCGGGGACGCTGCCCGCGCCGGACCCGCTGCCGCACCCGGGCAGCATGACCGAGGCGGGCTTCGCGCTCGCCGAGGATCTCCCACCGGACCTGATCGAGCGCTCCCGCCAGGGCTGGCCCCGGTCCATGCACCCGTACCTGCAGCAGGACCGCTACGGCCGCGTCCTGTCCGACCTCACCCTCGAGACGGTAGTGCTGGAGAACGAGCACCTGCGCGCGAGATTCGTCCCCGCGCTCGGCGGCCGGCTCTTGTCGCTGGTCACCCTGCCCGACCGCCGGGATCTGCTCTACGCCAACCCGGTGCTGCAACCGGCGAACCTGGCGTTGCGCAATGCCTGGTTCGCCGGTGGGGTGGAGTGGAACATCGGCACTAAGGGCCACACCGCGCACACCATGGACCCGCTGCACGCGGCCCGCCTGCGGACCGCCGCCGGTGATCCGTTGCTGCGGATGTGGGAGCTGGACCGCCTGCGCGGCACGGTCTTCCAGGTCGACGCCTGGCTTCCCGCCGGCGCGCGGGCGCTGCACATCTATGTCCGCATCCAGAACCCCGGGCCGGCGCCGGTGCCCATGTACTGGTGGTCCAACGCCGCCGTTCCCGAGGCCGACGACGTCCGCGTGCTCGCCCCGGCTACGTCCGCCTTCTCCACGGCGACCGACGGCCCGGTGCGCCACGTCCGGGTGCCCCGGCGCGGTGACGTCGATGTGTCCTACCCGACCCGGTCGGTCCACGCCGCCGACTACTTCTTCGACATCCCGACGGCCGCCCGCCCCTGGGTGGCGGCCGTCGGCGCGGACGGTCACGGTCTGCTGCAGGCCTCCACCGACCGGCTCCGGGGTCGCAAGATGTTCTGCTGGGGCACCGCGCCCGGAGGAGCCCACTGGCAGGACTGGCTCAGCCCGGCCGGCGGCCGGTATCTGGAGATCCAGGCCGGGCTGCTGCCCACCCAGTTCGAGCACACGATGGTGCCGGCGCGCCAGGCGTGGGACTGGCTGGAGGTCTACGGGGACGCCGCCTTCGATCCCGAGCTCGCGCACGGCAGCGACTGGAGCGCCGCCGTCGAGAGCGGGACGCGAGCAGCCCGGCAGCTGCTCCCCGACCCCGACGCCGCCCTGGCGCTGGCCCGTGGACGAGCCGACGAGCCACCTGAGGAGATTCTCGCTGCCGGGTCGCCGTGGGGCGGGCTCGAGGCCGTCCTGGGCGGCGATCGCCTCATTTCGCCCGGGACCCCGTTCCCGGAGCCGGAGACCACCGACCTGTGGTCGGCGCTGGCGGCGGCACCGAACCTGGCCGCCACCCTGCTGCGCGAGGCCGACCCGACGGCGTGGCCGCCCTCGTACGCCGCCGGCGACCGGTGGCGCGCACTGCTGGCCGCCCAGGAGCCGGGGTGGGCGCGGGATTACCACCTGGGCGTGCTCGCTCACGCCGACGGGAGGCTGGACGAGGCCGTACGTCACTACCGCGGCTCCCTGCTCCACACCGAGTCCGCCTGGGCCCGCCGAGGCCTCGGCCAGGTGGCCGCCGAGCAGGGGCGCTGCGAGGACGCACTCGCCGAGCTGACCCGCGCCCTGGACACGCCGGGAGTCGCCGGGACCGATGCCGAGCTCTCGCTCACGACCGAGGCGATGACCGTGGCCTTGCGGGCTGGACGGGCGCAGGAGGCGCTCGCGATCGTCGCCCGGGCTGCTCCGCCGGTCCAGCGCGCGGGCCGGGTGCGCCTGCTGCACGCGCGCGCCGCCTGGACGACCGGCACCGCCGGGGGCGCCGCCACGGCGCGCGAACTGCTGCAGCAGGGGATCGAGGTCGCCGACCTGCGTGAGGGGGAGCGCGAGCTGAGCGACCTGTGGCAGGCCGCCTTCCCGGGGGAGCCGGTGCCGGTGCGCTACGACTACCGGATGCGCTGAGCGCTCAGCGCCGGACCCATCCGAGCGCCCCGGGATGACGCACCGAGGTGCTCGCCACCTCCGCGGCCGTCCGCAGCGCCTCGAGTGCGCCGGCACCACCGGCGACGGCGTGCGCCCACGCTCCGTGCAGCACGTCACCGGCGCCCAGGGTGTCGACGATCTCCTCCGGCGGGACGGCCGTCACAGGCACCGTCGTCGTCCCGCCGCCCCGGCGTACCGTGATCGGCCCACCGCCGGCGCTCTGCGCCACCAGTTGCGGTCCGAGGGTGGCGACCGCCGCGAGCGCATCAGTGGTGCCCGGCCAGGCGAAGTCCTCCGACAGCAGCACCTGATCGAGGTGGGCGAACAACTCCAGTGACTGCGGCTTGTAGGAGCCGCCGTCGAGAAGGGTGGGAATCGCGTGCTCCCGGGCGGCGCGGCACAGCGCCAGGGAGGCCTCCGGCAGGTGCCCGTCGACCAGGACGCACGCGGCGCCGTCGGCGAGCTGGGCCAGACCGGTCAGATCGGCGAGCTCGCGGGCGGTCGCGGCGTTCGTGGAGACGACAGCGCGCTCACCGGTCGCCTCGGTGACCAGCACGGTGGAGACCGGTGGGGAATCGAGGGTGCCGAGGTCCAGCACGCGCACCCCTGCCTCGGTCAGGGCGGTGTGCGCCAGGGCGGCCAGCGGCCCCGTGCCCAGGGCGGTGACCAGCGTGGTGGGCGAACCCAGCGCCGCAGCGGTCAGTGCCGCGTTGGCGGCGGGGCCGCCGACGGCCAGGCGCAACTCGCCGGCGAGGACCTTCTCGTTCGCGGCGGGCAGTCGCTCCACCACCTGGGTGATGTCGAGGGTGGTCAGACCGCAGCAGAGGACGGACCGGCTCATGCCGGTGTCTGGGGGGAACCGTTCCGGCGCCGCAGCTTACGGATGCGGGCGAGGACGAACCACAACAACAGCAGCGCGACGATCACCACGACGACGGTCGAGAGGATCCCGCTCCAGCGGGCCAGGACCGGTTCGATGGTGGGGCCGAAGGCGAACCCGAGGCCGATCCAGAGGGTGTTCCAGACGGCCGAACCGAGGAAGGTGTAGAGGGTGAAGAGCCCGAAGTTCATGCGTTCGATCCCGGCGGGGATCGAGATGAACGAGCGCACCATCGGTACGCACCGCCCCGCCAGCACCGCCACCGCACCCCAGCGGGTGAACACGGCCTCGGCCTTGTCGAAGTCCTCGACCTCCAGCAGCGGGGTGCGGCGTACGAGCGCCCGCGTGCGTTCCCGCCCGAACGCAGCCCCCAGTGCGTACCAGACCCACGCGCCGACCAGCCCGCCGATCGTGGCACCGGCGACCGCGCCCCAGAAGCTGATCCGCCCGTCCCACGCGAGGAAGCCTGCTCCCGGGAGCACCGCCTCCGAGGGCATGGGCGGGAAGAACGTCTCGATGAACAGCGCCAGCCCGACGCCGACCTCGCCCACGCTCGTCATCAGGGACAGCACCCACCCGATGAAGCCCTCGTACTCAGCGGCGGGCGCGACGGCCTCCCGGGCGATCGTGGGCAGCATGAACGTCCTCTCGGGGGGCGCGATGATGGAGATCCCAGGGTCTCACGACGGGTCGCGCTCACCGTCCCTCTAGACTCCTCTGTGGTCCACCCGACGGCGAAAGGTTGGCATGTCCGCCCCCGAAGTCCCCTCCCCGCTCGATCCCGACGGCGTGGGTGCAGCCCTGGAGGCCGCCCTCGCCGACATCGCCGCCGCGGGCGACCTGGACGAGCTCAAGGCCGCCCGCATCGCTCACACGGGCGACAAGAGCCCGCTCGCGCTCGCGAACCGCGAGATCGGCACCCTCGACCCCGCCGACAAGGCCGCGGCCGGCAAGCTGCTCGGCCAGAGCCGCGGGCGCGTGAACAAGGCCATCGCCGCCCGCCAGGGCGAGCTCGAGGCCGAGCGCGATGCGCACGTGCTGCGCACCGAGACCGTCGACGTGACCGTGCCCCCGCAGCGGATCGCCCGCGGCGCCCGCCACCCGCTCGACGTGGTCATGGACGAGGTCGCCGACTTCTTCGTCGGCATGGGCTGGGAGATCGCCGAGGGCCCTGAGCTCGAGCACGAGTGGTTCAACTTCGACGCCCTCAACTTCGGTCCGGACCACCCGGCCCGGCAGATGCAGGACACCTTCTTCGTGGCGCCCTCCGACGGCAAGCCCGCTGAGGGCGTGCTCGACCCGGGCTCGGCGGAGCATCTCGTCCTGCGCACCCACACCTCGCCGGTGCAGGCGCGCACGCTGCTCGAGCGCGACCTCCCGGTCTACATCGCCTGCCCCGGGAAGGTCTTCCGCACCGACGAGCTCGATGCCACCCACACCCCGGTCTTCCACCAGGTGGAGGGCCTGGCGGTGGACAAGGGCCTGACGATGGCGAATCTGACCGGCGTGCTGGACCACTTCGCCCGCGCCATGTTCGGGCCCGAGGCCAGGACCCGGCTGCGGCCCTCCTTCTTCCCCTTCACCGAGCCCAGCGCCGAGATGGACCTGTGGTTCCCGGGTAAGAAGGGCGGACCGGGCTGGATCGAGTGGGGCGGCTGCGGCATGGTCAACCCGAACGTCCTGCGCGCCTGCGGCGTGGACCCCGAGGTCTACTCCGGCTTCGCCTTCGGGATGGGGATCGAACGCACACTGATGCTCCGGCACGGGATCGAGGACATGCACGACATCATCGAAGGCGATATCCGCTTCTCACGGGAGGGGGTCCGCTGATGCCGCTCGTCCCGCTGACATGGCTGCGTGAGCACGCCGACGTCCCCGCCGGTACCACCGCCGAGCAGCTCGCCGCCGATCTGGTCCGGGTCGGGCTGGAGGAGGAGACGATCCACACCTCCGGCGTGACCGGGCCGCTGGTCGTCGGCCGTGTGCTCGCGGTGAGGCCCGAGGAGCAGAAGAACGGCAAGACCATCAACTGGTGCCTGGTGGACGTGGGCGCCGAGCACGCCCCGGACTCCGCACCCGAGGGCGCCGACGAGGCGGCGACCGGCCTGCCCCACCACCCCCGCGGCATCGTCTGCGGCGCCCACAACTTCGGCGCCGGCGACAGCGTGGTGGTCGCCCTCTCCGGCGCGGTGCTGCCGGGGGACTTCGCCATCGCCTCCCGGAAGACCTACGGCCACCTCTCCGACGGCATGATCTGTTCGGCCAAGGAGCTGGGACTGGGCGAGGACGGGGAGGGCATCATCGTGCTGGCCGACCCACCCGCGCCCGGCACCGACGCCCTCACCCTCCTCGGCCTCGCCGACGAGGTGCTCGAGATCAACGTCACCCCGGACCGGGGCTACTGCTTCTCCATGCGCGGGGTGGCACGGGAGTACGCCCACTCCACCGGCGCCGCGTTCACCGACCCGGGCCTGGTGGCCCCGGCCGGTTCCGCGCCCCAGCCGCCGCAGGCGACGGCGGACGGTTTCGCTGTCGAGCTCGCCGACGAGGCCCCCATCCACGGGGTGCCCGGCGCCGACCGGTTCGTCGCGAGGATCGTGCGCGGCATCGACCCGGAGGCCCAGACCCCGGACTGGATCGCCACCCGGTTGCGCCAGGCGGGGATGCGCCCCATCTCGCTGACGGTCGACGTCACCAACTACGTGATGCTCGACCTCGGCCAGCCGCTGCACGCCTACGACCTGGCCACCCTCGCCGCCCCGATCGTGGTGCGCCGGGCCCGGCCGGGCGAGAAGCTGCTCACCCTCGACGACGTCACCCGCACCCTGGACGGGGACGATCTGCTCATCACCGACTCCGCCGGTGGCGAGGGCGCCCGCATCCTCGGCCTGGCCGGCGTCATGGGTGGGGCCGAGACGGAGGTCTCCGGCTCCACCACCGACGTCCTCGTCGAGGCCGCACACTTCGACCCGATCACCGTCGCCCGCACGGCGCGGCGGCACAAGCTCCCCAGCGAGGCCGCGAAGCGGTTCGAGCGCGGCGTCGACCCGGCCCTGCCGGCCATCGCCGCCCAGCGGGTGGTCGACCTGCTGGTCGAGCTCGCCGGGGGGACGGCGGACGCTGCCGTCACCGACGTCGACCACACCCACGCCCCGGAGCCCATCGCCCTGGACGCGTCCCTGCCCGGGCGCACCGCCGGGGTGGACTACCCGGCCGAGACCGTCGCCGAGACCCTGCGCAGCCTCGGCGCCGGCGTCGAGAGCGACGACGGCGAGGGGGCCGCCCTGCAGGTCACCCCGCCCACGTGGCGCTCCGACCTGCGCTCGCCCGCGGACCTGACCGAGGAGGTCATCCGGCTGCAGGGTTACGACCAGGTGCCCTCGGTCCTGCCGACGGCCCCTCCGGGGCGAGGCCTCAGCGCGCGGCAGCGATCCCGCCGCCGGGTGGCGGACCTGCTCGCCGACGCCGGCCTGGTGCAGGTGCTCACCTACCCGTTCGTGGCACCGGGGCGCCGGGACGAGCTCGGCCTGCCGGCCGAGGACTCCCGACGGCGGTCGGTGCGGCTGGCCAACCCGCTCTCCGAGGCGCAACCGCTGATGCGGACTACGGTGCTGGAGACCCTGGTCGACGCAGCGGCACGCAACATCGGCCGCGGGCTGAGCGACCTGGCCATCTACGAGCTCGGCCTGGTCACCCTGCCCGACGGCAGGAGGCGTGAATCGGTACTGCCCGAGCTCGGCGTGAGACCGAGCCAGGAAGACCTGGACGCCGTCCGCGAGGCCGTCCCGCACCAGCCCCTGCACCTGGCCGCCGTGCTCACCGGCCACCTGGTGCCGGCCTCGGTGCACACCGTGGCGCGGACGGCTGACTACGCCGACGCCATCGATCTGGTCCATCGGGTCGCCGAGCTGCTGCGCGTACCCGTGACGGTCTCGGCCGACGCCGAGCGGGCGCCGTGGCACCCGGGCCGGTGTGCGCGGTTCGCCCGGGCGGACGGCACCGTGGTGGGGTGGGCCGGTGAGCTCGCGCCGAAGGTGACCCAGGCGCTCGACCTGCCCGCCCGTACCGTGGCGCTGGAGGTCGACCTGGGCGCTCTGCTGGACGACGCCCCGGCCCAGCCGACCCAGTTCCGGGCGATCTCGGCCTTCCCGGCCGCCAAGGAGGACATCGCCCTGGTGGTCTCCGACGGCGTCCCCGCCGCCGAGCTGCTCGCCACCGTCCGCGAGGCCGCGGGTGACCTGGCCGAGGAGGTCCGCCTGTTCGACGCCTACCGGGGCGCATCGCTGGGTGAGGGGCAGGTCTCGCTGGCGTTCGCGCTGCGCCTGCGCGCCCCCGACCGCACGCTCACGGCGCAGGACTCGGCGCAGGTGCGCGAGGCCGTCGTGGCGCTCGCGGGCCGGCGGCACGGGGCCGAGCTGCGGAGCTGATCAGCTCGGGTCGGACGCCGGCTGGGGCGGTCGCGGGACGAGCACGACCGCGACCACGGCCAGCGCGGCCAGGGCGCCGAGCACCGGCGTGCGGGTCCCGGTCAGGTCCACCGTCCAGCCCGCCAGGGTCGGTCCGATCGCCGAGCCGACCCCGCGCGCGAGGGCGAAGGCCCCCAGGATCAGGCCCACCGAGCGGACCTCGGTGAACTCGACCGTGTAGACGCTCTCCATCGTGGAGTAGGCACCCACCCCGATCCCGGCGAGCACCACGAACGCCAGCGCCGCCACCCACGCCCCGGAGAACGGCAGCAGCAGCGCGGGCAGCCCGAACAGCAGCAGGCACACCCGCACCACCGTCCGGTGCGGCACCCGGTCGAGCACCCAGGGCAACGGGAGTCGCCCGGCCAGCTGGAACCCGCCCCGCGCCCCCGCCAGGGAGGAGGCCAGTGCCAGGGTGAGTCCGGCGTCGACCATCGCCGGTACCTGGAACAGCAGCAGCACCGACATCATCGCCCCGCCCACGATTCCCAGTGCCAGGAGTCGGCGCAGCGCCGGGTCACGAACGGCGAACGCGAGACCGGCCGCCAGCGATCCGGCGGAGCCCTCCACCGGTGGCACCCGCCGCACGAGCACCGCGACCCAGGCCATCACCAGCGCCACCAGCACACCGGCCCCCGCCAAGCTCGCCCGCCAGCCCCAGTGCGTCGCCGTCCACGCCATCACCGGCAGGAAGATCGGGCTGGCCATCGCCCCGAACAGGGTGTTGCGGGTGATCGCCCGCGTCCGGCCGCCGGGCGCGACCCGGGAGATGATCGCGTGGGCGATCGCGTAGTACCCCACCGCGCCGACGCACGCCTGGGCCACCACGGCGGCGACCACGAAGACCAGCGGATGCTGCGCCGTCGCCGCTCCGGCACTGCCGGCGCAGGTGCCCACGGCCGCCAGCACGAACACCGGCCGCGGGCCGGTCCGGTCCATGGCGCGCCCGGCGAGCACGGAGCCGATCCCCACCAGGAGCAGCGCCAGCCCGTAGGCGCTCGTGAGCGTGGCCTGATTCCAGCCGGTCTCCTGCGCGATCGGTTCGACCAGCACGCCGTACCCGTAGTACCAGGTGCCGAAGGCGCACAGCACCAGCACACCGAGCGACCAGGTCAGCCCGGCGCCGAGCCGCTGGTTCACGGGAGCAGCAGCACCTTGCCCGTGGTGGCTCGGCCCTCGAGCGCGGTATGGGCGCCGGCGGCGTCGGCCAGCGGGAAGCGGGCACCGATCCGCACCTGGAGCGTCCCCTCGGCGACGGCGTCGAACACCTCCCGCGCGCGCCACGCGCGTTCCTCGGCGTCGGCGATGTAGTGGAACAGCGTCGGCCGGGTGACGAACAGGGAGCCTGCCCGGTTGAGGCGCTGCAGATCCACGGGTGGCACCTGACCGCTGGCACCGCCGAAGAGCACCAGCAGCCCACGACGGCGCACGCTCGCCAAGGAGGCGTCGAAGGTCGCCTTCCCCACGCCGTCGTAGGCGACGTCCACGCCCTGGCCCTCGGTGAGGTCACGCACCAGCGCAGGTAGCTCCTCGGTGAGGTCGGTGAGCTGGTCGTACCGGATCACCTCGGCAGCTCCGGCCGCCCTCGAGAGCTCTGCCTTCTCCTCGGTGGAGACGGTGGTGAGGACCCGCGCGCCCCTGGCCACGGCCAGCTGGGTGAGCAGCAGGCCGACTCCGCCGGCCCCGGCGTGCAGCAGCACCGTCCGGCCGGGGCCGAGGTGGGTGACGCCCTCGACCAGCATGTGCGCGGTCATGCCCTGCAACGGGATGGCTGCCGCGACCTCGGCGCTGACACCCTCCGGGACGGGGAGGGCCTGGGCGGCCTCGACCAGCACCTGGTCGGCATAGCTCCCGCTCACCGAGGACGCCCACGCGACCCGGTCCCCGGGCCCGAGGTGCTCGACGCCGTCGCCGACGGCCTCGACCGTCCCGGCTCCCTCGCCGCCCGGGGTGAGGGGGAAGTCCACCGGATACACCCCGGACCGGTGGTAGGTATCGATGAAGTTGACCCCGGCGGCCTCGCTCCGGACCAGGACCTGCCCCGGACCGGGATCGGGCACCGGCACCTCCTGCAGGGTCATGACCTCCGGTCCACCGGCCTCGTGCGCGACGACTGCATGCATGGCATCCAACCTACGCCGTCGCCGGCGGCTCACGCCGGGTGCACGCCGTGGCGGTGCAACCAGGCCAGCCAGTGTGCCGGCCAGGCGGCCACGGCATCGGTCTCACCCAGGGCCAGGCCGATCCCGTGCTTGCCGCGGGGGTAGACGTGTCCCTCGACCTCGACCCGGACCGAACGCCAGGCGGAGATCGCCGCGAGCGTGTTCTCCACCGGCACGACAGCGTCATCGGCGGTGTGCCAGACGAAAGCCGGTGGGACATCGGCATCGACCCGGTTCTCGATGCTGAGGTCGACCGCCAGCTGCTCCGGGTGGTCCTGCCCGAGCAGGGCGATCCGGGAACCGAGGTGCGCATGATCGACCAGGGAGAACACCGGGTAGTTCATCGTCACGAGGTCCGGCCGGCGCAGCGGGTCGTGTGTACCGGTGCGTGTCGCGAGTGCCTGTCGCTCGGCCCGGGTGACGGTCGCGACGGTCCCGGCCAGGTGGCCACCGGCCGAGGAACCGGCCAGCACGAGCGGGCCGCGGACGTCACCGTGCACGCCCGCGCGCAGGTCAGCCAGGGCGAGGAGGACCTGCTCGAGGGCGGCGGGATAGCGGGCCGGCGCCACCGGGTAGTCGAGACTGGCGGCCGCGATCCCCTGGTCGGCCAGCCAGGCCGCGATGCCGGGCCCCTCGTGGTCGGACCGGCCGGCGTACCCGCCTCCGGCCAGCACGAGGACGAAACCACGGGCTCCGTCCTGGAGCAGTCGGGGGGTCCGGGGCGCGAGGTGCAGCGGAACGCGCGTGGTCGACATGGGCGCCCAGCGTATCCTTCGAGCACCCGACCCGGACCCGGGTCCCGGCACCTGGGAGGGCCGATGACGATCGAGGTGGGCGCCGCCGTCCGCATCGTCGACGTCCCGGTCGGGACGCCGATGTCCGGGTATGCCGGCCGGGCCGGCCCGAGCCAGGGGGTGCTGAACCCGACGTCGGTGCGGGCGCTGGTGCTGGGTTCCTTCGCCCTGGTCACCCTCGACGTGTGCGCCGTTCACCCGCGGACCACCGAGGCCATCGCCGCCGCGGTGCGGACCCGCACGACCCTGGTGGAGGCGTGCGTGGTGACGGCCACGCACACCCACGCCGGGCCGTGCGCCGCGTTCGGGCGGGTTGGCGGCCACGATCCCCAGGTGCACGAGGACCTGGTGCGTGCCGCGGCCGAGGCGACCGCGGCGGCTGCCCGATCGCGCCGGCCGTGCGAGGTGGCGATGGCCCGGGCCGGCGGGGCCGGCGTGGCACGCAACCGCCGCCACCCCGGGCGCGCGATCGACCCACCGGTGTGGCGACTGACGTTCCGCGCGGGTGGGGCGGTGGTGGCCGACCTGGTCAGCTACCCGTGCCACCCGGTGGTCCTGGACGCCTCGAACCGGTTGATCGCGGCCGACTACCCCGGCGCCCTGCGCGAGACGATGGAACAGGCCGCCCCGGGCAGCGTCTGCCTGTTCCTGACCGGCGCAGCCGGTGACGTCAACACCGGCGACCCGGCGGAGGCCTCCTACGAGGAGTCGGCCCCGGGTGAGCGCAGCACCGAGGAGGCCGACCGCATCGGCCGTCATCTGGCGTCGATGGTGCTGGCGGCCGAGCCGGCCCCGGTCCCGGTCGACGCCGTCCGCTACATCCGGCAGCGCGTGCCGGTCCCCTTCGCTCGCCCGGACGCCACCCAGCGGGAGGCTCAGGTGCGGTGCTGGCGCGCCGGCCGCGGCAACGCCGGTCCGGGTCTGCGCCGCGTGCTCGACGCCTGGATCGCCTGGGCCGAGGCCGGCGTCGTGGCGGATCCGCCGCCCTGGGACGCGCCCGTCACGGTGGTCGACCTCGGCGTGCCGGTGGTGCTCCTACCCGGCGAACCCTTCCTGCAGACCGCCGAGGAGATCGAGCAGGCCCTCGGCCGACCAGTGCTCGTGGTGGGATACGCCGACGACGTGCCCGGGTACCTGCCACCGGCGGGGGAGTACCCCCACGGCGGCTACGAGGTCCTCGACGCCCACCGGTACTACGGCATGCCGGCGCCGTTCGCTCCCGGATGCGCCGAGCGGATCGCCGACGCAGCGGTGACGGCCGTGACGGCGATGTCCGGTCAGCGCGGCGGGTAGGGGACCGGCTCCTTCTCGTGCAGCAACGCCACCTCCGTGCGGCGCTCGATGACCTCCTCGCGCAGGTCCTCCATGTCCCGCAGCACCCGCTTGCGCGCGCGCTTGCTCAGCAGGTCCACGTACAGGCGGCCGTTGGTGTGGTCGGTCTCGTGCTGGAAGCACCGCGCCAGGTAGCCCTCGGCCTCGAGCGTGACCGGGGCCCCGGCGATGTCGACCCCCCGGACCCGTACGTGCAGGGGACGGAACAGGTCAGCCCCCGGGCCGGGCACGGACAGGCACCCTTCCTCCACCTCTTCGGTCTCGGTGCCGAGCACCTCGATCTCCGGGTTGGCGACGTGACCGACGTGCCGGGCGCCGTCGGACTCGGTGAGGTCGTAGACGAAGAGCCGCAGGTCCACGCCCACCTGGTTGGCGGCCAGGCCCACGCCCTCGGCGACCAGCATCGTGGCGAACATGTCGTCCACGAGGGTGCGCAGCTCCTCGCTGCCGAACGCGGTGACATCGGCGCAGCGCTCGTGCAGCACGTCCTCGCCGATCTCGGTGACGCGCAGCGCTCGGCCGCGGACGGCCTCGGGTGGGACGGCAGGGTAGTCCTCGACCTCGCTGCCCTGGACGATCGTGGTGCTCATGGGCGTCCATTCTTCCGCATCGGCGCGCCTGGTTGTGCGCGCCCACCGTCGGTATGTATAGTTATTCATATGACTGTATCGGTCGCGATCGCCGGCGCCAGCGGATATGCCGGGGGCGAGGTGGCGCGCCTGCTGCTCGCCCACCCCGAGGTCCGGATCGGCGCCCTCACGGCGCACTCCAGCGCGGGGGAGCAGGTCGGCGCCCACCACCCGCACCTGCGCCGACTAGCCGGCCGCACCTTCGGGCCCACCACCGCCGAGGCGCTGGCCGGCCACGACGTCGTCGTGCTGGGCCTGCCCCACGGCGCCTCGGGGGCCATCGCCGCTGAGCTCGCGGGCAGCGGCACCCTCGTCCTCGACCTCGCCGCCGACCACCGGCTCACCGACGCCGCCGACTGGACGACGTTCTACGGAAGCGAGCACGCCGGCCACTGGCCCTACGGCATGCCCGAGCTTCTGCACGACGGCGAGACCGCCGCGGGCGCCCAGCGAGACATCCTCACCGGTGCGGACCGGATCGCGGTCCCCGGCTGCAATGTCACGGCCGTGACGCTCGGCATCCAGCCCGGCGTGGCCGCGGGCGTGGTCGATGCCGGTGACGTGGTCGCCGTGCTCTCGGTCGGATACTCCGGCGCGGGCAAGGCGATGAAGGCGCACCTGACCGCGGCCGAGGGAATCGGCTCCGCCGCGCCGTACGCCGTCGCCGGGACGCATCGGCACGTGCCCGAGATCGAGCAGAACCTGCGGCGGTCCGCTCCCGCAGACGGCGGCCCGGTGCGCCTGTCCTTCACCCCCGTGCTGGTTCCGATGTCCCGCGGCATCCTCGCCACCACGACGGCGCCCCTCGCCCCGGGCGTGGACGCGGCCGGCGTGCGCGCCGCCTGGGAACAGGCCTACGCCGAGGAGCCGTTCGTCGAGCTCCTGCCCGAGGGCCAGTGGCCCACCACGGCAGCCACCATCGGCGCCAACAGCGCCCTGGTGCAGGTGGCGGTCGACCACCGCGCCGGCAGGGTGGTCACCGTCTGCGCCCTCGACAACCTCGTCAAGGGCACGGCCGGTGCGGCCGTGCAGTCCATGAACCTCGCCCTCGGCCTGCCCGAGGGCCTGGGCCTGAGCACGGAAGGAGTCGCCCCGTGAGCGCAGCAGTGGCGGGTATCACGAGCCCGGCCGGGTTCCGCGCCGCGGGCGTGGCCGCCGGCCTGAAGTCCTCCGGCGATCCGGACGTCGCTCTCGTGGTCAACGACGGGCCGGAGAAGGTCGGCGCGGCCGTCTTCACCACCAACCGGGTGGTCGGCGCGCCGGTGCTGTGGTCACGCCAGGTGGTCAGCGACGGGGTCGTGGAGGCAGTGCTGCTCAACTCCGGCGGCGCGAACGTGTGCACCGGGCCGGACGGCTTCGCCGACACCCACCGCAGCGCCGAGCGAGCCGCGGAGGCGCTCGGCGTCTCGGCCGCGGACGTGGTGGTCTGCTCCACCGGCCTCATCGGTGAGCGGTTGCCCATGGACCGGCTGCTGCCCGGCGTCTCCGCAGCGGCGGACGCGCTCACCGGCGAGGGCGGTCTCGCGGCCGCCCGCGCGATCATGACCACCGACTCGGTCCCCAAGACCACCCACGTGGTGCGCCAGGGCTGGAGCGTGGGCGGGATGGCCAAGGGCGCCGGCATGCTCGCCCCGGCGATGGCGACCATGCTCAGTGTGGTGACCACCGACGCCGTCGTGGCCCCGGAGGTGGCCCGCCGGGCGCTGGCCGCCGCCACCACGGTCACCTTCGACCGGGTGGACTCCGACGGGTGCATGTCCACCTCGGACACGGTGGTGCTGCTCGCCTCCGGTGCCTCGGGGGTGAGACCGTCCGAGGACGAGCTCACCGAGGCCCTCACCGCCGCCGGCGCCGACCTGGCCCGGCAGCTGGTCGCCGACGCCGAGGGCGCCTCGCACGACATCGCCGTCGAGGTCGTCGGCGCCACCACCCCCGACGCCGCACTCGCCGTCGCACGTGCCGTCACCCGCTCGAACCTGGTCAAGGCCGCCGTCTTCGGCAACGACCCGAACTGGGGCCGCATCCTCGCCCAGGTGGGTACCGTGCCGGTCGAGGTGGCGCCGTTCGAGGCCGACCGGGTGGACGTGAGCATCAACGGCGTGATGATCTGCCGGTCCGGCGCGGCCCACGCCGACCGCACCGAGGTGGACCTGGCGGCCGCCCGCGAGGTGCGCATCCTCATCGATCTGCACGCGGGCGCCGCTGAGGCGACCGTCTGGACCAACGATCTGACCCACGACTACGTCCACGAGAACAGCGCGTACTCCACATGAGCGATCCCACGCCCTCCACCGAGGACTCCTTCGTCTTCAACACCGAGACCGACCTGCAGCCCGGCCAGAAGGCCGAGGTACTCATCCAGGCACTTCCGTGGCTGGAGCGCTTCTCCGGCGCCGTTGTGGTGATCAAGTTCGGCGGCAACGCCATGGTCGACGCGAACCTCGAGCGTGCCTTCGCCGAGGACGTCCGCTTCTTCCGCTACGCCGGCCTCAGGCCGGTCGTCGTGCACGGAGGCGGCCCGCAGATCTCGGCGATGCTGCAGCGCCTGGGAATTGCCTCGGAGTTCCGTGGCGGGCTGCGCGTGACCACCCCCGAGACCATGGACGTGGTCCGGATGGTGCTCACCGGCAAGGTGCAACGGGACCTGGTGAGCAGGCTGAACGAGCGTCAGCCCCTCGCCGTCGGGATCTCCGGGGAGGACGGCGGCCTGTTCACCGGCCGCAGACGCCAGGCCACGGTCGAGGGCGAGCTCGTCGACGTCGGGCTCGTCGGTGACGTGATCGAGGTCAACGCCGGCGCCGTGGTCGATCTGCTCGACGCCGGCCGCATCCCGGTGATCTCCACCATCGCCCCCGACGTCGACCATCCCGGTGAGGTGCTCAACGTCAACGCCGACACCGCGGCGGCGGCCCTGGCCACCGCTCTGGGTGCGACGAAGCTCGTCGTGCTGACCGACGTGGAGGGCCTCTACGGCGACTGGCCGGACACGACCTCGTTGATCCGCCAGATCGGTGCCGATCAGCTCGAGGCGATGATGCCCGGCCTCGCCTCGGGCATGGTGCCGAAGATGGAGGCGTGCCTACGCGCGGTGCGCGGCGGCGTCCCGCAGGCCCACGTGATCGACGGGCGCCAGCCCCACTCGCTGCTGCTGGAGATCTTCACCAGCGAGGGTGTGGGCACGATGGTGCTCCCGGAGGAGACCCCATGAATGAGCTGACCGACATCGTCCGGCCCACCGGCGCGCTCAGCCAGGCCGACTGGACCGGCCGCTACACCGGCGCGTTGATGAACACCTTCGGCGCCCCGCAGCGGGTGTTGGTGCGCGGGGAGGGGTGCTACGTCTGGGACGCCGACGGTGAGCGCTACCTCGACCTGCTGGCCGGGATCGCCGTCAACAGCCTCGGGCACGCCCACCCGACGCTGACCGGGGCCATCTCCGCTCAGCTCGGCACGCTCGGCCACATCTCGAACTTCTTCGCCTCCCCGGTGCAGATCACCCTGGCCGAACGGCTCGCCACCCTCACGGCCGCAGGCCGGCGCCCGACGGCGGCCCGCACCTTCCTCACCAACTCCGGCACGGAGGCGATCGAGGGAGCCTTCAAGCTGGCCCGCCGCCATGGCGGCAGTGCTCGCCCGCGGATCCTGGCGCTGGAGGGCGCCTTCCACGGGCGCACCATGGGAGCGCTGGCGCTGACCGCCAAGCAGGCCTACCGCGAGCCCTTCGAACCGCTGCCCGGCGGGGTCGAGCACCTGCCGTTCGGTGACGTCGCCGCGCTCGAGCAGGCCTTCGCCACCGACGGCGACCGGGTGGCCGCCCTCGTGGTGGAGCCGCTGCAGGGGGAGGCAGGCGTGCGCCCGCTGCCCGCGGGCTACCTCGCCGAGGCACGGCGCCTGACCGCCGAGCACGGCGCGCTGCTGATCCTGGACGAGGTGCAGACCGGGGTGGGCCGCACGGGCGAGTGGATGGCCTTCCACCACGACCACATCGGTGGCGGCATCACCCCCGACGTGGTCACGCTCGCCAAGGGCCTCGGGGGCGGCTTCCCGATCGGGGCGCTGGTGGCGCTCACCGAGGAGGCGGCCACGCTGCTCGGCCCCGGCCAGCACGGCACCACCTTCGGCGGCAACCCGGTGGCGTCGGCGGCCGCACTGGCCACCCTGCACGTGATCGAGCGCGACGAGCTGCTCGCCCGCGTGCGCCGCACCGGTGCTGCCGTGCGCGAGCAGATCGCCGCTGCCGGCCACCCGCTCGTGGCCGGCGTCCGTGGCGAGGGTCTGCTGCTGGCGATCGCCCTCACCCAGGAGATCGCCCCGGACGTGGCTCGGGCCGCGCTGGCGGCCGGCTTCGTCGTCAACCCCGTCGCGCCGGATGCGATCCGGCTGGCACCACCGCTCATCCTGACCACCGAGCAGGCGCGCACCTTCACCGACGCCCTGCCCCAGATCCTGCAGAAGGCGACTGCGTCATGACCACCACGACCGACCGCACACCCGGTGACCAGCCGGGATTGCGTCACTTCCTCGCCGATGACGACCTCACCTGGTCCGAGCAGCGGGAGGTGCTCGAGCTCGCCGCCGCCCTCAAGGCCGACCCCTACGGCCGGCAACCACTGGCCGGCCCCGCCTCGGTGGCCGTCATCTTCGACAAGCCCACGCTGCGGACGCAGGCCTCCTTCACGGCGGGCATCGCCGCCCTCGGCGGCTACCCGATGCTGGTGGACGGCCGCCTTGCCCAGATCGGTATCCGCGAATCCGTCGCCGACACCGCACGCGTGCTCGGCCGGATGACGGCCGCGATCGTGTGGCGCACCTACGCCCAGTCCGCGCTCGAGGAGATGGCCGCGTACTCGGGGGTCCCGGTGGTCAACGCCCTCACCGACGCCTACCACCCGTGCCAGATCCTGGCCGACCTGCTCACCGTCGCCGAGCACACCGGCGGCTTCAGCCCGCAGGGCCCGGCGCTGGCCGGCCGCACGTTCGCCTACGTCGGCGACGGCGCCAACAACATGGCCCACTCCTACCTGCTCGGCGGCGCGCTGGCCGGGATGCACGTACGCATCGGCGCCCCGGACGGGTACCAGCCCGATCCGGCCGTGGTGAAGCGGGCGGCCGCCCTGGCCGCGGGGACCGGCGGGTCGGTGACCATCGTGGAGGAGGCGACGGCCGCCGTCACCGGTGCAGAGGTGGTGGCGACCGACACCTGGGTCTCGATGGGCCAGGAGGAGGAGAAGGACGAGCGTGAGGCGCCGTTCCGGCCCTACCAGGTCGATGATGCTCTCCTGGCCGGCGCCGAGCCCGGCGCCGTGGTCCTGCACTGCCTGCCCGCCTACCGCGGCAAGGAGATCACCGAGGACGTGCTCGAAGGACCTGCCTCGAGGGTGTGGGACGAGGCCGAGAACCGCCTGCACGTGCAGAAGGCGATCCTGACCTGGTTGCTGGACAGGTGAGCGCAGGCCGATGAGCGTCCCCGCCACCAAGACCGCCCGGCACGCCCTGATCCGCCAGGTGATCAGCACCGGCGCGGTGCGTTCGCAGGGTGAGCTGCAGCAGCTGCTCGCCACCCGCGGGCTCTCCGCCACCCAGGCCACCCTCTCGCGCGACCTCGAGGAGCTGCGTGCGCAGAAGGTGCGAGCGGGTGACGGCCACCAGCAGTACACCGTCCCGCCGGAGGGACCGCTCGGCCACCCGAGCGGTTCCGACGGCGAGCAGCTGGCCACCCGCCTGGCACGGTTGTGCACCGAGCTGCTCGTCTCCGCCCAGGCCTCGGGCAACCTCGTGGTGCTGCGCACCCCGCCGGGCGCGGCACAATTCTTGGCATCGGCGATCGACCAGTCGATCCTGCCGCCGGTGATCGGATCGATCGCCGGTGACGACACGGTGCTGGTGATCGCAGCAGACCCCGACGGCGGCCTCGCCGTCGCACAGCTTTTCCTGGACCTGGCCGACGGCCGCGACCCAGAGCGTGACGACAAGGAGAACGAGTGAGCAAGGTACTGACGCAGCTGCCGGTGGGCGAACGGGTGGGGATCGCCTTCTCGGGCGGCCTGGACACCTCGGTCGCCGTGGCATGGATGCGCGAGCGTGGGGCCATCCCGTGCACCTACACCGCCGATCTGGGCCAGTACGACGAGCCCGAGATCGACAAGGTCCCCGGTCGCGCCCTGCAGTACGGCGCGGAGCTGTCGCGGGCGGTGGACTGCCGCGCCGCGCTGGTGGAGGAGGGGCTGGCCGCCGTCGCGTGCGGGGCCTTCCACCTGCGCAGCGGTGGGCGGGCCTACTTCAACACCACCCCGCTGGGACGGGCCGTGACCGGCACGTTGCTGGTGCGGGCGATGCAGGCCGACGGTGTGGACATCTGGGGCGACGGGTCGACCTTCAAGGGCAACGACATCGAGCGTTTCTACCGGTACGGACTCCTGGCCAACCCGAACCTGCGCATCTACAAGCCGTGGCTCGACCCGGAGTTCGTGACCGAGCTCGGTGGCCGGTCGGAGATGAGCCAGTGGCTGGTCGAGCGCCGGCTGCCCTACCGCGACAGCGCCGAGAAGGCCTACTCCACCGACGCCAACATCTGGGGTGCGACGCACGAGGCCAAGACCCTGGAGCACCTTGACGTCTCCCTCGAGACGGTCGACCCGCTCATGGGCGTGAAGTTCTGGGACCCGGCGGTCGCGATCGAGACCGAGGACGTCACCATCGCCTTCGAGCAGGGGCGCCCGGTCTCGATCAACGGCACCCGGTACGAGGACGCCGTGGCGCTCGTGACCGAGGCGAACACGATCGGTGGCCGGCATGGCCTGGGCATGTCCGACCAGATCGAGAACCGGATCATCGAGGCCAAGTCGCGCGGCATCTACGAGGCGCCGGGCATCGCGCTGCTGCACATCGCCTACGAGCGCCTGGTGGCGGCGATCCACAACGAGGACACGATCGCCAACTACCACTCGGAGGGCCGCCGGCTCGGTCGGCTGCTGTACGAGGGCCGCTGGCTCGACCCGCAGGCGCTGATGATCCGCGAGTCGATCCAGCGCTGGATCGCCTCGGTGGTGACCGGCGAGGTGACGCTGCGGCTGCGGCGCGGCGAGGACTACACGATCCTGCGCACCGACGGTCCGGCCTTCTCCTACGCGCCGGAGAAGCTCTCGATGGAGCGCACCGAGGACGCCGCCTTCGGTCCGACCGACCGGATCGGCCAGCTGACGATGCGTAACCTCGACATCGCCGACTCCCGCGCGAAGCTGGAGATGTACGCTCAGCAGCCCGTCGACCAGGGCCAGGTGCTGGTGGAGAACGGCACCCTCTTCGGTGAGCTGCCCACCGGTGGCGCCCACGTCATCTCGGCCAACCCGCAGGCAGGCACCGGTGACCAGAGCGCGCTGGACCACGTGGCCCTGGAAGAAGGCTCCGACTGATGGGCGATCCGCGCACCGCCGCCGGGTCGCTCTGGGGTGGCCGGTTCTCCGGCGGCCCCGCCGACGCGCTCGCGGCGCTGAGCAAGTCCACGCACTTCGACTGGCGACTGGCCCACCACGACATCGCCGGCTCGCGGGCGCACGCCCGGGTGCTGCACGGCGCCGGGCTGCTGGACGAGGTGGAGCTCGCCGGCATGCTCTCCGCGCTCGACGAGCTCGATGCGGACGTCACCTCCGGGGCGTTCGCCCCGGCCGAGGACGACGAGGATGTGCACTCCGCCCTCGAGCGTGGGCTGATCGAGCGTGCCGGACCGGCTCTGGGGGGCAAGCTGCGCGCCGGGCGCTCCCGCAACGACCAGATCGCCACCCAGGTGCGGATGTACCTGCGCGAGCAGACCAGGATGGTCGCTGCCGGTGTGCTGGACGTGGTCGATGCCCTCTGCGAGCAGGCGGCTGCGCACCCGGGGGCCGCGATGCCGGGCCGCACGCATCTGCAGCACGCCCAGCCCGTGCTCCTGGCCCACCATCTGCTCGCGCACGCGTGGCCGCTGCTGCGTGACGTCGAGCGGCTGCGGGACTTCGACGCCCGCGCGGCGTACTCGCCCTACGGTTCGGGTGCGCTGGCCGGCTCATCCCTCGGCCTGGATCCGGCCGCCGTGGCCGCCGAGCTCGGATTCGACGGCCCGGTCGAGAACTCGATCGACGGGACCGCCTCGCGGGACCTCGTGGCCGAGTTCGCCTTCGTGGCCGCCATGATCGGCGTGAACCTGTCCCGGATGTCGGAGGAGGTGATCGTGTGGGCCACCAAGGAGTTCGCCTTCGTGACCCTGCACGACTCGTTCTCGACCGGGTCCTCGATCATGCCGCAGAAGAAGAACCCGGACGTGGCCGAGCTCGCCCGGGGCAAGTCCGGGCGCCTCATCGGTGATCTGGCCGGTCTGCTCGCGACGCTCAAGGGATTGCCGCTGGCGTACAACCGCGATCTGCAGGAGGACAAGGAGCCGGTCTTCGACGCCGTCGACACCCTGGAGCTCCTGCTTCCCGCGGTGGCCGGCATGATGGCCACCCTGACCTTCCACACCGACCGGCTCGCCGAGCTCGCGCCGCAGGGCTTCGCGCTCGCCACCGACATCGCCGAGTGGCTCGTGCGTCAGGGCGTGCCCTTCCGGGAGGCGCACGAGCTCGCCGGCACCTGTGTGCGGGTGTGTGAGGAGCGCGGCATCGAGCTGTGGGATCTCACCGATGCCGACCTGTCCGCCATCAGCACCCATCTGCGCCCGCAGGTGCGTGAGGTCCTCTCGGTGACGGGGGCGCTCGCCTCCCGCGACGCCGTCGGAGGGACCGCCCCGGTGCGGGTGGCCGAACAGCTCGAGGCGGCGCGCGCGGCCTCGAGCCGGCTGCGGGAGGATCTCGCCGCGTGAGACCCGGGCAGGGCTGAGGACCGTGGGCGCCAGGACGATCCCCGCACCGCCGGCACGGACCGTGCAGACCGTGATCGACACGGCTCGCGCGGCGGGCCCGCGGTGCGGCGCGGCGACGGTGATCGCCGTCGACGGCCCTGCCGGCTCGGGCAAGACGACCCTCGCGGCCGCGATCGCGGACGCGTTGACGAGCGCGGGGGAGCAGGTCACCACGGTCCACATGGACGACCTGTACCTCGGGTGGTCCGGGCTGCGGGACTCGGCGGACCGGCTGCGCCGGGAGATCCTGGCACGGTTGTGGCTGGGCCGGGTGGGACGCTATCGCCGCTACGACTGGGAACGCGAGGAGCTCGCCGAGGAGCATGAGGTCCCCGTGGACGGTCATCTCGTCGTCGAGGGCGTGGGCTGCGTGCGCGCCACCACCCGGGCGTATCTCAGCGTGATCGTGTGGGTCGAGGCCGCCGACGACGTGCGCCTGGCCCGCGGCCTCGTGCGTGACGGCGCGGCGGCGGAGCCGTTCTGGCGTCGATGGATGGCCGACGAGGCGGAGCTGTTCGCCGAGTCCGGGGCGCGGGATCTGGCCGACCTGCACGTCGACGCGTTCGGCGGGCTCCGCTCGCTCCGGGGGCCCCGCACATGAGCGCCCTCGATCTGACCGCCCCGTCCACCGACGTGGCACCCGCGCTGCTCGGTGGGCTGATCCGCAGCAACGGGGTGACCGTGCGCCTGGTGGAGGTCGAGGCCTATCGCGGCGCCGAGGATCCTGGCTCCCACGCCTTCCGCGGCCCGAACGCCCGCAACGCCACGATGTTCGGCCCACCCGGGCATCTGTACGTCTACCGGCACCTCGGCCTGCACCACTGCGTCAACCTCGTGTGCTCCCCGGCCGGGGCCGCCACCGCCGTGCTGTTGCGCGCGGGGGAGGTGACCGACGGGCACGAGCTGGCCTGGCAGCGCCGCCGTGCAGCCGGCGTCTGCCGGACGCCCCGCGACCTGGCCCGTGGTCCCGCGCGGCTCGCGGTGGCGCTGGGACTGACGCTGGCCGACGACGGCGCCCCGGTCGCCGTCGGGGCGGAGAGGGAGGCGGTACAGACCCCGACGAGCGCAGGATGCGACATCGTGCCCGCGCCCGCCCCGCCCCCGGCGATCCGTACCGGACCCCGCGTGGGCGTCTCGGGAACGGGCGGAACCGGTGCCTACCCGTGGCGGTACTGGATCGATGGCGACCAGCACGTCTCTGCGTTCCGGGCCGGGCCGGGCGCGGCGTGAGGACGCGGCCGCGGGCTCTAGGCTGGAGCAGCGGGTATCGAACCCGGACCCGTCCGGCGGACGGGCGGAGACAAGGAAGGCACCTGTGAACGACATCCTCGACGAGCTGCGCTGGCGCGGTCTGATCGCTCAGTCCACCGACCTCTCGGCCCTGTCCGAGGCGCTCGCGGAGGGTCCGGTCACCTACTACGCCGGGTTCGACCCGACCGGACCGAGCCTGCACCACGGGCATCTGGTCCAGCTCATGCTGCTGCGTCACCTGCAGAACGCCGGGCACCGCGCCATCGCGCTGGTGGGCGGTGCCACCGGCATGATCGGCGATCCCCGGATGTCGGGGGAGCGCTCGCTGAACACCAAGGAGGTCGTGGCGGAGTGGACGGACCGTCTGCACGCCCAGATCTCCCGGTTCCTCGACTTCGGCGGGGACAACCCGGCACAGATGGTCAACAACCTCGACTGGACGGCACCGCTGTCGGCGATCGACTTCCTGCGCGAGATCGGCAAGCACTACCGGCTGGGCACCATGCTCGCCAAGGACACCGTGGCGCGGCGCCTGGCCAGCGACGAGGGAATCAGCTTCACCGAGTTCAGCTACCAGATCCTGCAGGGGATGGACTTCCTGGAGCTGTACCGCCGGTACGGCTGCACGCTGCAGACGGGGGGCAACGACCAGTGGGGCAACCTGCTCTCGGGTGTCGACCTCGTCCACAAGGCCGAGGGCGCCTCCGTGCACGCGCTCACCACCCCGCTGATCACGAAGGCGGACGGGACCAAGTTCGGCAAGACCGAAGGCGGGGCGGTGTGGCTCGCCCCCGACATGATGAGTCCCTACGCCTTCTTCCAGTTCTGGCTCAACACCGCCGACGACGATGTGGTGGCCTACCTCAAGGTGTTCACCTTCCTCGAGCGCGATCGGATCACCGAGCTCGCTGCCGAGGTGGAGTCCGCGCCCAAGGCCCGCGCGGCGCAGCGCGCACTCGCCCGTGAGGTCACCTCGATCGTGCACGGGCCCGAGGCGACCGAGCGGGTGGAGGCGGCATCGGCGGCGCTCTTCGGTGGCGGGGACGCGGCAGCGCTGCGCGCCCTGGACGGGCCGACCCTGGCCGATGCGGTGGCGCAGGTACCGCGCGGGACGATCATCGTGGGGGAGACGACCATCGTCGACGCCTTGGTCGCCGCCGGCCTCGAGAAGGGCCGCAACGCGGCACGGCGCGTGGTCGGCGACGGCGGTGCCTACCTGAACAACGAGAAGGTCACCGACCCGGAACGGGTCATCACCGCGGAGGATCTCCTACCCGGAGCCGTAGCACTCGTGCGCCGGGGCCGGCGCTCGCTCGCCGTCGTCACCGCTGCCTGAGCGGGAGCGGGCCCCTGCGCCACTGCACCGCGGTGAGGCGCGTCACGTTCGGCGCCGGACGCCGGTGCCGGGCTGCGTGCATGGCGCGATGCGATCCGTATCGCCGCAGGTCAGAGACCATCCCAGGCTCTTCGCGGGGGCAGGGCCGGCCTCGACTTCCCGATTTGACCGGGGGTTCACCGGGCCGTAATGTTTCATCCCGTCGCCCCGTGCAGGAGCAACGGACACCGATCAGGTGGCCGGTCCACACGGAGCAGATCAGCCCGGCAAGTCCGGGTCTGATCGCCCAGACCAACTCGCTGGCGCGAGTCAGGTGCGGTGGGGTAGGATCTGGATCCGGCCCGATCGGCACGTTGACGAGATGTCCAGCGAGCAGTAGGGTAGAGCGGTTGCCCCGAACAGGATCCTCGCGGAGGATCGTGGCGGTGCGCGTTCGTTGTTTGAGAACTCAACAGTGTGTTTGATAGTGATTGATGCCAGTTTTTTATTGGTTGATGTGTGCCCTGCCTCGTTGGGGTGTGCATCTGCCGGGATTTTTGTTCGTATGGTTTGTTGATGCTTTGGCCTTCGTGGTCGTGGTGTTGATGGAATCTTTTACGGAGAGTTTGATCCTGGCTCAGGACGAACGCTGGCGGCGTGCTTAACACATGCAAGTCGAACGATGAAGCGGTGCTTGCACCGTGGATTAGTGGCGAACGGGTGAGTAACACGTGAGTAACCTGCCCCTTTCTCCGGGATAAGCGCTGGAAACGGCGTCTAATACTGGATATTCAGTTGTCCTCGCATGAGGGTATCTGGAAAGAATTTTGGAGAGGGATGGGCTCGCGGCCTATCAGCTTGTTGGTGGGGTGATGGCCTACCAAGGCGGTGACGGGTAGCCGGCCTGAGAGGGTGACCGGCCACACTGGGACTGAGACACGGCCCAGACTCCTACGGGAGGCAGCAGTGGGGAATATTGCACAATGGGCGAAAGCCTGATGCAGCGACGCCGCGTGAGGGATGACGGCCTTCGGGTTGTAAACCTCTTTCAGTAGGGAAGAAGGCTTCGGCTGACGGTACCTGCAGAAGAAGCGCCGGCTAACTACGTGCCAGCAGCCGCGGTAATACGTAGGGCGCAAGCGTTGTCCGGAATTATTGGGCGTAAAGAGCTCGTAGGCGGTTTGTCGCGTCTGCTGTGAAAACGCGGGGCTCAACTCCGCGCCTGCAGTGGGTACGGGCAGACTAGAGTGTGGTAGGGGAGACTGGAATTCCTGGTGTAGCGGTGGAATGCGCAGATATCAGGAGGAACACCGATGGCGAAGGCAGGTCTCTGGGCCACTACTGACGCTGAGGAGCGAAAGCATGGGGAGCGAACAGGATTAGATACCCTGGTAGTCCATGCCGTAAACGTTGGGCACTAGGTGTGGGGTCCATTCCACGGATTCTGCGCCGCAGCTAACGCATTAAGTGCCCCGCCTGGGGAGTACGGCCGCAAGGCTAAAACTCAAAGGAATTGACGGGGGCCCGCACAAGCGGCGGAGCATGCGGATTAATTCGATGCAACGCGAAGAACCTTACCAAGGCTTGACATACACCAGAAGCCCGCAGAGATGTGGGTCTCTTTGGACACTGGTGTACAGGTGGTGCATGGTTGTCGTCAGCTCGTGTCGTGAGATGTTGGGTTAAGTCCCGCAACGAGCGCAACCCTCGTCCTATGTTGCCAGCACGTGATGGTGGGGACTCATAGGAGACTGCCGGGGTCAACTCGGAGGAAGGTGGGGATGACGTCAAATCATCATGCCCCTTATGTCTTGGGCTTCACGCATGCTACAATGGCCGGTACAAAGGGCTGCGATACCGCGAGGTGGAGCGAATCCCATAAAGCCGGTCTCAGTTCGGATTGGGGTCTGCAACTCGACCCCATGAAGTCGGAGTCGCTAGTAATCGCAGATCAGCAACGCTGCGGTGAATACGTTCTCGGGCCTTGTACACACCGCCCGTCACGTCATGAAAGTCGGTAACACCCGAAGCCGGTGGCCCAACCCTTGTGGGGGGAGCCGTCGAAGGTGGGATTGGCGATTGGGACGAAGTCGTAACAAGGTAGCCGTACCGGAAGGTGCGGCTGGATCACCTCCTTTCTAAGGAGTTTCACATAGTGAAGCTCGCTGCTGCGTGTGTCCTTTTGGGGGCGCGAGTGGTGGCGTGCCACGCCTCGGGCGAGTGTTCCGGGGGTGGTGCTTTGCATTTGGGTGGAACATCGATCACTGCTCTTCGCTTCACCGGTGCCTTGATGGGCGCTGGTGGGTGGGGCAAACACACTGTTGGGTGTCCCAGGCAATGAGCTCGCTTTTTGGGGTTTGTTGGTTGGTTGTGCACCGTCTTCTCGGGTGCTGGCGTAATGCTGGTGCTGCGGGTGGGTGAGTGTCGGTAGCTTGAGAACTGCACAGTGGACGCGAGCATCTTTGATTTTTGTGGCAAGTTTTTAAGAGCATTCGGTGGATGCCTTGGCACCAGGAGCCGAAGAAGGACGTAGTAGCCTGCGATAAGCCTCGGGGAGTTGGCAAACGAACTTCGATCCGAGGATTTCCGAATGGGGAAACCCAGCCGGGGTCATGCCCGGTTACCTGCACCTGAACACATAGGGTGTGTGGAGGGAACGTGGGGAAGTGAAACATCTCAGTACCCACAGGAAAAGATATTCCGAGAGTAGTGGCGAGCGAAATCGGATGAGGCCAAACCATGGGTGTGTGATAGCCGGCAGGCGTTGCACTCATGGGGTTGCGGGACTCATCGGTCGATCCTGCCGGGTCGGCAAAGAGTCAGAAAGTCGCGTGATAGTCGAATGGCATTGAAAGGCCAAGCATAGAGGGTGTTACTCCCGTAGACGAAATCGCGTGACCTCTTGATGAGTATCCCAAGTAGCACGGGGCCCGAGAAATCCCGTGTGAATCTGCCAAGACCACTTGGTAAGCCTAAATACTACCTGGTGACCGATAGCGGACAAGTACCGTGAGGGAAAGGTGAAAAGTACCCCGGGAGGGGAGTGAAATAGTACCTGAAACCGAATGCTTACAATCCGTTGGAGCCTCCCTAGCAGGGGTGACAGCGTGCCTTTTGAAGAATGAGCCTGCGAGTTAGTGGTACGTGGCAAGGTTAACCCGTGTGGGGAAGCCGTAGCGAAAGCGAGTCCGAATAGGGCGATTGAGTCGCGTGCTCTAGACCCGAAGCGAAGTGATCTATCCATGGCCAGGTTGAAGCGCGGGTAAGACCGCGTGGAGGACCGAACCCACCTAGGTTGAAAACTGGGGGGATGAGCTGTGGATAGGGGTGAAAGGCCAATCAAACTTCGTGATAGCTGGTTCTCCCCGAAATGCATTTAGGTGCAGCGTCACGTGTTTCTTACCGGAGGTAGAGCTACTGGATGGCTGATGGGCCTCACCAGGTTACTGACGTCAACCAAACTCCGAATGCCGGTAAGTGAGAGCGTGGCAGTGAGACTGCGGGGGATAAGCTTCGTAGTCGAGAGGGAAACAGCCCAGACCACCAGCTAAGGCCCCTAAGCGTATGCTAAGTGGGAAAGGATGTGGAGTTGCACAGACAACCAGGAGGTTGGCTTAGAAGCAGCCACCCTTGAAAGAGTGCGTAATAGCTCACTGGTCAAGTGATTCTGCGCCGACAATGTAGCGGGGCTCAAGCATACCGCCGAAGCTGTGGCATTCATGCATTGACTTGGCTTACCCCTTGCGGGTGGGTCCAGGTGCGTGGATGGGTAGGGGAGCGTCGTGTGGGGGGTGAAGCGGCGGAGTGATCCAGCCGTGGACGCCACACGAGTGAGAATGCAGGCATGAGTAGCGAATGACGGGTGAGAAACCCGTCCGCCGAATGACCAAGGGTTCCAGGGCCAGGTTAATCCGCCCTGGGTAAGTCGGGACCTAAGGCGAGGCCGACAGGCGTAGTCGATGGACAACGGGTTGATATTCCCGTACCGGCGAAGAACCGCCCATACCGAGCCCGGTGATGCTAAGCGCCCAACGCTCATCTGATCCCCTTCGGGGGACGGGTGAGCCGAGCGCGCGACCCGAACCGGTAGTAGGTAAGCGTAGTAACAGGGGTGACGCAGGAAGGTAGCCCAGCGTGTCTTATGGCTTGGCACGTCCAAGGCTGTAGGGCGAGGTATAGGTAAATCCGTACCTCATGTGCCTGAGAGCTGATGGTGACAGCGTATGCTGGATGATTGGGTGATCCTATGCTGCCTAGAAAAACCTCGGCGCGAGGTTCTAGCCGCCCGTACCCTAAACCGACTCAGGTGGTCAGGTAGAGAATACTAAGGCGATCGAGAGAATCGTGGTTAAGGAACTCGGCAAAATGCCCCCGTAACTTCGGGAGAAGGGGGGCCGGATGCGTGATCTACCCTAGCGGTGGTGAGCGTGGAAGGCCGCAGAGACCAGGGAGAAGCGACTGTTTATCAAAAACACAGGTCCGTGCGAAGTCGCAAGACGATGTATACGGACTGACGCCTGCCCAGTGCTGGAAGGTTAAGAGAACGGGTTAGTCACTTCGGTGGCGAAGCTCAGAATTTAAGCCCCAGTAAACGGCGGTGGTAACTATTAACCATCTAAGGTAGCAAATTCCTTGTCGGGTAAGTTCCGACCTGCACGAATGGCGTAACGACTTCTCCGCTGTCTCAACCGCGAACTCGGCGAAATTGCACTACGAGTAAAGATGCTCGTTACGCGCAGCAGGACGGAAAGACCCCGGGACCTTTACTATAGCTTGGTATTGGTGTTCGGTACGGCTTGTGTAGGATAGGTGGGAGACTATGAAGCGGACGCGCCAGCGTTCGTGGAGTCAACGTTGAAATACCACTCTGGTCGTTCTGGACATCTAACCTCGGTCCGTAAGCCGGATCAGGGACAGTGCCTGGTGGGTAGTTTAACTGGGGCGGTTGCCTCCTAAAAAGTAACGGAGGCGCTCAAAGGTTCCCTCAGCCTGGTTGGCAATCAGGTGACGAGTGTAAGTACACAAGGGAGCTTGACTGTGAGACGTACATGTCGAGCAGGGACGAAAGTCGGAACTAGTGACCCGACGGTGGCTCGTGGAAGCGCCGTCGCTCAACGGATAAAAGGTACCCCGGGGATAACAGGCTGATCCTGCCCAAGAGTCCATATCGACGGCATGGTTTGGCACCTCGATGTCGGCTCGTCGCATCCTGGGGCTGGAGTAGGTCCCAAGGGTTGGGCTGTTCGCCCATTAAAGCGGTACGCGAGCTGGGTTCAGAACGTCGTGAGACAGTTCGGTCCCTATCCGCTGCGCGCGTTGGAAATTTGAGAAGGGCTGTCCCTAGTACGAGAGGACCGGGACGGACTAACCTCTGGTGTGCCAGTTGTTCCGCCAGGAGCACGGCTGGTTAGCTACGTTGGGAAGGGATAACCGCTGAAAGCATCTAAGTGGGAAGCCTGCTTCAAGATGAGATTTCCATACACCCTCGAGGTGTGAGAGGCTCCCAGCTAGACTACTGGGTTGATAGGCCGGACGTGGAAGCACCGAAAGGTGTGAAGCTGACCGGTACTAATACGCCGATGACTTACCACAATACATAATCACTGCGTGTATGCGTCCACTGTGCGGTTCCCGAGAGACCGCCACCCCCACCACCCCCCATTCGGCGGGGTGAGTCGGGCGGTGCCATGTCATCTCCATAGAGTTACGGCGGCCATAGCGAGGCGGGAAACGCCCGGTCCCATTCCGAACCCGGAAGCTAAGCCCCTCAGCGCCGATGGTACTGCGACCGCGAGGTCGTGGGAGAGTAGGACACCGCCGGACACCCATTCCAACAAGGGCCACCCCACCACGGGGTGGCCCTTGTTGCGTTGGCACGAGTATCGTGTCGCGGGAATCTGAACAGTGAGGAGCACGATGGGTGAGCACCCACGGGAGAACGCCCCGCGTCATGGTGGCGACGGCGGGCGCAACCGGCGGCCGCGTGAGGATCGACCCCGGCGTGAGGGTGGCGGCACGAGCGAGCGTCGGAGCTCTCGTCCGGCACAGGGGCGGGGTGGCCCGGAGCGCCGGCAGGAGGACCGCCGTCGGCGGCCACCGGTGGGCCAGGAGAGTGGTCGTCCGCCCCAGCCGGATCGCCCGCAGGATCCTCCTCTCGAGGAGTCGATCACGCCCGATCTGCTGGACCGTGCTGCTCGTTCCCGCCTGCGCACCCTGTCCAAGGACAACGCGGACCGCGTGGCCCGCCACTTGGTGACCGCTGGCCTTCTCCTGGACAGCGAGCCGGAACAGGCCTATCTGCATGCCCACGCGGCGCTGCGGCGCGCCGGTCGTGTCGACGTGGTGCGTGAGGCCGTCGCGCTGGCGGCGTACGCGACGGGACGTTATGCGGAGGCGCTGCGCGAGGTGCGCACGGTGCGACGGCTCAGTGGTGTCGATGCGATGCGTGCGATCGAGGCGGACTGCGAACGGGGTCTGGGCCGGCCCGAGCGCGCCCTGGCGGTGGCCGCGACCCCGGCGGACCCTGCCATGAGCGCCGAGGACAGCATCGAGATCGCCATCGTGGCCAGCGGCGCGCGGCTGGACCTGGAACAGCCGGAGGCGGCGCTGCTGTTGCTGGAGGAGCCACATGTGGCCGGAGCCGCGGGAGAGCAGGCTCTGCGAGTCGCCGAGGCGCGCGTGGCGGTGCTGCGGGCCCTGGGGCGTCAGGCGGAGGCGGACGAGCTCGAGGCGACGCTGCCGCCGCCGGCGGTCGAGGACGAGGGCGAGGGCGTCGACTTCGGTGAGGTCGAGCTGAGCAATGCGGAATGGGACGCGTTGACGCGCGCGGACGAGGGTGGGCGCTCGTGAACGTGACACTGCTCGGATGTGAGCGTCCCCTGCAGGAGGAGTACGACGTCGCGCTGCTCGACCTCGACGGTGTGGTCTATCGCGGCGCGCACGGTGTCGAGCACGCGCCCGAGGCCATCGCTGCTGCCCGCGCCGCCGGCATGCGCTCGATGTTCGTGACCAACAACGCGGCGCGTTCGCCGCAGACGGTGGCCCGCCACCTGACCGATCTCTCGGTCCCGACCGGGCCCGAAGAGGTCACGACGGCGGCCCAGGCCGCCGCAGCACTGGTCGCCGGTGAGGCCGACGAGAGTACCCGGGTGCTGGCCATCGGTGGCGACGGCTTGCGCGAGGCGTTGCTCGAGCAGGGCCTGACGGTCGTGGACAGTGCGGCGGACGCACCGACGGTGGTGGTGCAGGGCTTCGCTCCCTCGTTGGGATGGGCCGACCTGGCCGAGGCGGTCTATGCGATCACGGCAGGTGCGAGCCATATCGCCTCGAATATCGACGCGACGCTACCCACCGAGCGCGGGATGGCCCCGGGGAACGGGTCCCTCGTCGCGGCCGTGGTGCATGCCACCGGCGTGCAGCCGCGGTCCACGGGCAAGCCGCAACCGGAGATCTTTCAGCAGGCCGCGTCCCGCGCCGGTGGCCGCCACCCGCTCGTCGTCGGGGATCGGCTCAACACCGACCTGGCGGGGGCACGTGCGGCCGGTTTTGCCGGCCTGCACGTGCTGACGGGCGTGGACGGGATCGGTGAGGTGCTGTGCGCCTCCCCGGGGGAGCGACCCAGCTACCTCGCTGCGGACCTGCGCGGTTTGGCGCATGCGCACCCCCAGCCCCAGCGGCAGGGCGAGGCGTGGGTGTGTGGTGAGGCCCGCGCCGTCGTGCGTTCGCGTGAACTGACCCTGGAGCGCGCCGGCGGCGCGGTGGCCTTCGGCGCTCAGCCGGTGACCCTCGACGAGTTCCGGGCGGCAGCAGCGGCGGCCTGGGACGCGAGTGACGCGGCCGGGGTGGCGACGATCCTCACCGACGTGCCCGACGTCGTGCTCGCCGCCGACTGACGCGGCGCCGGGTAGCGTGGACCGTGAAGGGAGCTGCCGTGAGGACCACTGATGACGCCGAGGACGACCTGCAGGCCGCCCTCGCCGCGGCTGAGCGCCTGGGCGAGGAAGCCTTGCCCGTGCACGTCGAGGCCTTCGAGCGCGTCCACACCGTGCTGCAGGACCGCCTCGCGCGAGCAGACGGCTGATGGCTCGTCGTGCCCGTCTCGACGCCGAGCTCGTCCGTCGCGGACTGGCCCGGTCGCGCCAGCACGCTGCGGAGCTGATCGCGGACGGCCGGGTGCTGCTGGACGGGACCCGGGCCGGCAAGCCCGCGACCCAGCTCGATCCCGCGCGAGCGGTCCGGGTGCTGGACGCCGTCGGTGGTGAGCCCGAGTACGCTTCGCGTGGTGGCCACAAGCTCTCGGGCGCACTGGACGCCCTGGGTGAGCGGGGTCCACGGGTGGATGGCCGGCGGGCCCTCGATGCCGGTGCATCGACCGGCGGTTTCACCGATGTGCTGCTGCGCCGCGGCGCCCGGTCGGTCGTCGCAGTCGACGTGGGCTACGGCCAGCTGGTGTGGTCGCTGCGCACCGACGAGCGCGTCACCGTCATGGACCGCACGAACGTCCGCTCGCTGCGTCTGCAGGACGTGGGGGAGCCCGTCGACCTGGTCGTCGGAGACCTGTCCTTCATCTCGCTCACCCTGGTCCTGCCCGCGCTGACCGGACTCACCTCGCCCGGTGGGGACCTGCTGCTCATGGTCAAACCTCAGTTCGAGGTGGGCAGGGAACGGCTGGGGGCCGGGGGAGTGGTCCGTGACCCCGCGTTGCACGCCGATGCCGTGCGCACCGTCGTCGTGGCAGCGGCCGACCTCGGATGGGGCCTTCGCTCCGCCGTCGCGAGCCCGCTACCGGGCCCGAGCGGGAACGTGGAGTACTTCGTGCACCTTCGCGCAGGCGCCGGCGCCGAGGAGGAAGCACAGATCGCCCAGGCGATCGCCAGGGGACCCGCCGGACCAGGTGTGATCGCAGGAGGCGACCGATGAGCCGTCACGTGCTCGTACTGACCCACCCCACCAGGCCGGCTGCCCGCCGCTCCGCGGAGCAGGTGGCCGCCGAGCTGCGCCGGCACGGGCTCACGCCCGTCACCGAGGACGAGATCGCCGGCATCGAGCTCGAGCTCGCGATCGTGCTGGGCGGTGACGGGACGATCCTGCGTGCCGCCGAGCTCATGCGCGGCAGGGAGGCCCCGCTCGTCGGCGTCAACCTCGGCCACGTGGGCTTCCTCGCGGAGTCGGAGGTGGACCGCATCTCGCATGTCGTCTCCCGTGCCGCCGCCCGCGAGTACTCGGTGGAGGAGCGGATCACGCTCGACGTCACCGTGACCCGGCCCGGCGCGCCGCCGGTGCACAGCTGGGCCATCAACGATGTCAGCGTCGAGAAGGCCGAGCGCGAACGTATGGTCGAGGTCGCCATCGGGATCGACGACCGAGGGTTGTCGACCTTCGGGTGCGACGGTGTCGTGATGTCGACGCCCACGGGATCGACCGCCTATGCGTTCTCCGCCGGCGGACCGGTGGTCTGGCCCGACGTCGAGGCGATGCTCCTGGTCCCGATCAGCGCGCACACGCTCTTCGCCCGCCCGCTGGTGGTGGGGCCGAACTCGCGCATGAGCGTGGAGATCCTCAGCCGTAGCTATACCTCCGCGGTGGTCTGGTGTGACGGCCGGCGCCGGATCGACGCGCCGCCGGGCGCCCGTATCGACGTGGTGCGAGGCCAGGAGCGGGTCCGGCTGGCCCGGTTCAACCTCGCACCGTTCACCGATCGGCTCGTCGGCAAGTTCAACCTGCCGGTGGCGGGCTGGAGAGGAGAGCACGAGAACCCGTGATCGAAGAGATCCAGATCCACGACCTCGGAGTCATCGAGTCGGCGAGTGTCGAGTTCGACCCCGGTCTGACGGTGATCACCGGCGAGACCGGCGCCGGGAAGACGATGGTCCTGACCGGGCTCGGCCTGCTGCTCGGCGGCAAGGCGGACCTGAGCGCCGTGCGCCCCGGCGCGCAGACCGCCGTCGTGGAGGGCCGGCTGGTGCCCCCCTCGGGGCACCGCTGCCTCGAGGTGGCGCTCGAGGCCGGCGCGTTGCTCGACGAGGGCGCCTTGCTCGTGGCACGGACCGTCTCCTCGTCCCGCTCTCGCGCGCACGTCGGTGGACGCTCCGTTCCGCAGGGGCTGCTGGCGGAGATCGGCGCGGACCTGGTGACCGTGCACGGTCAGAGTGAACAACTGCGGCTGCGGTCGGCCACCCATCAGCGGCAGGCGCTGGACTCCTTCGCCGGTGCGGCGCACCTGGACCTGTTGGCGAGATACACCGACGTGCACAGCCGGCGCCGCTTGGCCGCCGGGGCGCTGGCCCGCTGGGACGAGGACACCCAGGAGCGCGAGGCCGAGCTGGTACGTCTGCAACGCGCGCTGGAGCGCATCGACGCCGTGGAACCCCAGCCCGGCGAGGACGAGGAGCTGCGCGCGGAGGCCGAACGGCTGGGCAACGTGGAGGACCTGCGCAGTGCGGCCGAGGGCGCCCACCTCGCGATCGCCGGTGCTGACGAGCCCGACGGGCCTGCCGGCGCCGCGGTGCTGTTGGATCAGGCGCTGCGATCGCTGGCTGCTGCGGCCGACTACGACGCGACCCTGCGCGAGTGGAGCCAACGCCTGCAGTCCGTCTCCTACCAGCTCACCGACACCCTCACCGAGATCGGCAGCTATGTCACCGCGCTCGAGGCGGACCCGGAGCGGCTCGACCACCTGCACCGGCGGCGTGCCGAGCTCACCGACCTCGCCCGCACGCTCACCGATGGCGGCACCCTCACCGATCTGCTCGCCTTCGCCGACGAGGCCCGCGAGCGGGTGAGCACCCTGACGGCGCCCGGTGCGGGGCGCGAGGCCCTGGCGGCCGAGCTGGACCGGCTCACCGCCGCGGAGCTGCAGGAGGCTGCTGCCCTCACCGCGGGCCGGCAGGAGGCCGCCGAGGCGATGGCAGCCGCGGTCGACACCGAGCTCGCCGGGCTGGCGATGCCAGGCGCCCGGGTCACCGTGCGGCTGACCCCGCGCGAGGAGCCCGGACCGTGGGGTTGCGAGGACGTCGAGTTCCTGCTGGCCGCCCACCCGGGCGCCCCGCCACGCCCTCTCGGCAAGGGCGCCTCCGGCGGCGAGCTCTCGCGCGTCATGCTCGCGCTCGAGGTCGCGATGGCGCGCGCCCAGGTCGACGACGGTGACGGCACGCTGCCCACCTTCGTCTTCGACGAGGTGGACGCCGGTGTCGGGGGACAGGCGGCCGTCGAGGTCGGGCGCCGACTCGCCGAGCTCGCCCGGCACACCCAGGTGATCGTCGTCACCCACCTGGCCCAGGTCGCTGCCTTCGCCGACCGTCACCTCGTGGTCATGAAGACCGCCGGCGCCGGCGCCGATGCGGTCACCAACAGCGACATCCGGGTGGTCGAGGGGGAGGACCGCGAGGCCGAACTCGCGCGTATGCTCTCCGGTGACGCCGGCTCTGTCACCGCGCTACGGCATGCCGCGGAACTCCTCGAGCGCCCCGTCGTGGGATCATAGCGGCGATGATCTCCCTGATGCGACGCCGTGCCAGGGACGAGGATGCTGCTGATGACGCCCTCGTCCCGGTCCGGGTCGACCCCCGGACGAAGTCGCTGACCAAGCGCCTACGAGCCGACGAGATCGCCGTCATCGACCACCTCGACCTCGACCGCGTCTCCGCCGAGGCGCTGGTCGCCTGCCGGCCGGCCGCCGTGCTCAACGCCGCCCCCTCGATCTCCGGCCGGTATCCCAACCTGGGACCGCAGATCGTGCTGGAGGCCGGCATCCCGCTGATCGACGATCTCGGGCCGGACGTGATGGCGCTTCGCGAGGGGGCCCGCGTCCGGGTGGAGGACGGGACGGTCTTCGACGCCGCCGGGACCGTGGTGGCCGAAGGCACGGTGCAGACCGACGCCTCGGTCGATGCCGCCATGGACGAGGCCAAGGCGGGGCTCTCGGTCCAGCTCGAGGCGTTCGCGGCCAACACCATGGACTACATGCGCCGTGAGCGCGAACTCCTGCTCGACGGCGTGGGCGTGCCCACGGTGCGCACCTCCTTCGAGGGGCGCCACGTCCTGATCGTGGTGCGGGGCTACACCTACCGCGAGGACCTGGCGATGCTGCGCTCCTACGTGCGCGAGTACCGTCCGCTGCTCGTGGGGGTCGACGGCGGCGCGGACGCCATCCTGGAAGAAGGCCTACGGCCCGACATGATCGTGGGCGACATGGACTCCGTCTCGGACAAGGCGCTGCGCAGCGGGGCCGAGATCGTCGTGCACGCCTATCGCGACGGGCGCGCCCCGGGGCTGGAACGGGTCAAGGAGCTGGGCGTGCAGCACGTCACCTTCCCTGCCACCGGGACCAGTGAGGATGTCGCCATGCTGCTGGCGGACGAAAAGGGCGCCTCGCTGATCGTCGCCGTCGGTACCCACGAGACCCTCGTGGAGTTCCTCGACAAGGGCCGGGCCGGTATGGCCAGCACCTTCCTCACCCGCCTGCGGGTGGGCGGCAAGCTCATCGACGCCAAGGGCGTCTCGCGGCTGTACCGGCACCGCATCTCCAACTGGCAGGTCACGGCGCTGATCCTGGCCGGGCTCGCGGCCCTGATCGCCGCTGCCGCAGCGACGCCGGCGGGTCAGGCCTTCTTCGGGCTCGTCCTCGCCCGCTTCGACGACTTCTGGTCCTGGCTGCAGGACCTGTTCACCGGGCTCTTCTAGAGCCCGCGACAAGAAAGACGACGCAGTGATCGATTTCCGCTACCACATCGTGTCCCTCATCTCGGTGTTCCTCGCGCTGGCCGTGGGCATCGTGCTCGGCGCCGGACCGCTGCGCGACTACATCGCCGACGAGCTCTCCGGGCAGGTGGAGCAGCTGCGCGCGGAGAAGGACGCGCTCCGCCAGGATCTCGATATCGCGGAGTCGGCCCTGCAGGCCCGCAGCGTCTTCCTCACCGAGGCGGCCCCGCAGCTCTACGACGACGTCCTGCAGGAGCGCTCGGTGGCCATGGTGACGCTTCCCGAGACCGATCCGGATGTGGCCGCCGCGGTGGAGGCCCGCCTCGTGCAGGCCGGGGCGAGCATCGCTGCCCGCGTCGAGGTGACGCCCGGGTGGACCGACCCCACCGAGGCCGCCTTCCGGGCCGGTATCGCGGAGAACCTGGTCTCCGAGCTCAGCCCGGCCCCCGAGGCGTCGGTACCGGCCGACCGGATCCTCGCGCAGGCGCTCGGGCAGGCCCTGACCCTGCGCGACCCGCTCGATCCGCAGCAACGCTCCGGCGAGGCGCAGAACATCGTGGAGATCCTGCGCACCTCGGAGCTGCTCACCGAGTCCAGCACGATCGAGGAGCCGGCGTACGCGACCGTGGTGGTGGGACCGAACGACCACACGGACGAGCCCCTCACCGACGAGGAGGCAGCCGAGCGTGACGCACTGAACGAGGACTACCTCACGCTCGCCGAGGGGCTGGCGGAGACCGGCGAGGGCTCGGTGCTCGCCGGCGTCGACGTCGGGCAGGGGTCGCTGCTGGACGTGCTGCGCGGGCAGGACGTTCCCGTCACCAGCGTGGACTCCGTCGGCAGCATCACCGGTCAGGTGACCGTCCCGCTCGCGCTCGCCGCCGACCTCGCCGGCGAGGGTGCTCAGTTCGGCCTCGCCGAGTCCGCCGAGCTGGTGCTGCCCGCCCCCCTGACACTGCCCGCACCGGACCCGACGGCGTTCGCACCCGGGTCGGCGGACGCAGCGAGCGAGGGCGACGACGGTGACGAGGACGGGACCGGCGGATGAGTCCGTCGGGGCGCCTCGCGGCGGCTGCGGCCGGCGCGGCGGGCACCACTGCCGCGTCCGTGCTCCTGCGACGCAGCGGCGTACTGGGCGAGCGGTGGGAGCGGACGAACTATCGCGACCGCCGCGTCAGCCTGCGGGGTGGGACCGCGGCCGCGGCCGGGTGCGTGCTCGCTGCTGCCGCCGCCCCCAGCGGCACGCTGCCCAGGCTCGGCGCCGTGCTGGCGACCGCTGCCGGCGGCGGCTTCGGTGCGCTCGACGACCTGGACCCCCAGCCGGGCGCGGCGCGCGGCCTGCGCGGGCACCTGCGGGCGCTGGCCCACGGGCGCCTCACCACGGGAGCACTGAAACTGCTCGGGATCTCGGGCTGCGCCGTCGTCTCGGCCGCGCTGCTCACCGGCGGCGGACGGCGGGGAGCCGCGCACAGGCCCTCGCCACTCGCCCGTGTACTCGACGTGGTCTCCTCCGGAGCGCTCATCGCCGGGACAGCCAACCTGATCAACCTCTTCGACCTGCGCCCCGGCCGCGGGGTGAAGGTCGTCACGCTGGCCTCGGCTCCGCTTCTCGGCCGACCCGACACCGGCGGAGCACTCGCGGCAGCGGCGGCCGCCGTGGCGGCAGCCTCCGCCCCCGGCGATCTGCGTGAGCGCACCATGCTCGGCGACACCGGCGCCAACGCCCTCGGTGCGCTGCTGGGTTCGGCGCTCGCCACCCATCCCCGCGCTGCGGTGCGCACCGGCGCGCTGGCCGTCGTCGTCGGCCTCATCCTCGCGAGCGAGCGCGTGAGCTTCTCGGCCGTCATCGCCGGGTCCCCGGCGCTGCGCGCGGTGGACGACTGGGGCCGTCTGCGGTGAAGGTCAGCCGCCTGCTCGGGCCGGTAGCAGGAGCGGCGACCATGATCGCCGCACTGACCATCGTCTCGCGGCTGCTCGGCTTCGGCCGGTGGCTGGTGCAGGCGGAGACGGTTCGCTCGGGCGCCGTCGGGGATGCCTACGCCTCCGCGAACATGGTGCCGAACGTCCTCTACGAGGTGGTGGCCGGCGGCGCACTCGCCGGCGCGGTCATCCCGCTGCTGGCGGGCCCGATCGCGCGGGCCGTCCGCTCCGACGTCGACCGCATCTCCTCCGCGCTGCTTACCTGGGCGATCGCCGCACTGCTTCCCGTCGCGCTCGTCCTCACCGTGCTGGCCCGCCCCATCGCCGGTCTGCTGCCGGAGGTGGCCGGTGCCGACCCTGCGGTCCAGCTGGAGGTGACCACCCGGTTCCTGCAGATCTTCGCCCCGCAGGTGGTGCTCTACGGCGTCGGGGTGGTCCTGACCGGCGTGCTGCAGGCGCACCGGCGTTTCCTCGCGCCGGTGCTGGCCCCGATCGCCTCCACCGGCGTGGTGATCGTCAGCTACCTGGTGTTCGCATCCCTCGCGGAGGGTCTGCAGGACTCGCCGGCCGCGCTGCCCGATGCGGCCTTCGCCTGGCTGGCGTGGGGGACCACGGCGGGAGTGGCTGCGCTGGCGCTGCCGCTGCTGATCCCGGTGCGCCGCTGCGGTGTCAGGCTGCGCCCGACGTTCCGTTTCCCCCCGGGCGTGGCCAGGCGAGCCCGGTCGCTGGCACTGGCCGGGCTCGGTTCGCTGCTCGCCCAGCAGCTGTCCGTGCTCGCCGTGCTGTGGGCTTCACGCACGGGCGGTGACGCGGGCACCATCCTCATCTTCCAATGGACACAGGCCGTCTATCTCCTGCCCTACGCGGTGCTCGCCGTGCCGCTGGCCACGGCCGTCTTCCCCCGGGTCGCCGAGCTGGCGGCGGTCGAGCACCGCGGACTGAACCGCACGGTCTGGACGGCGGTCCGCGGGGTGCTGGCCGCCGCCGTGCTCGGGGCAGGTGTCCTCGCTGCGGTCGCTCCCGCGGTGGAGCAGGTATTCGCCGGCTGTGACGGTGCCGGGGTGTGCGCTAACGACACGGCCGGGATGGATCGAGCGCTGTCGGTCATGGCCCCGGGTGTCATCGGCCTGTCGGTGATCTTCCTGGTCTCCCGGGTGCTCTACACGATGGACCGCAACCGGGCGGCGGTGTCCGCCACGGCGCTCGGCTGGCTGGTGGTGGCGCTCGCTGCTGTGCTCGGGGTGGCCCGCTTCGCTCCGGCGGGCGCGCAGGCACCGACCACGCTGCTGGTGCTGGCCGCTGCCCACACCGCCGGGATGGCGATCGCGGGTCTGGTGCTGCTGGCACTGCTCGCGCGCGCCCTGCACCAGCGCCCACCCGGACCGGTGGTCCGCACCGTCTCGGTGGCCGCAGCCGGCGCGCTGCTCGGCGCCCTCCTCGGGCGGCAGGTCGGGCTCGCACTGCTCACCACACTCGGACCCGGCCCGGCCGATGCCGCGCTGGCCGGCGCAGCCGGTGCGCTCGTCGCTGTCCTGGTGGCAGGGGCGGTGGTGCTCGTCGCGGATCGTGGGATCCTTGACCTCGTGAGGAGACACCGTGCCTGACCTCAGGATCGTCCAGCTGACCGGTTCCACCGACGGGGGGATCGGTCGTCACGTGCGCGAGATGGCCACCGAGCTCTCGAACCGACACCGGGTGATCCTGGCCGGGCCACGGGAGGCGCTCGCTGACGCCGCGCCGGACCTGCGTACCAGCGTGATCGACGTCAGTGACCGCCCGCGGGTCTCCGACGCGGCCGCCGTCTCCCGGATCCGCCGGATCGCCCGGGGGGCCGACGTGCTGCACGCGCACGGCCTGCGTGCCGGCGCGCTCGCGGCCCTTGCGCTGAGCGCACCGACGCCCGAACGGACGGCCTTGGTGGTGACCCTGCACAACGCCGCCGTCGGAGGGTTCGGCGTGCGCTCGGTCGGCGCAGGGCTCCTGCGTGTGATCACCGCCCGTGCCGACGTCGTCCTGGGTGTCAGCGGTGACCTCGTCGACGACGCCCGGGCGCACGGGGCGCGGCGCAGCGAACGGGCGCTGATCCCCGCGCCCGCGCACGGCCCGCAGGCGCCCGCCTGGAGCGAGACCTCCCGCCGGGCGGCCGGCGTGGGCCCGGGCCAGCAGATCGTGCTCACCCTCGCCCGGCTGGCGCCGCAGAAGGGCCTCGGCCTGCTCGCGGACTCGGCGGCCCTGCTCGCCGACCGTGTCCCGGCGGCACGCTGGCTGGTCGCCGGGAGCGGACCGCTGATGGACGAGCTCGCCGACCAGATCCTGGGCGAGGCGCTTCCGGTCACCCTGCTCGGCAGACGCCCGGACGTGCCGACCATGCTCGCGTCCGCCGATGTCGTGGTGAGCACGAGCGCCTGGGAGGGGCAACCGCTCAACCTGCAGGAGGCACTCGCCGCGGGCGCACCGATCGTCGCCACCGACGTCGGTGGCACGCGGGAGGTCACGGGCCAGGCCGCGCTGCTGGTGCCCTACGGCGACCCGGACGCCCTGGTCTCGGCCCTCACCCGGGTGCTCACCGACGACGGCCTGCGCGCCGAGCTAGGCCACCGGTCGCTGGCCCGGGCAGCCGAGCTGCCGCGCACGGCCGACGCATGCGCCCAGCTCGAGCGCATCTACGCCGAGGCGGCCCAAGCAGTGATAGCGTAGAAGCCCGTGGTGATCACTTCGAACTCCGGTCAGGCTGGCGGCGTCCCGCGGCACATCTTCGTCACCGGGGGCGTGGCGTCCTCGCTCGGGAAAGGCCTGACGGCCTCCAGTCTGGGGCACCTCCTGCGCGGTCGAGGCCTGCGTGTGACGATGCAGAAGCTCGACCCGTATCTCAATGTCGATCCCGGCACGATGAACCCGTTCCAGCACGGTGAGGTGTTCGTCACCGAGGACGGCGCGGAGACGGACCTGGACATCGGGCACTACGAGCGGTTCCTGGACGTCAACCTGGACGCCGGGGCGAACGTGACCACCGGCGTCGTCTACTCGAACGTGATCGCGAAGGAGCGGCGCGGCGAGTACCTGGGCGACACCGTGCAGGTCATCCCGCACATCACCGACGAGATCAAGCGCCGGATGCGGGCGCAGGCTCACCCGGCCACCGGGGAGGCGCCGGATGTCATCATCACCGAGATCGGCGGCACGGTCGGTGACATCGAGTCCCAGCCCTTCCTCGAGGCGGCCCGCCAGGTCCGCCAGGACATCGGCCGCGACAACGTCTTCTTCGTCCACGTCTCCCTGGTGCCCTATCTCGGGCCCAGCGGCGAGCTGAAGACCAAGCCGACCCAGCACTCGGTCGCCGCCCTGCGCAGCATCGGGATCCAGCCCGACGCGATCGTGTGCCGCTCCGACCGCGACATCCCGGAGTCGGTGAAGTCGAAGATCGCCTCGATGTGCGATGTCGATCGCGAGGCGGTCATCACCTGCGTGGACGCCCCGAGCATCTACGACATCCCCAAGGTCATCCACTCCGAGGGCCTCGACGCCTACGTCATCCGCCGGCTGAACATCCCGTTCCGGGACGTCGACTGGGACATGTGGAACGTCCTGCTCCAGCGCGTCCACCATCCCGCGGACGAGGTGGAGATCGCCCTCGTCGGCAAGTACGTCGACCTGCCCGACGCCTACCTCTCGGTGACCGAGGCGCTGCGTGCCGGCGGCTTCCACACCAACACCCGCGTGCGGCTGCGATGGGTCCCCTCGGACGAGTGCCGGACCGAGGAGGGCGCACAGAAGGCGCTCAGCGGTGTCGACGGGGTCCTGGTACCCGGTGGCTTCGGGGTGCGCGGGATCGAGGGCAAGCTCGGCGCCCTGCGATGGGCGCGCGAGCACCAGGTCCCGACCCTGGGGATCTGCCTCGGCCTGCAGTGCATGGTCATCGAGTACGCCCGCACCGTGCTGGGCCTGGAGAACGCCTCCTCCACGGAGTTCGACCCGGGCACCCCCGATCCGGTGGTGGCCACCATGGCCGAGCAGCTCGCGATCGTCGACGGCGAGGGCGACCTCGGCGGCACGATGCGCCTGGGCGCCTACGACGCCGTGCTGACGCCGGGCTCGGTGATCGCCGAGACCTACGGCAGCGAGCGCGTCAGCGAGCGTCACCGGCACCGCTACGAGGTGAACAACACCTACCGCGACGCACTCGCCGAGGCAGGGCTGCAGATCAGCGGCCGGTCGCCGGACTCCTCGCTGGTGGAGTTCGTCGAGCTGGACCGTGACAAGCATCCCTACTACGTCGCCACGCAGGCCCACCCGGAGTTCAAGTCGCGGCCCACCCGGGCGCACCCGCTGTTCATCGGCCTCGTCTCGGCCGCGCTGGAGCGCCAGCGGGAGACCCGGCTGCTCGGATGAGCGAGCCGCTGCATGACGAGCGGACGGACCTGCCGATCTCCGATCGGCGGGAGCTGCACTCCGGATACGTGATGGATCTGGTCTCCGAGGCGGTCGACCTGGGGATCGCCGGTGAGGTGCGGCGTGAGTTCGTCCGCCACCCCGGCGCCGTGGCCGTCGTGGCGCTCGACGACGAGGACCGGGTCGCGCTCGTGCGGCAGTACCGCCACCCGGTGCGCGCGCACCTGTGGGAGGTGCCGGCGGGCCTGCTCGACGTGCCCGGCGAGCCGCTGCAGGCCGCGGCGGCGCGGGAGCTGGCGGAGGAGGCCGACCTGCGCGCGACCACGTGGCACACGCTCGTCGACTTCTTCACCTCACCGGGCGGCAGCGACGAGCGGATCCGAATCTTCCTCGCCCGGGGCCTGACCGGTGTGCCCGAGAGCCACCGTCACCAGCGGGAGGCCGAAGAGCTGGACATGGACCTGGCCTGGGTACCGCTGCAGGACGTGGTGGCCGCCGCCCTGACGGGGCGGGTCCACAACCCCAGCACCGTCACGGGCGTCCTCGCCGCGCATGCGGCTCGCGGGCAGGGATGGTCCCCGCTGCGACCGGCCGACGCGCCGTGGCAGCCGGCCTGGCACCGCGACTGAGCGCCGGAGTCAGGAGCGCACGCTGCGCTCGTGCATCGCCGCCAGGGTGAACGCCGTGGTCGCCACCAGCAGCGCCGCCCCGATCATGTGCATACCCACGAGGAGCTCGGGCAGGCCGGTGAAGTACTGCACGTAGCCGATCGCGCCCTGCGCGAGCGTCACCGCGATGAGGAGCCAGACCCGCCGTCGCAGCGTGCCGACGCGCCTGACCGCCCCCTTGCCGGCGCGCACGACGTTGACGGCGAACGCCAGCAGCAGACCGGTGAAGACCCACACCGACCCCGCGTGCAACCGGGCGACCAACACCGGGTCCACCTCGAACCGGTAGCCCATCTCCGCGTCGCCCGAGTGCGGGCCCGCACCGGTGACGATCATGCCCAGCACGACCACGACGGCGGCCACGCCTGCCAGTGACCAGCCCAGCCCCCGGGCGGGCCGGCCCAGCACCGGGGCCATCCGGCGTGGGCGGAACCACCCCACCACCAACCAGGCGGAGATCCACACCAGCACCGCCGAGATGAGGAAGTGCGAGCCGACCAGCGCCGGGTGCAGCTCGAAGCGCACCGTCATCCCGCCGAGCACCGCCTGCAGCACCGACAGGGCGAGGGGTAGCGCGACCAGCCGCCGGTAGGCCGCCGTCGGCGCGGGCTGGACGCCCGAGGCCCGTACCGCCTGGACCAGCACCACCAGCAGCAGCGCCACCAGGACCACCACGGCACCGAGCACCCGGTTGCCGAACTCCACGTACGGGTGGATGGAGGTCGCGTCATGGAAGGTGGGGGAGAACTGGCCGGGCTCGCAGTTCGGCCACGAGGAGCAGCCCAGTCCCGAGCCGGTCAGGCGCACTGCGCCTCCGGTGCCGATGATGACGATCTGCGCGACGAGATTGCTCACCACGGCGATCGTGGTCAGCCGGGCGATGGTCTGGGGCCTCACGTGACTACGGTAATCCGCGCCGGAGCCCTCACGGCGCCGTCGGCGTGGTGCCGGACGTGGGACGGCACACAGTCATTGCCAGCGGAACCAGCGCGCCGTCGCCGCGGTGAGCACGAGGGTCCACCCGGCCAGCACCGCCAGTGCCAGGACGGTCGGGGCCAGCGGCCCTCCGGTGAGCGAGGAGCGCAGGGCCTCGCCGAGAGCTCCGGAGGGAAGGAAGCGGGTGACCGCATTGGCGGGCAGGAGCACGCCGCCGCCGACCACGAGCAGCAGCCACAGCAGATTCGCGCCGGCCAGCACCGCCTCGGCCCGCAACGTCCCGGCGATCAGCAGCGCGAGCGCGGTGAAGGCCGAGGTGCCGAGCAACACGGCCGCCAGCGCCAGCCCGAGACCGGACGGGTCCGGCCGCCACCCCAGCGCCAGCGCGAGCGAGCCGAGCAGCACCACCTGCAGCACCTCGGTGGCCAGGACCCCGAGCACCTTGCCACCGAGCAGCCCGGTGCGACCCAACGGGGTGGTGGCGAGCAGACGCAGGGCTCCCGCGCGGCGGTCGAACCCGGTAGCGATGGCCTGGGAGGTGAAGGCGGTCGACATCACCGCCAGTGCGAGCACGCCGGGGGTGGCCACATCGACGGCTGCCTGCCCGTCGGTGTCCAGGCGCACCAGGTCCGTCCGCGCGAGCACCACGAGCACCAGCGCGGGCAGGACCAGCGTCAGCAGCAGCTGTTCGCCGTTGCGCAGCAGGTTGCGCACCTCGAACCCGGCGTGGGAGACGACCCGTGCGGCCCACGGGCTCGCGCCGGCGTGCCCGGTCATCGCAGGCTCCGTCCGGTCAGGTCGAGGAAGACGTCCTCGAGGGTGCGTTCACCGCTCGCCTCCGGTCCGCCACGTACCTGGAGGCCGTGGCGCAGGGCCACCTCCTCGACGGCGTTCCTCGCCTCGGCCGTGATCGTGCCGGTGAGGTGCAGGCTCTGGGCGGGGGCGCCGTCGTGGGGGAGGCCGGTCAGCTCGGTCACCGTGCCCTCCGCGATGACCGACCCGTGGTCGATGATCACGACACGATCGGCGAGCTGGGCGGCCTCGTCCATCAGATGGGTGCTGAGCACCACGCTCACGCCGTCCGAGCGCAGGGAGCGCACGAGGTCCCAGACCGCCAGGCGCGACTGCGGGTCCAGCCCGGCGCTGGGCTCGTCCAGGAACACCAGCTCCGGCCGTCCCACGAGGGCGATCGCGAGGGCCAGGCGTTGTCGCTGACCACCGGAGAGGCGCCGCACCGAGGTCCGGGCGAAGGGAGCCAGCCCCAGCTCGCGCACCAGCGCGTCGACATCGCGCGGCTGCGCATACAGCCGGGCGACGTGCCGCAACAGCTCCTCGGCGCGGGCCATCACCGGCAGGCCGCCGTCCTGCACCATCACGCCCACGCGGGGGCGGAGCGTCGCGGGCGCGGCGTGCGGATCGCAGCCCAGTACCCGCACCGAACCGGAGTCCGGGCGTTGCAGACCCTCGCAGATCTCCATCGCGGTGGTCTTCCCGGCGCCGTTCGGGCCCAGGACGGCGGTGATCTCCCCGGCGCGAGCCTGCATCGACAGCCCGGCGAGGGCGCGGGTGGCGCCGAACGAACGATGGACGTCGGTCAGCTCGACGGGGCAGGTCACGGCGTCCAAGCGTACGCGCTGCCTCACCGGCCCCCGACGCCGGCGGCCAGTAAGGATCGCCTTGCTTGCGTAGACCCATTTGAGAAACGAGAATGTTCACTAATTGGTTGCCACAGCCTGAGGAGGTGAGCGCGTGAGTGTCGAGCACTTGGACGAGACCGAGTCCACCACACGTGAACGCGTGCGTGACCTCATCATCGAACTCGGCCCGATCACCGCGGCCGACATGGCCGAGCGACTGGACCTGACCTCCGCGGCCATCCGTCGCCACCTCGGTGCGCTGGAGAAGGTCGGCCAGGTCACGGTGCGCGAGGACACCTCCGCCGCCCCCCGGGGCCGAGGCCGTCCCGCGAAGCGGTACATCGCCACCCCCGCCGCGCACAAGCCCGCCGGTGAGGCCTACGCCCGGCTCGCCGTGCAGGCGCTGCAGCAACTCGGCGACGAGGTCGGGCCCGCGGCGGTGGAGGAGTTCGCACGGCACCGCTCGGCCGAGCTCACGACGCGCTATCGCGCGGCCGTCGAGGCGGCGGGTGAGGACGTCGATGCTCGCGCGGCCGCGCTCGCCCAGGCCCTGAGCCATGACGGCTACGCCGCCACCTCCCGGCCGGTCGGCGTGAGCGACACCGTGGCCGTGCAGTTGTGCCAGGGCCACTGCCCGGTCCAGCAGATCGCGGCTCAGTTCCCGCAGCTGTGCGAGGCCGAGACACAGGCTTTCGCGGACCTGCTCGGCGTGCACGTGCAACGCCTCGCCACGCTCGCCGGTGGCGAGCATGTCTGTACCACCCACATACCCGTGTCCATCCCCACCCGCGCGAAGGAATGAGAGCGCCTGAGATGACCACCGAGACCACACCGGTTCAGCCCCCCGAGACGGGCCAGCTGACGCAGGAAGAGGCCATCGCCTCGATCGGCACCTACAACTACGGCTGGCACGACACCGATGACGCCGGTGCCAACGCCCAGCGCGGGCTCTCCGAGGCGGTGGTGCGCAACATCTCCGACATGAAGGACGAGTCGGAGTGGATGCGCAAGAACCGCCTCAAGGGATTGCGCCTGTTCGACAAGAAGCCGATGCCGAACTGGGGCGCCGACCTCACCGGGATCGACTTCGACAACATCAAGTACTTCGTGCGCTCCACCGAGAAGCAGGCCCAGTCCTGGGATGATCTGCCGGAGGAGATCAAGGAGACCTACGACAGGCTCGGTATCCCCGAGGCGGAGAAGCAGCGCCTCGTCGCCGGCGTCGCCGCCCAGTACGAGTCCGAGGTGGTCTACCACCAGATCAACGAGGAGCTCGAGCGTCAGGGTGTGCAGTTCCTGGACACCGACACCGCGCTGCGCGAGCACCCGGAGATCTTCGAGGAGTACTTCGGCACGGTCATCCCGGCCGGCGACAACAAGTTCGCCGCGCTGAACACCGCCGTGTGGTCGGGTGGGTCGTTCGTGTACGTGCCGCCCGGTGTGCACGTGGAGATCCCGCTGCAGGCGTACTTCCGGATCAACACCGAGAACATGGGCCAGTTCGAGCGGACGCTGATCATCGCCGACGAGGGCTCCTACGTGCACTACGTCGAGGGCTGCACCGCCCCGATCTACACCTCGGACTCGCTGCACTCGGCGGTCGTGGAGATCGTGGTGAAGAAGGACGCCCGCGTGCGCTACACGACGATCCAGAACTGGTCGAACAACGTGTACAACCTGGTGACCAAGCGCGCCACGGTCGAGGCCGGCGGCACCATGGAGTGGATCGACGGCAACATCGGTTCCAAGGTCACCATGAAGTACCCGGCCGTCTACCTCATGGGCGAGCACGCCCGTGGTGAGACCCTCTCCATCGCGTTCGCAGGCGAGGGCCAGCACCAGGACACCGGCTCCAAGATGGTGCACATGGCCCCGCACACCTCCTCCTCGATCGTCTCCAAGTCGGTCGCACGCGGTGGTGGCCGGGCCTCCTACCGCGGCCTGGTGCAGGTCATGGACGGCGCCGCCGCCTCGAAGTCGAACGTGCTCTGCGACGCGCTGCTCGTGGACACGATCTCGCGCTCGGACACCTATCCCTACGTCGACGTCCGTGAGGACGACGTGGAGATGGGGCACGAGGCGACGGTCTCCAAGGTGAGCGAGGACCAGCTCTTCTACCTCATGTCCCGCGGGATGGAGGAGACCGAGGCGATGGCGATGATCGTGCGTGGCTTCGTCGAGCCGATCGCCCGCGAGCTGCCCATGGAGTACGCCCTCGAGCTCAACCGGCTCATCGAACTGCAGATGGAAGGGGCCGTCGGCTGATGTCGACCACCACTGAAGAGATCGGTCGTTCGACCGACCACACCCGGGCCACGGCGGATGACGCGCACAGCCACGGCTTGGCGCCGGAGGGCTCGCGGGCTGACCGGGCGACCTCCTTCGCCCTGGCCGACTTCGACGTGCCGAACGGGCGCGAGGAGGAGTGGCGCTTCTCGCCCATGAACCGGCTGCAGGGCCTGACCGCAGGACTGCTCACCGGTGCCGCCCCGCAGGTGGAGGTCTCTGCTGACGAGGGCGTGCGGGTCGAGCACGTGACGCGTACGGATGACCGGCTCGGGAAGGCGGGAGCCCCGGGAGACCGGATCTCCGCCGCCGCGTGGGAGTCCTTCGACCAGGGTCTGCTGGTGATTGTTCCTGCTGAGCACGTCGCCGGTCGTGAGACCACCGTGACGGTGCGCGGTGCGGGTCAGGACCCGGCCGCCCAGCACATCACCATCATGGCCGAGCACCACAGCGAGGCGGTGGTCGTGCTCGACCACCGCGGCAGCGCCCAGCTCGCCCAGACCGTGGAGATCCACGTCGCCGACGGCGCCTCGCTGCGCGTGGTCTCCGTGCAGGACTGGGACTCCGGGGCCGTGCACGCCGCCTCCCACCGTGCGGTCATCGGCCGCGATGCCACGCTCAAGCACGTCGTGGTCACCCTCGGTGGGGATGTCGTCCGGCTGACGCCGGAGTCGGCATTCGCCGCGACCGGGGGATCGGTCGAGATGAACGGTCTCTACTTCGCCGACGCCGGTCAGCACCAGGAGCACCGTCTCTTCGTCGATCACGCCGTGCCGAACTGCACCTCGCGGGTCACCTACAAGGGTGCCCTGCAGGGGGACGACGCCCGCAGCGTCTGGGTGGGCGACGTGCTCATCCGCAAGGCGGCCGAGGGCACCGACACCTACGAGCTGAACCGGAACCTGGTCCTCACCGACGGCGCTCGCGCCGACTCGGTGCCGAACCTGGAGATCGAGACCGGGGAGATCGAGGGAGCGGGCCACGCCTCGGCGACCGGCCGCTTCGACGACGACCAGCTGTTCTACCTGCGCTCGCGCGGCATCCCCGAGGCGGCCGCCCGCCGGCTCGTGGTGCGCGGCTTCTTCGCCGAGATGATCACCAAGATCGGTGTGCCCGCCGTCGAGGAGCGGCTGCTGGCCGCGATCGACGCCGAGCTGGACGCTGTGCTCGGTGACCTGGCGGGCACCGAGGACGTCTCGCAGGAGCGTCGGGTGATCGAGGCCATCGAGTCCAGCGAGACGCAGGCATGACCGCGCAGGTCGTCGCCTCGAGGGACGACCTGGAGCCCGGGGAGGCGATGCGGCTCGAGCTGGACGGGCCGGACGGTTCCCTGGTCGAGGTCGCGCTCGCCCGTGCCGAGGACGGCGAGTACTACGCCTTGTCCGACATCTGCTCCCACGGTCAGGTCTCCCTCTCCGAGGGAGAGGTCGAGGGCGCCACGATCGAGTGCTGGTTGCACGGGTCGAGCTTCGACCTGCGCACCGGCCGCCCGCTCGCACTGCCGGCCACGCGGCCGGTGGCCACCTACCCGGTGAGCTACGACGGCGACCGCGTGCTCGTCGATATCGACGTCGCCGCCACCACCGAACCCACCACCTGAGACACAGACGAGAGAAGAAGACGAATGTCGACCCTTGAGATCCGTGACCTGCACGTCGACGTCGAGACCGCCGACGGCCCGAAGAAGATCCTGCGAGGGGTTGATCTGACCGTCAAGAGCGGTGAGACCCACGCGATCATGGGCCCGAACGGCTCCGGCAAGTCCACCTTGGCGTACTCGATCGCCGGGCACCCGAAGTACGCGGTGACCAGCGGTGAGGTGCTGCTCGACGGTGAGAACGTGCTCGAGATGAGCGTGGACGAGCGTGCCCGCGCCGGGATGTTCCTCGCGATGCAGTACCCGGTCGAGGTGCCCGGCGTGACTGTCTCGAACTTCCTGCGGACCGCCAAGACCGCCATCGACGGGAAGGCCCCGGCGCTGCGCCAGTGGGTCTCCGACGTGCGCGGCACCATGGAGAACCTGCGGATGGACCCCACGTTCGCCGAGCGCAACGTCAACGAGGGATTCTCCGGTGGTGAGAAGAAGCGCCACGAGATCCTGCAGATGGAGCTGCTGCAGCCCAAGTTCGCGGTGCTGGACGAGACCGACTCCGGACTCGATGTGGACGCGCTGCGCGTGGTCTCCGAGGGCGTGAACCGCGTCAAGGGCAACACCGACGTGGGCGTCCTCCTGATCACCCACTACACCCGCATCCTGCGCTACATCACGCCCGACTACGTGCACGTGTTCGTCAACGGGCAGGTCGCCGAGGAAGGCGGGCCCGAGCTCGCCGAGCGGCTCGAGGCCGAGGGCTACGACCGCTTCCTCAGCCCGGCCTGAGACCGATGAGTGCGGAGCAGCGGGAGGTGCGTGCCCGGCTGACGGCGACCGAGCTGGCCGCCGTCCGGGCCGACTTCCCGCTGCTCGCCCGCACGGTGCGTGGCGGTCGGCCGCTGGTCTATCTGGACACCGCGGCGACCAGCCAGAAGCCCGAGTGCGTCATCGACGCCGAGCAGGATTTCTACCTGCAGCGCAACGCCGGCGTGCACCGGGGCGCGCATGCTCTGGCCGAGGAGGCTACGGAGGCGTACGAGCAGGCGCGGGCCGCGGTCGCCCGCCTGGTGGGCGCCGGTACCGACGAGATTGTCTGGACCAAGAACGCCACCGAGGGGATCAACCTGCTCGCGTACGCGTTCTCCAACGCCTCCCTGGGGCGTGGGGGAGCGCCTGCGCAGCGGTTCCGGCTCGGCCCGGGCGACGAGATCGTGGTCACCGAGGCGGAGCATCACGCGAACCTGGTGCCCTGGCAGGAGTTGTGCGCGCGGACCGGCGCCACGTTGCGCTGGCTGGGCGTCACCGACTCCGGGCGGATCGATCTGGAGACCCTCGACGTCATCACCGAGCGGACGCGGGTGGTGGCCTTCACGCACGTCTCGAATGTGACCGGCGCGATCAGCCCGGTCAAGGAGATCGTCGCGGCGGCCCGCAGCCATGGTGCACTGGTGGTCCTGGATGCGTGCCAGAGCGTGCCGCACCTGCCGGTAGACCTGCATGCGCTGGACGTCGACTTCGCCGTCTTCTCCGGGCACAAGATGCTCGGGCCCACCGGAATCGGTGCGCTCTACGGTCGGCGTGAGTTGCTCGCGGCGCTGCCGCCGTTCGGGACCGGTGGATCGATGGTGGAGGTGGTCAGCATGAGCGAGACCACCTTCGCGGCGCCGCCGCAGCGCTTCGAGGCCGGGACCCAGATGGTGGCGCAGACGGTTGGTCTCCATGCGGCGGCCGACTACCTGGCCGAGCTGGGGATGGACGCCCTGGCCGCGCACGAGGAGGAGCTCACCGCCCATCTGCTCGCCGGCATCTCTCGCATCGAGGGCGTCCGGGTGCTCGGCCCGACCGAGCCGGAGAACCGGATCGGCGTGGTGGCCTTCACCGTCGACGGTGTGCATCCGCACGACGTGGGCCAGCTCCTCGACGATGCCGGTGTGGCCGTGCGGGTGGGGCACCACTGTGCCCAGCCGCTGCACCGCCGACTGGGGGTGCCGTCCTCCGCGCGTGTCTCGGTCGGCGTGCACACCACGACGGCCGAGCTCGACACATTCTGCGACGCCCTCTCTCGGGTGCGAGACTTCTTCCTAGGGAGGTGAGGTCGATGACCTCGATGGAGCAGCTCTACCAGCAGGTCATCCTGGACCACTCCCGGGAGCGCCACGGCGCCGGATCGGCGCCGGGCGCAGCCGCCGAGTCGTTCCAGGTGAATCCGATGTGCGGGGACGAGGTACGTCTGCGCGTGCATCTCGCGCCGGGCACTCCGGCACCGGTGGTCGAACGCGTGACCTGGGACGGGACCGGCTGCTCGATCTCCCAGGCCTCGGTCTCGGTGCTGACCGACCTCGTGGCCGGCGCGGACGTGGCGACCGTGGATCGGTTGACCGAGACGTTCCGGGCACTGATGTCGAACCGAGGTCAGCCGCTCGAGGAGGACCGAGAGGAAATACTCGGCGACGCCGCGGCGTTCGTCGGAGTAGCGCGCTATCCGGCGCGGATCAAGTGCGCGCTGCTGGGCTGGATGGCCCTGCGGGACGCACTCGCCCAGGCTGTGACCGCCCCGCCGCAGGCGGGCCGACGCGAGGAAGAACGATGACAGAGACCCAGGCGAACCCGCCCACAGAGACCACCGAGACCGAGAACACCGGCGCGGAGAGCACCGCCGGCGCGACCGCAGCAGCCCCCGCCCCGGGAGCACCGACGGCCGCGGACGTGGAGGAGGCCCTGCGCGACGTGATCGACCCCGAGCTGGGGATCAACGTCGTCGACCTCGGCCTCATCTACGGCGTGACCGTGGACCAGAATAATCACGCGGTGATCGACATGACGCTCACCTCGGCCGCGTGCCCGCTGACGGACGTGATCGAGGACCAGGCTGCTCAGTCGCTCGAAGGGATCGTCGCCGGGCAGCGCATCAACTGGGTGTGGATGCCGCCGTGGGGCCCCGAGAAGATCACCGACGACGGTCGTGAGCAGCTCCGGGCGCTCGGCTTCAACGTCTGACCCCACCCACGCGCGTGATCCCACCCACGCACGTGACCCCACGCATGTGACCGGACGGCCATCGTCCGGGCGTGCCGGTGTCCCCGTCGGCGGTGGTGGTCGGCGGGGTCCGGGGCGGGGTGGTCAGAAGGGTGGCGGGTCGGTTCTACCGGTCTTGCGTGCTGCTGGTGGCTGCCCGCGGGGAGGACGGGACGGCATTGTCTTGGCAGCGGTGCGCATGGAGTCCAGGGCTCGTTGGCGCACCCGTGCGGTCGAGGTCGCTGTGGTCCCCGGTGTGCTGGGTAGGTCGAAGGTGCCGGCGGGGGTGACCAGATAGGCGCCGCCGTCGGGACTGGCCCAGTGGTAGGTGCCGGGGGTGATCAGCTCATAGGTCCAGCCCGCATGCGTCCTGGCGCGGTGGTGGCGCCGGCACAGGGCGGCGAGGTTGGTCGAGGTGGTGGGTCCGTCGTCCTCGTACCGTTCGATGTGGTCCAGGTCGGCTGATCGGGCGCTGCGGTGGCAGTAGGGGAACCGGCACGTCCCGTCGCGCAGGATGACCTGCTCACGCAGCCTGGGGCTGGCTTCATAGGTGGTGGCCGCGTACTCGGCGTTGAGGTCGACCACAGGCCGCACCAGCACCCGCCCGGCGGTGGCGCACCAGGTGCGGACCTGTTCGGGGGTGATCGGGGAGCGGGTGTTCTCACACCGCCCCACACCAGAAGACTGCTCATCGAGGTCGGCGGCGGACAGGTGCAAATACAGCAACACCGTCCGCCCCGTCGCTTCGTTGGGATCGCCGGAGTCACTGGCACTGTCATCCTCGCCGGTGGCCCGGACCATGGTCTGGCCGCGGGCGAGGTCGCCCAACGCGATGGACCTGCGTACGTCCTCGCTGGCACCGGGCATGAGGGCCGTCAACGCGGCCGCGCGGGCGGAGATGGCTGCTTCCAAGTCCAGAGCATCGGCCACGTCGAGGCCGCCGTCGATGCCGATCACGCTCATCGACCCCGGGTCCTGACCGTCACCGGCGCGGCCGAGGTGGATGTTCACCCGCCGCCCCTCCAACGCCGCCTCGCGGTCCCGCTCGGCCTGGTCGGGGTCGAAGGTGGCCACCGCCGCAGCCACGGTGCGTTCGATCTGAGCCATCGAGCAGGTCCCGATCGTCCAGGCGACCTGGGCATCGACCCAGGCGGCACCAGCGGCGGGGAGCTTCTTGCTCAACCGCGCCACCGTTCTCGCCCGGTGAATGCTCACCTGCCCGGCCCTGACCCGGGACCACAGCACCGGCAACCGGTAGGCGAGCTCGACCACCGCCCCCACATAGTTCATGGCGGCCTCGTTGGACTGTCCCAGCGCTGCGGCCAGGCGGGTGAAACCGAGATCGGCCACCCACGGGGCACCCTCCCCAGCCAGGCGCATCGGCTGCTCGGTCCCCGGCACCCCGACATGAACATCCGGGTCGAACACCGCAGTCCCGGTCATCTCCTCCGGGTCGATCGCCGCCTCGCGCACCCACGCCAGCACCAGCTCCGCCCGCTCGACCTCCACCGCCCGAGCCGCCACCCCGTTGGCCCGCACCGCAGCCAACAGTTCCTTCTCGGCCGGAGCCGAGAACGAGGAAACAGTGGCTGTCGATGTCATGAAAGAACCCTCCCACCGACCACCGACATCGCCCTGTCTGCCCAGGTCAGGGCAGCTCGGATCAGGTCAGAGGGTAGAGACACCGCGACGATCGACGCTCAGTCCGAGGCCACGAACCGGGTCTCCGTGACGACCTCGGCCGAACCGAGCACGAGCAGGTCGTCGACCACACCGGCGAGCGGGGTCATCGCGTCGTCGACCTCCACCTGAACCGGATACCGGGCCGCGAGCATCGCCAGCAGTTGGCGGACCGCCGCACGCGCGCGATCGTCCGTCAGCGTCGGGTCGTATCCCAGCAGCACCTGGGTCGGGGCATCGTCGGCCACCGGGACACTGTCCGGATCGTCGGGGTCCAGGCCCGGTGGATCGTAGGAGACCGCGAAGGCCAGGATGACTCCGCCGCTCGCCTTGGGGCGATCGCGCAGCACGATCGCGCCGCGGGCACCCGTGGCCGGGGCGAGTAGCAGATCCTGCGCCCGGCCGAGCGTCATCTCGGAAGGGTCCCAGGAGGCATGCGTGGCGTCGTAGAAGACCACCACCAGCTTGGTCAGTTCGACCGACCCCGTCGCCAGATCCTCCAGGGCCGGCCCGGTGGCCTCGAGCGCGGGCAGGTCCAGCGCACCCGGGCGCACCAGCACCTGACGCGAGCGGTGGATGGGCTCGAGACCGAGCGCTGCCGCGAACCCTTCGGCGGCGCTGCTCCCGGAGGCGAACCGCGCCCGCACCGCGCGCACTCCCGACGGCGCCGGTACCTCCCGAATCCGCTCCACCAGTTCCGTGCCGACCCCGCGGCGGCGATGGTCGGGCGAGACCTCCACGTACAGCCACAGCCGCCCGGGGTGGAGCACACCCTCGAGCACCACGGCCGCGCCGAGGAATGCGCCGTTCTCCTCGGCGACGAGGGTGTGGCGCCACGCCTCGGCGCTCGGTAGCCCGAAGGAGGGCCGGTCCAGGGCGATGCGAGCGGACTCCGGTTCCCCGAGCGCGGCCCCCGCCGCCACTTCGTCGCCCTCGGCCCAGGGCCGGTAGGTGATGCTCATGCTCGCCTCCTCGTCCGAAAAACTTGGTGAGGGGCGCCGTCGGACGCCCGTAGACTCGTGCCAGTGATTATCGCGCAGGACGTCGAGCTGAGGATCGGAGCCCGTCAGCTACTCGCCGGGACCAGCTTCCGCATCGACTCCGGCGACCGTATCGGCCTCGTGGGTCGCAACGGCGCCGGCAAGACGACCCTGACCAAGACGCTCGCGGGTGAAGGCCAGCCCACCGGGGGGACGATCACCCGCACGGGCACGGTCGGCTACCTCCCGCAGGACCCGCGCACCGGCGACCTCGACCAGATGGCCATGGACCGGGTCCTCTCGGCGCGGGATCTGCACGAGCTGCTGCGGCGGGTGCGCAAGGCCGAGCACGACATGGCCAGCGAGAACGAGAGCATCCGCGAGAAGGCGATGGCCCGCTACACCCGGCTCGATGCAGAGTTCGAGGCCCAGGGCGGCTGGGCCGCGGAGAGCGAGGCCGCCCGGATCACCTCCAACCTCGGCCTCCCGTCGACGGTGCTCGCGCAGCCGCTGCGGACCCTCTCCGGTGGCCAGCGCCGCCGCGTCGAACTCGCCCGCATCCTGTTCTCCGACTCCGAGACGCTGCTGCTGGACGAGCCCACCAACCACCTCGACGCCGACTCGATCGTGTGGTTGCGCGAGTATCTCGCGACCTACTCCGGCGGCTTCGTGGTCATCAGCCACGACACGGGATTGCTCCAGGCCACCGTGAACAAGGTCTTCCACCTGGATGCCACCCGGTCCGTGATCGACATCTACAACCTGCGCTGGCACGCCTATCTCGAGCAGCGCGAGACCGACGAGCGCCGGCGTAAGCGTGAACGGGCCAACGCCGAGAAGAAGGCCTCGGCACTGCTGGCCCAGGCCGACAAGATGCGCGCCAAGGCCACGAAGGCCGTCGCCGCGCAGAACATGGCCAAGCGCGCCGAACGGATGCTCTCGGGTCTGGAGGACACCCGCTCGGCCGACAAGGTCGCCAAGCTCCGGTTCCCGGACCCGGCCCCCTGCGGCAAGACGCCGCTGCGTGCCCAGGGCCTGTCGAAGTCCTACGGCTCGCTGGAGGTGTTCACCGACGTCGATCTGGCGATCGACCGAGGGTCGAAGGTGGTGGTGCTCGGGCTCAACGGCGCCGGCAAGACGACGCTGCTGCGGTTGCTGGCGGGTACCGAACCCGCCGACACGGGCGAGGTGCAACCCGGCCACGGGCTGAAGGTCGGCTACTACGCCCAGGAGCACGAGACCCTCGACACCGAGCGGACCGTGGTGGAGAACCTGCGCACGGCGGCTCCGGACCTGACCGACACCCAGGTGCGCAGCGTGCTCGGGTCGTTCCTGTTCTCCGGGGACGACGCCGACAAACCGGCCAAGGTCCTCTCCGGTGGTGAGAAGACCCGCCTCGCGCTCGCCGTGCTGGTGGTCTCGCAGGCGAACGTGCTGCTCCTGGACGAGCCGACGAACAACCTCGACCCGGCCAGCCGCGAGGAGATCCTCGCGGCCCTGCGCAGCTTCACCGGGGCGGTCGTGCTCGTCACGCACGACGAGGGCGCGGTCTCGGCGCTCGACCCCGAGCGGGTGCTCCTCCTGCCCGACGGTGACGAGGACCTGTGGGGCGAGTCCTACCTCGAGCTGGTCTCCCTGGCCTGACCGGCGCGGGCCGCGGCTAGCTGGGCGTCGATCAGGGCGTCCTCCTCCTCGGCCTCGGTGCGCCGCCGCGGACGCGCCGCCGGATCCGGCGTCGAGCCCGGCCCGCCGAGCACCGTCGCCTCCCGGCGGGCCAGCACGACGGCGCCGACCAGGGCGCCGACGGCGAAGACCCACCACTGGAAGGCGTAGGAGAGGTGATTGCCCAGGTCGGCGCTCGGGCGGCGCAGGGCAGCGGGCGGGCTCGCGGTGGTCGGGGACTCCTGCGCCACCACGCCATAGGTCCCGGTGACGACCTGTCCGGCCACATCGGCTCCGGGGGCGGCGGCGTCGAGCACCTGACTCGGATTGATCGCGTGGACCTGCCGCCCGCCGAGGTCGCGTCCGCTCGGTGGCTCCGCGGCCCGCAGCCGGACCGTCAGGGTGACCTGCCCGTCGGGCAGCTGCTGCTGCGCGGTGTGGTCACCGAACGCGTCGGAGCGGTACCAGCCGCGGTCGACCAGCAGCCACCACGGTTCCTCCTCGCCCTCGACCTCGACGGCGAGCATCGCGAGCACGTGATCGGCCGGTGAGCCACCGATCGGACGCTGGGGGAGGACGACGGCGGGCGTCAGGTACTCCCCGGTGACCCTCACCTGACGCCAGGTGAGGTCGTCCGACCAGGGGGCCTGCGCCGTCGGGAGCAGCTCGGTCAGGGCGACCGGTGCGCTGTCGTAGTTCGCCTCGACCAGCGCGGCGGCCTCGGCCTTGCCCTGGTAGCGCGTGTACTGCCAGTAGCCGAGCAGGGCGCAGGTGAGGCTGACCACGAGTGCGACCACCGCGATCGTGACCCACCGGCGCGAGCGCAGGAACGAGTAGCGCGCAGCCACCTCAGCCATCGGGATCGAGGTCGGCTACGGGAACGGTCTCGCACAGGAACGAGCGAGCCCCGAGGAAGTGCTCCAGGTGCTGACGGTGGGCCTCGCACGCCAGCCACGTCTTGCGACGTTCGGGGGTGTGCAGGCGCGGGTTGTTCCAGCGCAGGGCCCAGTCCGCCGTGCTGCGGCACGCCTTCGCGCTGCAGATCAGTTCCGTCATCGCCGCTCCTCGTGCTCGTGAGCGTCCAGCTGGTGGTCCGGCGCGAGCGGGACCGTCTCGATGTAGGCGTCCGGGCGACGGCGCCGCTCACCCCCGGCGTTGGCCAGCACCACCGCGATGACCGGCAGCAGGCCGGCACCGGCGATGCAGGTCCAGCGTAACCACCCCTCGGTGAACAGTGCCGCGACGAAGCACGCCGTCCGGATGCCCATGGTGATCAGGTACCGCACGATCCGATCGCGGGACTGCTCACTCTTCGGGCGCCCGGCGCTGGTGATCGCATGAACCTCGGACACCCGTCCAGGGTACGCCTCGCCTGCGCAGGGCGCGGCCGGGCGGTGGCCGAGGCGCTAGCGTGGGCGGGGCACAGCAGCGCGAGACGAGAGGATTCAGCGTGGGCCAGGAGCAGAACGAGGGCCGCACCGTAGTGGTCACCGGAGCCAACCGCGGTATCGGGCGAGCGATCGCCGAACGATTCGTCGCCGACGGCTTCCGCGTGGCGGGTATCGCCCGCTCCGGTGACGTGCCCGACGGGGTCTTCCACGCCCACGCCGACATGACCGACACCGAGTCCGTCGACGCGGCCTTCACCGCCATCGAGGAGCATCAGGGCCCGACGGAGGTGCTGGTGGCCAACGCGGGCATCACCAAGGACACGCTGCTGATGCGGATGACCGACGAGGAGTTCACCGAGGTGGTGGACGTCAACCTCACCGGGGTCTTCCGCTGCGTGCGCCGCGCGACGAAGGGCATGATCCGCAAGCGCACCGGCCGGATCATCATGATCTCCTCCGTGGTGGGCCTCTACGGCTCCCCGGGGCAGGTGAACTACGCGGCCACCAAGTCGGGACTGGTCGGGATGGCCCGGTCCATCACCCGCGAGCTCGGCGGACGCGGCATCACCGCCAACGTGGTCGCCCCCGGATTCGTCGACACCGCGATGACGGCCGAGCTGCCGCAGGCCACGCAGGAGAAGTACCTGGCCACCATCCCGGCCGGACGCTTCGGCGCGACCGAGGAGATCGCCGACGCGGTCGCCTTCCTCGCGGGTGCCGGATACGTCAGCGGTGCCGTCATCCCCGTCGACGGTGGCCTCGGGATGGGGCACTGAGACGCGGCTGTCCACCCGCGGCGCCCGGCCGCTAGGCTCGGGGCCGCACACGTCACGAGGAGAGGGACACGATGGGACTGCTGGACGGGAAGACGCTGCTGGTCACGGGCGTGCTCATGGAGAGCTCGATCGCGTTCTCCGTGGCGCGGCTCGCGCAGGAACAGGGCGCGACCGTGGTGCTCTCCTCGTTCGGCCGTCAGCTCAAGCTGACGCAGGCGATCGCCCGCCGGCTGCCCCAGCCCGCCCCGGTGGTCGAGCTCGACGTCACCGATGACGGTGACCTGGCAGCCCTGGCCGAGCGGGTGGGCGAGCACGTCGACCATCTCGACGGTGTGGTCCACTCGATCGGCTTCGCCCCGCAGTCGGTGATGGGCGGGAACTTCCTGGCGGGTGAGTGGGCGGACGTATCCACCGCCGTGGAGATCTCGGCGTTTTCCCTGAAGTCGCTCGCCGTCGCCGCCCGGCCGTTGCTGACCCGCGGATCCTCGGTGGTCGGGCTGACCTTCGACGCCCAGTACGCCTGGCCGGTCTACGACTGGATGGGTGTGGCCAAGGCCGCGTTCGAGGCCACCGCCCGCTACCTTGCCCGGGATCTGGGCCCGGAGGGCATCCGGGTCAACCTCGTCTCCGCCGGCCCGCTGCGCACGACGGCGGCCAAGTCGATCCCGGGATTCGAGGCGATGGAGGGCGGCTGGCCCGACCGCGCCCCGCTCGGCTGGGACGTCAATGACGCCGAGCCGACCGCGCGCACCATCGTGGCCATGCTCTCGGACTGGTTCCCGGCCACGACTGCGGAGATCGTGCACGTCGACGGTGGCGTGCACGCGATGGGGATGTAGCCGACCTCACCGCGGGGCCCGCTCGACCGGTTGGCGCAGCACGGTACGCAGCCGCTCGGCCGGCACCCGGCGGGGGTCGCCGAGGTAGATCTCGTGGTGACGTCCCCGCAGCTGCAGTCCCTGAGCAGGGATGAACTCGGTGTGCATCCGCGCCAGCACCGGCCCCTCGGCGTCATAGGGGCCGATGTGCAGGGTCTGTACGCTGAGCCCCTCCTCGAGCGCGGCCAGACGGACCTCCGCCAGTGCCGGGGCACCGCCTTTGCGCCGCACCGTCTCCCGGGCGGCCTCGACGTGCTCGTTCCCGAGCCAGTCCGGTACGAGGATCATCACCGTCCACCGCCAGCGCGACTTGTCGCGGTGGGTGGTGAAGTCGGACATGTCCTCGGCCCACCAGAGCGCCTCGAGCGGCATGACCACGTAGTCGCGGCCGAGTTCGTCCTTGCTGAGGAACTTCAGGGCGTAGGCGAGCGGGTACAGCGACCCGACGGCGCCGGCGTAGTCGGGGGAGGTGTTCGGGTCCCCCTGTCCGTCGATCGCCAGGTACTGCAGCGGAGGAACCTCCAGCAGGGAGAATCGGCCGTGGTGGGCGGTGTAGGAGGGGATCGTCGTCTTCAGGTCGATCTTCACGCGTCACAGTCTGGCCCGACCGGCCCGGAATCCGGGTCGAACGGCACGCGCGCGTAGGCTGCCGACATGAGCTCGGAGACCAAACACCTGGTGCTGCTGCGCCACGCCCAGGCGGACCACGGCGCCCTGCGCGATGTCGACCGGGCCCTGAGCCTGGACGGCCGGACGCACGCGCGGATCGTCGGGCAGCAGCTGGCCGAGGCAGGTCTGCTGCCCGACCTGGTGCTGTGCTCGGCGGCGGTCCGCACCCGTCAGACCTGGCAGCTGGCCGAGTCCGGGATGGCCGAGCTCGGCGAGGGCGTGGAGGTGCGCTATCTGGACGAGCTCTACCAGGCCGACGTCGGTGACGTGCTCGAGGCCGTGCGCGCGGTCCCCGAGACCACCGGGACCGTCCTGGTGGTCGGGCACGAGCCGGTGACCTCCGCCGTCGCGCACCTGCTGGCCGGCCCCGGGTCTCAGGAGTCGGCCGTGCACCGGGTCCGTACCGGGGTCTCCACCTCGATGGCCGTGGTGCTCGACCACACCGCGCCCTGGGCGGCGCTGGAGCGCCGGGGTTGTGTCCTGACGTCGCTGATCAGCGGCCGCAGGGACGGCTAGCGGCCGGCGGTCGGCGCCGCTACAGCCACTGCAGGACCTGGTCCAACCCGCCGTCGGTGATGGCCCGGTCTGCCTGGGCGGCGACGATCGGCTTGGCATGGAAGGCGATGCCGAGGCCTGCGGCGGCCAGCATGTCGAGGTCGTTGGCGCCGTCGCCGATCGCGACGGTATCGGCCAGGTCGATGCCATCCTCGGCGGCGAAGGTCCGCAGCCACGTCGCCTTCGCCGCACGGTCGACGATCGGTCCCGCCACGCGACCGGTCAGGAGCCCTGCGCTCACCCCGAGCCGGTTGGCACGCACCCGCGTGATGCCCACCCCGGCCGCGATCGGGTCGACGATCTCGTGGAAACCGCCCGAGACCAGGACGAGCGGCCAGCCCCGCGCCTGGGCGCTCTCGACCAGTTCGGCCGCCCCCGGGCTCAACGAGATCTCGGCGCGTACCTCCTCGAGCACCGACACCGGCAGCCCGGCCAGGGTGGAGACCCGCTCGATCAGGGACCCGGCGAAGTCCAGCTCACCGGCCATCGCCTGCTCGGTGATCTCGGCCACTCGCTGGCCTGTCCCCGCCCGCGCGGCCAGGAGGTCGATCTGCTCGGCGGTGATGAACGTGGAGTCCACGTCCATCACGATCAGCCGACGGCGCGCCGGCGTGCTGTGCTCTCCCATGCGCTCGATCCTGCCAGGGCCGGCTCAGTCAGCGGTGACGCGCCCGTTCTTCGGGACGACGGTGATTCCGCCGTCGGTCACGGCGAAGCCGCGCGCGCGATCCTTCTCGTGGTCGGTGCCCACACTCGCCCCCGCCTCGACCACGACGTTCTTGTCGAGGATCGCGCGACGCACCGTGGCATGCCGGTTGACGCTGACCCCGTCCATGAGGACGGCGTCGGTGACCTGGGACCACGAGTTCACCCGGACGCCGGGGGAGAGCACCGAGCCGGAGACCTCGCCTCCGGAGACGACCACACCGGGGGAGATGATCGAGTCCGTCGCGTGACCGACCCGGTCCTTGACGGCGTGGACGAACTTGGCCGGCGGGAGCCCGGTGTAGCCGGTGTGCAGCGGCCATGCGCTGTTGTAGAGGTTGAAGACCGGCTCGACCGCGATGAGGTCGCGGTTGGCGTCGTAGTAGGCGTCGAGGGTGCCCACGTCCCGCCAGTAGTCACGGTCGCGGTCCTTCGACCCGGGGACGTCGTTGTCGATGAAGTCGTACAGGCCGCACTGCCCCTGGGAGACGAAGTAGGGCACGATGTCGCCGCCCATGTCGTGCTTGGAGTCGGCGCGTGCGGCGTCCTTGGTGACGGCGTCGACCAGGGCGTCGGCGTTCATCACGTAGTTGCCCATCGAGGCGAGCACCTCGCCGGGGGAGTCGGCCAGGCCGGGGGGATCGGTCGGCTTCTCCAGGAAGGCCGCGATCTTCTGCGGGTCGTCGGGATCGGCGTCGATCACGCCGAACTGGTCGGCCAGGGACTTCGGCTGCCTGATCCCCGCCACGGTCATCTCGGCCCCCGAGGCGATGTGGGAGTCGACCATCTGGGAGAAGTCCATGCGGTAGACGTGGTCGGCGCCGACCACCACGACGATGTCCGGCTTCTCGTCGTCGATGAGGTTGAGCGACTGGTAGATCGCGTCAGCACTGCCCAGGAACCAGTTCTTTCCCACTCGTTGCTGGGCCGGCACGGGGGCCACGTAGTTGCCGAGCAGCGCCGACATCCGCCACGTGGTGGCGATGTGACGGTCCAGCGAGTGCGACTTGTACTGCGTGAGGACGACGATCTTGAGATAGCCGGAATTCACCACGTTCGACAGCGCGAAGTCGATGAGGCGGTAGATGCCGCCGAACGGGACCGCGGGCTTGGCCCTGTCCTGGGTCAGCGGCATGAGCCGCTTCCCTTCGCCGCCGGCCAGAACGATCGCGAGAACTCGTGGTGCTGCCATGCTCTGAACCCTAGAGTGATCGGGCGGGTTCCACCATCGAAAGCAGGGAGCGAACGTTGCGAGTCGACATCCTCAGTCGTGAATACCCACCTCACGTCTACGGCGGCGCCGGGGTTCACGTCGACGAGCTCTCCCGGGTGCTCCGCCGGCACGTGGACGTGCGCGTGCGGTGCTTCGACGGCCCGCGCGAGGCTCCCGGGGTCACCGGCTACCGGGTGCCGACGGAGCTCGAGGGTGCCAATGCCGCCCTTGCCACCCTCGGGGTGGACCTGCAGATGGCGAACGACCTCGCCGGAGCCGATCTGGTGCACTCCCACACCTGGTACGCCAACATGGCCGGCCACCTGGGCGGGCTGCTGCACGGGATCCCGCACGTGATCTCGGCCCACAGCCTCGAGCCGTTGCGCCCGTGGAAGGCCGAACAGCTCGGCGGCGGGTACGCCCTCTCCAGCTGGGCCGAGCGCACCGCCTACGAGGGTGCCGACCGGGTCATCGCCGTCAGCGCCGGCATGCGCGCCGACATCCTGCGCAGCTACCCCCAGCTCGACCCCGGCAAGGTCGTGGTCGTCCACAACGGCATCGACCTGCAGGCCTGGCAGCGCCCCACGGCCGACGAGAGCGCCCGGGTCGCCCGGATGCACGGGCTCGACCCCGAGCGCCCGGCCGTCATCTTCGTCGGGCGCATCACCCGCCAGAAGGGGCTGCCGCACCTGCTGGACGCGGTGGCGCAGCTGCCACCGGAGGTCCAGCTGGTGCTCTGTGCCGGCGCCCCGGACACCCCCGAGCTGGCCGAGGAGGTCGCGACCGCAGTGGCCGAGCTCCAGCGCACGCGGACCGGGGTCATCTGGATCGACCAGATGCTGCCCCGCGCCGAGATCGTGGGCCTGCTGGCGGCCTCGACGGTGTTCGTGTGCCCCTCGGTCTACGAGCCGCTCGGGATCGTCAACCTCGAGGCGATGGCAGTCGGAGTCCCGGTGGTCGGCTCGGCCACCGGAGGGATCCCCGAGGTGGTCGCCGACGGCGAGACGGGCCTCCTGGTCCCGCTGGAGCAGCGCGAGGACGGGACCGGCACCCCGCTGCAGCCGGAGCAGTTCGCCGCCGACCTGGCTCGTGCGCTGACGGACGTCACCAGCGACCCGGGCCGTGCTCGCCAGATGGGACGGGCGGGCAGGCGCCGGGCGGAGGAGCTGTTCTCCTGGGACGCCATCGGCGAGCGCACGCTGGAGGTCTATCGCGAGGTGCTCGGCGGCTGAGGCCGAGCTCAGCGCTGCTCGGGCACGCTGAGCGTGGCCGAGACCATCGCACGGCGCGCGGCAGCGGCGACGTGCCGCATGGCCGCGCCGCGCTGGTCCACCTGCCACACGTTCACCGCGGCTCCGTCGTCCTCCGCGGCGAGCTGCACGATCGCGTCCAGCCGGGCGGCGCGCACCAGCAGGTCCAGCCGGCGCCGCTCCACCCGCCCGGGAAGCCGCTGTGCCAGCTCCTCGGGAACCGTGCCCGAGGCGAGGTCGGCGATCTGCTCGGCCGCCTCCGGCCGCCACCGCGCCACGTCCATCCGGGTGAGCGCGTCGATCGCGAGCTCGAGCGCCTCGGTGAGCCGGCGGCGTGCGTCGGAGGGGGAGTCGGGCACCGGGACGGTGCCGCTGTCGCGGCGGACGTGCCAGGTCACCATCGCCCCCGGTTCCCAGGCCGATCCGAACTCGACCACGTGCGGCAGGGCCGCCACGGTCGCCTCCCCGGGGCCGCCGACGGCGAGGATCGCCTCTCCCACCTCGCTCGCCTCGTGCGAGAGGGCCGCGGGCACCCCGATCTCACCCGGGACGGGCAGGGCCGCGTGCACGAGCGCCCGGGTGGCGGCGAGCTCTGCCAGCAGCCGGGCGAGGTCGTGCCCGGCCCCGCTCGTCTCGGCACTGCTCGTCTCGACGCCGTTCCCGTGCTCGAGGACGATGTGCGGCTCGTCCTCGCCCTGAATCGCGCGCACTGCGGTGGTCAGGGTCGGGGCCCGGTCGGCAGGGGGAATGGTGCGCATCTCGTCCACCCAGAGGGTGGCGAGCACGCTCCGGGGAAGAGTGATCGGCACGGCAGGCAGGCTAGGTCAGGAGCGGTGCAGGTGCCACCCGGGGGACCGATAGGCTCGCCTGCATGGGTGATGTGCTCCAGCTCGACGATGTGACGGTCCGACGAGGAGACAAGGCGATCCTCGACTCGGTGACATGGTCGGTCGAGGAGGGCGAACGCTGGGTGGTGCTCGGGCCTAACGGGGCCGGCAAGACCACCATCGTCCAGCTCGCCGCCGCGCGGATGCACCCGACCGGCGGTCGGGTCCTCGTCCTGGGTGAGGAACTCGGCCGGGTCGACGTCTTCGAGCTGCGGCCGCGGATCGGGCTCGCGAGTGCCTCGCTCGCCGACCGGATCCCCGGGTCCGAGGTCGTCCTGGACGTGGTGCTGACCGCCTCCTACGGCATGACCGGGCGCTGGCGCGAGACCTACGAACAGCTCGACGTGGGCCGTGCACGCGACCTGCTCGCCGCCTTCGGCATGGCGGGTTTCGAGTCCAGGCGCTTCGGGACGCTCTCGGAGGGGGAGCGCAAGCGGGTGCAGATCGCCCGCGCCCTGATGACCGACCCCGAACTGCTCATCCTGGACGAGCCCGGCGCCGGCCTCGATCTCGGTGGCCGCGAGGAGCTGGTGGCCGCCCTCGGTGAGCTGGCCGCCGACGTCACCTCACCGGTGCTGGTGCTGGTGACCCATCACGTCGAGGAGATCCCGCCCGGCTTCACCGACGGACTGCTGCTGCGCGAGGGCGCCGTGGTGGCGGCCGGGGAGCTGGAGACGGTGATGACGCCCCAGCACCTGTCCCAGGCCTTCGGGCTCGACCTCGTGGTTGAACGCCACGGTTCGCGCTATGCGGCCCGCGCCCTGGCCGGGGAGCCGGGCGTCCACGGCGCGAGGGCCGCGCAGTAGCGACCATCCCCGCGGTTCGTGGACGAACCCGGATAGGATGAGCGGCAAGAGACGGAAGGAGACCCATGGACCTGGGCTGGCTGTGGTGGCTCGGAGCAGCGCTGGTGCTCGGCGTGGTCGAGATGCTCACCGTCGATCTGCTCTTCCTGATGCTCGCCGGGGGCGCCGTCGCTGCGGCCGTCGCCGGCCTGCTCGGTGCGCCGTTCCTGGTGCAGCTGCTGGTGGCGGCCGTGGTCGCCGTCCTGCTGCTGTTCGGGGTACGCCCGTGGGCGCTCGCCCGGCTCAAGGCGACCACACCCGAGGCCAAGACGGGCATCGATGCCCAGATCGGCCGGCTGGCGACCGTGGTGGCCGACGTGACCGACCGGGCCGGCCGGGTCAAGCTCTCCGGTGAGGTGTGGACGGCCCGCAACGAGCAACGGGGCACGGTCCTGCCCGCCGGCACCGACGTCGTCGTGGTCCGCATCGAGGGCGCCACGGCCTACGTGAGCGCACCGGAGGTGCCCACGGATCCGAGCCAGCCCTACGGGCCGCCGGCTCCGGGCTACTGAGCAACTGATCAGCACTGGTGTGCCTGCGACCGCAGGGGCACCGCCAACCACCACATCGAGGGGTCATCGTGGGAGACGCAGGAGCCGTCGTCGGCTTCATCATCATCATCCTCGTGGCGCTGTTCGTGATCGTCGCCATCGCGCGGGCGATCCGGATCGTGCCCCAGGCCGGAGCACTGATCATCGAGCGACTGGGGCGCTACCAGTCCACGATGTACGCCGGCCTGCACTTCCTCATCCCGTTCGTGGACCGGATCCGGGCCGGTGTCGACCTGCGTGAGCGGGTGGTGCCGTTCCGGCCGCAGCCGGTGATCACCTCCGACAACCTCGTGGTGAGTATCGACACGGTCGTCTACTACCAGGTGACCGACCCGAAGGCCGCCACCTACGAGATCGCCGACTACATCATGGCGATCGAGCAGCTGACCGTGACCACGTTGCGCAACATCATCGGTTCGATGGACCTGGAGCAGACCCTGACCAGCCGTGACCAGATCAACGGTCAGCTGCGCGGGGTGCTCGACGAGGCCACCGGCCGATGGGGGATCCGCGTCAACCGGGTCGAGCTCAAGGCGATCGACCCGCCGCCCAGCGTGCAGGGTGCGATGGAGCAGCAGATGCGCGCCGAGCGCGACCGCCGCGCCGCGATCCTGACGGCCGAGGGTGTCAAGCAGTCGGCGATCCTCACCGCTGAGGGTGAGAAGCAGTCGGCGATCCTCAAGGCCGAGGGTCAGGCGCAGGCGGCGATCCTCAAGGCCCAGGGTGAGTCGCGCGCGATCCTCCAGGTCTTCGACGCCATCCACCGCGGCGACGCCGACCCCAAGCTGCTGGCCTACCAGTACCTGCAGATGCTGCCCGAGATCGCCAACGGCTCCTCGTCCAAGCTGTGGGTCGTGCCGGCCGAGTTCACCGCGGCGCTCGGCTCCATCACCTCGGCCTTCGGGGGTGGCTCCGGTTCCGGTGGCTCCCACCCGAGCGGTGGGGGAGACGACGGTCCCGGCGGTGGTGGCCCCTCCCGGCGTGAGCGCCGCGAGGAGGACTTCGATCACATCGAGGGCCTGGACGTGGAGCTGCCGGAGACCTCCCTGCAGGACCCGGCCGAGGCGCTGCGCGAGGCGCGCGGGCAGGCCGACGAGGCCACGGCCGAGGCCTCGCAGGCGGGCGAGTCCAGCGGGCGCCCGTTCGACCCGACCAGCGCGGCCGGTCAGAAGCCCCCGGCCGACGGCGATGTGCAGCCGCCCGAGGATCCCCAGCCCTGGCACCAGCGCCCCCAGCAGTAGACGGCGCCGGCGTGGGGGCTGCGGCCCCTACGCCGGCGGTGAAATCACGTCGGCGAGGTTCATGACGCGGGGTAAGGTCCCGATGTGCTCGGCCTTCTGCGTGCGTCGCTGACCCCCTACCGCTGGTCGCTGCTGATCGTCTGCGTGCTGCAGCTGGTACAGACGCTGGCCGCGCTGTACCTGCCCAGTCTGAACGCCCGGATCATCGACGAGGGCGTCGTGGCGGGCAACACCGACCTGATCTGGCGGACCGGCGCCGTCATGCTCGCGGTCAGCGCCGTGCAGGTGCTCACCAGTGTGGTGGCGGTCTATGTCGGTGCCCGGACGGCGATGTCCCTGGGCCGGGATCTGCGCGAGGACCTGTTCACGCGGGTGATGCGCTTCTCCGCCCAGGAGATGTCGACCCTGGGCACCCCCTCGCTGATCACCCGGTCGACGAACGATGTGCAGCAGGTGCAGATGTTCGTCTTCATGGCGCTGACGGCGATCATCATGGCCCCGATCATGCTGGTCGGTGGCGTCGCGATGGCGGTGCGTGAGGATGCCGGGCTCTCGTTGCTGCTGGTGGCGGTGGTCCCGGCCCTCGGCGGGACGATGGGAATCGTGGCCACGCGGATGGTGCCGTACTTCCGCACCATGCAGAAGCGCATCGACACCGTCAACGGGATCCTGCGTGAGCAGATCACCGGCATGCGGGTGGTGCGGGCCTTCGTCAAGGAGGCCGAGGAGGCCACCCGGTTCGGGGTGGCCAACGCCGACCTGCGCGAGGTGGCGGTGCGCGTGGGCCGACTGATGGCGTTCGCGCTGCCGATGGTGATGCTCATCGTCAACCTCGCCTCCGTGGCGGTGATCTGGTTCGGAGGACGGCGTGTCGATGCCGGGGTGACCGAGATCGGGTCGCTGGTGGCGTTCCTGTCCTACCTGATGTTCGTCCTGTTCGCGGTGATGATGGCGACGATGATGTTCATGTTCGCCCCCCGCGCGGCGGTCTCCTCCGAGCGGATCCTGGAGGTGCTGGACTCCGAGCCGACCGTGCACCCGCCGGCGGATCCGCAGCGGCCGGAGGTGGTCAGCGGGATGGTGGAGATGACCGGGGTGACCTTCCGCTACCCCGGGGCGGAGAAGGACGTACTCCACCAGATCGACCTGCAGGCGCAGCCGGGCACGACGACCGCGATCATCGGATCCACCGGTGCCGGCAAGACCACGGTGCTGGCCCTCGTGCCCCGGCTCTTCGACGCCACCTCCGGATCGGTGCGCATCGACGGGGTGGACGTGCGCGATCTCGATCCCGCGCTCCTCTCCCAGATCATCGGGCTGGTGCCCCAGCGGCCCTACCTGTTCAGCGGCACCGTCGCCTCGAACCTGCGCTACGGCCGCGCCGACGCCACCGAGGAGGAGCTCTGGGAGGCCCTGCGGGTGGCGCAGGCCGAGAACTTCGTGCGGTCGATGGACGGCGGACTGGAGGCGAGGATCGCCCAGGGCGGCACCAATGTCTCCGGTGGCCAGCGCCAGCGGCTCGCGATCGCCCGGGCACTGATACGCCGGCCCGCCATCTACCTGTTCGACGACTCCTTCTCCGCCCTGGACTACGCCACCGATGCCGCCCTGCGGGCCGCCCTGCGGCCGAGGACGCGACGCTCGAGCGTGATCGTGGTGGCGCAGCGGGTGGCGACGATCCGTGACGCCGACCAGATCCTGGTGCTCGAGCACGGACGGCTGGTGGGCCGGGGCACCCACGCCGAGCTGCTGGCCACCAACGAGACCTACCAGGAGATCGTCTCCTCGCAGCTGAGCGCCGAGGAGGCGGCATGAGCCACCAGGAGCCGCCCGCACGCGACGTCACCGCCGGGGAGCGCGCCGACGACTCCGAGCTCAAGGCGCAGGTCAAGGTCGACGAGCGCCCACGCCCCGGCCCCGGCCCGGGCGGAGGCCTTGGCGTCCCTGCGGAGAAGCCACGGGACCTGCTGGGTGCGGCGCGACGCATGGTGGTGGCGCTACGCGCCGACCGCGCGTGGGTGCTGGTCGCCGTCGTGCTCGGGACGATCGGGACGCTGCTGACCGTGGTGGGGCCGAAGATGCTCGGCAACGCCACCAACGTCATCTTCGACGGTCTGGTCGGTCGCGGCCTCGATCCGTCGCTGACGCGCGCGGAGACGATCGAGGCGTTGCGTGCGGCCGGCGAGGACACCCAGGCCGACATGCTGGCGGGGATGCCGGGCGTGGTCCCCGGTCAGGGGGTCGACTTCGAGCGGCTCGCCGGTGTGCTCGCCGTGGTCCTGGCCGTCTACGCCGGGGCGTTCCTGTTCACCTGGCTGCAGGGCCGGCTGATCACGACCGTGGTCCAGCAAGTGGTCTACCGCCTGCGGGAGCAGGTCGAGACCAAGCTTGCCCGGCTGCCGCTGCGCTACTTCGACCGGCAGGCCCGCGGCGAGGTGCTCTCCCGCGTGACCAATGACATCGACAACGTCGCGCAGTCGCTGCAGCAGACCCTCTCGCAGCTGATCACCTCGGTGCTCACCGTGCTGGGAGTGCTGGCGATGATGGTGTGGATCTCCTGGCAGCTGGCCCTGGTGGCCCTGGTGACCATCCCGTTGTCCGCCGTCGTGGTGGGTCAGATCGCGAAGCGGTCGCAGCCGGAGTTCGTGGAGCAGTGGAAGCGCACCGGCACGGTCAACGCGCACGTGGAGGAGATGTACACCGGCCACGACCTCGTGCACGTCTTCGGGCACCAGCAGGCGGCCGAGGCGACGTTCCGGGAGGAGAACGACCGGCTGTTCCGCGCCTCGTTCCGGGCGCAGTTCATCACCGGCACCATCCAGCCGGTGATGGGCTGGATCGCGAACGTGGGCTATGTCGCGATCGCCGTGCTGGGTGGGCTGCGGGTCGCCTCGGGGACGATGTCGCTGGGGGACGTGCAGGCGTTCGTGCAGTACTCGCGGCAGTTCTCGCAGCCGATCACCCAGATCGCCTCCCTGATGAACCTCATGCAGTCCGGGGCGGCCTCCGCCGAACGCGTCTTCGATCTGCTCGACGAGGAGGAGGAGAGCGCGGACCCGCAGCAGCCCGCCACGCTCGAGGCGGTCTCCGGACGAGTGGCCTTCGAGGCGGTCGACTTCTCCTACCGCAGCGACACCCCGTTGATCGAGGGGCTCTCGCTCGTCGCCGAGCCGGGGCAGACGATCGCGATCGTAGGCCCCACCGGTGCCGGGAAGACGACGCTGGTGAACCTGCTCATGCGTTTCTACGAGGTGCAGGCAGGCCGGATCACCATCGATGGCGTCGACACCCGCGACCTGACGCGGGCCCAGCTGCGCTCCTGCATCGGGATGGTGCTGCAGGACACGTGGCTGTTCAACGGCTCGATCGAGGACAACATCCGCTATGGTGCGCACCGGCCGGTGACCGACGCCGAGCTGCTCGCCGCCGCCGAGGCGACCGGCGTCGACCCGTTCGTGCGCACCCTGCCGGAGGGGTACCGGACCGCGCTCGACGAGGAGGGCACCACCGGGATCGCCGTCAGCGCGGGGGAGAAGCAGCTGCTGACCATCGCGCGCGCCTTCCTGGCCGACCCGGCGATCCTCATCCTGGACGAGGCCACCAGCTCGGTGGACACCCGCACCGAGGTGCTGGTGCAGCGGGCGATGAACGCCTTGCGACGGGGGCGGACGAGCTTCGTCATCGCCCACCGGCTCTCGACCATCCGCGACGCCGACGTCATCCTCGTGATGGAGGAGGGCTCGATCGTGGAGCAGGGCAGCCACGACGCGCTGATGGCGGCCGACGGCGCCTACTCCCGGCTCTACCGGTCGCAGTTCGCGGCGGCCGCGACCGAGGTGGACTGAGCCCCGAGGTCACCGAGGAGCTCCCTCGCCCGAGTGAGACGGCTGTGCAACATCAGCCCTGAGGTTGACCCGTTCGCGGCCCCGCATCTGCCACGATGCCTGTGTGCGCATCGCTGTGGTCGCAGAATCCTTCCTGCCGCAGGCGAACGGGGTGACCGTGACGCTGCTGAGGCTGCTGGAGTACTTGTCGGGTCGAGGGGACGAGGTGCTCGTGCTCGCGCCCGCCGCCGGGCGGGGGCAGAAGGAGGTCACCTGCTACGCTGGGGCCTCGGTGCGCCGGTTCCGTGCGGTGCCGCTGCCCGGGTACGGCGAGCTGCGGCTGTCCACCCCGCGGGTGCGCACGCTGGAGGACCACCTGCGCACCTTCGGGGCCGACGTCGTCCACCTCGCCGCTCCCTTCCTGCTGGGCTGGCAGGCCATCGGCGCCGCGCACAGCCTCGGGCTGCCGTCGGTGGCCGTGTACCAGACCGAGGTCCCCTCCTACGCGAAGCGGTACCGCGTGCGCCAGATCGAGCCGCTGCTGTGGCGCCGCATCGAGGACATCCACAAGGGGGCCACGCTCTCGCTGGCGCCCTCCAGCTACGCCTGCGGTCAGCTCATCGACCGCGGGGTCCATCGCGTGGCCGTGTGGCCGCACGGGGTCGACCGGGAGCGGTTCTCGCCCGTGCACCGCGACGACGCACTGCGGGCCGAGCTCGGTGGGGAGGTGCTCGTCGGGTACGTCGGGCGGCTGGCCCGCGAGAAGCAGGTCGAGGACCTGGCCGCGGTGCAGCACCTGCCCGGTGTGCGCCTGGTCATCGTCGGTGACGGTCCGCGTGAGGCCTGGCTGCGCCGGGTGCTGCCGCGGGCGACGTTCACGGGCCGGCTGGACGGGCCGGATCTTCCCCGGGTGATGGCCAGCTTGGACGTCTTCGTCCACACCGGCGAGATGGACACCTTCGCCCAGACCATCCAGGAGGCGCAGGCCTGCGGCGTGCCGACGATCGCCCCGGCCCGGGGCGGACCGATCGACCTCATCCAGCACGGCAGCAACGGCTTCCTCTACGCTCCCGGCGACCTGTCCGCCATGGCCGAGCAGGTCCGATGGCTGGCCGACCACCCCGTCAGCCGCGCCGAGATGGGCATGGCCGCCCGGGAGTCCACCGACGGGCGCAGCTGGGACGCGGTGAACGAGCAGGTCACGATCCACTACCGCAACGCGATCCGGTTCGCCGAGAGCGACCGGGAGGCCGGCCACCGGCCCGCACGGCGCTGGCTGCTGACCCGCTGAGCACCGCACCTGGTCGGTAGGCTCGGCCGGTGCCCGTCCTCACCCTCACCGCCGCCGACCTCGACTCCGATCGGCTCGCGGACTACACCCGGCTGACCGATGTGGCGCTGCGCCGCCGGCTGGAGCCCGAGCGCGGCCTGTTCATGGCCGAGTCCTCCACGGTGATCCGGCGTGCGGTCGCGGCGGGGTACCGGCCGCGGTCCTTCCTCATGGCGCCGCGCTGGCTGGCCGACCTGGAGGACCTGCTGGCCGAGGTGGGCGCCGGCGAGCACGGCGACATCCCCGTCTACCTCGCCGAGGAGTCGGTGCTGGAGACCCTGACGGGGTTCCACCTACACCGTGGGGCGCTCGCGGCGATGCAGCGGCCGGAGCTGGCACCCGTGGCCCAGGTGGTGGCCGGCGCCCGGCGGGTGGCCGTCCTGGAGGACATCGTCGATCACACCAACGTGGGGGCGGCCTTCCGCAGCGCCGCGGCGCTGGGGGTCGACGCGGTACTGGTGACCCCCCGGTGCGCCGATCCGCTCTACCGGCGCAGCGTGCGGGTCTCGATGGGGACCGTCTTCCAGGTGCCGTGGACGCGGATCGACCCCTGGCCCCGGGGCGCGGGCGAGCTGCGCGACCTCGGGTTCACGGTGGCGGCGCTCGCGCTGAGCGCGGAAGCACTCTCCCTGGATCAGCTCGCTGCCGACGCGCCCGAGCGGCTCGCCCTCGTCCTCGGCACCGAGGGGGACGGACTCAGCCGGGCGACGGTCGCGGCGGCCGACGCCGTGGTGCAGATCCCGATGGCCGGCGGCGTGGACTCGCTCAACGTGGCCGCCGCCGCGGCCGTCGCGTTCTGGGCCACCCGCACGCGGTCATGAGGGAAGACCCAGCTCCCAGGCGTCGACGGCGCCGCTCGCCTGGACCTGCCACCGCTCCCCGGGAGCGGGGTAGGCACGCACGGTGCTCGCCCGGCCGTCGACGAAGGCCTCCAGCACCGAACCGTCGACGAGCACCCGGATCGCGCGGGCGCCGGTGGCCGACCAGATCTCCCGCTCACCGCTCGGCCCCGTGAGGCAGACGCGCACGTCGGTGCCTCCGGACACCACCTCCCACGCGGGCAGGTCCAGCTCGAGCGGGTCGGAGACCGTGAGGGGCCGTCGCCGCAGGGCGGTCAGTTCGGGCACGGGTCCGCAGTGCAGCACTCCCTGGTGCAGCACGAGCTCACGCGGGAACGTGAGCGCGCCGGCCCAGCCGGCCTCCTCGATCTCGTCGGTGGGACGGGTCTCCCACGTCCAGCCCCACAGCAGCGCGCGGTCCTCGTACTCGACGCCTTGCGGGGCGTAGAAGTCCGGGCCGTCGTCGAGGAACTGACCGGTGCGCGGGACGAACTGCGGGCGCCCGTCGGCGGGGTCGATGTCACCGAACAGGACCACCACGCCGTCGAGCTGGGAGGTGCCGGGCTCGTCGTGCCAACGCGAGAGGATCAGCGCCCAGGCGCGCTCACCGTCGGTGCCCGGCAGGCGCAGCAGCTGGGGACACTCCCAGATCTGGGCGCGGGTCAGCTCGCGCAGGTCGCTGGGTACCCGGTCCCCGGTGAGCAGCTCGCCGAGGAGCTCCCAGTGGTCCAGATCCTCGGCGTCGTAGACCAGCACCACCGGGGTGCCGTCCGGGTATCCGCCACCGACGAGGCCGTAGCGGTGCTCGGCGATCGTGATCACGAACGGGTCCCGCATCTGCCGGAGTCCGGGCGGCACGGGGGCGACGAAGTCCTCGGCCTGGGTCCATCCGTCACCGTGGGGACGGGCGAGGGCGATACCGGCTTCCTCGGCGCTGCCCGGGACGGCGGTGTAGACCAGTACGGGCTGCCCGTCCTCCACGGTGGCCACGCCGCTCCAGACGCCGCCGGCGTCGATCGTGCCGGGCCGTGGCCGCAGCGCGACGGGTTCGTCGTGCCAGGTGACCAGGTCGGTGGAGGTGGCGTGGCCCCATCCGATGTTCCCGTGCACCGGCGCCTTCGGGTTGTACTGGTAGAACACGTGCCACGTCCCGTCGACGGCGACGATGCCGTTGGGGTCGTTGACCCATCCGCGGGGCGGGCGCACGTGCAGGTGCGGGAACGGGTCGAGGTGCGGCGCGCTCATCGGTGCTCCTCAGTTGGTCGGCGCTCGGATCCGGGGCCTTCCGAGCATGTCAGGCATCGGGGTCCGCTGCTGGTTGGACGGGCTGTCGGCGCGATAGGGCAGGCTGTGGTCATGACCGATCGCCAGTCGCTGATGCTGCTCGACACCGCCTCGCTGTACTTCCGGGCGTACTTCGGGGTACCGGACTCCCTCACGGCGCCGGACGGGACCCCGGTCAACGCGGTGCGGGGCATGCTCGACTTCCTGACCCGCCTGATCGACCAGTACCGGCCCACCCACGTGGCGTGCTGCTGGGACAACGACTGGCGCCCGCAGTGGCGGGTGGATCTGGTGCCCACCTACAAGGCGCACCGGGTGGTCGAGGAGGTGCCCGGGGACAGTGACGTCGAGGAGGTGCCCGATTCGCTCGCCGTGCAGGTCCCGGTCATCGCCGAGACGCTCGCCGCGCTCGGCATCGCGGTGGTCGGCGCCGACGGCTACGAGGCCGACGACGTGATCGGCACCCTCGCCACCGACGCCGGGATGCCGGTGGACGTGGTTACCGGGGACCGGGACCTGTTTCAGCTGGTCCGTGACGGGAGCCCGCAGGGTCCTGATCACCCGGTGCGGGTGCTCTACACCGCGCGGGGGGTCGGTCGCCACGAGGTGCTCACCGAGGCCGCCGTGCAGGAGCGATACGGGGTCGCGGCCTCGCGGTACGCCGACTTCGCCACCCTGCGCGGCGACCCCTCCGACGGGTTGCCCGGCGTGAAGGGCGTGGGGGAGAAGACCGCCGCCTCCCTGCTGGCCACCTACGGCGACATCGCCGGGGTCCGGGCCGCCGCTGCCGACCCCGCCACGCCGCTGGCCGCCGGCATGCGCGCGAAGATCAACGCCGCCGCCGACTACCTCGACGTCGCCCCCCAGGTGGTGGCCGTGGCGCGGGAGATCGACTCGGTCGATCCCGCCGCGCTCGACCTGCGCCGCCCCGGCAGCGCCTCGGACCGCCCCGCGCCGGCGGATCCGGAGGCGCTGCGGGACCTGCAGCAACGGTGGGGCCTGGACTCCTCGGTCGAACGCCTGCTGGCGGTCCTGCAGGACCTCACACCACGGTGACGTCGATCCCGGCTGCCTCCAGGGCCGACAGCACGGCCGGGTCGGCGCCCGCGTCGGTGATCACCGCATCGACGCGGGCCGCCGGCACGATGCGGGCGAAGGCCCGCCGGCCGAGCTTGGAGGAGTCGGCCACCACCACCACCCGGGCCGAGCGGGAGGCGAGCGCGGCGGCGATGGCGGCCTCGCCGTCGTCGTGCGCGCAGGCGCCGGCCTCGGCATCGAGACCGTTCACGCCCAGGAACAGGTTGTCGACCTCGACCTGGCCCAGCAGCAGGTCGGCGAGTGGGCCGGTGAGCTCGTAGCTCTGGGCCCGCACCACCCCGCCGGTCACGACCACCCGCAGATGGGACCGCACGGCCAGCTCACCGGCGATGTTGATCGCGTTGGTCACGACCGTGACCGGGGCGCCCTGCCGGAGCTCGGGATGGACCGCCAGTTCGCGGGCGACCTCGGTGGTGGTGGTGCCTCCGTTGATCGCCACCACCTGACCGGGGCGCACGAGCTGGGCGGCGGCCACCGCGATCCGCGCCTTCTGCCCGCTGTGGCGGGCTGCCTTGTAGCGCAGCGGGAGGTCACCCGAGGACGGCTGCATCCGCGCCCCGCCCCGGGTACGGACCACGAGCTGCTGGGCTGCGAGGGAATCAAGGTAGCGTCGAGCCGTCGCGGGCGAGACACTCAGTTCGGTGACGACGTCCTCGACCTGGACGTGCTCGCGCGCGACCACGAGGTCCAGCAGGGACGCCAGGCGATCGTCGCGATTCACTCGCTCCTCCAAGGGTGATGTTTTCTGATTGGTTGCAGGGTACTATGATCACAAAAGCGCAACCACTGAAGGGGTACTCCGTGTCAGACGCAGCACCGCGGTCCCAGACCGCCGTCGAGGTGGCTTCCCAGCCGGATGTCTGGGAGTGGGCTATCGAGCACACCCGTGAGGCTGAGGGACTGCCCAGCCGGGGCGAGCGGGTGGCCGTGGTCGGATGCGGGACCTCCTGGTTCATGGCACAGTCCTACGCCGCGCTGCGTGAGGCCGCAGGCCACGGCGTCACGGATGCCTTCACCGCCTCCGAGATGCCTGCAGCGCGCACCTACGACCGGCTGGTGGCGATCTCCCGGTCCGGAACCACCACCGAGATCGTGCAGCTGCTGGCCGCCACCACGGTCCCCAGCGTGCTGCTCACCGCCGTCGGCTCCGGCCCTGCCGCGGCGCACGCCGGCCACGAGATCGTGCTCGACCGGGCCGATGAGTCCTCGGTGGTGCAGACGCGGTTCGCGAGCACCGCCCTGCTGGTGCTGCGCGCCAGCCTCGGCGAGGACCTCGCGCCGGTGGTCGCCGACGCGCGCGCGGCCCTGACCGCCCCGCTCGAGCAGACCTGGGTGGAGGCCGATCAGATCAGCTTCCTCGGCACGGGCTGGACGATCGGCCTGGCGCACGAGGCGGCGCTGAAGCTGCGCGAGTCCTCCCAGTCCTGGACCGAGTCCTACCCGGCGATGGAATACCGGCACGGCCCGATCTCGATCGCCCAGCCCGGCCGGGTGGTGTGGGTCTTCGGCCCCTCCCCGGACGGCCTGGCCGGCGATGTGCGTGCCACCGGTGCCGAGCTGGTCACCAGTGAGCTGGACCCGCTGGCCCATCTGGTGCTGCTGCACCGGCTGGCCGTCGCCCGGTCCGAGGCACGCGGTCTCGATCCCGACACCCCGCGGCACCTCTCGCGCGCCGTCATCCTCGACTGAACCGGTGGGGGAGGGAGTGAACCCGGCGAGGGCGCTGGGCATCGACATCGGTGGAACGACCATCAAGATCGGCAGGGTGGGCGCGGACGGCACCCTGACCGAGACCCGGACCGTACCCACACCGCGCGACCCGCACGCACTCGCCGACGTCGTCGCCGCCGAGGTCGATCGCACCCCGGAGCCGGTGATCGGCGTGGTCAACCCGGGAATCATCGACGAGCGCACCGGGGTGGTGACCTTCGCCGCCAACCTGGGCTGGCGGGACCTGCCGCTGCAGGCCATCCTCGAACGCCGGCTCGGTCGCCGGGTGCTGCTCGGCCACGACGTGCGCGCCGGTGCGCTGGCGGAGTCGCTGTGGGGCGCCGGAGCAGCCGGCGACATGCTGTTCATGCCCCTGGGCACCGGGATCGCCTCGGCCCTGGTGATCGACGGCGTCGTCCGTGGCACCGGCTGGTCCGGAGAGGTCGGGCAGGTCCTGGTGCCCGATCCCGGCCGGCCCGGGGCGCGAATCCAGTTCGAGCAGATCGCCTCGGCCTCGGCGCTCGCCGCCCGCTACGCGGCGATCACCGGCTCCGCGGACGTCAGCGCCGGTGCACGTGGCGTGCTGGAGCGCCTGAGCGCCGGTGACACCGCGGCGGCGGACGTGGTGCGCACCGCGATCGAGGTGCTCGCCGACCTGCTCGCCGACGCCGCCGGGCTGCTCGGCCCCACGCCGGTGGTCCTGGGAGGCGGCCTGGCCGAGGCCGGGGACGCCGTCCTGGAGCCGTTGCGGGCTGCGCTGGCCCAGCGTCTGCCTGCCGAGCTGCGCCCGCCACTGCGCGCTGCGGTGCTCGGCTCCTGGGCCGGGTGCCTCGGCGCCGGCGCACTCGCCCTGGAACTGCGACAGGAGCGCCGATGATCCGGACCGTGACGCCCAACCCGGCGCTGGACCTGACCTACCGGCTCGAGCGCCTGCGCATCGGCGAGGTCCACCGTGCCCAGGACGTGACCGAGACCCCGGGAGGGAAGGGCATCAACGTGGCCCGGGTGCTCGCCTCGCTCGGTCACGAGGTGCACTGCTGCGGCTTCCTCGGCGGGAGCACCGGTGAGCACCTCGAGCACCTGCTCAGCCGCACGCCCGTGCACCAGGACTGGACCCTGGTGGCGGGGGAGACGCGCCGCACCGTGACCGTCGTGGACGAGGCCGGAGCGACGCTGATCAACGAGCCCGGGCCGCCGGTGAGCCGGCGGGACTGGGAACGACTCACGCGCACGGTGCAGGCACGCACCGGGGCGGGGGACGTCGTCGTGATCTCCGGCTCCGCCCCGCCCGGGACGGGCGCCGACGACCTACCGGCGCTGGTACGGGCCCTGGTCGAGGCGGACGCGCGGGTGATCGCCGACACCTCCGGGCCGGCGCTGCTCGACGTCGCCGCCGCCGGGCCGGCCGTGCTCAAGCCGAACCATCTCGAGCTGCAGGCCGCGACCGGGATCGACGATCCCGTGGCCGGGGCCCAGGACCTGCTCGCCCGCGGCGCCGGGGCCGTGCTGGTCTCCCGCGGCGCCGACGGCGTGCTGCTGGTGACACCCGAGGGCGCCTGGCAGGCCCGCACCGAGCCGATCAAGGGCGGCAACCCCACCGGCGCCGGTGATGCGGCGGTGGCGGCGCTCGCCGCGGCCCTCGCCTCGGGCGCCGAGGGGGCGGGGCTCGCCGATCACCTTCCCGACGTGGTCGCGCTCTCGGCGGCCGCGGTCCTCATGCCCACGGCGGGTGCGGTCGATGCCGACTTCTATGCGCGGATGCGCCCCTCGATCCGGACGGAGCCCTTCCATGCCGCTAGCTGATCTGACCGCCGTGGCTGCGCCCCTGCGCGCCGCACAGACCGGACTCGGTGCGTTCAACGTGGTCCACCTCGAGCACGGCGCCGCCTTCATGGCCGCCGCCGAGCGCGCCGGCCGGCCGGTGGTGCTGCAGGTGAGCCAGAACGCGGTGGCATTCCACGGCGCGCTCGCCCCGATCGCGACGGCGACCCTCGCCCTGGCCAGGGCCGCGTCCGTGGAGGTGGTGGTCCACCTGGACCACGCCGACGACGTCGCGCTCGTGCGCGAGGCGCTCGACCTGGGCTTCACCTCCGTCATGTACGACGGGTCGAAGCTGCCCACCGAGCAGAATCTCGCCACCACCGCCGAGGTGGTCGCGATGGCACACGCGCGGGGCGTGTCCGTCGAGGCCGAGCTCGGGGAGGTGGGTGGCAAGAACGGCGTGCACGACCCCTCCGCACGCACCGATCCGGCCGACGCAGCCCGGTTCGTGGCCGAGACCGGAGTGGACCTGCTGGCGGTGGCGGTCGGCTCCTCGCACGCGATGACCACCCGCGGTGCCGTGCTGGACACCGAGCTCATCGCCCGGATCGCCGACGCCGTGGACGTGCCGCTGGTGCTGCACGGCTCCTCCGGGGTGAGCGATGAGGGGATGCGGGCGGCGATCGAGGCGGGGATGACCAAGATCAACGTCTCCACCCACCTGAACAAGATCTTCACCGGCTCCGTGCGCGAGGCCCTCGCGGCGGACCCGGACCTGGTGGACTCCCGGAAGTGGTTCGCACCCGGCTTGGAGGCCATCTCGGCCGAGGTGGAGCGGCTGCTGCGCTGGTACGCGGGCTCTTAGACTTCTCCTATGCGTCCACCCCGTTCCGCCGCCCTGCTCGAGACCATGCGCAACCGGGTGGTGGTCGCCGACGGCGCGATGGGCACGATGATCCAGGACGCCGGGCTCACCCTGGAGGACTTCCAGGGCCTGGAGGGCTGCAACGAGATCCTCAACGTCACCCGGCCCGAGGTGATCGAGTCCCTGCACGCGGAGTTCTTCGCCGTCGGGGTCGACTGCGTGGAGACCAACACCTTCGGCGCCAACGCCTCCAACCTGGGTGACTACGACATCATCGAGCGCATCGGTGAGCTCGCCGAGGCCGGCGCCGCGATCGCGCGCCGCAGCGCCGAGAAGCACTCCACCCCCGACCACCCGCGTTGGGTGCTCGGCTCGATGGGCCCCGGCACCAAGCTGCCCAGCCTCGGGCACGTCACCTACGCCTCCCTCAAGGCCTCCTTCGCCGAGCAGGCCGCGGGCCTGATCCGCGGCGGCGCCGACGCGCTGCTGGTGGAGACCAGCCAGGACCTGCTGCAGACCAAGGCTGCGATCAACGCCTGCAAGCAGGCCCAGGCCGAGACCGGCCTGGAGGTGCCGATCTTCGCCCAGGTCACGGTGGAGACCACCGGCACGATGCTGATGGGCTCCGAGATCGGCGCCGCCCTGACCACCCTGAGCGCGCTCGGCATCGACGCCATCGGCCTCAACTGCGCCACCGGCCCGGCGGAGATGAGCGAGCACCTGCGCCACCTGTCCAAGCACTCCCCGGTGCCGATCACCTGCATGCCCAACGCCGGGCTGCCGGTGCTGGGCACCCACGGCGCCGAATACCCGCTCACCCCGGCCGAGCTCGCCGCCGCGCACGAGCAGTTCGTGGGCGAGTTCGGGCTCAACCTGGTCGGTGGATGCTGCGGTACGACACCCGAGCACCTGCGGGCGGTGGTGGACAAGGTCCGGGGGAGGGCCGTCGTCGCCCGGGAGCCCGAGCCCACCCACGGGGTGGCGAGCCTGTACGCCCACACCGACTTCGACCAGGACGCGGCGTTCCTGGCCATCGGCGAGCGCACCAACGCCAACGGCTCCAAGGCCTTCCGGGAGGCGATGCTGGCCGAGAACTGGGACGAGTGCGTCCAGATCGCCCGGGCCCAGACCCGCGACGGCGCCCACCTGCTGGATGTGTGCGTGGACTACGTGGGCCGCGACGGCGTGGCCGATGTCACCAGCGTGGTCTCCCGGCTCGCGAGCGCCTCCACGCTGCCGCTGGTGATCGACTCCACCGAGCCCGCGGTGATCGGTGCCGGGCTTGCGCTCGTGGGCGGGCGCGCGGTGGTGAACTCGGTCAACTTCGAGGACGGTGACGGCCCGGACTCCCGGTACGCGAAGATCATGCCGCACGTGATCGAGCACGGCGCGGCCGTGGTGGCCCTGACCATCGACGAAGAGGGGCAGGCGCGCACCGCCGAGCACAAGGTGGCGATCGCCTCCCGTCTCATCGAGGATCTCACCGGCCGCTGGGGAATGGCGGTGGAGGACATCATCGTCGACACCCTCACCTTCCCGATCGCGACCGGTCAGGAGGAGACCCGACGGGACGCGATCGAGACGATCGAGGCTATCCGTGAGCTCAAGCGCCGCTACCCGGCGGTGCACACCACCCTGGGTGTCTCCAACATCTCCTTCGGGCTCAACCCGGCCGCCCGGGTGGTGCTGAACTCGGTGTTCCTGCACGCCGCCGTCGAGGCCGGGCTGGACTCGGCGATCGTGCACGCCGCGAAGATCCTGCCGCTGGCGCAGATCCCCGAGGAGCAGCGTCAGGCCGCCGAGGACCTGGTGTGGGACCGGCGGGCCTACGACGGTGACCAGCTCACCCATGACCCGCTCGCGCACCTGCTGGACGTCTTCTCCGGGGTGGACTCGGCGGCGCTGAAGGACGCCCGCGCCGCCGAGCTCGCCGCGCTGCCGCTGGACGAACGCCTCGCCCGCCGCATCATCGACGGCGAGATGAAGGGGTTGCACGACGATCTCGACGCCGCGCTGGCTGAGGGCTGGAAGGCCCTCGACATCGTCAACGACCAGCTGCTCGCCGGGATGAAGGTGGTCGGTGAGCGGTTCGGCGCCGGGGAGATGCAGCTGCCGTTCGTGCTGACCTCCGCCGAGACGATGAAGACGGCGGTGGCCCATCTCGAACCCCACATGGAGAAGGTCGAAGAGGGCGGGGGGAAGGGCACCATCGTGCTCGGCACCGTGCGCGGGGATGTGCACGACATCGGCAAGAACCTCGTGGACATCATCCTCACCAACAACGGCTACACGGTGGTCAACATCGGCATCAAGCAGCCGGTGTCGGCGTTCATCGAGGCCGCGCAGGAGCACCGGGCCGACGTGATCGGCATGAGCGGGCTGCTGGTGAAGTCGACCGTGGTGATGAAGGAGAACCTGGAGGAGCTCAACACCCGGGGGCTCGCCGACCAGTACCCGGTGCTGCTCGGCGGCGCGGCGCTGACCCGGGTGTACGTCGAGGACGACCTGGACGAGGTCTACGACGGCGAGGTGCGCTACGCCCGCGACGCCTTCGAGGGGCTGCGCCTGATGGAGCCGCTGGTGCGGGTGGCCCGGGGAGAGGGAGCGGACGCCGTCGGGCTGCCGGCGCTGAAGAAGCGCCGCCACGCCCAGGTGACCGTGGACGAGACCCCGGCCGAGGACCTGCCCGAGCGTTCGGACGTGGCCACCGACAACCCGGTGCCCACACCGCCGTTCTGGGGGACCCGCATCGTCAAGGGCATCGCCCTGGCCGAGTACTCCTCATTCCTGGACGAGCGGGCCACGTTCATGGGCCAGTGGGGCCTCAAGCCCGGGCGCGGGGTGGGCGGTGCGACCTACGAGGAGCTGGTCGAGACCGAGGGCCGGCCGCGGTTGCGGGACTGGCTGGCGCGCATCCGTGCCGAGGACATGCTGGTGCCGTCGGTGGTCTACGGCTACTTCCCGGTGGTCGCCGAGGGCGACGATGTGGTGCTGCTGCACCACGAGGGCCCCGACGGCGGTAGCGGTGGGGAGCCGGGCACCGAACGGATGCGCTTCAGCTTCCCCCGGCAACGGCGCGACCGGCACCTGTGCCTGGCCGACTTCGTGCGGCCGCGTGAATCCGGTGAGACCGACGTGCTCGGGGTGCAGCTGGTGACCGTGGGCTCCGGGGTGGCCGAGCACACCGCGCGGCTGTTCGAGGCCAACGCCTACCGCGAGTACCTGGAACTGCACGGCCTCTCGGTCCAGCTGACCGAGGCGCTCGCGGAGTACTGGCACGCCCGGGTGCGCGCCGAGCTCGGGTTCGCCGGCGAGGATCCGGCCGACCTGGAGGGCATGTTCAAGGTCGACTACCGGGGCGCGCGGTACTCCTTCGGCTACCCGGCCTGCCCGGACCTGGAGGACCGGGCCAAGATCATCGAGCTGCTGCGCCCGGAGCGGATCGGGGTGAGCCTGAGCGAGGAGCTGCAGCTGCACCCGGAGCAGTCCACCGATGCGGTGGTCTTCCACCACCCGGAGGCGAAGTACTTCTCGGTGTGAGGCTCAGGCGGGGATCTCCTTCGCCAGCCCGTCCACGAGCTCGGCCCCGGGCAGCTCGGCGAGCACCTCACCGGGCAGCAGGATCTTCGAACCGCGGATACCGCTGCCGATGATCGCCGGGCCGGTGGTGGTGCGGGCATCCAGCAGCACCCGGTACTGATCGGGCAGGCCGATCGGGGTGATGCCGCCGTACTCCATCCCGGCGTCGCTCACCGCCCGCTCGGCGGGCAGGAACGAGGCCTTGCGCACGTCCAGCAACCGCTTGATGGTGGAGTTCACGTCCGCCCGGGTGGTGGCGCGCACGATGGCGGCCGCGAGCCGCTCCTCGCCGTTGCGCTTGCCGGCCACCAGCACGCAGTTCGCCGAGGCCTCCAGCGGCAGGTCGTAGGCGGCGCTCATGTCGGCGGTGTCCGCCTGCTCCGGATCGATCGGCGTCACCAGCACCTGCCCGACGGCGTCCGGTGCGTGCTGTGCCCAGGCCAGCAGGGCCTGGTGCACCGGCGCCGCCAGCAGGTCCGGGTGGTCCAGCGCCGGGGACCACTCGAGCGTGCCCAGCCGCATCAGTTCTGGTAGGTCACCGTCAGCACGCCGCGGCCGATGGTGTGGAACAGGGCCATGAAGGAGGCCTTGGTGGGGCTGTCCTCGCTCGAGAGCTCCAGCGTGGGGACGTCCAGGGCGTGCACGGCGAAGACGTAGCGGTGCTCCCGGTCCCCGGGCGGAGGTGCCGCGCCCTCGTAGGCGAAGGCACCGCCGTCGGTGCGCAGGTGGAATGCCGCGCCCGGCAGGCTCAGGTCGCTCTCGCCGGCGCCCTGCTCCAGGGTCGAGACGGAGGAGTCCAGATCGGTGACCGTCCAGTGCCAGTAGCCGGACGGGGTCGGGGCGTCCGGGTCGAAGCAGGTGACCAGCAGGCCCTGGGTGCCCTCGGGCAGGTCGTCCCAGACGAGGGTGGGGGAGGTGTTCTCGCCGTCGGCGGCGTACCGGGAGTCCATCGCCGCGCCCTCGGTGAGGTCCGGGCTGGAGAGCGGGAACGAGGGGACTGTGGGCAGGATCTCGTAGGGGTGCGGGGCCAGGGGGCGCTGCAGGTCCATGACACGTCCTTTCCGTCGAGGCGTCGTCTCCCAACCTACGACGCCTGGCCGCGATGTGTCCTGCCACGCCGGAGTTGCCCTGGCGTGTCGCGCGATCGGCACGCCGGGCTGTCTTGACACCGGCCCCCGGGGGGACGTCTACTGATCGAACCGATGTTCGATGTCGGTGGTGGCTCCTACCGTGCAGCACAGAGAGGAGGGACGCCGATGAGTCTCACCGCAGAACGGGTCACGGAGCCCGTGTCACGCGAACTACCACCCGAGCTGGCTGCTCGCCTGGATGCCGCACGGCAGGTGCTCGCCACCGCCGAGGCGGAGGTGGGGGTGCGTGCCCGGTTGGAGCCGCCGGACGTCGTCTCCCTGCCCCCTGCGCAGGAGGGCACGGGAGAGGAGCCCGACGAGGGTCGCCGTGTGGATCCCGAGCAGGCGCTCGCGGTCCCCGGCGGGCTCGCCCCGCTCTTCCCGGACGGGATGCGCCGCGGGGGTGCGGTCCAGGTGCTCGGCAGCACCTCGGTGCTGCTCTCCCTGGCGGCCGGGGCGATGTCCGGAGGTGCCTGGTGCGCCATGGTGGGGCTGCCGGACCTCGGGCTCGCCGCCGCGGCCGAGCTGGGACTACCGCTGGAGCGCACGGTCGTGGTGCCACGGCCGGGTCCGGATCTGGCGGGCGTGCTCGGCGCCCTGGTGGACGGGGTGGACGTGGTGGTGCTCGGGTCGGCGGGCTCGTTGCTCGACCGGGAGCGTCGCACGATCGGTTCCCGGATCCGGGTGCGCGGGGCGGTCATGCTCACCGCCGGCCCCTGGCCGGGTGCGGACACCGTGCTCGAGGTGACCCCACGCGCCTGGCACGGAGTGGGGCAGGGCAGCGGTGTGCTGCGTTCGGGAGAGGTGACCATCACGGCGAGGCATCGTCGCGGCGACCTCACCCGGGCCCTCCACGCCCGCCGCGGCCTGCAGGGCTGGGGACCGGTCCCGGCGGTGCCGGCGGTATCACCGCTGCGATCGCTCGACCGGCCCGCCGGGGCCGCGGCCGGCACCGCTGATGCCCGTGCCGATGCCCGACTGGTGCGGGCCGGGTGAGTGCGGTGAGTGCGGCAGTGCCCGAGCCGGCAGCTGCGCAGGAACAGGCGACCCGTCTCGCGGTCCTGTGGGTACCCGACTGGCCGGTGGTCGCCGCCGCAGCCGAGGGGCTGGTCCAGTCGCACCAGCCCGTCGCCGTGTACGACGCCCGCGGTGTGGTGGCCGCATCGGCCCGGGCCAGGGCGAGCGGGGTGCGCCGGGGGCAGCGCCGCAGGTCGGCGCAGGCGGTCTGCCCCGAGCTGGTCCTGGTGCCGATGGACGAGGGGCGGGACGTGCGCGCCTTCGAAGCGGTCGCCCAGGCGGTCGAGGGGGAGGTGCCGCACGTGCAGGTGCTACGCCCGGGAGTGGTGGTCCTGGCGGCGCAGGGCCCGCGCCGCTACCTCGGGTCCGAGGAGGCGGTGGCCGAGGTGCTGATCGGCGCCGCGGTGGGAGCCGGGGTGGAGGCGCAGGTCGGGATGGCGGACGGGCTGTTGGCAGCCCTGCTTGCCGCACGCGAGTCCGTCCTGGTCCCGCCGGGCGCCTCGGCCGGCTTCCTCGCGCGGAGGGACGTGCGCGACCTCGTGCACGTGACCACCACCCGGCAGTCCCGGGGGGAGATGGGCGAGCTCACCGGAGTGCTGCGCCGGCTGGGCATCGACACCCTGGGCGGCCTCGCACAGATGCGCTCGGGGCAGGTGGCTGCCCGGTTCGGCACGCTGGGGGCGCAGGCGCGGCGACTTGCGGCCGGCCTGGACGGGCAGGCGCCCTCCGGGCGGCGGGGTGAGCCGGACCTGACCAGTGCTGCCGAGCTCGACCCGCCGGCGCAGCGGCTGGACACCGCCGCGTTCGCAGCCAGGCGGCTGGCCGAGGACCTGCACGCGCGGATGATGCGGCGCGGGGTGCTGTGCGGGCGGTTGCGGGTGCAGGCGCGTACCGAGGACGGCGGCGAGCTGGAACGCACCTGGCGCATCGATGGCGTCCTGGCCGCCACCGAGCTGACCGACCGGGTGCGCTGGCAGCTGGACGGATGGCTCAGCGGCCGCAGCGGCCGCCCACCGAGCTCGGCCCTGACCCGGCTGACCCTCACCGCCGAGGAGGTCTCCCCGGCGAGCACGGTCTCCGAGGGGCTGTGGGGACGGGTCGGGCGCGGGGAGCGGCAGGCGGGCCGGGCGGCGTTGCGGGTGCAGGGGATGCTCGGGGCCGACGGGGTGCTCGTCCCGGTGCCCGAGGGCGGGCGTTCCCCGCGTGACCGGGTCCGGCTGGTGGCCTGGGGTGACGACGTCGCGCCCGTGCGCGATCCCGACCAGCCGTGGCCGGGGCAGATCCCCCGCCCACTGCCCGCGACCGTGCCCGCCGAGCCGGTGCCGATCCGGCTCGTGGACGAGGCGGGGGGCCTGGTGCGGGTCGGGGTGCGAGGGGAGCTCTCGGGCCACCCGGTTCGAGCGCAGGTCGAAGCAGGGCAGAAGGAGGCAGGCCGGGCCGGGCAGCCTCGTCGGCTACGTATCACCGGATGGGCAGGGCCCTGGCCGGTCCATGAGCGGTGGTGGGCCGGCGGGCAGGCGCGGCACTACCTGCAGGTCACCGGGGACGGTGCTGCCCTGCTGCTCGCCGGCGACGGGCAGCGCTGGTGGCTGGAGGGGGTCTACGACTAGCGGGGGACACGAGCTGCTGCCGGCGTCCTACCGGTTCGCCTCAGGCTCTCGCTGCCGTCCCCGCCCGCAGGGCAGCCTGCACCTCGGCCACGCCGATCTCCGCCAGCGAGGACAACAACTGGGCTGGGACCCCGGGATCAGGGGTGTGGCTGGTGAGGAACCACACCTCCAGGCCGGCACCATGAGCGCTGATCGCTCCGGCGGCGGAGTCCTCGAAGGCGAGGCTGCGGGCAGGGTCGATCCCCAGGCGGGTCGCGGCGCTCAGGTAGGGCTCGGGATCGGGTTTGGGTGAGGTGACGTCGTCGGCGCTGACCGCCAGGCGCAAGGCGCCGCGGGGGGCGGCCGCGAGCAGCAGCTCGGCATTGACGCCGGCGTTGTTGGTGACCAGGGCACAGGGGACCCCGGCGTCGGCAAGGCCGGCGAGCAGCTCCCGCGCGCCCGGCAACCACGGCATGTCGGCGCGCATCCGCTCGCTGACGTGGGCCACCGCCCGGGCGATGATCTCCTCGATGCTCCCGGCCACGCCGCGCTCGCTGAGGATCGTGGCCCAGCGTTCCATCGGCCGGCCGATCGAGGCCTCGAAGTCCTCCTGTGACCAGGTGGTGCCGGCGCTCGCGGCCAGCGCCTCCTGGGCGGACTGCCAGTGGGGTTCGGTGTCGACGAGCGTGCCGTCCATGTCGAACAGGACGCCGGCGGGGAGGGGAGAGGTCACCCGCTCACGGTACCCGTGGGGTGGCCGTGCCCCGGTCCGACAGAGGCGACTACAATAGAACGCATGTTCGCACGACCGCCGGGTGGGCCTCCTGCCTACGCCGAGCTGCACGCGCACTCCGCGTTCAGCTTCCTCGACGGTGCCAGTCAGCCGGAGGAGCTGGTGGCCGAGGCGGCCCGGCTCGGGCTCAGTGCGCTCGCGATCACCGATCACAACGGCCTGTACGGGGTGGTCCGCTTCTCCGAGGCGGCCCGCGCCGCGAACCTGCCGGCCCTCTACGGCGCCGAGCTGAGCCTGGACGCCCCCGTGCGCCCCACCGGAATGCCCGACCCGGACGGCACCCACCTGCTCGTCCTCGCTCGTGGCACCGAGGGCTACCGTCGGCTCTCCCGCGCCATCGCCACCGCGCACCTGGCCAGCGGCGCGAAGGGGGAGGCCCGGTACGTGCTCCCCGAGCTCGCCGACCTCGCCGGCGGCAACTGGCTGATCCTCACCGGGTGCCGCAAGGGCGCCGTGCGCCGCGCCCTGGAACCCGAACCCGGCCGGTTCGACCTCGACGCCGCCCGCCGCGAGCTCGACGTCCTCACCGACTACTTCAGCGGCGAGAACGTGGCGGTCGAGGTCACCGACACCGGTACCCCGCTGGACTCCGTGCGTGGGGATGCTCTCGCCGAGTTGGCTGACCGCAGCGGCCTGCCGCTGGTGGCCACCGGTGGGGTGCACTGCGCCACCCCGGCCGATCAGCGCCTGGCCCACGTGCTCGCCGCCGTCCGGGCCCGGTCGAGTCTGGACGAGATCGACGGCTACCTACCGGCCGCCGGGCCCCACCTGCGCAGCGCCACGGAGATGCTCGCCCGCCACCACCGTCATCCTCACGCCGTGGCCACCGCCGCCGCGCTGGCGGCCGAGTGCACCTTCGACCTGCGGCTGGTGGCCCCGAACCTGCCCCCGTGCCCCGTGCCCGAGGGACACACCGAGGCCTCCTGGTTGCGTGAGCTCACCCACCGCGGCGCGCGGGAGCGTTACGGCCCGCCCGAGGCGCCCCGTCACCCGCAGGCCTATCCCCAGCTCACGCACGAGCTGGACGTCATCACCGCACTGGACTTCCCCGGCTATTTCCTGATCGTGCACGAGATCGTCGACTTCTGCCGGCGCGAAGGGATCCTGTGCCAGGGGCGCGGCTCAGCCGCGAACTCCGCCGTCTGCTTCGCCCTCGGGATCACCGCCGTCGATGCGGTGGTGCACGAGCTGCTGTTCGAGCGGTTCCTCTCCCCGGGCCGCACCGGCCCCCCGGACATCGACCTGGACATCGAGTCCGGCCGGCGCGAGGAGGTCATCCAGCACGTCTACGCCACCTACGGGCGCACCCACGCCGCGCAGGTGGCGAACGTCATCTCCTACCGGCCCCGCTCCGCCGTGCGGGACGCCGCCCGCGCCTTCGGGTACGAGACCGGTCAGCAGGACGCCTGGTCGAAGTCCATCGAACGCTGGGGGTCCCTGCGCGGCAGTGATCCGCGCACCCAGGCCACCAACGACCTGGACGGCATCCCCGACCAGGTGCTCGACACCGCCGAGCAGATGCTGCGCCTGCCCCGCCACCTGGGCATCCACTCCGGTGGCATGGTGCTGTGCGACCGGCCGGTCATCGACGTCTGCCCGGTGGAGTGGGCCACCATGCCCGGGCGCACCGTGCTGCAGTGGGACAAGGACGACTGCGCCGACGCCGGGCTGGTGAAGTTCGACCTGCTCGGCCTCGGGATGCTCACCGCGCTGCGGCTGGCGTTCACCACGATCACCGAGATCGAGGGGATCGAGCTCGGCCTGCACAGTCTTCCGCAGGAGGACCCGGCGGTGTATGAGCTGCTGTGCGCCGCCGACACCGTCGGGATCTTCCAGGTGGAGTCCCGGGCCCAGATGGCGACCCTGCCTCGACTGCGCCCGCGCACCTTCTACGACATCGTCGTCGAGGTCGCCCTCATCCGGCCCGGCCCGATCCAGGGTGACGCCGTCCACCCCTACATCGAGCGACGTAACGGCCGCGAAGAGGTCACTTACCTGCATCCCCTGCTCGAGCCGGCGTTGCGCAAGACGCTCGGGGTGCCGCTCTTCCAGGAACAGCTCATGCAGATCGCCATCGACGTCGCCTCCTTCACCCCGGACGAGGCCGACCAGCTGCGCCGGGCGATGGGCTCCAAACGCTCCATGGAGCGGATGGAGGCGCTGCACCAGCGGCTCCTGGACGGGATGGCCGCCAACGGGGTCAGCCGCCCGGTCGCCGAGCAGATCTACGACAAGCTCAAGGCCTTCGCCGACTTCGGCTTCCCCGAGTCCCATGCGTTCTCCTTCGCCTACCTGGTCTATGCCAGCGCCTGGCTGAAGGTCCATCACCCCGAGGCCTTCTACGCCGGTCTGCTCGCCGCCCAGCCGATGGGCTTCTACTCCCCGCAGTCGCTCGTGGCCGACGCCCGCCGCCGCGGGGTGCAGGTGGAGCGGGCGAGCGTCGTGCGCTCGCAGGTGCAGGCCGGTGTGGAACGGGTGAGTGAAGTTCACGACGGTGAAGCCCTCGCCACGCCCCTCGCTGTGCGCCTCGGCCTGGCCCCGGTGCGAGGAGTGGGGGAGGAGACCGCGGAGCGGATCGTCGCCGCCCGCGCCGGCCGGCCCTTCGACGACGTCGCCGACCTGGCCCGCCGGGTGCGGTTGAGCACCGCTCAGCTCGAGGCGCTCGCCACGGCGGGGGCGCTGGTGGACCTGGGCCACGAGCGCCGTCAGGGGCTGTGGGTGGCGGGGGCGCTGGCCGGGGAGAGCGGTCGTTCCCACGGCCGGTGGGTGCAGGAACCGCTACCGCTGACCGCCGTCGGGCTCGACGTGCCCGAGCTGCCCGCCATGGACGAGGTGACCACCGCGGTGGCGGACGTGTGGGCCACCGGGGTCTCGCCGTCGTCGTTCCCCACGCAGTTCCGCCGGGACGACCTGGACGAGTGCGGGGTGCTGCGAGTGTGCGACGTGCCTGGAGCAGGGGGGAGCCGGGTGCTGGTGGCGGGGGTGGTGACCCACCGGCAACGGCCCGGGACGGCCAAGGGCGTCACCTTCCTCTCGCTGGAGGATGAGACCGGGCTGCTGAACGTGATCTGCTCGGCCGGGCTCTGGCAGCGTTACCGCAAGGTGGCCCTCGGCAGCGCAGCGCTGGTGGTGCGCGGGGTGGTCGAGCACGCCGACAACGTCACCAACCTCATGGCCGACCGGATCGAGGCGCTCAGTCTGCGGGTGCCCAGCCGGTCACGGGACTTCCGGTGACCGCACCCGCCCTCACGTGCGGGCCAGGACGTCCGGCTCGGTCATGTCCTCCATCGGCGGGTCGACCGTGCGCAGGCGAGCGTAGACCGCCCAGATCACGGCCACGATCGGAATGACGATGATCGCGCCGAGGATCCCCGCCACCAGTGTGCCCGAGGTGACCGCCAGCGCGACCGCCACCGGGTGCAGCGAGACCTGCTTGCCCATCACCAGCGGCTGCAGGATGTGACCTTCGAACTGCCCGATCAGGGCGATGGCGATCCCGACGATCACGGCGTTCCAGAAACCGTTCACCGCCAGGGCCACGATCATGGCCACGATCATCGCCGCGGGCGCTCCCACGAGCGGGATGAACGCACCGATGAACACCAGCACCGCCAGCGGGGCGGCCAGCGGCACTCCCGCGACGAGCAGCACGATCAGGGCGAGCACCCCGTCCGCCAGGGCGATGATGACGGTGCCACGGGCATAGCCGGAGAAGGTGTACCAGCCGACGCCGCCGGCGACCATCCACTTCTCGCGCACTCGCGAGGGCAGCTGGTTGATGAACCACCGCCACATGTCGTTGCCGCGGGCGAGGAAGAACACCGTGCAGAACGTCGCCAGCGCGAGGATGGCGAAGGTCTCGACCACGGATCCGGCGCCCTGAGCGGCGCGGTCGAGCAGCTCGGTCTGGTTCTCCTGCAGCCACTGCAGCCCGGCATCGGACCACTCCCGCAGCTGCTCGGCGCTGATCGAGATCCCGAAGGGTAGGTTGGCGGCCAGGTTGAACAGCTCGTCGATACCGGCGCCGAACTGCTCGGAGAGGCGTTCCCACTGCCCGGTCACCGAGCGGACCACGTAGGTCACCATCCCGCCGATCACCAGCACCGCACCCAGCATCGACAGTGCGGTGGCCAGCCCGCGCGGCATCACCCGGTCCATGGCATTGACGAACGGGCGAAGGATCGCCGAGAAGACCAGCGCGAGGAAGACCGCGACGAAGACGAGCTGGATCTTCGCCGTCGCCCAGACCAGCAGCGCCACCACGGCGATGACCAGCAGCAGCCGCCACGACCAGCCGCCGGCCTTGACCATCCAGCGAGGGACGCCGTCACCGGTGGTCTCCGAACGCAGGTGCCGCTCGGGCAGCCGGTGCGGCTGCAGCCGCGCACCTCGTGCCGGGGACCGCGCGAGCCGGGGCAGGGCCGTGGCTCTGTTCCTCGCGACGCGGCGGGTGGTGATCTTCACGGTGTCAGTGTGCCGCAGCCCCGGTCGTTCGCGCGATGGCTCGCCCACGAGACGTCATCGGCCCAGCCCTGCGCCGGCCAGCAGGGAGGCCCACAGCTGAAGTGGCCCGAGCCCGGCGCGGGCCTGCCGCTGGCGCTGGGGGTCGGGCCAGGTGTCCCACTGCCAGAGGATCGACTCGACCGTGCGCGCCAGGGCCCACTCGCCGATCCGCCGGGCGGGGATGCCCAGGACCGCCTCGGCCGCCCGGACCCGGGTGCGCAGCTCATCCGCCGGATCCGGGTAGCCGAAGGGCTGGTCGAGCTGAGCGATCAGGGGCCACAGGTCGTAGGCAGGGTCGCCGACCATCGGCTTGGGGTCGATCGCCAGCCAGTGCCCGGTGCCGCCCGGAGGGGCGTCGAGCAGGATGTTGCCGGGGTTGAGATCGCCGTGCATCACCACCCTCGGCGCCGGCATCGCCCCCGGCGTGGCGAAGGCGTGCAGCAGGTCCAGCCCCTGGTGGACGGCCTGATCTGCCCCGGCGTACAGGGCCGACCAGCGTGCTGCGCGCTCGGTTGCCAGGCGAGCCCATGCGGCACTGACCTGGACCTGGTCCGGTAGCGCGGCGTCGATCCTCGCGGTGTGGAGGTTGGCCAGGAGCTCCAGCCCGGCCCGCAGACGCACCGGAGCGGGGCTGGTGTCGGCCAGCATCGGGGTGCCGGGGTGGGCACGGCGCAGCAGCAGTGCCCAGTCACCGGCATGGTGGTCGAGCAGCTCCACCGCGGCCAGGCCGCGCCACAGGTGTAGCGCGAGGGCCTCGTGCCGTGCCTCGTCGTGGGGGAAGGTGATCTTGAGGACCACGGGGGTGCCGTCCGCCCGCGTGCCCGGTGCCGTCCATGCGGCGGTGCCGACCTCGTAGGGTTCGCCCAGACGCAGACCCCAACGGCCCACGGCGCGCTGCACGAGCCCCGGCAGGCGGCCCACCCACTCCCGGCCGACGGGGGTCGAGCCCGCCCCGCCGGTGAGGGAGGCGGGCAGGGTGATGCTCACCGTGCCACCGGTGCGCTCACTCCCAGCAGGCGGCGCAGATCCTCGGGTTCGCCCACCGTTGCCGCGGCGGCGGAGAGGTCGTCGGTGGCGCCGTAGCCCCAGGTCACGACCACGCACGGCACCCCGTGCACGGCGGCGCCCTCGACGTCGTGGATGCGGTCACCCACGTGCACGACGCCGGAGGTGTCCGCCGACTGCGCGCGCAGGGCGGCCAGCGCGCGCTCGACGACGACGGACTTCACCGACGAGGGCCCATCCTCCAGGGCGCCGCAGACGGCGGTGAAGTGCTCGGTGAGTCCGGCATGGTCGAGGATTTGCCGGGCGTAGCGCTCCGGCTTGGAGGTGGCGAGCGCGAGTGGAATCCCGGAGGCGCTCAGGTCGGTGACCAGGGCTCGCACTCCCGGGAAGAGCGGTGCCTCGAGCATGGCGCCGTCGGCGTAGTGGCGGCGGTAGACGGTGACGGCCTCCTGGACCCGGGCGGCCGGGACACCTGCCACGTGCTCCAGGCTCCACGGCAGCGGCGGGCCGACCATCAGTTCCAGCCGCTGGGGGTCCATGGCAGGGAGGCCGAGCTCGGCGAGGGTCTGCGAGACCGTGATGACGATGCCGGGCCCGGAGTCGACGATGGTGCCGTCCAGATCGAGCAGCACCGCGGTCACGGGCGAAGGCAGTCTCACGGGACCCACTCTAACGAGGGCTACCCTGAGCCGATGCAGCCCCTGACCACGCTCCAGGCCGACTGCTCGAACTGCGCCGGCCTGTGTTGCGTGGCGCTGGGTTTTCGCCCCTCGGCGGAGTTCGCCTTCGAGAAGGAGCCGGGAAGTCCGTGCCGCCACCTCGCCGAGGACTTCCGGTGCGGGATCCACACGAGTCTGCGCGCTCGGGGGATGCGCGGCTGCACCACCTTCGACTGCTTCGGTGCCGGGCAAGCGACCACTGCCCGGTTCGCACAGGCTGCCGCCGAGGGGCGTACCGTCGGCGCCGACTGGCGCACACCTGCGGTCGCAGCGGAGATGTTCGCGGCGTTTGCGGTGATGCGCCGGCTGCATGAGGCGATGTGGCACCTGGACCACGCGGCCTCACGAGACCTCGACGACGAGCTTGCCGCGCGGGTGGGAACGGTGCGTGGGGAGGTGGCGGCGCGAGCTGCGGGCGCGGCCGAGGAGCTGCGGGAGGTGGACGTGGAGGAGTGCTGGCAGCGCGTGGCGCCGGTGCTCGCCGCCGTCAGCGCTCAGGTCCGGGCCGAGGTGCGCGAGTCACCGGCCGATCACCGCGGCCGGGATCTGGCGGGCGCCGAGCTGCAGGGTCAGGATCTGCGGGCTGCGAACCTGCGTGGTGCGGTGCTGGTGGGTGCAGATCTGCGCGGGGCTGATCTACGCTCGGCCGATCTCGCCGGTGCCGATCTGCGTGGGGCGCTGCTCGCGGATGCGGATCTGTACGACGTGCTCTTCTGCACGCAGGCGCAGCTGGATGCCGCCGACGGCGGGCCGGGCACCCGGGTGCCCGCGCACCTCGACGTGCCCGGGCACTGGCCCGCTCAGATCCGGCCTACTCAGAACCGGCCCGCTCAGATCCCGCCGGCGTAGCCGTGCTGGCGCCACGCCTCGAAGGTGGCGATCGCGGCGGAGTTGGACAGGTTGAGCGAGCGGACCCCGGGGCGCATCGGGATCCGGACCAGCGCCGTCATCCGCTCGTCCGCCAGGACGTGCTCGGGTAGGCCGTCGGGTTCGGGGCCGAACAGCAGAGCATCCCCGGGCTGATAGGCCACCTCGGCGAAGGAGGACTCGGTGCGCCCCGTGAACGCGTAGACGCGTCCGGTGCCTTGGTCTCGGACGTAGGTCAGCGCTGCGTCGAGGCCCGCGTGCACGTGGACGCGCGCCAGGTCGTGATAGTCCAGACCCGCGCGCCGCAGCTTGGCGTCGGAGAGGTCGAAGCCCAGGGGCTCCACCAGGTGCAGGGTGGTGCCGGTGGCGGCCGTCATGCGGATCGCGTTGCCGGTGTTCGGCGGGATCCGGGGCTCGTAGAAGACGATGTGGAACACAGCAGCCACCGTAGCGGCGAGCGCTGTCCGGCTGGGGCTGTGTCGCCGGATAGCCCCCTGTCACCGGGCACTATTGCGGGCGGGTCTCACGGGACGCGTCTTGCAAAGTGGTGGCCCAACGGGAGACAAGACCGCACCGGCCCCGTTGAGGGTTCGGCTACCGGGACATCCGGATCTCAGGCACTTCCGACGCTTGATCGCTGCATGGGCGTGGAAGTGCCACCGCGGACTCTGGGACTTGTTGGCCGAGTTCCGATGGCGCCAGATGGCGTCATCAGGGCATTGCGTGGCGCCCCACGAGGGTCGTGAACATCGCCGTCATGTGCCCAGAGGAGTACTCGACCGTGGCAGGCTGTCCTTGTTCTGAGTAGGGCGGGGCACTCGCCAGACGGTGCCGTTCGGCACGGAGGGGAAACTATGCAACTCGTCAACGTCGCCGTACAGGGCTTCCGTAGTCTCGAAGACGTGCCGTCGCTATGCGTGGAGTCGCCGACCCTCCTCTCTGGGCACAATGACGCCGGCAAGACCGCCCTACTGGACGCTCTCCGCTTTCTTCTTAACGATCTGCAACTCCAGGATCGAGACCGCACGTACTGTTCCGCTGGCGCCGAAGACGCCGAAGACGCCGAAGACGCCGAAGACCCCGAACGGCCAGCCCTTGACTCCTTCGGGAATGTCCGGCGCGTCGAGGTGACCGCTGTCACGGGCACCTTTGAACTGAGCGTCCAGGAGATGACCGATCTTGGTATGGCCAGCCCCATCATGTTGCGCGCAGATGTGAGCCAGGCGGTGCCCCCAAATCACGCACTGCGCGAAGCCGACAGAAAGGTCGAGCCGCGACCTCGCGGATCGACCAGTCAGGCGTCGCGCGCTCTCCGTGCGCCAGAGTGGGCCCGATGATCGTGGCGACGGGTCCCACCGATAGTTAGGTAACGATTCTGTAACATCAAGCGCACGACTGTTCTGAGTTGCGCCGACTCTCGGCAGGGTCGATTCCACTTGAGGTCGAGGGGGTGTTGACAAGCTGTCCGTCTAGGAGGGGCGTACGATTCTTTCTGTGGGCAGGAGTTCTAGGAATTTCCAAATGCGTCAGTGTTTGGTCATCAGAACGAGAATCGAGACCTGGGGGAATGGTGAAGAATAGTCGCACTGTATCGGGCACATTGGTCGCGCTAATGGTGGCCGGCGGATTTGCTACTTCAGCTAGTGCGGAAGGTCCTAGCGGCTCCGTTTCAACGAGCCAGGAAGGATCATACGTAACCGTTGATTCACCGACTGACATTGAGCATCTCGCTGTCCAAGTGGATCTCGAAACCGCAGCAGATGACGCTCAGATTCGGGTCGATCAATCAGGCACAATTACTGTCAACCAAGATGATCTCCAACTGACAGTTAACCAAGACAGCACCTGGGAGATCAGCGAAGGTCCGAGCCATTCGGATGAGGTTTCCTCGTCGTGGGCGTCGCTGTGCGCGGGCTACTTTGCCAACCTCCTGGTGAATGCGGAAAATGACTTGCAATGGGGCGCGCAGCAGGTCTGCGACGATGCATCGACTTGGCCGCACAGGGTGGATGTGGAACTTCGCCAGGGTGGAACCGGGTTCTTCGATCCGCAGATCCTAAAGCACTCTTCCACTGGGAGCTGGGCCTATTCGCGGATTGCAAACAACTTCAACTACGATCAGTGCCCCAACAGCGTCGACCACCGAACAAGAGTCCGGGCGCAACCGTGGGCAAACGACGTTCAGTTCCCGTGGATAACCTCGGATGAGATCGTAATCGGTTGCAACACTCGATGAGTTGGCAACCAGCAGATCTTGAGATTCTAAAGGCGCACGCTCACGCGCTCTACGAGGAGTTGCGATCGGTCGACGCCACGGCAGTAAAACTTGAAATGTCATTGACGACAACTCGCTCACTCCTCGGGCTGGATTCCGAGCTTGATACTAGTGCCGCACCGCCTGTAAAAGGGTCCCCGCATTGGCTTCTTGAGTTTCCCCCGGTGGGCCCGCCGGCGATCCGGGAGAGTTAGCGGAGCGGGGGCTCGCGGCAGTCATCGGAAGAAGATCCGCCGTTCGCCTCACCTCGGAGAAAAGGCTAGATGGTGAGGATTGGTTAGGCGGGGCTCTACGCAACGCGGCGCTCGATGTGCTTGTTTTGGAAATTCGACAATAGCGAGCTAGTGACACAGGCCACATAATGAGATACCGTGTATACCACGGGGCACGGCACAAATAGACGGGGACGCTCCCGTGACGTCATCCATTTGAGCGTCCCCGAAGGAGGGGAAGCATGCGACGAGCATTATGGGCGATCCTGTCGACAGTAGCACTTGCTGTCGGCCTATTGGCGGTGGGATCCCCACCCGCTTCAGCATGGACATCAAACGGTTGCACGTGGGAATCAACGACGATCAGATACAATATCAGTTCCGGTTCGTGGGCCACAGCGGTAGCGCAATGGAATGCGGCAGCCGTCCCCACGTACTTTGACTACTCCACATCGTCAGCGAGGGTGGGACTCGGAACCGCAAATAATTCGAGCGTCTCCTGGGATGGCTTGACGGGACTTACTTGTAGTGGGGGAACTACCACATATGCCACGGCCGTCATCAATGGAGCCTACACCGACAGTTACAGCAACTATAAACTGCGCAGTGTAACGGCACATGAACTTGGACATGTTCTCGGCCTTGACGAAACGTCAGGGTGTCGCTTGATGCATCCTACGACTGAAGTCCGATACTCGTCGTGCGGTATTTCCAGCCCAGGTTCGGACGAGGTCAATGGAATCAATGCATTGTACTGACAGCACACGAAAACTACTTCAATGCCCCGGGGGGGATCAGCAATGAAGTGCAGCGTATTCGGTAGAATCGCCGGCATCGGATCAGCAGTCGCGTTCTCATTGATCATTTCGTCGTGTTCGACGACTCCCGACACTGCGGTCCTCGATGCTAGTTGGGCGGACGCGCATTCCTCGCTTGAGGAGATGACTACAAGTTCCGACCTGGTAGTCCGGGGCACAATTGTTGGTGTCGAAGATTCGGGGACCATAAGCTCCGACGTATCCGAGATACCCTACACCGACTACCTTCTCAGGGTCTCCGATGCGCTCCATGGGGAATCCGCAGCAGAGAGCATCGTAGTGCGACAGACCGGAGGGGAATTCGAGGGAGTAAGTTTCGAAGTTGAGGATTATCCCATGATGCGCGCCGGCGCCGAATACATACTGTTTGTAACGGAATTCGAGCCCGGGCACTACCGAATCAACGGCGGTCCGACAGGGCGTCTTTTGGTCCAAGAGGGCGGCTCAATTACTCATCTGCCTGGGAGTCTCATCTCGCCTGCAGATCTACCCGAAACGCTCACTCAGGCCGAAGCTGAAATTTTCGATCCTGCCTAGTTCAAGCAGTTCGGTATAATCACGAGCAAGTTGAGGCTGGTGCTCAGCGAGCAGGCCGATACTGCTCCCGTCTTGCCGACTAAGGTCGGCGCTAGTAGCGCTATGGCAACAGGGGAATGGACGCACCGATTGCCACGACTGTAGAAATACGATGGACTCCTTTAGTTGTTGGGCTTAGGCGGAAGAACCGGTCCTCGGCGGTCCGGGCGGCCCGATGGATGCGAAGCTTCAGCGGACTGCACGACGTCTGCGCTGACTCCGGTTAAATCTAGGAACGGTAATGCGCGAGCGTCAGAGTACTGGCCATTGTTGTGAGATGCGGAAAGCCTGTCACCAGTCTCTTTAGGTCGAACAGACATCGGTCAATTTCAACGTTGCTGTAGTACGAACAGTCCGGCGGGCGGGGCCACGTATGGCAATGCTTCGCCGCGGCGGCAGTGGTTGGCTTCGTCGCTGTGGTTGGCGGCTGCGAACGCCCCGTCTGGGTCCAGCAGTGCGGGCATGTGGTGGTCGGCGTGGTCGCGCCACCAGACGCTCATGCCGGTGGCGGGGTCGAGTCGTAGGTGTTCCCAGGCGCGCCAGAGTGGTGGTGAGGCCTTCGCGGGCTGCGACGAGCTTGTCAAAGACGTCGGGTCGGAAGACCCTCAGGGCCTCCAAGCCCATGACGTCCACAAGCTCGACCTGCGTCCCCAGGGTGCGGGTGGTCGCCCGAACGGCTGCGCTGTACCGGCTAATGTCACGCATGTTCGAGACCAACGGGCGGATGATCTCGACCAGCACGTCGGGCCAGACCGACTCGTTGAACCGTTTTAGCGCACCCAGGTCCTCCACCGCGGCCTGCAGCGACTCACCAAGGAGCCGCAGAATTACCGACGCCGGCACCGGCGGCACGTCAAAGCTGAGCTGAACGATTTTTTCCAGGTAAGCCCGGCCGTCGAACCCGGACTGCGTGAGGGCGGCTTCCACGCGTTGCCTGTCGAAGGCGAGGACGTAGATGATGTTCGGGAAGCTCGCCGTAAGCCGCACGAGCTTGAAGATGTCGCGGATCTCGGTGGACTCGAGCCGGTCGATATCGTCAACGACGACCACGATCGGCTGCGGCAACTTGGCAAGCTCTGCGGACAGCTTGTTGCGCTGTTCTGTGACGCTGCCCTTCCTGCGCTCCTGAAACTCGTGGAGCGCTTTGGCCGCGCCCCGGAACCTGGCGAACCACGCGCCGATGAACGGGAGCGCCGCGATCGGCTCGAACAGTTCGCCGTAGCTGTCGACCGATTCGGCAATCTTGGCGAGGCGGTCGCCCTTGAGGCGCATCTGGGCAGCCAGTTCGCGGAAGAAGACCTGGACCAGCTCGTCCGAGCCGGAGAACACCCACGGGTTGAACTCAATGGCGGGATAGGTCGGGTCCTTGGCGAGTGCCTCCATGACTAAGTTGACGATGGAGGTCTTTCCTGAGCCCCACGGACCGACGACAGCGACGACGTATCCCTCCGATGCGTCAACATCACGGATGCCGTCGGCGATGGTGATCGCCCCAGAGGCCCGCTTGAGCAGATCCTGGTCAGCTTTCCGGATCGGGTTGTCCCCCACGTTCGCCATGGCAACACCCTTGCATGATGGCCAGACACTTCCCCGTGAATCGTCGTCGACGCAGGAGCACTGAGAGCGGTCGCATGAACGAGCGAGCCGCTCGTGGGCCGCGTCCTTTCGCCGCGAGTGACTGTGAAGATGAGCAACCGCTCGACGCCGTGCTCCGTACCACCGCCGCAGGTGCAGTGGCCGTTGGGGGATCCGCTTGCGGCGATCATCGAAGCCGGCTGGGCCGAGCCGTAATCGGCCGCCGTCGCAGGCCCTGCTCTACGACACCAGCTCGATGTCAGACCCTCCATGCATACTCAGGCTGTCCGGAGGAGGGCCCATGTCCGAGAAGCAGTACCGCGACAAGATCGCGACCATCAAGAAGCAGCAGGCGATCGAGGAGAAGGCGATGGCCAAAGCGCGCTCCGCCGCTGCCAAGCATCGCGCCGACGGAGCCAAGGAAGTCGCCAAGATCAGCGCTCGAACCAGTGAGTCGATGGCCCGCACGTACCGACGCAATGCCGAGAGCGCCGAGAGCAAGGCCGCCAGAGAGGACACGAAGGTCTCTGCTGCTTCCAACAAGCTGGGTAACCTCGCGAAGGACCTAGCGAACGCTCAAACGAATCTTGACCGGGAAACACAGGCTGCTGCCCGGCGCGAAGAAGCCAAGCGAAAGGCCGACGCTCGGGCCGCGGACCAGGCAGACGCTCGGCGGCGCCAGGCCGAGAAGAACCACGCCCGGGAGGTGGCGCGCCTCTCGCGCCCCACCGTGCGATACGTGCATGAGCTGCGGACCGTCCCGGCGCCTAAGGTTGAGCAGTTGCGTGTGCTCTACCTCACCGCCAATCCCGAGCAGAACCTGCGGACCGACGCAGAGGTGCGCGGCGTACAAGACCAGGTCCGCCGGGCATTGCATCGGGATCGCATCACGATCGACTACCGCCCAGCTGCCACCGCAGAGGACTTGATCGCCGGACTCAATGATCTGCGGCCTCATGTTGTGCACTTCTCGGGCCACGCCGGTGACGCCGCTTTGCTGTTCGATAACGGCAGCGTGGAAGCTCCAGAGGGCCGGGACGTGCCATACGGGCTTCTCGCCCGGGCCCTGGGCGCGACGGATGTCCCTCCGGTACTGGTCGTGCTTAACGGCTGCGACACCCTCGCTGGTGCAGATGTGCTCTTGGAGTCGACCGCCGTGGTTGTGGCAACGGCCTCGTCGATCAGTGACTTGGCAGCCTCCGTGTTCGCCGCGAAATTCTATGCAGCCATTGCCGCTGCCCAAACCATCGATGCAGCGGTCGATCAGGGAAGTGTCTCCGTGGATCTGGCCGGTCTCGATGAGGGCTGGAAGCTCGATGTGCTGACCCGCACAGATGTTGACACCGCCCAGCGCGTTCTCGTCCAGGTATCCAGCGTTGACTGAGCGCCTGCCACTAGTCATTCTCTCCGTAAGCCGCAACCCAAGTGGCTCGGCGAGTGATCCTCTGCGGGACGTCACGACTGTCCTTGCGGACCCGCGTGCGCTGCGGCGGGTTTTCAGCAGGGGCAGAGTCAATGGATAGATATACGCTCAGCCGCCGCTCGGAGACTCCTCTACCGAACGGGCTATTTCCGTTATACGATTTGTCCATGGTCAGTGACGAGCAGATCCAGAAGTGGGCAGACGAGGCCGAAGCTGGTTATGACGTCGAGGAGTTGAAGCGTCGCGGACGCGGTCGCCCCGGTCGCGGGGCTGAGCCGATGCAGGTCGTTGCCGTGCGCCTCACTGCCGAGGAGATCGCAGCCTTGGACGCGCAGGCCGAGCGGGAGCACCTGTCGCGTTCGGAGGCGATCCGGCGTGCCCTTGCGGCGTTCGCGGCGTGAGAGTCCACGCCAGCGCACTCAAGCACGGGATATTGCCCGAAGAAGCGGTCCAGGCAGCCGACTGGTCCCAGTGGATCGAGCCGCTTGAGGAAGATGACTGGCCGCACCGTGAGTTGCGGCTCGGATTCGATACACGGGCTCGCTTGCTCGAGACCGTTGTGCTGGTCTTTGAGAGTGGTGAGGAGATGGTGATCCACGCCATGCTCGCCAGAAGACAGTTCTGGGACCTGCTGCCGTAGGCGCCCTCGTTCCTGCAACGAAGCGGGCGTGCGTCCCGGTGAGGGATCCTCTTGCGGTGATCGACGTGGGCGAGAGGACAGCGCAGAGGCACCTACCCGGACAGACAAGTGTACTTGTCAATCTGACAAGTACACACTACGGTCTAGAAATGAACGACTTCACCAAGCGTGAGCGGGTCGGCCTGGCCGCGAGCTTCGCGCTCTTCGTGGCACTAGCAGCCGTCGGCATCGCCCTGTTTAACGTCCTGAGGCCGTTGTCCCCGTGGGTGGGCGCCCCGCTCGGGGTTGCCGCGACCGCGTCGCTCGCGGCATTCGTGGCGATCACGGTCCGCGCGACCCGCCGGCAGGACAACGAGGGAGTCGAACGCGAGGTAGCCGCGCAAGCCTCCATGGTCACTGTGCTCGTCGTCGTGATCGCTGGCTTCGGCTACAGCCTGCTCGAAGCGTTCGCCGGAGTGCCCCGGCTTACCGCGGCAGTGATGTCCGCCTTCGCCGGCCTGGTCTGGATGTCCAGCTGGACGTGGCTCAGCAAGCGCTTCGAGTGATCACCAACCGGCTGCACGTCCTGCGGGCTGAGCGCCGCTGGAGCCAGGCGGAGCTGGCTCGCCGGGCTCATGTCTCTCGTCAGACCATCGTCTCCCTGGAGAACGGTCGGTTCGAGCCGAGCCTCAAACTTGCGCTACGTCTCGCGGCCGTCTTCGCTCGCCCAATCGAGGAGATCTTCACGCCCGACCCGGAAGACCTCGCCCTCATTGATGTCCCAGATCGCCAGTAGCCGATCGGGTCGCGGGATGATCAGTGCGGCGGTCCGACGCGCGTAGCGCGACTAACCGGTAGCCTCCACGCACCAGACATCGAGCGAAGGGGGCTACAACGATGCGGGCGAAGCAGCGGGCAGGCGTACTCGCGGCACTATTCGTCGCCGCCACCATGGGCGGCTGCACCACGAACGAGGACGCACAGGCGGTGGAGAGCACGCCGACGCAGCCGGCCACGCAGTCCCAGGAGATTCCGGCGGACGCTCCTGGCGCGGATGAGCCGATGGACGATGCTGCGATCTGCACCGCTTACGGCGATGTGATGACGATCGTGGAGAACGCCGACCTGGGCCTCGATGACGGCCGGATGGAGGCGCAGGAGCATGAGGGCTGGTACCGGCTGGCCACGCGCGTGCTCGATCGCTTGCCCTCAGGTGAGGGAAGTGCAGTCCGGCAAGCGATCGCCGAGCTGCAAGAGGTCGCCCCCGCTATCTCGCTCGGTGCGGGCGAAGGTCCGAGCGGTGTGCAGTCAACCGAGTGGCACGAAGCCCAAGGAGCCCTCGGCGACGCCTGCGACGACCTCGGCGTCCCGTTGAGCACCAGCGTCTTCACCGGCGGATAGCCCCGGCCAAGTGCTCACACACGTCTTGGCGCGCGACAAGGGGTGTGTGCTGGTAGCACACATCTCTTGCAGATCCGCTAGGCTTGTGTGGTGGAGATGCACGAGAGAAACCTAGTGCCGGTGTCCCAGGCTGCCCAGAGGATGGGCGTGAGCCGCCAGCGCATCATGCAGCGGATCCACAACAAGTCGGTGCGGGGGCAGAAGATCGGCAACCAGTGGGTCGTCGATGCTTCCACACTCCGCCCGCCCAGCGCGGCTCGTCCGCTTTCATCGCGAATGGCCTGGGCGCTAGCCGGTGCGCCGGTCCACCTGGCACCGGAGGAGCGCAGACGCACCAGAGACCGGATCAAGCGCCTGGAGGAGCAGCCGAAGAGGGATCGGGCCAGGCTGATCCAGTCCTGGTTGGCCAAGAGGGGCGAGCTATTCTCGCTAGAGGTCAACCCCAATGACCTGGCCGAGCTGCGTGGCGACGACCGCCTCCTTCTCAGTGGCATTTCCGACCCTCGCGCTGGACTGTCATCAGGTCGTCAGCTGGAGGCCTACATCCCCAAGGAGGCCCTCCAAAGCTTCGCTGATGACTACTTCATCGATCTCGAAGCGCGACCGAGCAGCCCGAACGTGCTGCTCCGGGTCGTGCACAGCCCGAGCCCGCCCGAGATGGCACCGGACCCCCATTGGGGCCCGCGGGACGGCGTGGCGATTGCGCCCTTACTGCTCTCGATCACCGATCTGCTGGATCGCCAAGGCACATCCCGAGAGAACCATGCCGCAATGGAGATGATGGAGAACTTGTGGCAGTAGCGATGCCAGCGATGGTGCCGGCGCAAGAGCAGGGCTGGCTGGCCTTGTTCCAGATCGGTGAGCGCATGCCCTCGGGATGGGCACTGGTCGGCGGTCAGCTCACCCACCTGCACTGCGCCGAGCGCGGCGTGACGCCGCCGCGGCCCACGACCGACCTGGACGTGGTCATGGACGTGCGTCAGCACCCCAACTCTCTGATGGACTTCACCACAGTGCTCGTCGATCTCGGCTTTGAGAGCGTCGGCGTGAGCCCGGAGGGTTTCCAGCACCGGTTCAAGCGCGGCGATGCGCTCATCGACGTGCTCATCCCACGCCATCTAATCTAGGGGAGCGAGCCGAGACGCGCCGCGGGGCAACAGGCTCTCCAACCGTCCCTGCCCCTGGGAGTCAGCAGGCCCTCCGCAGGACGGAGCGCATCGAGTTGGACGTCGCTGGCACTGTCGGTTCGGTTCTTCGGCCCAGCCTGCTCGGTGCGCTCGTGGCCAAGGCTTCTACGACGCAGATCATCATCGACAAGAACCCCACCCGACACATCGAGGACTTCTGCGTCCTCGCCTCGATGCTCTCCACCTCCGACCTGCGCGCGGAGATGGAGAAGCTCGACGTCGATCGGTTGGGGAACATGGTCGCCCGAGCTATCGACTCTGGACTCATCGAGCAGAACCCGGGGGCCAACCGCGGGATCAACATGCTGCGCGTCGCGTTGCGCCGCCTCCCGAACCGCTCCGGCAGCAGTTCGGACGACTCCCGGGTCGCCTGAGTGCGATGCGGGGGTACGGCGGGGGCAGTTCAGGGCCCCGCCTCAAGGAGTCGCCGCTGACGGATCGTTCACTGGTAGCGCGCTGCGGGCCAGCGCCAGCCTCGATGCTCGTGGCCGCTGCGCGTTCAGGCCCGCGACTCCGGGGCAGCCAGCGTGGCCAGATGATGCAGTGAATCGGCGAGACGTTCGGGCCCTATCGGCGGGAACCGCAGGTAGTCGTGGACGGACTGCGGCACCGCCGTCCAGTCGTAGGTGAGCGTCACCTCGGTCTGTGACGGACTGACGGGAACCAGGTCGTAACGCCAGAACCAACCGCCGAACTCGAGTTGGCCGTCGCCTGCGGGGGCGTGCCCGGTCAGCCAACCGATGGCGCGCGGTGGGTCGAGCACGTGGACCTTGTTGAACGTCCGATAGTCACCTTCTGGATGATCAGGATGATTCATACCCATCCGGAAGATTTGCCCCACCTTCGTCAGCCGCGCCTGGTCCACGGCCTCCACGACCCGGCCGGTGCCGTCGGTCGCTCGGCTCCTTCCGTCGATCGCCGCGTGCGTCGTCGGGTCTGCCAGTACGGCAAATACCCTGTGGGCGGACGCAGTGACCGTGAGAGTTGCGCTCACACTCTTCTGGCACACGGCGTACACGCTCCCTCATCATCTCGACCGAGAACTTAGCTTCCCCGAGAGCGAAGCCCCCGTGACTAGACCACGCGCAGGACCGCGGCGGCCGATCACCGTGACGGCCACACCCAGGCGGGACGATCCAGTGGCCCTTCCTGACCGTCGATGCGGGTCTCGCCGAGGTCTTTCACCAGGTGCACGTGCTCGGCATCCGGTGCCAGGGCCTCCTGCAGGGCAGCGGCGTGGGTGACCACGACGAGCTGGGTCTCCTCCGCCGCCCGGCGCATCAGGGTGGCCAGTGGCCCGAGGAGGCTGGGATGCAGGCTGGTCTCGGGTTCGTTGAGCACCATCAGTTGCGGCGGACGCGGAGTGAGCAGAGCCGCGGCCAGCATCAGATAGCGCACCGTGCCGTCGGAGAGCTCGGGAGCGCGCAGCGGGCGGAGCATCCCGGGCTGGTGCAGGAGGACCGAGAACCTGCCGGCGCTGACGTCGATCCCGATGCGGCTACCGGGAAAGGCCTCGTCGACGGCCGAATGCAGCAGGTCGGCCCGTCCGATCTCCTCGATCGTGGCCAGGGCGCTGGGCAGGTCGCTCCCGTCGGCGGCCATCACCGGCGTGCGGGTGCCCACCACCCCTGCTCGTGCCGGTGCCGCTGCGTCGGTGCGCAGGTGATCGTAGAAGCGCCAGCCCCGCAGCGATTCGCGCAGCCTCAGCAGCTCCGGCGCCTGGTGCGGGTCCGCCAGCGCGGTGACGCACGAGTCCGAGGCTGCCAGCGCGGCCGTCATCTCCTGCCAGCCGGCCTCGGTGCGGGTGCTCACGAGCGGGCCCTTGCGGCGGACCAGCTGTGCCGCGGGCCGCGCGACCGGTCCGGCCCAGACCGTCTCGGTCTTGATCTCCGGGTCGAGCGCGAATCGGGTCTGGGTCCCGTCCGGGCGCGGCAGCCCCAGGTCCATCGCGTAGCTCAGCTCGTCCGAGGCGAAGCCGAGTTGGAGGCGGACCGGGCCGGACCGGCGGGTCCCCTGCACGGGCACCGCGCCGCTGCGCATCGTTGCACTGAGATGCGCCGGACCGGCCCACATCGTCGAGCCCAGGCCGCCCTCGGTGGCCAGCGCACCGATCGCAGTGCCGCGGGCGGCGTCGGCGAGCAGCCTCAACGCGCGGTACAGGCTGGACTTCCCGGTGCCGTTGGCGCCCGTGACAACCGTCAGCGGGCCTAGTGGCAGCACGACGTCGAGCAGGGAGCGATAGCCCTGGACGGCCAGCGTGGTCAGCATGGGCACACCTTAGGCACGCTGTCCGACAGCCTCCTCGGTTGTCAGCTCCACCCTGGCGACCCGGAGGATCTCGACCGCGGCGACGGTGACGCCGTCCGGGGTCGCGCGTACCGAGGGATCCACCCAGACGCCGTCGGCTGCGCGGCGGGGCAGGATCTCCAGTCGCACCCCATGGGTCAGGGCGGCGTCCTGGTGGTCGCTGAGGTCGATGTCCCAGGCCCGCCCGTGCCAGAAGTGGTCGCTGACGAGGGTCTCGCCGATCCAGGCACGAGCGACATCGCCCTGCAGGTGCACCCGCAGCAGGGTCCGGTGGGCGGCGAACGACTCGGGCGGCACCTGCACCCGCACCTGGGCCGCGGAGGAGTAGTCGGTGGGTGCGGACAGCCGCCGGGACGAGCCGCCCCGGCGCGGCACCGGCGCGACGCCGTGCTCCGGGTGCAGGTCGCGCGCGACCGGTGCGTGCCCGGCCTCGGTGTGAACCAACCAGCGACCCCACCGGCCCGAGGTCGCGCCCTCGGTCACGCCGGGGCCCGCCAGAGCGCCCGGGGGAGGGGAGATGGCCACCTCGGTGACCGGCTCGTCGGGGTGGAGCACCAGCGAGCCGCCGACGGCGTAGCAGGGGGCCGCGCTGAGCACGAGCCGCTCCCGGCCGGCCACCTCGAGCACGTACAGCCGGTCGGCGCTCGCCTCGTCGAGGACGAGGACGCGGCTTCCGGGCAGCTCGATCTCGCACTCGGGACCGGGCGGCGCGCTCAGCCGGACGAGGGTGTGGCCACCGCGGTGCTCGGTGGTTGCCGGCCCGTGGACCGCCACCGTCCCGGCCAGCTCGAGGACGGCCGGGACGCCGTCGGTGGCCATCAGCACCACCACCTCGGTGCCGTCCTCCTCGCTCACGCGCGTCAACAACGAGGCGCTGGCGCTGCGCAGCAACTGCCCACCCGGCAGCGGGAGGTTCACGGGCCACGCCACGCTCACCCCCGTCGGGAGATCGACGGGCACCGGCGGGGCGAGGACGGTCTCCTCGCTGAGCCGCACGGGCACCTGGACGGATGCGCGTGCCGGCAGGGGGCGGTGGGCCGGACCGTGCGTGCTCAGGAAGAGATATGCGCTGCGCCCGTCGGTGCGCACCGATTCCAGCGAGCCCTCGGCAGTGACCTGTGCGGTCATCGCGGCGAGGCGATGACCATCGGCGTGCAGCCACAGGTGCTGGCGGCGTAGGAGGTGGTGGTGGGCACGGACCTGGCCGTGCTCGCCGATCGGGGCATGGAAGTCGTAGCTCAGGGCGGGGACGTCGTTGGGGTAGTCGGTGGCATGGGATTCCTGCTCGCTCCCGTGCGGGCCCACGCGCTGGGTGCCTCCGGCGTACATGTAGTAGCCCTGCCATACCGAGCCGCTGCCGAGCTTGGCCATTGCCAAGGCTGCCACATCCTCGGGCGGCACCAAGGGGCGGCGGTGGTAGGCCACGTGCATCCCGCCACCGAGCTCGCAGGTGGCGAACGGCGTGGTCGGTTGCTGAGCCACTCTCGCTCCCGGTGCGGCGCTCGCGAACGCCTCCCGCACATCGGCCCCGACGCTGAGGTCGTCGCGCTCACTCGTGAAGCGGAAGTGGTGGTCGACGAACGGCGGCCAGGGGGTGTCGGCCTCCTCCCAGAAGCCGTCCGCGTAACCGGAGTAGACCGCCAGCAGTGACGGTGGCACCTGCGCACCGCCCCATCCGGTGGCTGTCCACAGCGGCACCTCGATCCCACAGTCGCGGGCCATGGCCTGCAGGGTAGCCAAGTGTTCGGGCTGGTCGTACAGCTCGTTCTCCACCTGGATGCCGATCACCGGCCCGCCGTCCACGACGCTCAGGCCCTCGAGCTGGGCCGCGATCTGCTCATAGAAGGGCCGCACGAGGGCCAGGTACGCGGGATCGTCGGTGCGGGTGCGCAGGCCGCGCTCGACCAGCCAGTCGGGGAAGCCCCCGTGACGGGACTCCCCGTGGGCCCAGGGCCCGATCCGCACCACCGACTCCAGGCCATAGTGCTGGGCCAGCTGCACGAAGGCGCGCAGGTCGCGGTTGCCCTCCCAGGTGAAGAAGCCGGGCTCGGGTTCGTGGGCGTTCCAGAACACATAGGTGGCGACGGCGTCCAGCCCTCCTGCCCGCGCATGCCCCAGCACCTCGCCCCAGCGATGGCGGGGCAGGCGGGAATAGTGGATCTCCCCGGAGACCGGCAGCCACGGCCGTCCCTCGCGCTCCAGCCAGCCCTCGAGGACCCTGATGTCGGTCATCGCAGCATCTCCCGTACCGTCTCGATCGTGTCGGCGTCGGCGACCGCCTTGTCCTCGCGATAGTGCTTCACCCGGGCGAACCGTAGCGCGACGCCGCCGGGATAGCGGGTCGAGCGTTGCACCCCGTCCACGGCGATCTCGACCACGAGCTCGGGGCGGACCCGAACCCATGCCTCCGTGCGTTCGGTGGCGATCGTCTGGAGGTGCTCCGTCTGCCACCGCAGCAGCGCGTCGGTGAGCCCCTTGAAGGTCTTGCCGACCATGACCAACCCGCCGGCGGATCCGAACTGCCCGGAGGGATCGCGCGCCCCGAGGTGCAGGTTGGAGAGCCAGCCGGTGCGGCGGCCGTAGCCCCATTCGGCACCGATAACCACGAGATCGAGGGTGTGCACGGGCTTCACCTTCAGCCACTCCGAGCCGCGCCGCCCGGCGGTGTAGCGGGAGTCGGTGCCCTTGACCACCACCCCCTCGTGGCCCGCGTCGAGGGACTGGGACATGACCTGCTCGGCCTCGGCCGGATCGTCCGTGATCACCCCGGGCACCAGCAGCTCGCCGACCACCCGTTCGAGCTCGCTCAGCCGCTGCTCGAGCGGCTCGTCGATGAGGTCGCGGCCGTCGACGTGCAGCAGGTCGAAGAACCACGGGCGCAGCACGACCTCACCGGCGTCACTGCCGAACCGGGCCATGGAGTCCTGGAACGGGCGGGGGTCGCCCTCCTCGGTGAGCGCGAGCGTCTCACCGTCCAGGATCAGCTCCTGCGCCGGGAGCGCCCGGACCGCCTCGACGATCTCGGGCAGCCGGTCGGTCACCTCGGCCAGACTGCGGGTGAAGATCTGCACCTGCTCACCCTGCCGGTGCACCTGGATCCGGGCGCCGTCGAGCTTGGCCTGCACGCTGCAGCGGCCGAGCGTCCCGACCGCCTCCGCTGCACTGACGGCGGTGCCGGCCAGCATGGGCAGCACCGGTGTCCCCACCCGCAGCCCCACCTCGGTGAGGTCCTCGCCGGCACCTGCCAGGCGCGCCGTCTCACCGACGTCTCCGGTGAGCATGGCCGCTCGCCTGACCGTCGCCACCGGGAGGTCGTAGGCACGGGCGAGGGCGTCGGTGAGCACCCCGTCCAGGGCTCCGGTACGCATGTCCCCGAGCATCACCCGGACGAGGAAGTCCTGCTCGGGCGAGGTCGCGCGGCCGAGCATGCCGTGCAGCAGCTCCGCCCGCCGGGCCTGCGATCCGGCGCCGATGGTGCCCGCCAGCTCGGTCAGCACCTCATCCACCTCGAGGACGGTGAGGCGCGCCTCGGCTGCGGGTTCGGGCTGGACCGACTTCAGGGTGCGCCATCCGATCCCGATCCGGCCCTGCCGCACGCGCCCCAGCAGCATGCCGACGGCGGGGGCCACTTCCTCCGGTCCCAACCGGCTGAGCAGACTCGACAGTGCCTCGACCTTGGCCAGGCGCGAGCGGGTGGCGGAGACGGTGCTCGTGGCGGCCTCGAGCTCGGCGATGAGGGTGGGGGTCACGAAATCAGTCTGGCATCGTGGGGCGACATCCGGCTGTGCGGCGCTACTCCACCAGCTCGTTGACCCGCTCGTTCACCTCCGCCAGGGTGGAGGCCTCGCGGTCCCCGATGTAGATCTCATCCATGATCGGTGCCACGAGCGCCTGGATCGAGCCGTAGCCGTCGGTGACCGGAAAGTAGAGGGTGTGGCCCTCGTCGACGAGGTCGGTGAACGGGGAGACGTCGATCCCGCGCTCCTCGAAGGCCGCGATCGCCGCCTCGGTGCCTGCCGGCCGCGCCGGGAAGACGACCGCCGCCTCGCCGACGATCACCTGGCACTCCTCCGAGCCGAGGAATGCGACCAGTTCGGCCGCCTCCTGCGGGTGCTCGGTCTGGGCGCTGATGGAGTCGGCGAGCCCGTTGTACATCGACACCGGGTGGCCGACCGGCCCGGCCGGCACCGGAGCGATACCGAGCTCGATGTCCTCGAGATTGGCGTAGGTGTTGAGCATCCACGAGCCGTTCGGCGACAGGGCTGCCTGGCCTGAACCGAGCGCCTGTTGCGGGTTCGGGTCGCTGCCGATCTGTTCGTAGGGGGCCATGTAGCCCTTGTCGACGAGGTCGAACAGCCAGGTCAGCGACTCGTGCAGCCGCGGGTCGTCGTAGTAGTACTCATCGCCCCACACGTCCGCGTTCGTGAACTCCCAGCCGGTCGAGCCCGCCAGCCACGACCACGCCGTCTGGCCCTCGGCTCCTCCCGACCCGTTCGAGGCGAGCCCGTAGGTGACCACGTTGTCCGGATCGAAGCCGTCCTCGTCGCCGCGCACGCCGTTCGCGTCCACCGTCAGCCGGGCGATGACGTCCTCGAACGTTCCGCCGTCCTCGGGGTTCCAGGTGAGCTCGGACAGATCCTCCGGAGTCAGCCCCGCCTCCTCGATCGTGTCGACGTCGTAGAAGATCGCCACCGTGTCGAAGTCCTTGGGGCTGCCGTACTGCCCCCCGTCGGTCCCCACCCACAGCTGCGCCAGGCCCTCCTGGAACTCGGCGTCGGCGATGTCGGCGGTGGGCTCCAGCGTGTTCAGGTCGAGCAGGAGGTCGCGCTGGACGTACTCGGGGTACCGGGTCAGGTGGTCGGTGAAGACGTCGGGCCCGGCCCCGGCCACGAATCCGGCGGTGATCTTCTGCCAGTAGTCGTCGAAGCCGTACTGGCTGATCCGGACGTCGATGTCGGGATGGGAGGCCTCGAACGCCTCGATGCACTGCTGGTAGGCAGGCAGCTGGTTGGCGTCCCAGAGCCAGTAGTCGAGTGCGACACCGTCGTCCGTGACCGCCGTGCTGCAGCCCGCGGCTGCCGTGAGCGCCGCGGCCACGCCGGCCGCCGCCGCTGCTCGCGTTCGTGTGCGCATGCTCATCTCCTCACTTGATGCCGCTGAAGCCGATGGAGCTGACGACGCGCTTGGCGAACGCCATGAAGAGCAGCAGCATCGGCAGCGCTGCCACCAGGGTTGCGGCCATCAACCCGGCCCAGTCCGGCCCGGTCTGCGGTGTCTGCTCGTTGAAGTTCCCCAGGGCCACCGTGAGCACCCGGGATTCGTCGGTATAGCTGACCATCAGCGGCCAGAAGTAGTCGTTCCAGGCCGTGATGTAGGTCAGGATCGAGATGGTCGCGATTGGCCCCACCGACAGCGGGATGATCAGCACGAAGAACACCCGCACCTTGCTCGCTCCATCGATCAGCGCCGCCTCCTCCACCTCGGTGGAGACGTTCATGAAGAACTGCCGCAGGAAGAAGATCGCGAACGGCGTCATGAACAGGCTCGGCAGCATGATGCCCACCAGGGTGTCGATCAGTCCCAGCTCGCGGATCAACAGGAAGTTCGGCAGCAGCGTGAAGATCTGGGGCACCATCAGCGAGAGCAGGAAGACGCTGAACACCTGGTTGCGGCCCGCCCAGCGCAGCCGGGAGAACGCGTACGCCGCCATCGCCGAGAAGAACACCTGGCAGGCGGTGATACCGGTGGCCACCGCGACCGAGTTGAGCAGGTAGCGCCAGAAGTCGATCGAGGCGCCCGAGCCCCCCTGGGCGATCGCCTCCTCGGTGCTCTGCAGGCCGAACACGCGCTCGAAGCCGCCCCAGCTCAGGTCCACGGGGAGCAACGACTGCGAGTTCGCGTAGAGCGCGCTGTTGCTGGACAACGCGGTGCGCAGCATCCAGTAGAAGGGGAAGAGCGTGATCGCCAAGATCACGATCATGACCACCCAGGCGAGGACGCGGCCGGGGGAGAGGCGGGTGCGCTTCCTGTCGGGATCTCGGCCGGCGGCCGGGCGCACGGCGCTGCGGGTCGGAATGCGCGGTGTCGTCGATGACATGGTTGCCTCCCTCAGTCCAGGTCGGTCTGGCCGGCGCGGGTGATGCGGTACTGCACGAACGTCACGGCCACGAGCACCAGCAGCAGTGCGACGCTCAGTGCGGACGCGTAGCCGAAGTCGAACTGCGCGAACGCGTTGTCGTAGATGTAGAGCTGCAGCACCCGGCTGGCATCCACCGGCCCGCCGTTGGTGGTCACGGCAACCGTGTCGAACACCTGGAACGATCCGATCACCGAGATGATCAGCACCAGCCCGAGGATCGGCCGCAGCAGCGGCACCGTGACCGAGAAGAACGTGCGCACCTCCGAGGCACCGTCGACCTTGGCGGCCTCGTAGACCGAGTGCGGGATGGTCTGCAGGCCGGCGAAGATCAACAGCGCGGTGTAGCCCATGTGGCGCCAGACGTTGATCAGGGCGATGGTCGGGATCACCCAGGCCTCGCTGGTGAAGAATCCGATCCGGTCCAGCCCGAGCCAGGCGAGCAGCTGGTTGCCGATGCCGAGCTGGAAGTCGAGGATCCAGAAGAACACCAGCGCCGCCACCACGTTGGAGACGAGGTAGGGCGCCAGCACCAGGGACCGCAGCAGTGTGGACTGGCTGAGCCGCTGCATCAGCACGGCGATGATCAGGGCCACCACGGTCTGGATACCGATGTTGATGATCACGTACAGCAGCGTCACGCGGACGGCGTTCCAGAACACCGGGTCCGCCACCATCCGCGCGTAGTTCTCCAGCCCGATGAACTGCGCGGGCGTGAGAATGTCCCACGAGGTGAAGCTGAGCGCGATCCCGCGCACCAGCGGCCAGAAGTAGAAGACCACCAGGCCGATCGTCGCGGGCAGGAGAAAGATGAGGGCGAGGCGGCGGTCGTCCCGCCGCCGGCGTCGAGGCGCTGCACTGCTGCGGGCAGGCGCCACTGTGGCAGTGGCTGGGGAGTCGGACACGGCGGGGTCCTCCTTGCTTCCTTGCAGGGTTCGGGTGCGGTCGGTGGTGCTACCTCACCGGCTCGGCGGGTGGATCGATGAGCAACCACTGGCACGCGAGTACGGCTGCACCGCGCGCCCACTCGTCGAAATCGGAGGCGTAGAAGTGGACGACCGGCGGGTCGGCGTCCGGGTCGAGATGCTCGGTGAGCGCACGGTCCAGTACGGGCCGGGTGTGCTCGAGCACGCACAGGCCGTCGCCGGCCAGGACGACGGCGGGAAGGCCCAGCACGTTGACGAGGCCGGCCAGCACGATCCCCAGGGCGCGGGCGGTGTCCTCCAGCACGCTGAGCGCGGCAGGGTCCCCGGCCGCTGCGAGCTCACAGACCGCCTCCAGGTCGAGCTGCGGACGGGCGTGGGCGTAGGCCACGGCGCGCACGATCGGACCGGCCTCCAGGTAGGCGGCGGCACAGCCCCGGTGCCCGCGACCGCACGCCGGGCCCGAATCGCTCACGCGGGTGTGCGCGATGCGGCCCACGCCACCGGCCACGCCGGCGACGGTCTCACCCCCCAGCACCAGCCCCATGCCGATACCCACACCGATGGTCACCACGGCGAAGTCCTCGAGCTCGCGCCCCGGCCCGGCCCAGTGCACCCCCGCGGTCAGCGCACGCACGTCACCACTGATGACGGTGGCCAGGCCGGTCCGCTCCTGCACCATGCCCGCGAGCGGGACGTCCTGCCAGCCCAGGTAGAGGTTGTTGCGGACCTGGGTATCGAAGCGATCCATCGTGCCGGCCATCCCGATCCCCACGGACTCGACCGGGTGATCGCGGGACAATTCATTCACTAGTTGAATGATCAGCGAGACGACCGGCTCCACCGCGGTGTCGGTGAGGGGTCGGTGCGTACTGGCGAGGACGGCTCCCGCCGCGTTGGTGCGGACGGCGAAGGCCTGGTCGCCGGTGATCTTCACGCCGACGAAGTGGTAGGCGTCGACCGCCATGTCGACCGGGGTGCCGGGCCGCCCGCGGGAATCGCTCCCGGGCGCTGAGATCTCGGTGATCGAGCCGTTCGAGAGGAGCGTCCGTGCGGTCTTGGTGATGCTCGCGGGGGACAGGCCCAGACGTCTGGCGAGGTCGGCGCGCGGGAGCGGGCCACGCACTAGCAGCTCACGCAGGACAGCACGTTCCGTGCGGCCCAGCGAGCCGAGGAAGGGTCGGTCCATGCGTCGTCGCATGGACCGATCGTCACCCGGTTTTGTTCACCGTGTCAAGAGTCGATCGCTGCACGGGTGAGGCGCTCGACGCCGTCCCGGATCAGCGCCACCCGCTGGGCGATCGTGGCCTGCTGCGGTCGGCACGCGATCTTCAGCCCGAGCCACGGCGACGGGCCGGCCGCAGCGAGAGCCGCTCGTGCGTGCCCTCCGGTGAGCAACGAGTGCTCGGCGCCGGGCCGACCCTCGTCGTGATCGGGGGCGAACGGCAGGTGTGCGTCGGCCCAGGCCGGGCCGTACTCGGAGTCCTCGGCAGCGGTGCCCGAGAAGATCACCCCGCGCAGCAGTCCGGACTCCCGAGCCGTCCGGACGTGCCCGGGTACGCCGTCGGGGTCGCCGAGCTCGATCGCCGAGCGGCCCCAGTTGATCGCGATCCCGGCGGTGCCGGCGGCGCGCACCGCCTCGATCTCCTGCTCGAGGGCGAGAAAGCCCTTCGCCGTCGGGCGCCCGGGTCGCTGCCGGTCGCAGTGCTCGACCAGCACCTCGGCGCCCTGCCAGTCCCACCCTCCGACCGTGGTCAGGGACTCGGCCAGTGCCTGCGCGCTGCTGGTGGCCCCGGCCGTCGCGGGGGCGCTGTGCAGCTCGATCGCCCGTACCGCGGACTCCCCGCGTGCCTCGTTCAGGCGCGCCACGTCCTCACAGATCCGGGCGACGTCGGCGAGCGCCCGTCTCCGGCCGCCGAGGTCGGTCGAGGCCAGCCCGTACACCGGGTCGATGCTCAGGCGGTGCATGACCCCGCCGATGTGGGTGATCACCACCTGCCAGCCGGCGGGCAGGCGGTCGGCGTACCAGGAGTCCTCGTACGGGTGCAGTGAGGTGATCCACGGAACTTCGAGGCCCTCGACCCCTTCGATCTGCGCGAGCTCGTCGAGATAGGTGCGCTCGAGGTGGCGGCCCCAGTGCCGGCTCGTCGGTGAGGCGGCGTAGGCGCCCACGATGACCCCCGGTGCTGTTCCCATGACGCCTCCCCTTCTCTGCCCGGCCCAGCCTAGCGATGCCCGCGGCCCACTAGGCTCCGGGGATGGACAGCGTGCGGTGGGGAATCATCGGGGTCGGGGACGTGACGGAGGCGAAGAGCGGGCCGGGATTCCAGGCGTCGGAACGCTCCGAGCTGGTGGCCGTCATGCGCCGCGACGGCGCTAAGGCAGCCGACTACGCCCGCCGCCACCAGGTGCCCCGGTGGTATGACGACGCCGACGCCCTGCTCGCTGACCCCGCCGTCGACGCGGTCTATGTGGCCACGCCCCCGGACTCCCACCGCGACTACACCCTCCGCGCCCTCGCGGCCGGCAAGCCGGTCTATGTGGAGAAGCCGATGGCCCGCACGACCGCCGAGTGCGAGCAGATGCTCGCCGCCGCCGACCGGGCGGGCCTGCCCCTGTTCGTGGCCTACTACCGCCGCGCCATGCCACGTTTCGCGCGGGTCCGGGAGATTCTCGACGGCGGAGCCATCGGCCGGGTGCATGCGTTCCGGGTGGAGAACTTCGCACCGGCACCGTCACCCGTGTCCGGTGAGCAGCTGCCGTGGCGCCTACGCCCGGAGATCGCCGGCGGCGGGCTGTTCGTCGACCTGGCCTCCCACACCCTCGATCTGCTGGACCACCTGCTGGGGCCGGTCGCGCGGGTGCACGGGGTAGCCCGGAACGTCTCCGGCCTCGGCGACGCCGAGGACACGGTGAGCGCGACCTTCGAGGCGGGGGGCGCCGTCGGCACCGGCCTGTGGTGCTTTGCGACGGGGGAGTCCCGGGATGTCGTGGAGATCATCGGGACCAGCGGGTCGGTGACGTTCTCCAGCTTCGGGCAGGAGCCGCTGGTGCTGCGCCGTGGTGCGCAGGTCAGCGAGATCGAGGCGCCCTACCCAGCGACCGTGCAGCAGCCGCTCATCCAGGCGGTGGTGGACGAGCTGACCGGGCACGGCACCTCTCCCAGCACGGGACTCAGCGCGCTGCGCACCGCGCGCGTGGTCGACGAGGTGCTGGGGGAGTACCGGCGCGAGCAGGGCCTGCACTTCGACTGAGAGGGCGAACCGGCAGCACGGCCTCAGAGGAAACCATCCAGGCGGTCCATCGTGCCCCGCAGCCCCGAGTGGGTGCCGTGGAGGGTGTTGTAGACGATGTGGTCGAGTCCGATGTGCAGCAAGCATGCCAGCCGGCGCCCCGGGTCGCGCAACGGGTCGAGGCCTCGGTCCTGCCATCGTCGCTGCAGTGCGACCGTCAGTGAGTCGACGTCGAGGGTGGGGTGCCAGGGAGACCAGAACTCGAACCAGGTCAGATCGTAGAGATGGTCACCGAACCGGTAGCACCCCCAGTCGAAGACGCCGGTGATGCGGCCGGCATCGACGTGGACGTTGCGATTGATCCAGTCCGCGTGCACCAGGGAGACCGGCACCTCGACCGGGCACAGCTCGCGCAGCCGGGCGAGCCCGCGGTCGAAGATCTCCAGGGCTACGGGCTCGGCCCGGAGGCGCCAGCCCTCCTGCCACGCATAGGAGCCGACACCGAGCAGGTGCTCGCGCCAGGGCAGTGTGGGATGGCCGGGGGGAACCGGCACGTGCCGGAGTGCCTCGAGGATGTCGGCGAGCTGGGGCACGAGCCCGTTCCAGGTGGCCGCACCGACCTCCTCCAGCGGCGCCCCGGGCACGCGCTGGGAGATCGCGTAGGTCGTACCGGTGAACGGTCCACGGGCCAGGGTGCCGTGCTCGAGCACGGCCGGTACGGGAACCCCGTCGGGGGCGAGCCGGTCGACGAAGGCGTCCGCTCGGTAGTCCTCGGCGGGTCCCCCCAGGCGCAGTACCAGTGGGCGCGGGCCGACGTCGACGGCGTAGGCGCTCGACCACGCGCCACCGGTCACGGGTCTGACGCGGGCGCACCGGTACCCCAGGTCTGCCAGCAGGTCACTGACCGAGGTGACGTCCGGGCTCACCCGCCGAGCGTATCCCCGCCCGGGCACGACTCGGAATGCTGCGGGCTCCACCCGTGACGATACTGGCGGGATGGGTACCGACCACCAGGAGCACACCGGACGGCACGAGTCCATGGAACAGCGTGCCGACCGGAACTGGGACGAGCTCATGCAGGAACTGCGCGTGACCCAGACCGGTACGCAGATCCTGACGGGGTTCCTGCTCACCCTGCCCTTCCAGAGCCGGTTCAGCGAGCTGCGCACCGATCAGGTGGTGATCTACCTGTGCCTGGTGGCGCTCGGGTTGACGACGACGGCGTTCGCCGTCGCGCCGGTGAGCATCCACCGGATGCTCTTCCAACGGCGGCGTAAGCCGCAGATCGTGCGGTTGAGCAACCGGTTCGCCAAGCTGGCGCTGGCCACCATGGTCCTGCTCGTGGGAGGGATCGCGCTGTTCATCTTCGACGTCGTGCTGGGCCGGACCGCAGGCGTCGTGGCGGCCGGAGCGGGTCTGGTGCTCGCCGTCAGTCTGTGGGCGGCGCTCCCGCTGTGGGCGCGACGCGGTGACGAGACCGAGGACGAACGCGCCCGGGGGGAGGAGCGATGATCCTCGCCGCGACGGTCCTGGGCGCGGCGGTCATCGCCGTCGGCCTGTACGACATGTTCCGGAGCTTGCTGCACCCGCGGACGGGGGCCCCTCAGTCACGCCGTGATCGCGGCGGTCTGGCGGCTCTCCCGCCGGCTCGGTCATCGCCTCGGCTCGGCAGCCGGGCCGGTCGGGATGGTCGGTGCCGTGGTGCTGTGGGTGATGATGCAGGGCGTGGGGTGGGCGCTGATCTACATCGGCCATGTCCCGGAAGGTTTCAGCTATTCGCCCGGAATCGATCCTTCCAGGTACCACGACGGTGCCCAGGCGCTGTACATCTCCTTGGTCACCCTGGCGACGCTGGGCTTCGGCGACGTGGTGCCCACCGAGCCCGTGCTGCGCTGGCTCGCCCCCCTGCAGGCGCTGACCGGCTTCGGGCTGCTCACGGCCGCGCTGACGTGGTTCATGCAGATCTATCCGCCGCTGACGCGCCGTCGCGCCCTCGCGGTCCGTTTGCACGGGCTGCGTGAGAGCGGTTTCGCCGACGCCCTTCCCGCGCTCGGTCCGGCGGCTGTGCACCTCCTGACGGACGTGGCAGGCGAGCTCGACGCGGTGGGTGTCGATCTGGTGCAGCACAGTGAGACGTACTACTTCCGCGACGAGGAAGCCCCCCAGTCGCTGGCGCGGAACCTCTCGTACGCCGTCGCCGTGCGGGACGCTGCGCGCGGGTGCGCGAGCACGGCGGAGATGCGGGTCGCCGCCGCACTGCTCTCGTCCTCGTTGGAGCACGTCGCCGCACAGCTGCAGGGCCTGGTCCGCGCCGAGGGATCCGTGGTGCACGTCATCGAGTGCTACGCCGACGATCACCGAAGGGCGCCGAACTGATCTGTGGTGTCCGAGGGGGGACTTGAACCCCCACGCCCTATACGGGCACTAGCACCTCAAGCTAGCGCGTCTGCCATTTCCGCCACCCGGACAAGGGTGAGGCGAACACTCCCTGAGGGGTGTCCGCGACGCCGGTAAACATATCACGGCCGCCTGGAGGATTCGTAACCGGCGGCCGTGCCGATGATCACTGCGGTCCTGCCGTCCGCGCCGGGTCCCGGTCGCTCGACCCGGGCCCGGCGCGGACGTGTCAGGTGCTCAGCAGCGTCCCTCGACGATGCAGCGGAGCTGGCCCTTCATCTTCGGTGGCACATCCCGCAACTGCTCGCGGAACTCACTCGGTGGGTTGCCATCACCATCGCGATCGATGGTGAACACGACGGTATCGGCGCTCTCCACGTGGTCCGGGTTCTCCGGGTCGCCCAGCGCGTTCACCACCTCCAGGCCGATGATGTAGTCCCCGTCCGGCACGGACCATTCCTGGTTGTGACGTCCGGCGCGATAGACCGAGGCGAGCACACCGTCCCACGTGTAGGGGGTGAACGCCTCGGCGCCGGCGGAACGCCCGACGTACTCCGAGCTCAGGAAGGTCGCCGTCGGGCCGATGGCCGAGCCGCGCTCGCCGTCGACGGCCGCGTAGACGGTCATCTCCAGCGACTGAGCCGGGTGCTCGAGGTGGACGAGGAAGGTCGGGACGTCGCCATCGGACATCGAGTAGGTGGCTCCCTCGGGCATGAGGTTCCACTCGCCGTTCATGGTGCAGTCGACGCCGATCAGCCGGTCGCAGGCCGTGAGTTGACCCAGCACGGGCAGCCCGTAGCCGATGTCGGTCAGCATCGGCACCTCCTGGTAGTCCCCGGCGAAGCCGGCGTAGGGGACACGGATGGGCTCACCCTCCTGGGGCATCAGGGTGAGGTAGCCGCCGTACTGAGCCTGCTCCAGGTCCGCACTCGGTGCGATGGTCACGTCGACCGAGACGCTCGAGCCCGCGGGCACGGTGATCTCCGGCGGTACGTCCACGCTGCTCGGGCCGTAGAGGAACGTGGGGTTGTCCGGGTCCCCGCCTGCAGCGATCGCGTCCTCGGCCGAGACCGTGTACGTCACGTCCGCGTCGCCGTCGTTGTGCAGGCTCAACGTCCGCGAGACCGGACCCGCCTCGCTCTCGCCGAGCGAGAGCGAACCCGGTGAGACCCGGACCGAGCTCTGGATCGCGTCGTCGATGTCGAGCATCCCGGCGCCCTGGCGGAACACCGGCTCGAGGAGGCCGACGTCGGTGTTGAGCGACCAGAGTGCCGGATCTGCCGAGTTCTGCAGCAGGTCCTTGATCTGGGCGGGGTCGAGGTCATCACGTGCCTGCAGCAGCAGGGCCACCGCCCCGGCGACGTGCGGTGAGGACATCGACGTACCGGACTTGGACCCGTACCCTCCCTGCTCGAGCGGTATGGTCGACCAGATCTGGCCGCCGGGCGCGCCCAGGTCGGGCTTGAGCTGCAGGTCGGCGGCCATCCCGTAGGAGCTGAAGGCCGAGATCAGCCCACCGGTCGGGTTGGGCGCCGAGACGGTCTCGTCGGTCCAGACCATCTCCGTGGCCGCGCCGCCCTCGACCGCGGCGACGAGCGCCGTCCCGTCGTCGAGGGAGATCGACGCCACCGGGATTGTGATCGGGGTCTCGCCCTCCACGGTCGGGGAGACCAGGCCCGGTGCATTGTTGTAGAGCACCATCGCTGCCGCACCCGCCTCCTGGACGTTGGCCGCCTTGATGTGGAACGAGCACACCCCGCGCTGGACGATCACCGCCTGCCCGGAGTAGTCACCTGCCAGCGGTTCGCAGGCGAGCGGCAGGTCGGAGACGGCCAGCGGCACGGAGCCGGAGGTGGGAGCGTCGGCACCGCCGGTGGCGGAGACGTACGGGTAGACCTCGCCGTCGGGCTCGGTGCCGAAGGCGTTCGCCATGAACTCGGTGTTGTCGTAGGAGGCGACGCCGATGACGTCCTCGCCCACCCCGGGCGCTCCCGCCGCCCAGAGCCCGAGGTCACCGGAGTTGCCGATCGAGGCGACCACGACTACGCCGGCGTCGACGAGGGTCGAGCTCGCCTCGGCGGTCGGGTACTCCGGCCAGGAGGCGAACGCCGCGCCGATGGACATGTTGACCACGTCCATGCCGTCGGCCAGCGCGCGCTCCATCGCGTCGATCATGATGTCGGAGGTGGTCGAACCGTCGCAGCCGAACACCCGGTAGGCGCCGAAGGTGACCCCGGGGGCCACGCCGCGCACGCCGCCGGCGGCCGGATCGCCGTCACCACCGACGATGCCGGCCACGTGGGTGCCGTGGCTCTGGCAGTCGTCCGGATCCGTGTCGGGCTGGGGGACCGGCTGGTAGTCCTCGCTGCTGTCGTCGGCGTTGTAGCTGTCCCCGACGAAGTCGTAGCCGACGGGCACACGCTCGGTGGGGAACGTGGTGTCCGGACCGGATCCACCGAGGTCCGGGTGGTCGTAGTCGACGCCGGTGTCGATGATGCCGACCGCGATGCCTTCCCCGTCGTAGCCGAGCTCGCTCTGGGCGATGTCGGCGCCGGTGAGCTGCAGCGCCGTGGCCATCTCGGGCATCTCGTCCGAGCTCGGGGTGGGCGGCAGCTGCAGTGGGAGAACCGGGTAGACGGCCCGCACACCCTCGGCACTGGCGAGCAGGGCGGCGTCCGCGTCCGACATGTCCACCGAGAGGCCGGCCCAGAGCGCGGAGTACTCGCTGCGGACGCTGAGGTCGACGCCGAGCTCGTCGGCCTCGGCGAGCACGCCCCGGGCGTGACGGGAGTTCGACGAGGCGTTGCCACCACGGCTGGTGGGCGTGCCGGTGGTCTCGACCAGCCAGGCGCCGGTCGGCGAGGACTGTGCCTGCAGCCCGGTCGGCTCGGCGGTGGCACCGTGGTCCTCGGCCGTGCCGAGGTCGGTGACCTCGTCGGCCGTGGCGGCACTGATCGAGATCATGGCGGTCAGTGCCAGCGCGGCAGCACTGCCGATCGCGATGGCCCCCCGCCGGGTCCGGCCTGAGCCGGCTCGATCGGATCGACGCATGAAGGGTCTCCTCAACGTGTTCGACGCGCCCCGGGACGGGGGCGTCCACCGAACATAGCCCGCTGCGGCGGTTCTGTGAACAGAGTCACACGATCGCGCCCGGAGAAGCGGGCGGGAAAAAGAGAGCGGCCCCGACGCGTCGAGCGCAGTCGGGGCCGCCGCGCGACCGCCGTTCAGAGGGGGGCCGTTCGGCGGTCGCGGCTGACCGGAACTTCTACGCCTCCGAGGGGGACGGGGACTGATTCCGGCTTGCGCACGACTATACGACACACACCCGTCCCCGGGCGAGGCATCCATGAGGCAGATCACCGGTGTCGCTGCCATCGGGTATGAATGGTCGATGGCCTCACCCGTGCTCGCGTCGGAGAACCCGTTCGCCACCGCATCCACGCTGCCCTACGGTCTTCCCGACTTCGCGGCTGTGCGCGTCGAGCACCTTGGCCCTGCGCTCGAGACCGGGATGGCGCAGCAGCGTCAGGAGTGGAGCGAGATCGCGGCGGAGCCGGCCGCGCCGACCGTGGCGAACACCCTGGACGCGCTCGAACGCTCCGGCCGTCTCCTGACCCGCGCCGCACACGTCCTGCACACGCTGGTGGGATCGATCGGCACCGGCGACCTGCGCGCTCTCGAGACCGAGATGGCTCCGCGACTCGCCGACCATGCGGACGCGTTCTGGCTCGACGACCGTATTTATGGGCGTCTGCGCACCCTGGCCGAGTCCGGCGAGGCCACCGATGCCGAGACGGCCTGGGTCCTGCAACGCTACGTGCGCCGGTACGAGCGGTCCGGGATCCTGTTGGCCGAGGCTGAGCGAGCGCGGCTCCGGGAGCTCAATGCCCGGATCACCTCGGCGCAGACGCGATTCGGCCGGCGGGTCGTCCAGGGTCTGGAGGCGGGCGCGGTGCCTGCGGCTGCGGCAGAGCTCGAGGGCCTGCCCGCGAGCACGATCTCGGCGCTGCGTCAGGCCGCATCCGAGCGCGGCCGGGACGGCGCGCTCGTCACGCTCCGCCTCCCGACGGCACAGCCGATCGTGGGCCAGGCCCCGCACCGGGAGCTGCGCCGCCGGGTCCACACCGCCTCGGTCGCCCGCGGGAGCGGTGCGGATCCGGAGTCGGACACCCGCGCGCTCGTGCTCGACCTGTCCCGCCTGCGTGCCGAACGGGCCCGTCTCCTCGGGTTCAGCCATCACGCCGACTACGTCGCCCAGGGCGCCACCGCCCGGACGGCGGACGCCGTCACCGAGATGCTGGGGCGGCTAGCCGGCCCTGCCGTGGCGAACGCCGACCGGGAGGCGCAGGCCCTGCAGCGCGCGCTGGACCACGACGAGCCGGGGGCGCGGTTGCAGCCCTGGGACTGGGCCTTCTACTTCGACCGGGTGCGGCAGCAGCAGTACTCCTTCGACGAGAGCGGACTGCGTCCGTACCTGGAGCTGGACCGGGTCATCCACGACGGCGTCTTCTACGCCGCCGAACAGCTGTACGGCATCACCCTGGCATTGCGCCCGGACCTGCGTGGCTACGCCGAGGGGGTGCGGGTCTACGAGGTCCGCGAGGCCGACGGACGCGGCCTGGGTCTGTTCGTGGCCGACTTCCACGCTCGCGAGGGCAAGCGTGGAGGCGCCTGGATGCACCACCTGGTCGACGCCTCCGGCCTGCTCGGTGACCAGGCCGTGGTGGTCGACAACCTGAACATCGCCAGACCCTCGCCCGGTGAACCCACGCTGTTGAGCTGGGACGAGGTCATCACCGCCTTCCACGAGTTCGGCCATGCCCTGCACGGCCTGTTCGCCTCCTCCCGGTACCCGTCGGTCTCCGGGACGTCCGTGCCCAGGGATTTCGTGGAGTACCCCTCGCAGGTGAATGAGATGTGGGCGTGGCACCCGCGTGTGCTGGCCCGCTTCGCCCGTCATCACGTCACCGGCGAGCCGATGCCGCATGCGATGGTGGAGCGCCTGCGTGCGTCCCAGGCCTTCGGCGAGGGGTTCGCGACCACCGAGTACCTGGCTGCGGCGCTGCTCGATCAGGCGTGGCACCGCCTCGGCCCCGACGACGTCCCGGCCGAGCCTCACGAGGTGGAGCCGTTCGAGATGCGCGAGCTCGAGGCGTACGGTCTGGCTCACCCGCTGGTGCCGCCGCGCTACCGCTCGACCTACTTCAACCACACCTTCGGCGGCGGCTACGACGCCGGCTACTACTCCTACCTCTGGAGCGAGGTGCTGGACGCCGATACGGTGGACTGGTTCCGCCAGGTGGCCGCAGACAGCGGCGACGGCGGGTTGAACCGCGCCGCGGGCCGGCGTTTCCGGGAGGCGCTCCTCTCGCGCGGTCACAGTCAGGACCCACTCGACTCCTATCGCGACCTGCGCGGCCGCGACCCCATCATCGACCCCCTGCTGCGACGCCGAGGACTGGACTCATGAGCACCGAGAACCGCACGCCGACCGCCACCGAGCTGGACGCGGTCCGCATCTGCCGCGACCTGATCCGCATCGACTCCTCCAACTACGGCGACGGCTCGGGGCCGGGGGAGCGCGAGGCGGCCGAGCACGTCATGGCGCTGCTCACCGAGGTCGGCTACGAGCCGGTGTACTTCGAGTCCGCCGACCGCCGCGCGAACGTCGTGCTGCGCATCCCGGGTACCGACCCCACCCGCCCCGCGCTGGTGGTGCACGGCCACCTGGACGTCGTCCCGGCCCAGGCACGCGACTGGAAGATGGACCCCTTCGGCGGCGACGAGATGGACGGCATGATCTGGGGCCGCGGGGCCGTGGACATGAAGGACATGGACGCGATGATCCTGGCGGTCGTGCGTGACATGAAGCGCAACGGCTGGCAGCCTCCCCGGGACCTGATCGTCGCCTTCTTCGCCGATGAGGAGCACGGGGGCACCTACGGGGCCCGCTACGCGGTGGAGAACCGCCCGGAGCTGTTCACCGGTGCCACCGAGGCGATCAGCGAGGTGGGGGGATATTCGGTGGAGGTCGGTGGGCAGCGCGCCTACCTGCTGCAGACCGCCGAGAAGGGCATCGCGTGGCTGCGGATGATCGCCGAGGGGACGGCGGGCCACGGATCGCAGATCCACACCGACAACGCCGTCACGCGACTGGCCGGTGCCGTGGCGCGGATCGGCGCGCATCCGTGGGGCACCGAGCTGGCGCCGACGGTACGTGCGCTGCTCGACGGCGTCTCCGACCTGACCGGGGTGGGCTACGACCCGGAGGACCGGGCGTCCATCGATGCCCTCGTGAGCTCCCTGGGGTCGACGAGCAAGTTCGTCGGGGCCACGCTGTCCACGTGGGCCAACCCCACCCAGCTCGACGCCGGCTACAAGGCCAACGTCGTGCCCGGCAGCGCCGAGGCGGTGATCGACGTCCGCTTCCTCCCGGGGCAGGAGGAGGCGACGATGGCCACCCTGCACGAGCTGGCGGGCGAGGGTGTGCGGTTCGAGGACATCCAGCGCTCCATCGCGCTGGAGGTGCCGTTCGAAGGCGATCTGGTCGACCACATGGTCGACGCGTTGCGGACCGAGGACCCGGGCGCCGTGGTACTTCCCTACATGCTCTCCGGCGGCACCGACAACAAGCACCTCGCCGACCTGGGCATCACCGGCTACGGCTTCGCCCCGTTGCGGCTGCCGCCCGAGCTCGACTTCGCCGGGATGTTCCACGGTGTCGACGAGCGTGTGCCGGTGGCGGCGCTCGAGTTCGGTGTGCGCGTGCTGGAGCGCTTCCTGCGCTCCTGCTGAGTGCCGGGCGCGGCCGGGCTCAGAGCGTGCTGGCGACCCGGATGATCCGGCGCCGCAGCCACACCTTCCTCGCACCGCCGAGATAGATGCGGTGTCGGGCCAGCTCCCACCGCCCGTACTCGGCCTGCTCGGTCAGCAGCTGGCGGACGTCGGAGCGGCTCGCGCTCGCCGGGATGGAGACCACCCGGAACTCGTACTGGGACGCCGACGGCCGCGACCGCGGCCTGCTCGTGACTGCCATGCCGACACGATAGTGGCCGCCTCGGCGCGGGCGCTCGATCTGAGCGCCGGAGGGCGCCCGGCGCGGCCGCCGAGGCGGCACGACAATGGCCCTGCACCCGCTCGGCCCGAGGTGCTACGGTCGGGCCATGGCCAAGGATCTGCGCGCGGCGCTGGACGATCTGCTCACCGCCTTCGAGGCTCACCTCGACGCCGCGGAGGCTGCGCAGGAGGACGACGACCCGACGGTGATGAACGCAGCTGCCGCACTGGCCGATGCGTTCGAGAACTACGACGAGCTGCTCTACGAAGAGCTCGGTGTGGACACCCCGTTCGTCGTCTACGACGGTGACGAGGACGATCTGGACGACGACGACCTCGACGACGATCCCGGCAGCGGCGACACCGATGACTACGACGACGATGTCGAGGTCGACGCGGACGAGCCGCGCTGAGACCCCTCAGCGGCGCTCGGGATAGCCGAGCACCGGGGCGGTGATCTCGTCCAGCGCCTCCCGGATCTGGTCCGGCAGCTCGAGGTCGGAGCCCGCGAGGGACCCGCGGAGCTGCGCGGGGGTCCGCGCGCCCACGACGGCGGAGCTCACCCCCGGCGCATCCCGTACCCAGGCGAGGGCCACCTCCACGGGGGCACGGCCGAGACCGTCGGCCGCCGTCACCACTGCCTCGACCACGCTGCGCGAGCGGTCGGTGAGATAGGGCTCCACGAAGCCCCGCAGGTGGGGGGAGGCCGCGCGCGAGTCGGCCGGCACGGATCTGCGGTACTTCCCGCTGAGCACACCGCGCCCCAGCGGGGACCATGCCAGCACCCCCGCCCCCAGCGCCATCGCCGCCGGAGCGAGCTCACGCTCGATGCCGCGCTGCAGCAATGAGTACTCCATCTGCACCGCCGCAAGCGAGGGGCCCTCGCGCTCCAGCAGCGTGGCGGCCCGGGCGGTCTGCCAGGCGGGATGGTTGGCCAGGCCCACGTACCGCGCGCGCCCGCTCTCGACGGCGTGACGCAGGGCCGAGATCGTCTCCTCCAGCGGCGTCCCCGGATCGGGCGCCTGGACCAGCCACAGGTCCAGGTGATCGGTCCCGAGCCGCCTGAGGGTGCCCGCCAGCCCGTCGAGGAGCGCACCGCGCGAGGCATCCACCCGGCCGTCCCGCACCCCTGCCTTCGAGCACAGCAGCACCTCCTCGCGCTCGACCACGGTGCCGAGCAGGCCGCCGATGACCTCCTCGGCGGCGCCACCCGAGTAGGTGGCGGAGGTGTCGAGCAGCGTGCCCCCGGCCTCAAGGAAGACCTTGAGCTGCTCGGCGGCCTCGTGCTCGTCCGTGTCGCGGCCCCAGGTCATGGTGCCGAGCGCCACCGAGGAGACGCGTAGCCCGCTCGCACCCAGTCGCCGTGTCTGCATGCGTGCGAGGTTACCCGCCATCACCGGCTCGGCCGGTTATCGTTGGGCCCCGTGACATGGTGGGAAGCCCTCGTCCTGGGCATCATTCAAGGACTGACCGAGTTCCTCCCGATCTCCTCGAGCGCCCACCTGCGCATCGTGGGGGACCTGATGGGACGCGACCCCGGCGCGGCGTTCACCGCCATCACCCAGATCGGGACCGAGGCGGCGGTGGTGCTCTACTTCCGCCGCGACATCGCCCGCATCATCAGCCGCTGGGTGAAGGCGCTCCCGGTGGGGCCCTGGCGCCACCAGGTTCCCGCGAGCGATCCCGACGCGCGGATGGGATGGTTCGTCATCTGCGGTTCCATCCCCATCGTGGTGCTCGGACTGCTGTTCCAGGATGCGATCGAGCACGCACTGCGCAATCTCTACCTCACCGCGCTGGTGCTGGCGCTGTTCGCGGTGATCCTCGGGATCGCCGACGTGCGCGGCCGCAAGGAGCGTGAGCTGACGCAGCTGACCTGGAAGCACGCCTGGCTGTTCGGCTTCGCGCAGGCGCTCGCCCTGGTGCCCGGGGTGTCCCGGTCCGGGGGCACGATCACCGCCGGCCTGCTGATGGGCTACACCCGCGAGGCCGCGGCGAGGTATTCGTTCCTGCTCGCGATCCCGGCGGTGCTCGGGTCCGGCTTCTACCAGCTGGTCAAGAGCGGCGGCACCGGGGGAGCGGCCGGGTTCGGGCCCACCCTGCTGGCCACCGTGGTCGCCTTCGCCGTCGGGTATCTGGTGATCATCGCCTTCCTGAAGATCGTCTCCACCTACTCGTATCTGCCGTTCGTCTACTACCGCATCGTGCTGGCCGCCGTGGTGGTGGTGCTGCTGGTCGCGGGAGTCCTCGCCCCGCTGCCGAGCACCTGAGGGGTGCCTGAGCGTGCGCACCCCGGGCACTGGTTAGGCTGACTGCGTGCACTCCTGGACCAGCCCCGCCGTCCCCACGCTCCCCGGCCGGGGCCACACCCCGCGACTGCGCGACACCGCCTCCGGGGCCCTGATCGACCCGGCCTCCGACGGCGTCGGGAGCCTGTACGTGTGCGGCATCACCCCCTACGACTCCACTCACCTGGGGCACGCCTTCACCTACGTGGCCTTCGACACCCTCAACCGGGTCTGGCGGGACGCCGGCGTGCGGGTGCACTACGCGCAGAACATCACCGACATCGACGATCCGCTGCTCGAGCGGGCCGCCGCCACCGGGGTCGACTGGCGCGACCTGGCCGAGGACCAGATCGAGCTCTTCCGCTCCGACATGGCCACGTTGCGGGTGATCGCGCCCGACCACTACATCGGTGTGGTGGAGGCGATGGATCTGGTGGTCGAGGCGGTGGAGACGATGCTCGCGGCCGGTGCCGCCTACCGGGTGGACCAGGACGTCTACGCCGACCTCGCCAAGGACTCACACTTCGGCTCGGTCAGCCACCTCGACGGCGCCGCGATGGACGAGCTGTTCGCCGAACGTGGCGGGGACCCGGAGCGGGCAGGCAAGCGCGACCGGCTCGACCCCCTGCTCTGGCGCGGCCGGCGCGAGGGCGAACCACACTGGGACGGCCGCTCCCTGGGACCCGGGCGGCCCGGCTGGCACATCGAGTGCGGCGCCATCGCCGCGCGCTACCTCGGCCTCCCGGTCGCGGTGCAGGGTGGAGGGAAGGATCTCGTCTTCCCCCACCACGACATGGGCACCAGTCACCTGCGCTTCCTCCCCGGCGCCGGCGGCGCGCCCTCGCCCGAGCCGATCCGCTGCTTCGTGCACACCGGGCTGGTGGGCTACGAGGGACAGAAGATGAGCAAGTCGCTGGGCAACCTGGTCTTCGTCTCGCGTCTGGTGGCCCAGGGCCTCGACCCGCGGGTGATCCGGCTGGCGCTGCTCGACCACGCCTACGCCCGCTCATGGGAGTTCACCGACGACGATCTTGCCTCTGCTGCCGCCAGGCTCGACCGGTGGCGCAATGCCTCCGGGTCGGCGTCCTCCGGTTCGGGCGGACCCGCCGCGACGGACCATCTCGAGCGGCTCCGACTCGCCCTGGCCGACGACCTGGACACGCCGGCCGCGCTCCGTGTTGTGGACGCCTGGGCGAGCGAGCAGGGGGCCGGCGATCCCGGCCTGCTGGCCGACGCCGTCGACGCCCTGCTCGGTGTGCAGCTGCGGGACTGAGCAGCCCCCGGCCTCAGGCCGGGCCCCGCCCGGGATCACGACGGCGCAGGTACTTCTCGAACTCCCTGGCGATGGCCTCACCCGAGGCCTCCGGCAGCTCGGCGGTGTCCTTGGCCTCCTCGAGCTGCTGGACGTACTCGGCCACCTCCGGGTCGTCCGAGGCGAGCTCGTCGACGCCGTCCTGCCAGGCCTTGGCCTCCTCCTGCAGGTCACCCACCGGGGCGGGCTCCCCGAGCAGCTCGTCCAGGGCGCTCAGGATCGCCAGCGTCGCCTTCGGCGAGGGCGGCTGTGCGACGTAGTGCGGGACGGCTGCCCACACGGTCAGGGCGTGCAGGTCGCGGTCGGCCGCGAGGTGGGTCAGCACACCCGTGATGCCGGTGGGGCCCTCGTAGTCGCTCTCGTCCACGTCCAGCAGGGCCTGCACCCGGCGGTCGTCCGAACTCGTCTGCACGGGGATGGGACGGGTGTGCGGTACGTCGGCCAGCAGCGCGCCCAGGCAGACGACGGTGCCGACGCCGAGGTCCTCGGCGACGTCGAGGAGCTGGTGGCAGAAGTCACGCCATCGCATCGACGGCTCGACCCCCTGCACCAGCACCACCCGGCGCCCGAGCCGCGGGCTCGTCGCCACCGAGACCGTGGTGCTCGGCCAGGTCAGGACCCGTCGTCCCAGGTCATCGCGTCCGATCATCGGACGGCTGACCTGGAAGTCGTGGAAGGTGTCCGGGTCGAGCCGGTGCACCTCGGTCGTCTCCCAGGCCTCGGCGATGTGCAGCAGCGCCGCGCTGGCGGCCGACCCGGCGTCGTTCCACCCCTCGAACGCCGCGATCATGATCGCCGGCGTGCTCTCGGCGGCCTCGTCGCCGGCCTCGGGGTCCGGGCCGCGGTGTCGTGGGGGAGTGCTCACCACTCCAGCCTACGACGGCGCGCCCACCCGGCGCGTGTCGCCGCCGCAGCCGGCAGCCGCCGGCCGGCGGCCCGACCCGTAGACTCCAGGGGTGCCCCGAACCACCACTGAGACCGACCTCGCCGCCGTCCTGTGGGACATGGACGGCACCCTGGTCGACACCGAGCCGTACTGGATCGCCGTCGAACTGGAGATGTCCGCCGAGCACGGGGGGACCTGGGACGAGTCGCTGGGCACCGACCTGGTCGGGATGCCGCTGGAGGTCTCGGCGGCGGCCCTGAGCGAACGGGCCGGCGTGCGTGGCACCGTCGAGGAGATCATCGAGGAGATGATCGCCCGCGTCATCGACCGGATCGCCACCCGCGGGCTGCCCTGGCGCCCGGGAGCGCGCGAGCTCCTGGACGAGCTCACCGCCGCCGGCGTCCCGCTGGCGCTGGTGACCATGTCCTGGCGGCGGTTGACCGACGTCGTGCTCGCCTCCTTGCATCCTCACCCGTTCGCTGTCGTCGTCACGGGCGACGAGGTCAGTCGCGGCAAGCCGCATCCGGAGCCGTATCTGCGCGCTGCCCGCGAGCTGGGTGTCGACCCCGCGGCCTGCGTCGCGATCGAGGACTCACTGCCCGGGCTCGCCTCGGCGGAGGCCAGCGGAGCCGCGGTGATCGGCGTACAGGCGAAGGTGGCGATCCCCGCCGCCGCGGGCCGTAGCCGGCTGCCGGACCTCGAGGGCGTGACCGTGGCCGACCTCCGGCGGGTGCTGGCCGGTGACGTCATGGACCGGCTCGCCGATGGCTGAACGAACGCCGCCTCGCCCGCGCACCGGGCCGGCCACCCGCGGCTGGCGCATCGGCAGCGTGGGCGGCGCTCCGGTGATCGTCACCGCCGGGTGGCTACTCATCGCCGCCGTCCTGGTGGCGCTGGTCGGTCCGCAGCTGCAGCAGCTCACCGGGGCGGGAGTCCTCGCCTACCTGTGGGCGCTGGCGGTACCGGCCCTGCTGTTCGTCTCGGTCCTCGCCCACGAGCTCGCCCACGGCTGGGCGGCGCGCTCGCGCAGGGTGGCCGTCCGGGAGTACGTCGTCACCCTCTGGGGCGGCCACACCTCCTTCGATCACGGCATGCGCAGCCCTGCCGACTCGGCGATCGTCTCCGTGGCCGGGCCGGCGGCCAATCTTGTGCTCGCCGCCGCGGCGTGGTTCCTCGGGGACGGGTTGCCGGGGCTGCCCGGTCTGGCGATGGGTGCGTTCACCTACACGAACGCCTTCGTGGGCGTGTTCAACCTGCTGCCCGCGCTGCCGCTCGACGGCGGCAAGCTGCTGGAGGCCGCCGTCTGGGCGGTACGCAAGGACCGCATCCTCGGAACGATCGTGGCGGGGCGAGCCGGACAGGTGCTCGCGGTGGCCGTCCTGGCCGGCAGCCTGCTCGTGCCGCTATTGCGCGGGGAGCGTCCCAGCGTCGTCACCGCGGTCTGGGCCGCCCTGGTCGCCGGTGTGCTCTGGACCGGTGCCCAGGCCTCCCTGCGCCAGGCCCGGGCCCAGCGCACGGCGCACGCCGTGGACCTCGCAGCAATTGCCACCGGTGCGCATCTGTTGCGCGCCCGCGGCACCGTGGCCGACGCCGATCGCGTGCTCAGCGCCACGCCCTCGGTGGGGATCGTGCTCGTCGACGATCACGGCAGGCCCGTGGCGCTCGTGGACCGGCAGGCCCTGAGCGCCGTACCGGAGGCCGATCGGCAGCACGTACCCCTGAGCGCTGTCGCTCACGCCGTGCCGGCGGCGGCGCTGGTCACCCGGACCCGCGGACCGGAGGCCGTCGCGCAGGTGGCCCGTGCCGCGCAGGCAGGGGCCGCCGTCGTGGTGCTCGTGGGTCCGCAGGACCCCGCCGGCGACACCCAGGGAGGCCCCCGGACGGCGCAGGTGCTGGGCCTGGTGCCCGTCGCCCAGGTGGTGGAGCTGCTCAACCGGCGGCGCGCGTAGACTGCCCACCCGTGACTTCCGATGCCTCCACCGACCAGCCGACCGGGTCCGAGATGCGCCGGGGGCCGCTGCGCCCGGGCGACAAGGTCCAGCTGACCGACCCCAAGGGCCGGCTGGCGACGATCACCCTCACCGACGGAGGCGTTTACCACACCCACCGCGGATCCTTCGGTCACGACGAGCTGATCGGCGCCCCGGAGGGCACCGTGGTGAGCACGACGGCGGGGATCGAGTACCTCGCGCTGCGGCCGCTGCTCGCGGATTTCGTGCTGTCGATGCCCCGCGGTGCCGCCGTGATCTATCCCAAGGACGCCGGCCAGATCATCACCCAGGCCGACATCTTCCCCGGTGCACGCGTGGTGGAGGCGGGCGTCGGCTCGGGCGCGTTGTCGCTCTCGCTGCTGCGGGCCGTCGGCGATGCCGGCTCGCTGCTCTCGGTCGAGCGTCGCGAGGACTTCGCCGAGATCGCGCGCGGGAACATCGAGGACTTCTTCGGCGGCCCGCACCCGGCGTGGGAGCTGCGCCTGGGTGACCTCGCCGACGTCCTGCCCGAGGCGGCCGGACCCGGCAGCGTCGACCGGATCATCCTGGACATGCTCGCGCCCTGGGAGAACCTGGACGCCGCGGCCCGGGCCCTGGCCCCGGGCGGGGTGCTGCTGGCCTACGTGGCCACCGCCACCCAGCTCTCCCGGTTCGCCGAGGACGCCAAGGCGGACGGGCGCTTCACCGAGCCCGTGGCCTGGGAGTCGATGGTGCGGGGCTGGCACCTCGAGGGTCTGGCGGTGCGTCCCGAGCACCGCATGATCGGCCACACGGGCTTCCTGGTGACGACCCGGCGGATGGCGCCGGACGTCCCGGCCCCGCTGCGCCGGCGCCGGCCCGCCCCCGGGGCCTATGCCGAGGAGGGGGTGAACGTCGATGCGGACGCCCTCGCCGCCGACCTCCGGGAGCGGGAGGTCTCGGCGAAGAAGCTGCGTAAGCTGCGCCGCTCCTTCGACGCCCGCCGCGAGGCCCGCGAGGGCGGCGGCAACGCCGGTGGGCCCGGCCCCGACGCGCACCCCGGTGACCCTGACCTAGAGTAGGCAGGACCGCGCGAGAGGTGCAGGAGGGATGCAGCGATGGCCGAGAACACCACTGCACGGGAGCGCGAGCTCCAGGAGGAGTCGGTCTCGCTGGCGGCGAAGAACGAACGCCTCGTCAGTGCCCTGACCACGGCGCGCTCCCAGCTGGTCGAGATGCGTGCGCAGCTGGAGGAGATGAGCCGGCCGCCGGCCAGCTTCGCCGTCCTCGTGCGCGCCCACACCGACCGCACGGTCGAGGTGATCTCCTCCGGCCGCAAGCTGCGCGTGGGCACGTCCCCGCACGTGAACGTGGACGCGCTGCGGCCCGGACAGGAGGTCCAGCTCAACGAGGCCATGATCGTGGTCGATGCCGCCGGCTTCGAGACCGTCGGTGAGCTGGTCACCGTCAAGGAGATGCTCGACGAGGGGCGGGCGCTGGTGCTCGGCCGCGCCGAGGAGGAGCGCGTGGTCCGCCTCGCCGGACCGCTGGTCGGATCCGGCCTGCGGGTGGGTGACGCGCTCACGGTCGACACCCGCACGGGGTTCGCGTTCGAGAAGATCCCGCGTTCGGAGGTCGAGGACCTGATGCTCGAGGAGGTCCCCGACGTCGCCTACACCGACATCGGCGGCCTGGCACGCCAGATCGAGCAGATCCGGGACGCCGTCGAGCTGCCGTTCGGGCACCCCGACCTCTTCCGCGAGCACGGCCTCAAGCCCCCGAAGGGTCTGCTGCTGTACGGCCCGCCCGGCTGCGGGAAGACCCTGATCGCGAAGGCCGTCGCCACCTCGCTGGCAGAGACCGCCGGCGGCGAAGCGGGCTCGGGCCCCGTGCGCAGCTACTTCCTCAACATCAAGGGTCCCGAGCTGCTCAACAAGTTCGTGGGCGAGACCGAACGTCACATCCGGCTGATCTTCGCCCGCGCCAGGGAGAAGGCCTCGCAGGGGGTACCGGTGGTGGTGTTCTTCGACGAGATGGAATCCCTCTTCCGCACCCGCGGGACCGGCGTCTCCTCGGACGTGGAGACGACGATCGTGCCCCAGCTGCTCGCGGAGATCGACGGTGTGGAACGCCTCGAGAACGTCATCGTCATCGGAGCCTCCAACCGGGAGGACATGATCGATCCGGCGATCCTGCGGCCCGGCCGGCTGGACGTGAAGATCAAGATCGAGCGCCCCGACGCCGAGTCGGCCCGGGACATCTTCAGCAAGTACCTCACGGCCGACCTGCCCATCCACCCCGACGACCTCGCCGAGCACGGCGGTGACGCCGACGCCGCGGTCGCCGCGATGATCGAGCGCACGGTGGGCCGGATGTACGCCGAGGACCCGGAGAACGAGTTCCTCGAGGTCACCTACGCCAGCGGTGACAAGGAGGTCCTCTACTTCAAGGACTTCAACTCCGGCGCGATGGTGGCCAATATCGTCGACCGCGCGAAGAAGGCCGCCATCAAGGATCTGCTCGCCACCGGTGTCCGGGGGATCAGGGTGGAGCACCTGCTCGGCGGGCTGGTCGAGGAGTTCCAGGAGAACGAGGACCTGCCCAACACCACCAACCCCGACGACTGGGCCCGGGTCTCGGGCAAGAAGGGCGAGCGGATCGTCTTCATCCGCACGATCGTCCAGCACAAGAACGCACCGGCGAGCAGTCGCACGATCGAGACCCTCAACCCCACCGGGCAGTACCTGTAGCGCAACACCTAGGCTGGCGTCGTGAGCGTGCGGCGTGTGATGGGCATCGAGACCGAGTACGGGCTGCTGGGCGTGGGCGACCCCGGGGCGAATCCGATGGTCATGTCGGCCCAGCTCGTCACCGCCTACGCCAACGAGGGGATGCCCGGTGCGGCCCGTGCCCGGTGGGACTACCAGGACGAGGATCCGCTGGCCGATGCGCGCGGGTTCCGGCTCGACCGCCGGGCGGCGGACCCGAGCCTGCTCACCGACGACCCCGCACACCCGGCCCCCGAGTCGGGCCTGGATCGCATCACGCAGCGGCGCCGCCCGGGCCGGCAAGCGGAAACGGCCACGGTGGCCAACGTCATCCTCCCCAACGGGGGGCGCTACTACGTCGACCATGCCCATCCCGAGTACTCCAGCCCGGAGGTCACCTCCCCGCGGGATGCGGTGCTCTGGGACCGCGCCGGCGATGAGGTCCTCCTGCGCTCGTCCAGGCTGCTCGCACAGATCGCCGGTATGCCGGACGTGGCGCTGTACAAGAACAACACCGACGGCAAGGGCGCCAGCTACGGCACACACGAGAACTACCTGGTCGAGCGCCGGGTCCCGTTCGAGGACCTCGTCACCGCCCTGACACCGTTCCTGGTGACCAGGCCGGTGATCTGCGGGGCGGGGCGCGTCGGCCGGGGCCAGCGCAACGAGGCGCCCGGCTACCAGCTCAGCCAGCGCGCCGACTTCCTCGAGGCCGAGGTGGGGCTGGAAACCACGCTGCGCCGCCCGATCATCAACACCCGGGACGAGCCGCACGCCGACGCCGACCGCTACCGCCGGCTGCACGTCATCGTGGGCGACGCCAACCGGCTCGAGGTGTCCACCTACCTCAAGGTGGGCACCACCGCGCTGCTGCTGTGGCTGCTCGAGCGGGGTGGCGTGCCGATGGAGCTGGCCGCGTTACGCCTGGCCGATCCCGTGCAGGCCGCCCGGGAGGTCAGCCACGACCTGAGCCTGACCCGCCGGCTCGACCTGGAGGACGGGCGACGGCTCACCGCACTGGAGATCCAGCGCGTCTACTGCGAGGTGATCACCGCCGCTGTCCGGGAGGCGAGGCAGTCCGGCGCCGTCGCGGACCTGCACCAGGAGCAGACGGCGGACGTGCTGGCCCGCTGGTCGGGCCTGCTGAGCGCACTCGCGGAGGATCCCCGCTCCTGCGCCCGGGAGGTGGAGTGGGTGGCGAAGTTGCGGGTGCTGGAGGCGATGCGGAGCCGGGACCGGCTGGGCTGGGATGCGCCGCGGCTCGCCGCGCTCGACCTGCAGTGGTCCGACCTGCGCCCCGAGCGCAGCGTCTACGCCCGCCTCGCGGCGGCCGGCGCCGTCGAGCGGCTGGTCACGGACGAGGAGGTCGACGCCGCGGTCCGCCACCCACCCGAGGACACCCGCGCCTACTTCCGCGGTGAGGCGGTGCGCCGCTATCCGCACGCGGTCACCGCGGCGAGCTGGGACGCCGTCATCTTCGACATCGACGAGGCACCGGCGCTGCAACGTGTGCCGATGAGCGAACCGTTGCGCGGCACCCGTGAACACGTCGGAGCCCTGCTGGACCAGCACCCCGACGCGGCCGACCTGCTGGCTGCGCTCGGCGGGCCGCCGGCCGCGCCGCAGACGTAGGATCGCCACGAGCACCCGTCCGCGCCGACCCACGGAGCCTGCGATGTCGCCACGACAGTTCGACCAGCCCCACCCCGACCGCCGACCGGACGAGGACCCGGCGCCGCCCCCGACCGGTGGCGGGCAGTCCCGCGACACCGAGGTCGACTCGCTGCTGGACGAGATCGACGACGTGCTCGAGACCAATGCCGAGTCGTTCGTGCGCGGATTCGTGCAGAAGGGCGGCCAGTGACCTCGGCCGAGCAGCGCTACCCCGACCGGCTCCCGGCCGCGTTCACCCGGCCGGGGAGCGCGTCGTTCGTGGACTTCCTCTCGGCGCACGCGCCGGAGCTCCTGCCCGCCGGCGCGGCCGCCGGAGACGGTGGCCAGGCCCTGGCGCCCCCGCACGCCACCACGATCGTGGCCGTGGCGGTGGAAGGCGGCATGGTGATGGCCGGTGATCGCCGGGCGACGATGGGATCGACCATCGCGCACCGGCACATGGAGAAGGTCTTCGCCGCGGACGAGTTCTCGGCCATCGGCATCGCCGGCACGGCGGGTGTGGCGGTCGACCTCGTGCGGCTCTTCCAGCTCGAGCTCGAGCACTACGAGAAGATCGAGGGCGCGCGGCTGTCGCTGGAGGGTAAGGCGAACCGGCTCGGGGCGATGGTCCGCGGCAACCTCGGCATGGCGTTGCGAGGGCTGGTCGCCCTGCCGTTGTTCGGCGGTTACGACCCCGGCACCGGGGCGGGCCGGATCTTCTCCTACGACGTCGTGGGCGGTCGCTACGAGGAGATCGAGTACCACAGCATCGGTTCCGGCTCGGTGCACGCCCGCGGGTCGCTGAAGAAGCTCTGGCGCCCTGCCCTGGGCATCGCCGACGGCGTCGAGGTGGTCGTGCACGCGCTCATGGACGCTGCGGACGAGGACTCCGCCACCGGTGGCCCCGACGTCGAGCGTGGCATCTACCCGATCGTGGCGCGCATCGGCTCCGGCGGCTACGAGCGGGTGCCCGACGCCGAGCTGGCGGACGTGGTCGCCAGGCTGCGTGGGCTCCCCGAGCGAAGGAGACAGGCATGACGCAGCCGTTCTACGTCTCGCCCGAGCAGCTGATGAAGGACCGGGCCGATTTCGCCCGCAAGGGGATCGCCCGTGGCCGCTCGGTGGTTGTCCTCGGCTACGACGGCGGAATCGCGTTCGTCACGGAGAACCCGTCCCGGGCGCTGCACAAGATCAGCGAGATCTACGACCGGATCGGCTTCGCCGCCGTGGGCAAGTACAACGAGTTCGAGAACCTACGGGTGGCGGGTATCCGGTATGCCGACCTGCGCGGGTACTCCTACGACCGCAGCGACGTCTCCGCCCGGGGCCTGGCCAACGCCTACGCCCAGACCCTGGGGTCGGTGTTCACCACCGAGTCCAAGCCGCTCGAGGTGGAGATCGCCGTGGCCGAGGTGGGCACGGACCAGGGCAGCGACCAGATCTACCGGCTGGGCTACGACGGCTCCGTCGCAGACGAGTCCGGTTTCGTCGTCATGGGTGGCGCCGCCGATCAGCTCGGCGGCCGTATCGCTGCCGCGTGGCGGCCCGCACTGACACTGGCGGACGCCCTCGTGCTCGCCGTCAGCACCCTCGGCACCGACACCGACGGCGTCCGCCGGCGCATCCCGGCCGCAGACCTGGAGGCGGCCGTGCTCGACCGCACCCGCGGGCGGCGCACCTTCCGCCGGCTCGATGCGGACGCGCTCGACGGCCTGCTGCAGCGGGGCGACGCCGGGTCCGGCGCCGACGCATGAGCCGGCGGATCTTCGGTCTCGAGACCGAGTTCGGGGTCACCTGCGCCGCCCCCGAGGGGCGGGGGCTCTCGGCCGAGGAGGTGGCCCGCTATCTGTTCCGCAAGGTGGTCGCCTGGGGGCGTTCGTCCAACGTCTTCCTCGGCAACGGTGCCCGGCTCTACCTCGACGTCGGCTCCCACCCCGAGTACGCCACGGCCGAGTGCGACGACCTGGCCCAGCTGGTCGCTCACGACCAGGCCGGCATGCGCATCCTCGAGGGGCTCGTGGCCGATGCCCAGGAGCGGCTGGAGGCCGAGGGCATCGAGGGCAGGGTGCACCTGTTCAAGAACAACCTCGACTCCGCCGGGAACTCCTTCGGCTGTCACGAGAACTACCTGATCCGCCGCCGCGGGGACTTCGCCCGCCTCGCCGACGCGCTCGTGCCCTTCCTGATCACGCGGCAGGTGCTCACCGGCGCCGGGCACGTCCAGGTCACCTCCCGGGGTCCGGTCTACTGCTTCTCCCAGCGTGCGGACCACCTCTGGGAGGCGACGAGCTCGGCCACCACCCGTTCGCGGCCCATCATCAACACCCGCGACGAGCCGCACGCAGACGCGGAGCGCTACCGGCGCCTGCATGTGATCTCGGGCGACTCCTCGATGTCGGAGACGACCACCTACCTCAAGGTCGGGATGACCGACCTGCTGCTGCGCATGCTCGAGGCCGGCCGCGTCGTTCCCGACCTCAGCCTGGAGAACCCGGTCCGGGCGTTGCGCGACATCTCCCACGACATCACGGCCACGGCTCCGGTCGCGTTGGCCAGCGGCGCCCGGTACACGGCCGTGGAGGTGCAGCAGGTCTACCTCGACCGGGTCCGTGACTTCCTGTCCGGCACGGACAAGCAGCCGCACGACGACCGCGTGCTCGAGCTGTGGGCCCGCGGCCTGAAGGCCCTGCGCACGCAGGACACCACCCTCGTCGACCGCGATCTGGACTGGGCCATCAAGCAGCGGCTGCTGGACCGCTACGCCGGCGCCCACGGTGTGTCGCTGTCCGACCCGCGGGTGCTCCGCCTCGACCTGGCCTACCACGACATCTCCCGCACGGACGGTCTGTTCGCCCGCCTGGGCGAGCGCGGGCTGGTCACCCGCGTGGTCACCGAGCAGCAGGTCGCCGCGGCGGTCGAGCAACCGCCGCAGACCACCCGGGCCAAGCTCCGCGGGGAGTTCGTGCAGGCGGCGACTGCGCGGCGGCGCGACTACACCGTGGACTGGGTCCACCTCAAGCTCAACGACAGCGCCGGCCGGACGGTGCTGTGCAAGGACCCGTTCCGCTCCGAGGACGAGCGTGTAGCGCGGTTGATCGCGAGCATGGACGGCTCGGGCGGGGGGACGCCCGGGCCGAGCGCGTAGGATCGGCCCTCGTGTTCGCCTGCCGCTCCCGCCCTTCCGTGCCCCCGGCATCGCTCCCGGTGCTCTCGATACCCCGCGCGCTGCTGGCGGGCCTGGCCCTGATGCTGCTGGCCGGATGCACCGAGCCCGACGCCGAACCCGCCCCGCCCGCGGCCGAGCAGGTGGAGGTGGCCGGTGAGCTCGGGGCCCGCCCGAACGTGCAGTTCGAGGCGCCGCTGGAGGTCACCGAGACCTCGACGCGCACCGTGGTCGAGGGAACCGGGCCGGAGCTCGCCGAGGGCGACCTCGCCCTCGTGTCCTTCCTGGCGGTCGACGCCGAGACCGGCGAGGTGGAGTCGAGCAACTTCGGGTCCCAGCCGCAGACGATCATGATCACCGAGAACGACGCCGGGCCGCTGTACGAGGACCTGCTCGGGACCCCCGAGGGCTCCCGGCTGCTGCGGGTCGAGCTCGGGACCGACGAGCGACCGGCGCCCGCGGTGCTCGTCTACGACGTGCGCCACACCCGGGCCTGGGGGGAGCCGGTCGAACCACCGCCCGGTGCCCCCGCGGTGACGCTGGACGAGACCGGCGCGCCGACGGTGGAGATCCCCGACGACGACCCGCCCTCCGAGCTGGAGGTCGTGACGCTCAAGCGCGGGGACGGGCCGCAGGTGCAGGCCGAGCTCGCCGTCACCGTCCGCTACACGGCGGTCTCGTGGGAGACCGGCGAGGTCGTCGACGGCACGTGGGCGAGCGGGGAGGGTCCGACGACGATCGCGTTCACCGGGCTGATCGAGGGCTGGCAGAACGGACTGGTCGATGCTCCCGTGGGCTCGCAGGTGATGCTCATCGTCCCGCCGTCGCAGGCGTTCGGGGAGGATACCCTCGTGTACGTGATCGATGTGCTCGCTGTCTCCGCGCTGGACGGGACCGAGGGGTCGGCGGGTGCCGACCCCGGTGCCAGGGCGGAGGAGTCGTGACCGTCGCGATCCGGGTGGTGCCGTGCCTGGACGTCGACGCCGGCCGCGTGGTCAAGGGCGTCAACTTCGAGAACCTCCGTGACGCCGGGGACCCGGTCGAGCTGGCCCGCAGCTACGACGCCGCGACGGCGGATGAGGTCACCTTCCTCGACGTCAGCGCCTCCACCCAGGGTCGGGCGACGACGCTGGAGATGGTCTCGCGCACCGCGGAGCAGGTCTTCGTCCCGCTCACCGTGGGCGGCGGGGTGCGCAGCGTCGCGGACGTCGATGCCCTGCTGCGTGCGGGCGCGGACAAGGTCGGCGTGAACACCGCCGCGATCGCCCGTCCGGAGCTGATCCGGGAGGTCGCCGAGCGGTTCGGTTCGCAGGTGCTGGTGCTCTCGGTCGACGCGCGTCGCACCCGCGAGGGCACCACCACCGACTCCGGCTTCGAGGTCACCACCCACGGCGGCCGCCGGGGGACCGGCCTGGACGCGCTCGCGTGGGTACGCCAGGCCGAGGATCTCGGCGTGGGCGAGGTGCTCCTGAACTCGATCGACGCCGACGGCACCACCGCCGGCTTCGACCTGGAGATGATCACCCGCGTCCGCGAGCAGGTCGGCGTCCCGCTGATCGCCAGCGGGGGCGCCGGGACCGTCGAGCACTTCGTGGCCGCCGCGCGCGCCGGAGCGGACGCGTTGCTGGCGGCGAGCGTGTTCCACTTCGCCACCCTGACCATCGGGCAGGTCAAGGACGCGCTGCGGGCCGAGGGGCTGCCCGTCCGCTAGGTCCGCTGGGCCCCGCTAGACCCCGCGGGCCCAGTCCTGCATCCGCGCGACCGAGTGTGCCTCACCCTCGAGGCGGATGTCGGCGTGGTCGCGACGCCCGAACGCCCACAGCGCCTGCTCCACCGGCGCGCCGACCAGGACGACGCTGTCACTGTCACGGCGGACCTGGGCGCGCCTGCCTCCGGGCCACAGGAGCACCACACCCACCGGCGCCCTGCGGTAGGCGAGCCGGCCCAGCTGCACCACCGAGTCCCAGATCGCTCGCTCCTGCGCGGCGTCGAGCTCTCGTGGCCCGGCCGGGGCGTCCCCGCCGCGGCGCACGTCCTCGTGGTGGACGAGGTACTCGAGATGGTTGGCGGTGTCGTCGAGGCGCGCACCGACCAGCGGTAGCGCCGGCAGTCCGGACAGGCCCGGGCCGCGACCGGCGAAGTCGGCCAGCACTCTCTCGTAGGCGTCGGCCCCGGTGAGCGTGTCCGCGAGCTCGTCGGTGGCGGCGTCTGCGCCCCGCGCCAGTGCCCACGGCCGGTGACCACGCAGGTACAGGTGCGCGGCGAGGTGGCGCGTCAGCCATCCCTCGCAGAGGGTCGGTGCCTCGGGCCCGGCGGCTCGCATCGTCGCCAGGAGGTCACGCTGTTCACGTTGTGCCCACATGGCCTCAGCCTGGCACACCGGCGCCGGGCGCCGTGGGGAGCGTCACCTGGGACCGTTTTCACACGGCCGGTGGCGTATGGAAGGATTGGCGCGTCCGTCCCCGCCGGGCGCTCCGTCGCCGAGCGGCCCCAGCCTGCATCCCCCGAGGGAGTCGTTCCTGCATGCCCACCGTGCCTCCCGGCCCGGCCCGCACCCCTCCCGATCGGCCCCACACCCTCACCGGCGGCGCCGTACGTCGTTCCTTCCTGCTGCTGGGCCGTGGGCTGAGGACCCAGCCGCGCGCGTTCGCGATCGCGATCGGCGCCAGCGTCGGCTACGGCCTGGCCATGGTCGCCTCCGGGTGGGCCCTGGGTCAGGTCACCGACCGGGTGATCGTGCCCGCGCTGAGCGGGGGCGAGGTACCCACGGGAGCCGTCTGGCGGGCAGGGCTGGCGCTGCTCGCGATCGCTGCCGCCACGGCGGTCGGGGTGGCGCTGCGCCGGACCTTTGCCGGCGTGGCGGCCCTCGGCGTGCAGGCGGGACATCGCCGCGCCGTCACCCGGCAGTACCTGCGGCTGCCGATGACCTGGCACCGCCGGCACCCGGCGGGTCAGCTGCTCTCGAACGCCAACGCCGACGCGGAGACGGCCGGGTTCGTCTTCGGTCCGCTGCCGTTCGCGCTCGGCGTGGTCGCGATGATCCTGGTGGCCAGCGGCGCGATGCTCGCAGCCGACCCCGTGCTGGGGGCCATCGGCGTCAGCATGCTCCCGGTGATCCTGCTGGTCAATGCGGTCTACCGCCGCCGGATGGCGCCGGCGGTGACGCGGGTCCAGCACGAGCGCGCCGTGGTCTCCGACGTCGCGCACGAGAGCTTCGAGGCGGCCGCCGTCGTGAAGTCGCTGGGAACGGTCGAGGTCGAGGAGGAGCGGTTCGCGGCCGCGGCCGACCGGCTGCGTGCCGCCAACGTCGGTGTGGGCCGGATCCGCTCGGTGTTCGACCCGGTGATCGATCTCCTCCCCGCCCTGGCGACCCTGCTCGTGCTCGCGCTCGGAGCTGCCCGGGTGGCGGCCGGCCACATCGAGACCGGTGACGTGGTCACCGCCTCCTACCTCCTCACGGTCCTGGCCATCCCGGTGCGTGCCATCGGCTTCGTGCTCGGCGACCTCCCGCGGTCCCTGGTCGGTCACGACCGGATCTCGCGCGTGATCGATGCGCGGGGTTATCTGCCCGACGGGGCGTTCCCGCTGCCCGGCACCTCCGGGCTGGCGGTGCAGGTGCGCGCGGCCACCCTGCGCGTGCCCGACGCCGACTCCCCGGAGGGCCACCGCACGATCCTGCGGGACGTGAGCCTCGACGTGCCGGCCGGTCGGACCCTGGCCGTGGTCGGTTCCACCGGCTCCGGGAAGTCCAGCCTGGTGGACCTGCTGGCCCGGCTGCGGGACCCCTCGGAGGGGGTGGTGCGCTACGACGGTGTCGACGTCACGCAGTTGAGCGGTGCCCAGCGCACGGCCGGCGTCGCCCTGGTGTCCCAGCAGGCGTTCGTGTTCGAGGACAGCGTCCGCGACAACGTCACCCTGGGGGAGGGCGCCGCGAGCGACTTCTCCGACGAGGAGGTGTGGACGGCGCTGCGCATCGCCTGCGCGGACGGCTTCGTGGACGCACTCCCGCACGGTCTCGACACCGTCATCGGCGAGCGCGGTGCCTCCCTGTCCGGGGGCCAGCGGCAGCGTCTGGCGATCGCTCGCGCCCTGATCCGGCGCCCCCGGTTGCTCCTGCTCGACGACGCGACCTCGGCCCTGGACCCGGTGGTGGAGCAGTCGATCCTGACGGGGCTGCGGGAGCTGGCCACCGGGGTGACGGTGGTGATGGTCGCCTACCGCAACGCCACGATCGCCCTCGCCGATACGGTGCTGCACCTGGACCGCGGTCAGGTCACCGGCGTGGGCCCGCACGCCCGGCTGCTCGCCGAGGATCCCGGCTATCGCCAGCTGGTGACCGCCTACCAGCGCGGTCGCGACGAGCGTGCGGAGGTGGGGCCGTGAACCGCGAGAGCGCGCAGATCGAGCAGACCTCCTCGCTCGGGGTCCTGGCCACCGTCCGCGAAGGGATCCGCCTGTCCCCGGCCATCAAGAACGGCATCGTCGTCTCCGCTCTGCTGGCGATCGTCGCGACCGCCGGCAAGGTGATCGTGCCGATGGCCGTCCAGCTCACGACCGATCGCGGGCTGTTCGCCGACGGCGGTGTGGATGTGGCCCTCGCGGTCCAGCTGTGCGCGGTGGCCGCCGTCGGCCTCGTGCTCACCTCCGCCTGCACCACCTGGGTCAACGTCCGGCTCTTCCGCGCCGCGGAGGCCGGTCTGGCCCAGTTGCGGGTGAAGGCATTCCGGCACGTGCACGACCTGTCCGTGCTGACGCAGAACTCCGAGCGTCGCGGAGCCCTCGTCGCGCGGGTCACCTCCGACGTCGACACCATCTCGATGTTCGTGCAGTGGGGCGGCATGATGTTGCTGCTCTCCTCGCTGCAGATCGTGGCTGCCACCGTGGCGATGGCGATCTACTCCTGGCAGCTGGCGCTGGTGGTCTGGCTGGCGATGGCACCGATGCTGATCCTCGCCCCGCGTGCGCAACGGCACCTGAGCCGTGCCTACGGCGGGGTCCGTGAGCGCGTCGGCCTCATGCTGGGTCGGATCTCGGAGGCCGTGGTCGGGGCGCAGACGATCCGTGCCTACGGCGCCGGCGAGCGCACCCAGCGCCGCCTCGACTCCGCGATCGAGGATCATCGCGCCGCAGCCGTGCGCGCGCAGACGCTGGCGGCCCTGGCCTTCTCCACCGGGGTTCTGTTGTCGGGCCTGGCGCTCAGCGCGGTCGTCGTCCTGGGCACCATGCTCGGCCTGGCCGGCGAGATCACGGTCGGTGAGCTGCTCGCGTTCCTCTTCCTGGTCCAGCTCTTCGTCGGGCCGGTGCAGTCGGCCACCGAGGTGCTCAACGAGATGCAGAACGCGGTCGCCGGCTGGCGCCGGGTGATCAGTGTGCTCCACACGCCGCTGGACGTGACCGACCCGGACAGCCCGGAGCCGGCGGGCCCCCGCGGCCCCGCACGGCTGCACTTCCAGGACGTCTCCTTCGCCTACCCGGGCACCGAGCGCGTCCTCAAGGACGTGACGCTGACGATCGAGCCCGGGACGCGGGTCGCCGTCGTGGGCGAGACCGGGTCGGGCAAGACCACCCTTGCCAAGCTCCTCACCCGGATGATGGATCCGGCCGCCGGGTCGGTGCGGCTGAACGACACCGACCTGCGCGACCTCGCCCTTGCGGAGCTGCGGGACCGCGTCGTGATGGTGCCCCAGGAGGGTTTCCTGTTCGAGGGCACCATCGAGCAGAACATCGCCTACGGTGCACGGCGCCGGTCCGGATCCGGTTCCGACGCCGTCGACGAGCTCGATGTCGAGGAGGTGCTGCGCACCCTCGGGGTCCAGGACTGGGTCCGGACCCTCCCGGGCGGGGTCGGCACGCAGGTCGGGCAGCGCGGGGAGGCGCTCTCGGCGGGGGAGCGCCAGCTGGTCGCGATCGCCCGCGCCTACCTGGCCGACGCCGACGTCCTGGTCCTGGACGAGGCGACCTCCGCCGTCGATCCGGCGACCGAGCAGCGCATCAGCACCGCGCTGGCACGGCTCACCGAGGGCCGCACCTCGGTCGCGATCGCCCACCGCCTCTCCACCGCCGAGGCCGCGGATCTGGTCGTGGTGGTCGATGCGGGCCGGGTGGTCGAGGTCGGGCCGCACGCAGACCTGGTCGGTGCGGGGGGCACCTACGCGCGGATGCACGCCTCGTGGATCGTGGCGAGCGCGTGAGCCCGGCGCCGCGGACGTGGCAGGATCGAGGGGTGTTGGATGCGAGTCTCACCCTGGATCCCGAGGTCGCCGAGCGGCTGGCGCGCAACGAGCAGGGCCTCGTGTGCGTCGTCGTGCAGGACGATGACAACGACGAGGTGCTGATGGTGGCGTGGATGGACGACGAGGCGCTGCGCCGCACGCTCACCGAGGGCCGGGTGACGTACTGGTCCCGGTCACGGCAGGAGTACTGGCGCAAGGGCGATACGTCGGGCCACGTGCAGCACGTGCGCTCGGCGTCGATCGACTGTGACGGCGACGCGCTGCTGCTGCGGGTCGAGCAGATCGGCCCCGCGTGTCACACCGGGGCCCGCAGCTGCTTCCGGGCCGGCGGGCTGCTGCCGCTGGGGCGGCCGGAATGACCGCGACCCCCGCCGCTCCCGAGCTCACCGGTCCGCCCGAGTGGGGGACCACCTGGCCGTCGCTGGAGCAGTTCCGCCGGATGGCCCCGGACCGGCGCGTGATCCCCGTGGTCCGGCGCCTCCTCGCCGACGACGTGACGCCGGTGGGCCTGTACCGGCAGTTGTCCTCGGGCAGGCCCGGCACCTTTGTGCTCGAGTCCGCCTCCGACGGCGCATGGTCACGCTGGTCGTTCATCGGCGTCTCCGCCCGGGCGATCCTCACCGAGCGCGACGGCCGGGCGCACTGGTCCGGTGATGTGCCGGTCTCGGTCCCCACCGACGGTGACGTGCTCGAGGTGCTGCGCCGGACGCTGGCGGTGCTGCACACGCCGGCCCTGCCCCATCTGCCCCCGCTCACCGGCGGACTGGTCGGCTCCCTGGGCTGGGACGTGGTGCATCACTGGGAGCCGACGCTCCCGTCGGTGCCACCGGACGAGCTCGACGTCCCCGACGTGGCGCTGTGCCTGGTCGGCGACATGGCGGCCATCGACCACCACACCGGCGACGTGTGGCTGATCGCCAACGCGATCAACGGTGACGACAGCGACCAACGCGTGGACCAGGCCCACCACGACGCGCTCGCCCGCCTCGACGAGATGGAGCGCCGGCTGGTGGCGCCGGCCCGCTCGCGCGCGCTGCGGCTGACGCAGGCCGAGCAGCCCGAGCTGCAGTTCCGGACCACCCGCGAGGACTACGCGGCCGGGGTGCAGGCCGCCAAGGAGGCCATCCGGGACGGTGAGGTGTTCCAGGTGGTGCTCTCCCAGCGGCTCGACCTGGAGTGCCCAGCCGACCCGCTCGACGTCTACCGGGTGCTGCGCACGATCAACCCGAGCCCATACATGTACTTCCTGCACCTGGCCGATGCCGACGGCGGGGAGTTCCACGTGGTCGGCTCGAGCCCGGAGACCCTGGTGAAGGTGAGCGGGAGGGAGGTGCAGAGCTTCCCGATCGCCGGTTCCCGTCCGCGGGGCCAGAACCCGGCCGAGGACCGGGCGCACGCGGAAGAGCTGCTCGCCGACCCGAAGGAGCGCGCCGAGCACCTGATGCTGGTCGACCTCGCCCGCAACGACCTCGGCCGGGTGTGCGAGGCGGGCTCGGTGGCCGTCGTCGAGTTCATGGAGATCAAGCGCTTCAGCCACATCATGCACATGAGCTCCACGGTGGTGGGGACCGTGCGGGCCGGTACCAGCGCCGTCGACGTCTTCACCGCGACCTTCCCGGCCGGCACGCTCTCGGGGGCACCCAAGCCACGGGCCATCGCCCTGATCGACGAGCTGGAGCCGGCCAGGCGCGGGATCTACGGCGGGACGGTCGGATACTTCGACCTCGCCGGCGATCTCGACATGGCGATCGCGATCCGGACCGCGCTCATCCGCGGCGGGCGTGCGAGCGTGCAGGCCGGGGGCGGCCTCGTCGCCGACTCCGACCCGGAAGCCGAGTACTGGGAGACGCGGAACAAGGCAGCAGCAGCGGTGCGCGCCGTCCAGGTCGCCGCCCGCGTGGGCGAGGTGGAGTGAGCCGATGAGCGGTGACTCCACCGGCGACCGGCAGGCACCCGCCAGCGGAGTGGGGAGGCGCTCGGCCGTGCTGTCCCTGCTCGTGGGTGGCGCCCTGCTGCTCGTGCTCAGCCTGCCGACGTGGGCGCAGGCGCCGGTGCGCACCGCGATCGGTTCCGGGGGCACGGCCTCGATCTCCGGGGCCGACGGCGCCCCGCTCGTGCCCAGCCTGGCGCTCCTCGTCGTCGTGGCGGGACTGGCGATCGGTCTCGCGGGCCGGGTGGCCCGCGTGGTCGCGGCGTTCGCTGCCGCGCTCGGAGGCCTCGGAGCCGTGGCTGCGATCGTGATCTTCCTGCGCGACCCGCAGACATCGCTGCAGTCCGTGGCGGCGGAGATGACCGGTGTCCGCGAGCTCGGCGGTGCGGTCTCGACCACGTTCTGGCCCTGGCCCGCGATCGCTGCGGCCGCCGCTGTGGCGGTGCTGGGCGCGGTGCTGCCCTGGCGGATGGGACGGTGGCAGCCGGCCGCGCGCCGCTACGAGCGTGGATCCTCCGGGCAGGCGGCGGACGCAGGCGGGCGTGAGGGTGGCGGCGCCGAGCCGGGCTCGCGGACGACGCGGATGTCGGACTGGGACGCGCTGAGCCGCGGTGAGGATCCGTCCGACCGGTAGGCTGACCCCAGATCGTCGGACGGAACGAAGGGCACGAACATGACCACCTCTGGACACCCCGGTGCGGCACAGTCCGCTGCGGTGACCGGGCCGGCGGACCGGATCCGCCCGCTCGCCTCCCCGCCCCAGAACCACGGCCGCACCGTGGCCGCGTGGGCGTTCTTCTGGGGCGGCGTGATCGCGGCCACGCTGGCCGGTGTCGGTGTCGTCCTGGTCTCCGTGCCTCTGATGGTGGGTGGTGGGGCGGCTCTCGTCGTCGGTGCCGTCGTGAGCCTCTGCCTCCGGGCCGTCGGCCTGGGCCAGGTGCGGCGCTCGCGCTGATGAGCGACCTGGGCACCGATGCCGGCCACGCAGCCGGCGCCGGCGCGCCCCGCCTGGCCAGGGACCGGGTCTCGCCGGCGGTGATCGGTGCCGTGACGGCTGCGGCCACCGCCGTGGTGGTGATGCTCCGGCCGGGGGCGGGGGGACCGGTGCTCTGCCCGCTGCTGGCGGTGACGGGCCTGTACTGCCCCATGTGTGGCGGGCTGCGCACCACGGCTGCCCTCGCCGGCGGTGACCTCGCGGCTGCGTGGTCGGTCAACCCCCTGCTCACCCTGCTGCTCCCGGCGGCAGCGCTCGCCTGGCTCGTGTGGATGGTGCGGTCCTGGCGAGGCCAGCGCCCGCTGCGGATCCCGGGCGCGCTGTTCCCGGCCCTCGCGTCCGCCATCCTCGTCTTCGGCGTGCTTCGCAACGTGCCTGTTCTGTCCACCTATCTGGCCCCGTAATCAGGAGCGAACGTGACTGGTCCCGGCAATCCCTACGGCCCCTACTCCGAGCGCCCCGGCGGCTTCGACGACTCATCCACCCCGACCTCCGGGCAGGAGCCCTACGGGCACCAGCAGCCCGGGTCGAGTCCCTGGAGTGCGCCCTACGGCGAGCCCGCCCCCTACGGCGGGACGCCCTCCTACGGCGGACCGCCGTCCTACGGTGGCACGCCCGGCGTGCCGGGCCCGCCCGCGGCACCCGCGGGCCCCTACGACCAGCCGCCGAGCGGCTACGGCCCGCCTGGGGGCTACGGCGCTCCGGGCGACCATCGCGCCCAGGTCGGTGGGTACGGGGCCTACCCGGCACTCACCGGTCCCGACAACACTCTCGGTGGCTGGTCGCTGGGACTGGGGATCGGCGCGATCGTGCTGAGCTGCGTCTGGATCGGCTGGCTGGTCGGCATCGGCGCGGTGGTCACCGGGTTCATGGCACGCAAGGCGGTCGCCCAGGGCCGTGCCACCAACGGGGGCATGGCGCTCGCCGGCCTCATCCTGGGCTTCGCCTCGATCGCGATCGCCATCGGGCTGCTGGCGCTCCTGATCGGCGGCGCCTTCTTCTCGGAGTCGATGTACGCCTTCTGACGTGTCCGCCGTGACCGGGCACCGCCGCGCAGGTCCTACGATGGTGCTCGAACCGAGGAGAGGCGGATCGTGACCGTTCTGGAAGACATCGTCGCCGGTGTCCGCGAGGACCTGGCCGCCCGGGAGGCCGCCATCCCGCTGGACGACCTCAGACGCCAGGCCGAGGCGCGTACCGGTGCCCTCAACGCCGTCGACGCGCTGCGGCGCGAGGACGCGGTGACCGTCATCGGCGAGGTGAAGCGCTCGAGCCCGTCCAAGGGCGCGCTCGCCGAGATCGCCGATCCCGCCGGGCTCGCCGCCGACTACGAGGCCGGCGGTGCCAGCGTCATCAGCGTGCTGACCGAGCGGCGCCGTTTCGGCGGCTCGCTCGAGGACCTCGCCGACGTCCGGGCCCGCGTCGACATCCCGGTACTGCGCAAGGACTTCGTCGTCACGCCGTACCAGGTCTGGGAGGCTCGCGCCCACGGCGCCGACCTCGTGCTGCTCATCGTGGCGGCGCTGGAGCAGACGGTGCTCACCTCGCTGGTCGAACGCATCCACTCCCTGGGGATGACGGCCCTGGTGGAGGCCCACACCGCCGAGGAGGTGGCGCGGGCTGCCGACGCCGGTGCGCGCGTGATCGGCGTGAACGCCCGGGACCTGCACACCCTGGAGGTGCATCGAGGGGTCTTCGCCGAGCTGGCGCCGCGCGTGCCTGCCGGTGTGGTGACCGTGGCCGAATCGGGGGTGCGCGGTCCGCACGACGTGCTCGAGTACGCCCGCGCGGGCGCCGACGCCGTGCTGGTCGGCGAGGCACTGGTCACCCAGCGTGACCCCCGCGTCGCGGTGGCGGACATGGTCGCGGCCGGGGCCCACCCGGCGCTGCGGGCGGTGCGTTCGCGATGACCGCCAGCAGCCGGCGCCTACGCGAGCAGCTCGGACCCTACTTCGGCGAGTTCGGCGGACGGTTCGTCCCCGAGGCACTGATCGCCGCGCTGGACGACCTGACGGCCGCCTGGGAGAAGGCGCGCACGGACCCGGAGTTCACCGATCGCCTCGCGGCGCTGCACCGCGACTACACCGGCCGGCCCAGCCCGATCACCGAGGTGCCGCGATTCGCCGCGCACGCCGGCGGCGTGAGGATCCTGCTCAAGCGCGAGGACCTCAACCACACCGGCTCGCACAAGATCAACAACGTCCTGGGCCAGGCGCTGCTGACGCAACTCGTGGGCAAGACGCGCGTCATCGCCGAGACCGGCGCCGGCCAGCACGGGGTGGCGACGGCGACGGCGGCGGCGCTCTTCGGGCTCGAGTGCACGATCTACATGGGCGCCGAGGACACCCGGCGGCAGGCGCTGAACGTCGCGCGGATGCGGTTGCTCGGCGCCGAGGTGGTCCCCGTCGAGACCGGTTCGCAGACCCTCAAGGACGCCATCAACGAGGCGTTCCGCGACTGGGTCGCCAACGTCGACACCACGAACTACGTGTTCGGGACCGTCGCCGGGCCCCACCCCTTCCCGACGCTCGTACGCGACCTACAGAAGATCATCGGCGAGGAGGCGCGCGGACAGGTCCTCGATCGCATCGGCCGGCTGCCGGACGTCGCGGTGGCCTGCGTAGGCGGCGGGTCGAACGCGATGGGCCTCTTCCACGCCTTCCTCGACGACGACGTCCGCCTCGTCGGGTGCGAGGCAGCCGGTGACGGCGTCGAGACCGGGCGCCACGCGGCCACGATCACGGCCGGTGACCCGGGCGTGCTCCACGGCGCGCGCTCGTACCTGCTCCAGGACGAGGACGGCCAGACGATCGAGTCCCACTCCATCTCCGCCGGCCTGGACTACCCCGGTGTCGGCCCCGAACACTCGTGGCTGGCGAGCATCGGACGGGCCGAGTACTGGCCGGTCACCGATGCCGAGGCGATGGAGGCCTTCCGGCTGCTGTGCCGCACCGAGGGCATCATCCCGGCGATCGAGAGCGCCCACGCCCTCGCCGGCGCGCTGCGCCTGGGCCACCAGCTGCTGGCCTCGGCGCCCGCGGGCAGCGACCCGACCGAGACGGTGCTGCTGGTCTCGCTGTCCGGCCGCGGGGACAAGGACGTAGCCACCGCCGCGAGCTGGTTCGATCTGGTCGACGCCGAGGAGCTGCGCGAGGAGGGGACCTCATGACCGAGGCGATCGCCTCACGGACCGCCCAGGTCATCGATGCGGCGCGGGCCGAGGGGCGCGCCGTGCTGGTGGCCTACCTCCCGGTGGGCTATCCCGACGTCGACTCCTCGATCGCCGCGGCCCAGGCCGCGGTCGAGGCGGGCGCGGACATCATCGAGCTGGGTCTGCCCTACTCCGATCCCGGCATGGACGGGCCGGTCATCCAGGACGCCGTCCAGGCGGCCCTGGATCAGGGCACGCGCACCGCCGACGTGCTGCGCGCGGTGGGCGAGGTCGCCGCGACCGGTGCGCCGACGCTCGTGATGACCTACATCAACCCCGTGCTGCGCTACGGGGTCGAACGGTTCGCCGCCGCGCTCGCCCACGCGGGCGGCGCCGGCCTGATCACGCCGGACCTCATCCCCGACGAGGCGGGGGAGTGGATCGCCGCGGCCGACCGGCACGGCCTCGACAAGGTCTTCCTGGTCGCACCCAGCTCGACCACCGAGCGGCTCCACCTCACGGCCTCGGCAGCGCGCGGTTTCGTCTATGCGGCCTCCACGATGGGCGTCACCGGAGCGCGCGCGAGCGTCGGCGAGAAGGCCCGCGATCTCGTGGCGGCCACCCGGACCGCCGGAGCCGAGCGGGTCTGCGTCGGCCTCGGCGTCTCGACCGCCGAGCAGGCGCGGGAGGTGGCCGGCTATGCCGACGGCGTCATCGTCGGCTCGGCGCTGGTGCGGACCCTGCAGCGCCCGGACGGGGACCGCGAGGCGGCGCTGGCGTCCCTGCGCGGCCTGACGCGTGAGCTCGCGGCGGGCGTCCGCGGCGCCCGCGACGTCGAGAGCGGCACCGCGTGAGCGCCTGGGCGGTGGCGGCCGACCCGTCGGCGTGGGGTACGGTGGCCGCCGGGATCCCGAGCCCCTCGCAGGGGACCTGGGAGCTGGGGCCGATCCCGGTCCGGGCCTATGCCCTCGCCATCCTGTCCGGGATCGCGATCGCGACCTGGATCTCGGTCCGGCGCTACCGCGACCGAGGTGGTCCGACCGGCGTCCTGATGGACGCGGTCTTCCTCGCGGTGCCACTGGGCATCATCGGGGCGCGCATCTACCACGTCTTCTCGTCCCCGGATGCCTACTTCGGCCCCGAGGGTAATCCGTGGAACGCCTTCGCGATCTGGAACGGGGGCCTGGGCATCTGGGGGGCGATCCCGGCCGGGGCGCTCGGGGCGTGGATCGTGCTGCGTCGTGCAGGCCTGCGGCTGTCGACGGTGGCCGACGCGATGGCGCCGGCCATCCTGGTCGCCCAGGCCGTGGGCCGGCTCGGCAACTACTTCAACCAGGAGCTCTTCGGCGCGCCGACGGATCTGCCCTGGGGTCTGCAGATTGATCCGGCGGTGGTCGCCGCCCAGGGCCTGGATTACCCCGACGGCACGCTGTTCCACCCGACGTTCCTGTACGAACTGGTCTGGAACCTCGCCCTCGCCGGGCTCCTGGTCTGGCTCGACCGGCGCTACCGCCTCGGTCACGGGCGCGTCTTCTGGCTGTACGTGCTGGGATACACCCTCGGCCGGGTGTGGATCGAGATGCTGCGCATCGACGAGGCCGAGACGGTCCTGGGTCTGCGCCTCAACGTGTGGACCTCCATCCTCGTCGGGGTCGCCGCACTGGTGATCTTCCTCGTGCTCTCGCGGCGCCATCCGCAGCGGGAGGACTCGCCGTGGCTGCCGGGCCGCGAACCGTCCGAGGCCGCGGGACAGGAAGCCCCGGGGCCGGCTGAGCCGGAGACCACGGCGGCCCCCGCGGCGGCGGAGGAGGACGACCCCGGGGACGGCGCGGCGCAGGAGCGGGAGCCCGGCTCCACGTTCGACAGGTGAGATCGCCGGGCCCGAGCGGCCCGGTTCGCCGCTCCCGCGGCGACAGTACGCTATCGTCCCCGATGCACCGGCGCCGCGCACCTGCCGTCACCCTCATGGCCCCGGCCGCTTTTCGTGCCTGGGTCGCGACACGGTAAACTGAAGGTAGTACGTGGGTCGACGGCGTCCCAGCAGAACGCAATCGATGCCGCAGGATCTCCCCCGAAGTCCTTGCGGTGGTGAGGATGGTCGGATGAACGGCACCCCCCAGGGCGGGAGCCCCTACCAGCGCTTCAGCGCAGCCCCTGCCAAGCACGGGCTGTACGACCCGGCGCAGGACAAGGATGCCTGCGGTGTCGCCTTCGTCGCCACGATGCGCGGGACCCCCGGGCGCGACATCGTCGACGCCGCGCTGACGGCACTGGCGAACCTCGACCACCGTGGCGCGGTCGGGGCCGAGGAGAACTCCGGGGACGGTGCGGGGATCCTGACGCAGATCCCGGACGCCTTCCTGCGCGACGTGGTCGATGCCGAGTTGCCCGCCCCCGGCCACTACGCCATCGGGCTGACGTTTCTGCCGGCCGATGAGCAGGAGGCAGCACAGGCGGCTCGCCTGATCGGCGAGATCGCGGCCGAGGAGCAGCTCGAGGTGCTCGCCTGGCGGGACGTGCCGGTCACCACCGAGCTCGTGGGCCAGATGGCACGTGACTGCATGCCCATCTTCCGCCAGCTGGTCGTGGCGGCACCCGGACGCGACGTCGCGGACGTGGAGCTGGACCGCCGCGCCTACCGGCTGCGCAAGCGCGCCGAGCACACCGCAGGCGTGTACTTCGCCTCGTTGTCGAGCCGGACCCTCGTCTACAAGGGCATGCTCACCACCGGCCAGCTCGAGCCGTTCTTCCCCGACCTGTCCGACCCGCGCTTCGCGAGCGAGCTGGCGCTGGTGCACTCACGCTTCTCGACGAACACCTTCCCGTCGTGGCCGCTGGCCCATCCGTTCCGGATGGTGGCCCACAACGGTGAGATCAACACCGTGCGCGGCAACCGGAACTGGATGGCCGCCCGCCAGGGAACGATCTCCTCGGACGTGCTCGGTGAGTTGGCGCCGCTCCTGCCCATCTGTGATGAGGAGCAGAGCGACTCGGCGAGCTTCGACGAGGTCCTCGAGCTGCTGCACCTGGGTGGTCGTTCGCTGCCGCACGCCGTGCTGATGATGATCCCGGAGGCCTGGGAGAACCACGGCTCGATGGACGCCAAGCGCAGGGCGTTCTACGAGTACAACTCGACCATCATGGAGCCGTGGGACGGCCCGGCCGCGATGTGCTTCACCGACGGCCGCTACATCGGCGCCGTGCTCGACCGCAACGGCCTGCGCCCGGGGCGCTACTGGATCACCGACGACGGCCTGGTGGTGCTCGCCAGCGAGGCGGGCGTGCTGGACCTGGAGCCGGCCCGTATCGCCCGCAAGGGCAGGCTCGCACCGGGCAAGATGTTCCTCGTCGACACCGGTTCGGGCCGAGTGGTCGAGGACGCCCAGATCAAGAGCCAGCTCTCCGACGCCTACCCGTACAGCCAATGGCTCGAGGACAACCTCGTGCGCCTCGAGGACCTGCCCGCGCGCGAGCACGTGGACCACTCCCGCAACTCGGTCGCCCGGCGTCAGCAGACGTTCGGCTACACCGAGGAGGAGCTGCGGATCCTGCTGCGCCCGATGGCCGCCACCGGCGCCGAGGCGCTGGGCTCGATGGGGACCGACACCCCGATCGCGGTCCTCTCCTCGCGTCCGCGCATGCTCTTCGACTACTTCATCCAGATGTTCGCCCAGGTGACCAACCCCCCGCTGGACGCCATCCGCGAAGAGCTCGTCACCTCCCTCGGTGGGGCCATCGGCCCCGAGCCGAACCTGCTCTCGGACATCCCCGACCACGCGCGCAAGCTCATCGTGCCCTTCCCCACGATCGACAACGACGATCTGGCGAAGATCAAGCACATCCACCGCACCCGCGGGCCGGGCAAGGAGTTCAAGTCCGTCACCATCCGCGGTCTGTACCGCGTGGCCGGCGGGGCCCAGGCGCTGGAGGAGCGGCTGGAGGAGATCTTCGCCGAGGTGGACGCCGCGATCGCCGACGGCGCGAGCTTCATCGTGCTCTCCGATCGTGAGTCCGACTCCGAGCTCGCCCCGATCCCGTCGCTGCTGCTCACCGGTGCGGTGCACCACCACACCATCCGCCGGCAGACCAGGACGCGGATCTCGCTGCTGGTCGAGGCCGGGGACGTACGCGAGGTGCACCATGTCGCACTGCTCATCGGCTACGGGGCGGCCGCCGTCAACCCGTACCTGGCGATGGAGAGCGTCGAGGAGCTGGTGCGCTCCGGCGTCGTGGAGGGCGTCACGCCCGAGCAGGCCGTGAAGAACCTCATCAAGGGCCTGGGCAAGGGGGTGCTCAAGGTGATGAGCAAGATGGGCATCTCCACGGTGCACTCCTACCGGGGTGCCCAGGTGTTCCAGGCGATCGGCCTCTCGCAGCGCCTCGTCGACAGGTACTTCACCGCCACGGCCAGCCCGCTCGGGGGCGTCGACCTCGACGTCATCGCGGCGGAGGCGGCCGCGCGGCACGCCACCGCGTACCCGCCGAGCGGGATCGCCCCGGCACACCGCCGGCTGGAGGTGGGCGGCGAGTACCAGTGGCGCCGTGAGGGTGACCCGCACCTGTTCGACCCGGAGACGGTCTTCCGACTCCAGCACTCCACCCGCAACCGCCGCTTCGATGTCTTCCGCGACTACACCTCCCGCGTGGACGAGCAGGCACGGCGGCTGATGACGTTGCGTGGGCTGTTCGAGTTCAAGCAGGGCGCGCGTGCGCCGATCCCCATCGAGGAGGTGGAGCCGGCTAGCGAGATCGTCAAGCGGTTCTCCACCGGTGCGATGAGCTACGGCTCGATCTCCGTGGAGGCCCACGAGACGCTCGCCATCGCGATGAACCAGCTCGGCGCCAAGTCGAACACGGGTGAGGGCGGCGAGGACGAGGACCGGCTGTACGACCCGCGGCGCCGCAGTGCCATCAAGCAGGTCGCCTCCGGCCGGTTCGGTGTGACCTCGGACTACCTGGTCAACGCCGACGACATCCAGATCAAGATGGCCCAGGGCGCCAAGCCCGGTGAGGGCGGGCAGCTGCCCGGCGCGAAGGTCTACCCGTGGGTGGCCAAGACCCGGCACGCCACCCCGGGCGTCGGGCTCATCTCCCCACCGCCGCACCACGACATCTACTCGATTGAGGACATCGCTCAGCTCATCCACGACCTGAAGAACGCCAACCCGCAGGCGCGGGTGCACGTGAAGCTGGTCTCCGAGGTCGGGGTCGGCACCGTGGCCACCGGTGTGTCCAAGGCGCACGCGGATGTCGTGCTGATCTCGGGCCACGACGGCGGAACGGGCGCCAGCCCGCTCACCTCGCTCAAGCACGCGGGCGGGCCCTGGGAGATCGGCCTCGCCGAGACCCAGCAGACGCTGGTGGCCAACAACCTGCGCGACCGGATCGTGGTCCAGACCGACGGCCAGCTGAAGACGGGGCGCGACGTCATCATCGCCGCCCTGCTGGGCGCGGAGGAGTACGGCTTCGCGACCGCCCCGCTGGTGGTCTCCGGCTGCGTGATGATGCGGGTGTGCCACATGGACACCTGTCCGGTGGGTGTGGCCACCCAGAACCCCGAGCTCCGGTCCCGTTTCTCGGGTAAGGCCGAGTACGTGGTGACCTTCTTCGAGTACATCGCCGAGGAGGTGCGCGAGTACCTTGCGCAGCTCGGGTTCCGGTCCCTGGACGAGGCGATCGGCGCCGTCGACGCGCTCGACACCCGCGCGGCCGTCGAGCACTGGAAGGCCTCGGGCCTGGACCTGTCCCCGATCCTGGTCAAGCCGACCTTGCCGGCGGGATCGGCGCCGCGCCAGGTCAAGGCCCAGGACCACGCCCTGGACCGGGCGCTGGACAACGTGCTCATCGCCCAGGCGCAGGGCGCCATCGACAGTGGCGAACCCGTCACGATCGAGGAGAACGTGCGCAACGTCAACCGCACGGTCGGGACGATGCTCGGCAACGCCGTCACCCGCTCCCGGGGTGCCGCCGGACTGCCCGACGGCACCATCGACGTCACGCTGCACGGATCAGCCGGTCAGTCCTTCGCCGCGTTCGTCCCTCGCGGGGTGACGCTGCGGCTGCTGGGTGACGCCAACGACTACGTCGGCAAGGGACTCTCCGGCGGCCGCGTGATCGTGCGGCCGGACGCGGCAGCCACGTTCGAGGCGGGCGAGAACGTCATCGCCGGCAACGTCATCGGCTACGGCGCCACCGCGGGCGAGATCTACCTGCGTGGCATCGTCGGCGAGCGCTTCTGCGTGCGCAACTCCGGTGCGACCGCCGTCGTGGAAGGCGTCGGGGACCACGGGTGTGAGTACATGACCGGCGGAACCGTGCTGGTGCTCGGACCGACCGGGCGCAACTTCGGCGCGGGGATGTCCGGCGGGACCGCCTACGTGCTCGACCTGGACCCGGATCTGGTCAACGCCGCCGCCCTGGCGACCGGTGATCTCTCCCTCGACCGGATGGACGAGGAGGACCTGAACATCGTCATGGACCTGCTGGCCCGCCACCACGAGCACACCGGCTCACGTGTGGCCGAGGCGCTGCTGGCCGACCGCGAGCAGGTGCGGCGCCGGATGACCCGCGTGCTGCCGCCGGCCTACGCCCGCGTCAACGCCGTGCTCTCCCAGGCACGAGCCGACGGCGTGGACGTGGCCGAACCCGATGTGTGGAACCGAGTGATGGAGGCGACCCGTGGCTGATCCCAAGGGATTCCTGAAGGTCCGGGAACGCGAGCTGCCCACCAGGCGGCCCGTCCCGGTGCGGATCATGGACTGGAGCGAGGTCTACGAGAAGCGCGAGGAGGACGCAGCGGCGCTGGAGCGCCAGGCGGGACGCTGCATGGACTGCGGCATCCCGTTCTGCCACAACGGCTGCCCGCTGGGCAACCTGATCCCCGAGTGGAACGACCTCACCCGGACCGGTCGGTGGGACGAGGCGATCGAGCGCCTCCACGCGACGAACAACTTCCCGGACTTCACCGGCCGGCTCTGCCCGGCTCCGTGCGAGACCTCCTGCGTGCTCGGTATCAACCAGCCCCCGGTCACCATCAAGAACATCGAGCTGTCGATCATCGACGAGGCCTTCGAACGTGGCCTCGTCACCCCGCTGGTCCCGGAGCGACTGACCGGTCAGACCGTGGCCGTGATCGGATCCGGCCCGGCCGGTCTGGCGACGGCGCAGCAGCTCACCCGCGCCGGGCACACCGTCGCCGTGTTCGAGCGTGACGACCGGATCGGCGGGCTGCTGCGCTATGGCATCCCGGAGTTCAAGATGGAGAAGCGGCACCTGGATGCCCGACTGCAGCAGATGGAGGCCGAGGGCACCCGCTTCCGCCCCGGCGTCGAGATCGGCGCCGACGGCCAGCTGACCGGTTCCGAGCTGCTGGAGCGGTACGACGCCGTCGTGCTGGCGACCGGTGCGACGATCCGGCGTGAGCTGCCGGTGACCGGCCGGGAGCTGGTGGGGATCCACCAGGCGATGGACTACCTGCCGCAGGGCAACCGTGCGGCGCTCGGCGAGCACGTCCCCGACCAGATCACGGCGGAGGGCAAGGACGTCGTCGTCATCGGTGGCGGCGACACCGGCGCTGACTGCCTCGGCACGGCGCTGCGGCAGGGTGCGAAGAACGTGATCCAGCTCGAGATCATGCCTCGTCCCACCGAGGAGCGCCCCGCCGGCCAGCCGTGGCCGACCTACCCGATGACCTACCGGGTCTCCTCGGCGCACGAGGAGGGCGGCGAGCGTGTCTACGCCACCTCCACGGTCGAGTTCGTCGGTGACGAGAACGGGGCCGTCAAGGAGCTCCGCGTCGTCGAGGTGGACATGTCGGGTGGTCGCCCGGAGCCGATCGAGGGCACCGAGCGGGTCATCCCCGCTCAGCTCGTGCTCCTCGCGATGGGCTTCACCAGCGTCCAGGCGGATGGGCTGGTCGAGCAGCTGGGGCTCGAGGTCGACCAGCGTGGTCGCCTGGTGCGCAGCAGCGAGTTCCAGACCTCCAACGAGCAGGTCTTCGTGGCCGGTGACGCCGGGCGCGGTCAGTCCCTGATCGTGTGGGCGATCGCCGAGGGACGGTCCGCCGCGGCTGCGGTGGACCAGTACCTGCGGGGGGAGACGGAGCTGCCCGCCCCGATCGAGCCGACCACGGTCTCGATCACCGTCTGAGAGCAGATGCCCGCGTTCCGGCGCGGTGCGCGAGGCTCGAGAAGCAAGCCATCCGGGCGAACGGATGGGTAATCGAGGACGAACATCCGGCGAGCGGTGGCGGGTGCGGAGTCCTCCGGTGGCCGTGATGCGCCTGCGCGACGGTCGGAAGGCATAAGGTTTGAGACATGCGTAGAGCCAAGATTGTGTGCACGTTGGGACCGGCCACGGAGTCCCCGGAGATGGTCCAGGCGTTGGTCGACGCCGGGATGGACGTAGCGCGGATCAACCGCAGCCACGGTGACGCGGACGCGCACGCCGCGGTGATCCGCCGCGTGCGTGAGGCGGCCGAGGCCTCCGGACGCGCGGTCGCGGTGCTCGTGGACCTGCAGGGCCCGAAGATCCGGCTGGGCCGCTTCGTCGACGGCAAGCACTACCTCGCCGAGGGGGACACCTTCACCATCACCACCGAGGACGTGGAGGGCACCAAGGAACTCGTCTCCACGACGTTCAAGGGCCTGCCGCAGGACGTCAACCCGGGCGATGCGATCCTCATCGACGACGGCCGCGTCACCGTCCGCGTGACCGCCGTCGAGGGACCGCGGGTGGTCACCCGCGTCGAGGTCCCCGGCCCGGTCTCGAACAACAAGGGCCTGAACCTGCCCGGCGTGGCGGTGAACGTCCCGGCGCTGTCGGAGAAGGATGGCGAGGACCTGCGCTGGGCACTCGCCCAGGGTGCGGACTTCATCGCCCTGTCCTTCGTGCGTAGCGCCGAGGACTACGAGGACGTGGCGCGGATCATGGACGAGGAGGGACGGCGCGTCCCGGTCGTGGCCAAGATCGAGAAGCCCCAGGCGGTCGACAACCTGCCCGAGATCGTCGATGCCTTCGACGGCATCATGGTCGCGCGCGGTGACCTCGGGGTGGAGCTCCCGCTGGAGGAGGTCCCGCTCGTGCAGAAGCGCGCGACCGAGCTGGCCCTGCGCAACGCCAAGCCGGTCATCGTCGCCACGCAGGTGCTGGAGTCGATGATCAGCTCACCCCGCCCGACGCGCGCCGAGGCCTCCGACTGCGCCAACGCGGTGCTCGACGGTGCCGACGCGGTGATGCTCTCCGGTGAGACCAGCGTGGGGGAGTACCCGATCGAGTGCGTGCGGACCATGGCACGGATCATCGAGAACACCGAGGAGCACGGTCTCGACCGGATCGCCAAGCTCCGTGCCACCCCGCACACGCGCGGCGGTGTGATCACCAAGGCGGCGGCACAGATCGGTGAGACGCTCGGCGTGAAGTACCTCGCCTGCTTCACCCAGTCCGGCGACTCGGCCCGGCGGATGTCCCGGCTGCGCTCGGCCATCCCGCTGCTCGCGTTCACCCCGATGCCCGAGGTGCGCAACCAGCTCGCCCTCAGCTGGGGTGTGCAGACCTACACGGTGCCGCGCGTGCACCACACCGACGACATGATCAACCAGGTCGACGTGGTCCTCAAGGGTGCCGATCAGGTCGAGGAGGGCGACAGCCTCGTCGTCGTGGCGGGCATGCCCCCGGGCGTCTCCGGCAGCACGAACTCGATCCGCGTGCACGCCGTCGGCGAGGAGCTGGGCGGCTGAGCCCAGCACGCCCGCTCGGTGAGGGCGCCCGTCCCGCCGCGTGCGGGGCGGGCGCCTCGTCGTCCGCCCGGCCCAGGCGCGGTAGCGTTCGCCCAGGACGAGTCCGCAGACAGGAGTGATGGCGGTGCGCATGGGGATCACGCGAGCAGTACCGGTGCTCGCTCTCGCTCTGGTCGCGGCGACGGGGTGCCAGCCCGATGGCGGCGGTGACGGCGCGGGTGGCAGCGACGGATCTGGTTCACCGGGCTCGTCGGGTTCGTCCTCGGACGGCTCCGGACCCGGTGGGCCGGCGACCATTCCGCCACAGCTGCTGGAGTGCGGTGACCCGTCGGCCGACAGCAAGGACGACGGCGGCAAGGACGGTACGGACGCGCAGAACCTGTTGCTCACCGACACGGACCTGACGCAGGCGACCTGGACCATGCCGGAGGGCTTCGAGGAGGCGTTCGGTTACGTGGAGGACAACCCGGTCGAGACCCTCGAGCAGATCTGGGTGGCTGAGCCGGCCGGCGACGCGGCCCCCTCCCTGAACGTGATCAACGTGGTCGTCTACAGCGGTCTCGACTGGGGAGCGCTCTCGCAGGAGTGCGCGCAGGTGCCGCTGTCGGCTGTCGAGGAACGCCTCGCGGGCTATCGTGAGCAGATCGACGCCGAACCGCTGACCGACGCCGAGATGACCGAGGTGGCGGGTCTGCCCGCGATCACCCAACAGGTGGGCCTGTCCGACTACGACTACCTCGGGTACTGGCTCTTCTCACGATCGGATCTGGTGCATGTGTACTGCCAGTGGACGGCGCCGGAGCACCGGTCCGTGATCGAGGACGGCTGCGCCGACCTCGTCGCCAGCGTGAGGCTCGGATGAGCGGCGGACGTGGCCGGCGCCTCGGGACGGCGCTCGTACTCGCCACGGTGCTGAGCGGATGCCAGGTGCTCGGCGGGGGCCCCGACGGGCCCGGACTGCCGACCGGGCCGGGTGGTACCGACAGCCCGACCGGCACCGACGGTACCGGCCAGGAGCCGCCGCGCACCATCCCGCCACAGTTGCTGGAGTGCGGCGATCCGCAGGCCCGTGAGAAGGGCGGCGACGGCGAACAGGTCGATCTCACCGAGATCGCGGTCGCGTCCGAGGCGACGTGGACGGTGCCGGCCGGCTACATGGACGCCGATGGCTACTACGACGATCTGGCCTACGAGACGCAGACCTTCATGGTCACGCTCGTGCCGCAGGACCCCTCCTACGACACCCTCGACCTGCTCGGTGTTCTCGGCTACGAGGGCCTGGACTGGGGTGAGCTCGCGCGCGAGTGCGGCGAGGTGCCGGTGGAGGCGATGCTCGAGCGGGTGCAGCAGTACCAGGAGGCGCTCGGTTCACAGGCACTGGGTGAGGCCGAGCTCACCGAGGTCGCCGGGCTGCCTGCGGTCACGCAGGAGATGCGGATACCGCGCTACGACTTCCGTGGGTACTGGTTGTTCTCGCAGACCGAGCTGTTGTTCATCGGTTGCCAGTGGACCTCACCAGGGGCCCGGACGGAGATCATCCGGGCGTGCGAGGAGCTGGTCGCGGGCGTGCAGGTGGACTGAGCCCGCAACCGCACGTGGCACAGTGGAGCGAGGTGCCGAGCGACGAAGGAGACGGTGTGGACGGATCGCAGCTCGTGGTCGGGGTGGACATCGACGACGTCCTCTACGACTGGTCGGGACAGGCCCATCAGCTCACCGTGCAGGCAGGACTGGCGGGGAGCGTGCAGGCGGTCACCTCCTGGGCGCCGCACCAGGAGTACGGATGCACCGCGGAGCAGTGGTGGAGCGTGATCGAGGGCTGTATCCACGACGGCCGGCTGTTCGGGGCACCGCCCATCGACGGAGCGCTCGAGGCCCTGGATCGCCTGCGCAGTGCCGGCCACCACATCCATCTCGTCACGGCCCGCGGCAGCGGCGGCTTCAGCCCCTACGAGGCGGCGGTCCAGGAGCAGACCCACGCGTGGGTGAGCCGACACGGCGTGCCGCACGACGAGTTGACCTTCACCGCCGACAAGGCGCTCGTCCGCACGGACTACTTCGTCGACGACAGCGCCGAGAACGTGGTGGCCATCCGCCGCACGGGATCACGCGTGTACCTGATGGACCGGCCCTGGAACGCCCACCTGGACCACCCGGACCGCGTGCAGCACGTGCGGGAGTTCGCTGCGGCCGTCCTCGCGGGATGAGCATCGCCCACGGGGTGCACTCCGAGGTCGGCAGGCTGCGCAAGGTCCTCGTCTGCGCACCGGGGCGTGCGCACGAACGACTGACGCCCTCGACGGCCGATGACCTGCTCTTCGACGATGTGATGTGGGTGCAGGCGGCCCAGCGCGATCACGCCGACTTCGTCGAGCAGCTGAGCGACCGGGGTGTGGAGGTGGTCGAGCTGCGCCGCCTGCTGGGCGAGACGTTGCAGATCCCCTCGGCCCGGGAGTGGCTGCTCGAGCGCACGATCGTCCCCAATCGCGTGGGTCTGGGCCTGGTCGCCGACACCCGCGCGTATCTGGCCACCGTCCCCGCCGGTGTGCTCGCCGACCATGTCATCGGCGGCCTGGCCACAGCGGATCTGCCGGCCGAGTTCCGCCCTCACTATGTCGCGCTGGCCGAGGTGAACGGCTCACCGCGCTCGGAGTACCTGCTGCCGCCACTGCCGAACATGCTCTACACGCGCGACACCACCAGCTGGCTGTACGGAGGCCTCACGCTGAACCCGCTGTCCTGGGGTGCCCGGCGCGAGGAGACGCTGCTGATGAAGGCGATCTACACCTTCCATCCGGACTATCGCGGGAGCCGGCGGTGGTGGGGCGACCCGGAACTGGACTGGGGGCAGGCCACGCTCGAGGGTGGGGACGTGATGCCGGTCGGTGACGGTGTCGTGCTGCTCGGGATGGGCGAGCGCACGTCCCGGCAGGCGATCACCCAGCTCGCCGCCGTGCTGTTCGAGGCCGGGGCGGCGCGCCAGGTCGTCGTGGCCGGGATGCCGAAGCTGCGGTCGGCGATGCATCTGGACACCGTCTTCACCTTCGCCGACCGCGACGTCGTGACGGTCTACCCGGCCATCGTCGACGGTATCCGGACGTTCACCCTGCATCCCAGCGACCGTCCGCCCGGCCTCGAGGTGGTGGACGAGGGGATCGGGACGTTCACCGAGGTCGTGGCGCGGGCGATGGGCCTGCCGCGGCTGCGCACCATCGAGACCGGCGGCGACTCCTACGCGTCCGAGCGTCAGCAGTGGGACAGCGCCAACAATGCGGTGGCCGTGGAGCCGGGTGTGGTCTTCACCTACGACCGCAACACGGTGACGAACTCGCTCCTGCGCGAGGCGGGGATCGAGGTGCTGGAGATCCGTGGCGGCGAGCTGGGGCGCGGCCGTGGGGGAGGTCACTGCATGACCTGCCCGCTCATCCGTGACCCGGTCCGGGACTGAGGTGGCGGTGCACGGGCGTGCCCGTGGATCGCGCTACCATGGCTGGTCGCGGCCCGGGCACGGGCCGGCGCCCCGTTGGCGGAATAGGCAGACGCGGTCGGCTCAAACCCGGCTGCCCTCACGGGCGTCCCGGTTCGAGTCCGGGACGGGGCACGAGGAATGCAGGTGCATCGGCGTCCTGTCCACGCGCGTTAGGATCGCCTCGTGAGCACGGACGAGACCACCGGCGGGACGCCGGAGACGCCTGACAGCCTGCTGGACCTCGATATGCCCGAGGCCGCACCCGAGGAGAAGCCCGAGCACGGCCGGGCCCGCCGGGCCGTGGTGGCCGAGGACGAGGCGCTCATCCGCCTCGACGTCGTCGAGACCCTGGCCGAGGCCGGGTATGACGTCGTGGGGGAGGCCGGGGACGGCGAGACCGCGATCCGGCTCGCCACCGAGCTCAAGCCCGACGTGGTCGTCATGGACGTGAAGATGCCCGTGCTCGACGGCATCTCGGCGGCCGAGAAGATCACGAAGGAGCGAATCGCCCCGGTCGTGCTCCTCACCGCCTTCTCCCAGACCGAGCTCGTCGAGCGTGCCAGGGACGCCGGTGCGATGGCCTACGTCGTCAAGCCCTTCACCCCGGGCGACCTGCTCCCGGCCCTGGAGATCGCGATCTCGCGGCACCAGGAGATCTCCGCGCTGGAGTCGGAGGTGGCCGACCTGACCGACCGGTTCGAGACCCGCAAGCGGGTGGATCGGGCCAAGGGACTGCTGATGACGAAGATGGGTCTGTCCGAGCCGGAGGCGTTCCGATGGATCCAGAAGACCTCGATGGACCGGCGCCTGACGATGCGCGAGGTCGCCGACGCCGTGATCGATCAGGTCGGCGCCAAGTAAGGTCTACGCTGGGCCCACGTCGGTGACGTGGCAGTCACGGCTCATGCGGATGTGAGCGAGACCTCAGACCGTGGGAGGAGGGTGATGACGGTGAGTTTCGCGACCGTGCGTGCCCGCCTCGCGGCGGTCGAGGACCTGCCGTCGGTCCTGCCCGTGCTGCGGTCGGCCCGGGAGGACTCCCCGCTCGGCCCGCAGTTCGTCGCGCCCGAGGTGGCCGGCCTCGACAGCCACCTCGCGGCCTGGTTCGAGATGCCGGAGAGCCGGCTGGTGCTCGCCGAGTCCGACGGCGTCACGGTCGGGGTGGCGCTCATGCAGTGCCTGCCGCCGGGACTGCTGTGTGACGTCGCCTACGCGCGCATCGAGGCCGTCTACGTCGATGCCGCGCACCGGCGTCGCGGGGTCGGGCGGGCGCTCCTGCACCAGGGGGCGATCGAGGCGGCCCGGTGCGGGGCGGAGCGGATCGTCACCTCACCGCTGACCGGTGCGCGCAGTGAGCAGCGATTCCTGGCCGGACTGGGTTTCCTGCCCGCGGGAGCGCGGCGCGTGGCCGAGACCGCCTCGCTGCTGCGGCGGATCGATCCGGCGGCCACACCTGTGCGCGCCCGGCGCCCGCGTGGCCTGGAGGAACTGATCGCGCGCCGTCGGCGTAGCCGGGGGCTCCCCGAGACACCGGCCCGCGGGGTGGACCTGGGCGCCCTGGTCGAGCGGTCTCAGGCCGAGTCCAGGAGCAGGCAGGTCAGCCGCGCGGTGCAGACCCGCCGGCCGGACTCCTCCTCGAGCACCGCGATCTCGTAGGCCGCGGTGGTCCGCCCGAGGTGGATCGCCCGTGCCTCACCGCGCACCCATCCCTGCCGGACGCCGCGGTGATGCGTCGCGTTGAGATCGAGGCCGACGGCGGACCGGCCCGGGCCGGCATGCAGCATCGCCGCGATCGAGGCGAGCGTCTCCGCCAGGGCGGCCGAGGCTCCGCCGTGCAGCAGACCCGCCGGCTGGGTGTTGCCCTCGACCGGCATGCGGCCGGTGGTGCGTTCGGGGCCCTGGTCGAGCAGTTCGATGCCCAGGCGCTCGATCAGGGTGCCGGTCAGGGTGATCGCCGGGCCGTTCCCGCTCGATCCGGGACGGGTGCCCGCAGTGTCGGTCATGCGTCCTAGGCTGTCAGGTGTGAGTGACACTGCGCGACCCCGCCTCCTGCTCATCGACGGACACTCGATGGCCTACCGTGCCTTCTTCGCCCTTCCGGCGGAGAACTTCTCCACCTCCACGGGCCAGACCACGAATGCCGTGTACGGCTTCACCTCGATGCTGATCAACCTGCTGCGGGACGAAGACCCCACGCACGTGGCCGTGGCCTTCGACGTCTCCAGCCAGACGTTCCGCAAGGAGACCTACGCCGAGTACAAGGGCACGCGGGAGGAGACCCCGCAGGAGTTCCGTGGGCAGATTCCGCTCATCGAGGAGGTGCTCGCGGCGCTGGACGTGACCACGCTGGGTCGCGAGGGCTTCGAGGCGGACGACATCCTCGCCACGCTGGCGACGCAGGCCTCCGCCGCCGGCTACGAGGTGCTGATCTGTTCCGGCGACCGGGACACCTATCAGCTCGTCAACCCTGGCGTCACCGTGCTCTACCCCCGCAAGGGCGTCTCGGATCTGGTGCGCATGACGCCCACGGCCGTGGAGGAGAAGTACGGTGTCCGGCCCGACCAGTACAGCGATCTCGCGGCGCTGGTGGGGGAGAGCAGCGACAACCTGCCCGGCGTGCCGGGCGTGGGTCCGAAGACGGCCGCGAAGTGGATCCTCGCCCACGGCGGTCTCGAGGGGATCGTCGCCCAGGCGCCGGCCCTGACGGGCAAAGCCGGCCAGTCGCTGCGCGACCACCTCGACCAGGTGCTGCTCAACCGTCAGCTGAACGAGCTCCTGCGGGACATGGAGCTGCCGGTCGGTCCGGACGATCTCGCCCGCCGGCCGTTCGAGCGCGAGCGGGTGCACCAGGTCTTCGACGCGCTCGAGTTCCGGGTACTACGGGACCGGCTGTTCGAGATGGACCCGCAGGACACCGAGTCCGCCACCGCGGCGGCCTTCGATCTCTCGATCACGCCCCTGCAACCGGGTGCGCTCGGCGACTGGCTGGACGAGCGCCGCGGTGATCGACTGGGCGTGGACGTACGGGGCAGCGTGAGTGAGGGCTCCGGTGACGCCTGGGGGATGGCGATCGCGGCGCCCGGCGGCGATGTGCTGACCCTGGACCTCACCGACCTCGCGCCCCAGGACGAGGTCGCGCTGGCCTCCTGGCTCACGGACGAGGCCAGCGAGAAGGTCCTGCACGACGCCAAGACCGCCTGGCACGCGTTGGACGGACGCGGTCTCGCGCTGGCCGGCGTCACCTTCGACACGGCGACCGCCGCGTACCTGTGCCACCCCGACCAGCGCTCGTACGCCCTGTCCGACCTCACCCTGCGCTTCCTCGGACGCGAGCTCAAGGCCGGGGACGAGGCCGAGGGGTCGGGGCAGCAGATGCTGATCCTGGACGGCCCCGACGAAGCCGAGCTCTCCGCCGTCCGGGCGGCCGCCGCGGCCGAGCTGGCGCAGGTGCTGACCGAGCAGCTCCAGGAGCGCGCGTCGGTGGCCCTCCTGAGCGATCTCGAGCTTCCCGTCGCCGGCGTCCTGGCGGGCATGGAGAAGGTGGGGATCGCCGCGGACGAGCCGTACCTGCGCGACCTCGAGCGGCAGTTCGACGAGCACGTGCGGGCAGCGGCGGCCCAGGCCTACGAGGTGATCGGGCGGGAGGTGAACCTCAGCTCGCCCAAGCAGCTGCAGGAGGTGCTCTTCACCGAGCTGGAGATGCCGAAGACCCGCAAGACGAAGACGGGCTACACCACCGACGCCGAGGCGCTCGCCGACCTCTACACCAAGACCGAGCACCCCTTCCTGGAGCATCTGCTCACCCACCGCGACCAGATCAGGCTGCGTCAGACGGTCGAGGGCCTGCTGCGGACCGTGGCCGCGGACGGGCGGATCCACACCACGTACTCCCAGACGATCGCGGCCACGGGGCGCCTGTCCTCCTCCGACCCCAACCTGCAGAACATCCCGATCCGCACCGAGGAAGGGCACCGCATCCGGGCCGCCTTCGTGGTCGGCGGTGGGTACGAGTCGCTCCTGACGGCCGACTACTCCCAGATCGAGATGCGGATCATGGCCCACCTCTCCGAGGACGCGGGCCTGATCGAGGCATTCCGCTCGGGGGAGGACCTGCACTCCTTCGTGGGTTCGCGCGTCTTCGACGTGGAGCCGGCCCAGGTCACCGCGACCATGCGCTCGAAGATCAAGGCGATGTCCTACGGCCTGGCCTACGGGCTGAGCGCCTTCGGCCTCTCCCGGCAGCTGACGATCCCCACCGCGGAGGCCAAGGAACTGATGGAGGAGTACTTCCAGCGGTTCGGCGGCGTCCGCGACTACCTGGGCTCCGTGGTCGACCAGGCGCGGGTGCAGGGATACACCCAGACCATCCTCGGGCGCCGGCGCTACCTGCCCGACCTGACCAGTGACAACCGTCAGCGGCGCGAGATGGCCGAGCGGATGGCGTTGAACGCTCCGATCCAGGGCAGCGCCGCCGACCTCATCAAGGTCGCCATGATCGGGGTGCAACGCCAGTTCTCCGAGCGGCGGCTGCGATCGCGGATGCTGCTGCAGGTCCACGACGAGCTCGTCGTCGAGGTGGCCCCGGGGGAGGCGGCCGAGGCCGAGAGCATCCTGCGCGAGCAGATGGCTGCGGCCGCGGACCTGACCGTCCCCCTGGAGGTCAGCGTCGGGACCGGCGCGAACTGGCGCGACGCCGGCCACTGAGCCTCACGCTGTGCCTGATCCTGGTCACCGCAACTCGGCCACCAGGATCATCGTGCCGGGCAGCAGGGCGCCACGTTCGGGGCCCCAGCCGCCCCACACGTGGGTGTTGCCCGGCTGCCACTCCGGCTCGACCAGGTCCACCACGGTGAATCCGGCAGCGACCAGGTCGCGGACGTGGTCGCCGACCGTCCGGTGGAACTCGGCGTACAGCGGCCGGCCGGAGGCATCGAGCTCGGCGTACGGGGTCCGGTCGAAGTACGGGCGGACCACGGTCAGTCCCGCCGAGGTGGGATCGTCCGGGAAGGCCCATCGCATCGGGTGGACCACGGCGCACACCCACCTCCCACCGGGGCGGAGCACCCGCGCCGCCTCGGCATGCACCCGATGGGCGTCGGGGACGAACGGGATCGCGCCGAAGGCGGTGAAGACGACGTCGACGGAGCCATCGCGCAGCGGGAGAGCGCGCGCATCGGCCACCACATAGGGCACCGGAACGCCGGTACGCCGATCGAGTTCCGCTGCCGCGCGCGCCATCCCCGGCGCCACGTCCGAGGCGGTCACCTCGACGCCGCGTGAGCGCAGCCACCGTGAACACTGCGCCGCCCCGGCGCCGATCTCGAGCACCCGGGACGCCCGGAGCGAGGCGAGATCGCCCAGTAGCGCGGCCTCGGACTCGCGCAGCCCCTCCGGGCACCACCGGAAGTCGGCATCCCCGAGGAAATCGCCGTGCTCACCCAGATAGTCCGCGGCCTCCTCGGACCACCAGCGGGCGTTCGCCCCGGCCGCGGCCGCGGGATCGACCACCTCGTACCCGGCCCGCGTGGCGCCCTGGCGGCCCTCGCGATCGTGCTCGCTCATGCGCCCATCATCGCCTTTGCCACCACTTCCGATGTCGGGGTAGGATTGACGCGGTTATTCGTGCGTTCGTGCGCCCTGGGCGCATGTCGCGAGGGTAGCCACCGCGAGCGGCTTGTTCCGGACGAACCGCTCGTTGCTGTCCTGTGTCCGACCCACTATCCCTGTCCGCATCGGAGTCCAACACTCAATGACTATCACCAGCCCGGCCTCGACGAACACACCGCAGGTCGCGATCAACGACATCGGCTCGGAAGAGGACTTCCTCGCAGCCGTCGACGCGACCATCAAGTACTTCAATGACGGTGACATCGTCGAGGGCACGGTCGTCAAGGTCGACCGAGACGAGGTTCTCCTCGACATCGGTTACAAGACCGAAGGCGTCATCCTCTCGCGCGAGCTCTCCATCAAGCACGACGTCGACCCCGACGAGGTCGTCGCCGTCGGGGACGCCGTCGAGGCTCTCGTCCTCCAGAAGGAGGACAAGGAGGGCCGTCTACTGCTGTCCAAGAAGCGCGCCCAGTACGAGCGCGCCTGGGGCACCATCGAGAAGGTCAAGGAAGAGGACGGGGTCGTCACCGGCACCGTCATCGAGGTCGTCAAGGGCGGCCTGATCCTCGACATCGGCCTGCGCGGCTTCCTGCCCGCCTCCCTGGTCGAGATGCGCCGCGTGCGCGACCTGCAGCCGTACATCGGCCAGGAGATCGAGGCCAAGATCATCGAGCTCGACAAGAACCGCAACAACGTCGTGCTCTCCCGCCGCGCCTGGCTCGAGCAGACCCAGTCGGAGGTGCGCTCGACCTTCCTGCAGACGCTGCAGAAGGGCCAGGTGCGCCCCGGTGTGGTCTCCTCGATCGTCAACTTCGGTGCGTTCGTGGACCTGGGCGGCGTGGACGGCCTCGTGCACGTCTCCGAGCTGTCCTGGAAGCACATCGACCACCCGAACGAGATCGTGGAGGTCGGCCAGGAGGTCACCGTCGAGGTGCTCGACGTGGACTTCGACCGCGAGCGTGTCTCCCTCTCGCTCAAGGCCACCCAGGAGGACCCGTGGCAGGCCTTCGCCCGCACGCACGCCATCGGGCAGGTCGTGCCGGGTAAGGTCACCAAGCTCGTTCCTTTCGGTGCGTTCGTGCGCGTCGAGGACGGTATCGAGGGTCTGGTGCACATCTCCGAGCTGGCCCAGCGCCACGTCGAGGTGCCCGAGCAGGTCGCCAAGGTCGACGACGAGGTCTTCGTCAAGGTCATCGACATCGACCTGGAGCGTCGCCGGATCTCGCTGTCGCTGAAGCAGGCGAACGAGGGCTTCGACCCGACCAGCGACGACTTCGACCCGTCGCTGTACGGGATGGCCGCCGAGTACGACGAGCAGGGGAACTACAAGTACCCCGAGGGCTTCGACCCCGAGACCAACGAATGGCTCGAGGGCTACGAGACCCAGCGCGAGGCCTGGGAGGGCCAGTACGCGGCCGCCCACGAGCGCTGGGAGGCGCACAAGGCTCAGGTGCTGCGGGCCATCGAGGCCGACGCCGAGTCGGCGACGTCCTCGTCCTCCAGCTCGTCCTCGTCCAGCTCGAGCAGCAGTGCGGTGGAGTCCCCGGATTCCTCCTACACCTCGGCCCCGGTCGAGGCAGGCGGCACGCTGGCCTCCGACGAGGCGCTCGCCGCGCTGCGGGAGAAGCTCACCGGCAACTGATCGCCCCGATCGCCGGCGCATCCGGCCCGTCGCCTCTCCCGAGGCGGCGGGCCGGTCCGCGTCCGGGCCCCGAAGGGCCGGGCTACGGGCATCGAGTTACGCTGATTCGGTGACCGACGCCCCCGCCACGGTGCTGCTGACCGGCTTCGAACCCTTCGACGGCGCCGCCTCCAATCCGTCGATGGAGGCGGTACGGCTCGTGGCCGGCGCGTGGGAGCGGCCCGAAGCGCTCGTCGTGGCCGAGCTCCCGGTCTCCTACCGGCGCGCCGGGCAGGACCTGGACAAGCTGCTCCATGTGCACCGGCCGCAGGTCGCACTCGCCACCGGACTGGCGGCGGGCAGGAGCGAACTGAGCCTGGAACGGCTCGCCGTCAATCTCCGGGACGCGCGCATCCCCGACAACGACGGCGAGCAGCCCGTCGACACACCGGTCCAGGACGGGCCTGCCGCACGCTGGGCGACGCTGCCCCTCAAGCGCGCGCTGGCGGCGCTGACCGGCGCCGGTATCCCCGCCGCGCTGTCGATGACAGCCGGCACCTACGTGTGCAACGCCGTGGCCTACCGGCTGGCGGCGTGGGCGCAGCAGCGCCTCCCGGCGGCCGGCACCGCGCCACAGGCCGGGTTCGTGCACGTGCCCGGCGCCGACGTGCTCGCCCCCGCCACGGTGGCCGCCGGGCTCCGGATCGTGCTCGAGACCGCCCTGGCGGGCGGTCCCGACCTCGCGACGCCGGCGGGGAGCACATCGTGACGGCGCACGGGGTGCTGAGCGTGGGCCTGACCGGAGGAATCGGGGCAGGCAAGTCCACGGTGACGCGCATGCTCGAGGCGAGGGGCGCCGTCGTGATCGATGCCGACCTCCTCGCCCGGGAGGTCCTGGCACCCGGTACCCCGGGACTGGACGAGGTCTTCGCGACGTTCGGGGAGGCGGTGCGGGCCGGCGACGGCAGCCTGGACCGTGCCGCGCTCGCGCGGGTGGTCTTCGGCGACGAGGACGCGCGGCAGCGCCTGAACGCCATCGTGCACCCCCGCGTGCGCAGTGCCGCTGCCGAACGTGAGGCCACCCTGGGGCCCGGTGCGGTGGTGGTGCACGACATCCCGCTGCTGGTGGAGAACGATCTGGCTGCCGATCACCACCTCGTGATCGTCGTCGGGGCGCCGCAACGGGTACGGCTCGAGCGGCTCGGCGCGCGCGGGATGCCTGCCGAGGACGCGCGCGCTCGCATGGCCGCGCAGGCCGACGACACCGAGCGCCGGCGCGTGGCCGACGTATGGATCGACAACGGCGGTGCGCAGGATGAGACCGAGCGGCAGGTGGCCGAGCTGTGGGTGCACCGGATCGACACCTACGCCCACAACCTCCAGATGGCTGCCCTCGCCGAGCGACCCGTCGGTGCCACGCCGGTCCCCGACCCCGGCGGGCCACGCTCGTGGGCGGCCCAGGCGGCGGTGCTCGGCGAGCGGATACGCCGGGCCGGTGGCCCGCACATCCTCACGGTGGAGCACATCGGTTCCACGGCGGTCCCGGCGCTGGAGGCCAAGGACGTCCTGGACCTGCAGGTGGGCGTCGCCGACCTCGCCACGGCCCACGCCCTCGCCGGCCGGCTCACGGACGCCGGCTTCCCACCGGTACCGGGCGAGTGGTCCGATCGGCCCGAGGCGGGGGCCGATGACGAGGCGAGCGCCTGGACGAAGCTGTTGCACGCCAACGCCGACCCCGGCCGTCACGTCAACGCGCACGTGCGCGTGGCCGACGGCCCGGGCTGGCGGTACGCGCTGCTCTTCCGGGACTGGTTGCGCGCCGTCCCGTCCGAGCGGGAGGAGTACGCGCGCCTGAAGCGCTCGCTCGCGGCCCGGACCGCCACCACCGGCGCCTACGCCGAGGCGAAGGAGCCCTGGTTCGATCGGGCGTGGCCGCGGATGCAGGCATGGGCGCAGGCGACCGGGTGGCATCCGCCGACGCGCTAGGTGCACCTCGCCGGCGTCGGTGCCGAGCACCGACGTTGGCGGGCCGGGCCGCGTGCGAGGGTCTGCGGCTCAGGCGGCGAGGGTGGCGGCGAGCGTGATCGGGGTGGCCTTGAGGGCCTGGGAGACCGGGCAGCCCTCCTTCGCGGCGGCTGCGATGCGCTGGAAGTCCTCCTCCGTGATCCCCACCACCACGGCCGAGACCGTCAGCGCGATGCCGGTGATGCCGGTTCCCGGCTCGAAGGTGACCTCGGCGGCCGTGCTGACCGACTCCGGCGGTGTGCCGTGGCCGGCGAGCTCGTGGGAGAAGGCCATCGAGAAGCAGGAGGCGTGCGCGGCGGCGATGAGCTCCTCCGGGGTGGTGGTGCCGGCGCCGGGCTCGGTCCGGGCCTTCCAGGACACGTCGAACGTGCCGAGCCCCGAGGTCTCGAAGGTGGTCCGGCCGGAGCCGTTGGCCAGGTCCCCGGTCCAGGCGGTGGTGGCGTTGCTGACGACTGCCATGATCTCTCCTCAGGTGGTGCGGGTGGTCACCCCCATCCTGCCTCCTGGGTGCTCACCCGCGCAGGTGGCGCTCCAGGAATTCCGCGACGGCGGCCACCTCGACCGGTGAGACACCGTGTCCGAGACCGGGGTACCGGGTCACGGTCAGGTCGGTGTGGGCGGTGAGGAACGCCGTCGTGGTCTCGAACACCTCGGGCGGCAGCAACGGGTCGGCGGAGCCGTAACCGGAGAAGACCGGAGGGCGGATCTGTGCCAGCGCCTCATCGCCTGCCACCAGGCCGGGCACGAGGAAACCCGAGAGCACCACACCGCAGGCGAACAGCTCCGGATGGTGGCGCAGCAGCTGGGTCACCATCGCCCCACCCTGGGAGAAGCCGAGGAGTCCGACCGGGCCGGGCGTGCGCGCCAGCGCCTGCACCCCCTCCAGCCACCGCATCACCCCGGCGGTGGCGGCGGCCGCGATGCCCGGGTCCGGCGACCCGGCGCGGGCGATGTCCTCGATCGGGAACCACGCGTAGCCCGGATGGGCGGGCAGCGGGGCGCGCACGCTGGCCACGACGGCGTCCGGTGCCACCTGCGGTGCCAGGCCCGCCAGGTCGTGCTCGTCCGCCCCGTATCCGTGCAGGAGCACGAGCAGCGGACGCCGGTCGATGGCCTCGGCGCGCTCCTGCGGGGAGTACGGCGCAGGCAGGTGCCAGCGGACGGCATCGTCGTCGATCGGCAGACGGGTCGGTCGCGCGGAGGAGGCCACGGGGGCACCATGTCACACCCTGCGCGTACCGTAGTCCCCATGCGTCCCGTGACCGATCTGCAGCGCATCGTCGCCCCCTTCGAGGTGATCTCCGAGTACTCCCCGGCCGGGGATCAGCCCGCCGCCATCGCCGACCTGACCCAGCGGTTGCAGGCAGGCGAGAAGGACGTCGTGCTGCTGGGCGCCACCGGCACCGGGAAGTCGGCCACGACCGCCTGGCTGATCGAGCAGGTGCAGCGGCCGACGCTGGTGATGGCACCGAACAAGACCCTCGCTGCGCAGCTGGCCACGGAGTTCCGTGAGCTGCTGCCGAACAACGCGGTCGAGTACTTCGTCTCCTACTACGACTACTACCAGCCCGAGGCCTACGTCCCGCAGACCGATACCTATATCGAGAAGGACTCCTCCATCAACGACGAGGTGGAGCGGCTGCGTCACTCGGCCACCAACAACCTGCTGACCCGCCGGGACGTCGTGGTGGTCGCCTCGGTCTCCTGCATCTACGGCCTCGGGACCCCGCAGGAGTACGTGGACCGGATGGTGCCGCTGCGGGTGGGGGATCAGATGGAGCGGGACGACCTGCTCCGTCAGTTCGTCACGATGCAGTACACCCGCAACGACATGGCCTTCACGCGTGGCACCTTCCGGGTGCGCGGGGACACCATCGAGATCATCCCGGTCTACGAGGAGATGGCCGTCCGGATCGAGATGTTCGGGGACGAGATCGAATCCCTGGCCACGTTGCACCCGCTCACCGGCGAGGTGGTGCGTACCGAGTCCGAGCTCTACCTGTTCCCCGCCACCCACTACGTCGCGGGTCCCGAGCGGATGGAACGCGCGATCACCACGATCGAGGCCGAGCTGGAGGAGCGCCTGGCCGAGCTGGAGCGGCAGAACAAGCTGCTGGAGGCCCAGCGGCTGCGGATGCGCACCACCTACGACATCGAGATGATGCGCGAGATCGGCTCGTGCTCGGGCATCGAGAACTACTCCCGGCACATCGACGGGCGCGAGGGCGGCACGGCTCCGCACACGTTGCTGGACTACTTCCCCGAGGACTTCCTGCTCGTCATCGACGAGTCGCACGTGACCGTGCCGCAGATCGGTGCGATGTACGAGGGCGACATGTCGCGCAAGCGCACCCTCGTCGATCACGGGTTCCGTCTTCCCAGCGCGATGGACAACCGGCCGCTGCGCTGGGAGGAGTTCCTCGAGCGGATCGGCCAGACCGTGTACCTGTCCGCCACGCCGGGCAACTACGAACTCGGCCAGTCCGACGGCGTGGTCGAGCAGATCATCCGGCCGACCGGACTCATCGATCCGGAGGTCGTGGTCAAGCCCACCCAGGGTCAGATCGACGACCTGCTCGCCGAGATCACCGAGCGCACGCAGCGTGATGAGCGCGTGCTCGTGACCACCCTGACGAAGAAGATGTCCGAGGACCTCACCGACTACCTGCTCGAGCGCGGGGTGCAGGTGCGCTACCTGCACTCCGAGGTCGACACCCTCCGGCGCGTCGAGCTGCTCCGGGAGCTGCGGATGGGGACATTCGACGTGCTGGTCGGCATCAACCTGCTGCGGGAGGGGCTTGACCTGCCGGAGGTCTCGCTGGTCAGCATCCTGGACGCGGACAAGGAGGGGTTCCTGCGCTCGGGAACCTCGCTGATCCAGACCATCGGCCGGGCGGCGCGCAACGTCTCCGGGCAGGTGCACATGTACGCGGACACGATCACCGCCTCGATGCAGCACGCGATCGAGGAGACCAATCGTAGGCGGGACAAGCAGCTGGCCTACAACGCCGAGATGGGGATCGACCCGACGCCGTTGCGCAAGCGCATCGGCGACATCACCGACATGCTCACCCGCGAGGACATCGACACCAAGGAACTCCTCGAGGGTGGCTACCGGCAGGCCAAGGGCGGCAGGAAGCAGGCGGGCGCGGGCGGAGCCCGGGAGAAGCTGGCCGGTGCCGCCGCCAGCGACCTGGCGGACCTGATCCAGCAGCTGAACGAGCAGATGCTGTCCGCGGCGGACGAGCTGCAGTTCGAGCTGGCCGCCCGGCTGCGGGACGAGATCTCCGACCTGAAGAAGGAGCTGCGGCAGATGACCCAGGCCACCGCCTGAGCGAGGGCCGGCTGATCGGCCCCCGCCGCCACCGTCAGCGGCGGGCGCCCACCGTCTCGGTCAACCGGTCGAAGACGGGCTCGGTGACCGTGACCCCACCGCGGCGCAGGGCGAGATTGGCCGCGCCGACCAGCCCGTCGGAGGTGAGGAGCGGCTCCTGCTCCGGCAGCGCCGCGCCGACGAGCGCCGCGACGGCCGGCTGCTGGACCAGCACACTGCCACCGAAGACGACGGGGCCGGGGATGTCCTCGACCAGCATCGCCTCGAGCGCTGCACGCAGCGCCGTCCCCGCCTCCTCCACGATGGCGGCCGCCGTCGCGTCCCCCGCCGTCGCGGCCTCGAAGGCGAGCGGTGCCAGGCGTGCCAGCTCGACCGGGCGCCAGGTGTAGAGCACGTCGACCGCGTGCTGGATCGCTCCCGGGCGTCCCTCCACCTCGGCGGGGGCAGCGGGGTCGACCTCGAGGGCGTCGAAGAGGGCAGCGGTGAGGGTGGTCGGCGCGGCCCGGCCGTCCAGCGCGGCCAGGCCGGCGCGCACGACCTGGTGCCCGACCCAGAATCCCGAACCGGCATCGCCTAGGAGCCAGCCGAGACCGTCGGTGACCGACTCGAGCTCGAAGCCGCGCACCCGCACCGCGACGGCGCCGGTCCCGGCGACCACCCCGTACCCGTCCGGCTGCGGAGTGGCCGAAAGGAAGGCGGCGAGCAGGTCAGGCTCGAGCGACAGCGAGATCCCGATGCCCGCCTCGTGCAGCGGGCCATTCAGCCAGTCGACCCGCCGCGCGACGCGACCGCCGGCCATCGCTGCGATCCCGCCGGCGAGCGTCCCGGCGCCGAGCTCGGCGTCGGCCAGCGCCGCGCGGGTCGCGGCCAGCACGTTCTGGGCGGCCAGCTCGGGCCCGGCGCTGATCGGGTTGCCCGTTCCGGCGCGGCCGAGGCCGAGGCATGTCCCATCCGCGAGCACCAGTGCCGCACGTGTGGACGTACCCCCGGCATCGATGCCGAGATAACAGTTGGTCACGATTCCTCCGAGACGCTTGACGAAGCTCGAACCTGAGAATACCTTTCACGTACTTCAGCGGACAAGCGAGAGGGATTTTCAGTGGCGAGCACGGTGACCGAGGTCGACCGGAACCTCCGCGTGACCGAGCGTATCCATGCCAACCGGGCATTGATGTCGGTGGCGATGCGCAAGATCGCCGATGTCGTGCTGGCCGACCCCACCGCACCGCTGGAGCTCTCGATCACCGAGCTGGCCGATCGCGCGGGTACCTCCCCGGCGACCGTCACCCGATTCTGCCGCCAGCTCGGGTACCCCGGCTACGTGCAGTTCCGCGTCGGCGTGGCCACCGACTCCGGTCGCGGTGAGGATCCCGACGCCGAGACCTGGCGCCTGGAGATGGGACGCACGCTCGACCCGGACGACTCTCCTGACGACGTGCTGCGCGCGCTGCTCAATGCGCACGTGCGGTCGTTGCGCGCCACGGCGGACGTGCTCGACCTCGCACGGGTCACCGAGGTCGCCCGGCGGATCACCGGCGCGGCGCACCTCGACATCTATGGCACCGGCGGGAGCTTCTCGATGGCCGACGAGATGCGCACCCGGCTCTACCGCATCGGCGTCAACGCCCACTCCTGGGGAGACGTGCACGCCGGCCTGGCGAGCGCCTCGATCCAGGGGCCGCGGACCACCGCGATCGGGATCTCGAACAGCGGCCGTACCCGCGAGACGATCGACATGCTCGCGCGCGCCCAGCGTTCGGGGGCGTTCACGGTGGCCATCACCAGTTTCCCGTCCTCGCCGCTGGCACAGCTCGCCGACGTGAGCCTGCTCGCCTCGGTCCCGGAGCAATACCTGCACCCGGCGGATCTGTCCGCCAAGCACTCCCAGCTGTTCGTCCTCGATGTGCTCTATCTCATCGTGGCTCAGCAGGACTACAGCGGTGCGGCGGCGAAGATCGCGGCCTCGGCCGACGCCGTGGCGGCACGGCGACGCCCCGACTGACCCAGGCCACCTGACGACCCCCGACCACGACCGAGAGGAACCCGATGATCGACACCGTGTCCGACTTCCACCGAGAGGTGACCGGCCGGCTGGACACCCTGGCCCAGCGTGCTGCCGACGGCGCATTCGACCCCGCCGTCGACCTGCTGGTCTCCTCGCTCGACGCCGGTGGTGTGATCCAGGCCTTCGGCACGGGGCACTCCGAGGCGTTCGCGATGGAGATCGCCGGCCGCGCCGGCGGCCTCATCCCGACCACCCGGATCTCGTTGCGCGATGTCGTGCTGCACGGTGACCGCCCGGTGGCCGATCTCGAGGGCGCGACCATGGAGCGCGACCCCGACGTCGTGTCCGAGCTGCTGGCGGCCTCGCCGCTGCACCCGGAGGACATCTTCGTCATCGCGTCGAACTCGGGTGTGAACGGCTCCATCGTCGGGTTGGCCCTGGCGGTCAAGGAGCGCGGGCACAAGGTCATCGCGGTCACGAGCATGGAGCACACCATGGCGGTGCCCGTGAAGCACCCGAGCGGGCAGCGCCTCGCCGACGTGGCCGACGTGGTCATCGACAACCTGGCCCCGTTCGGTGACGCGACGCTCACTCTCGGTGAGACCTACGGCGTCGGCGCGGTCTCCTCGCTGACCGCCGCGTTCATCGCCCAGGCACTCACGCTCGGCGTCACGGAGCGGATGCTGGCGGCGGGTTCGGTACCGCCGCTGTACATCTCGGCGAACTCCCCTGGAGGTGACGAGCACAACCATGCACTCGAGGAGCGATACCGCGGCCGGATCCGGCGTGCCGGCTGACCAGGCCCCGACCCATGCACTTCCCCCCACCCCCACCACAGAAAGGTCGATGACGACATGAACACCAAGCTGACCACCACCACCACCACCGACCGCCGGACCGTGCTCCGCGGCGGACTCATCACGGCCGCCAGCCTCCCGCTCGGCGTCACCCTGGCCTCGTGCGCCACCGGCGGTGGCGACGAGGAGGAGACCACCGACGGCGGCGAGGAGCCGGGCGGCGAGACCTCGGCGGACAACCCGTTCGGCATGGCGGCGGACACCACCGTCGACGCCGTCATCTTCGACGGCGGCTACGGGGTCGACTACGTCGAGTTCGCGGCCGAGATCTTCGCCGAGAACCACGAGGGCTCCTCCGTGGAGGTCTCCCCGTCCACCCAGATCGCCACCGAGCTGCAGCCGCGGTTCGTCGGCGGGAACCCGCCCGACCTGGTCGACAACTCCGGGGCCGGCTCCATCGGCTTCAACGCCATCCTGGACCAGCTCGAGGACCTCAACGCGGTCATCGACGCGCCGAACCTCGAGGGCACCACGATCCGGGACACCCTCTACGATGGCGTGCTGGCCCCCAGCACCTACGGTGACAAGCTCGCCGCGATCAACTACGTGCTGACCGTCTACGGCGTCTGGTACTCCGCCAGCCTGTTCGAGGAGAACGGCTGGACCCCGCCCACTACGTGGGACGAGGCGCTGGAGCTCGGTGCCGCGGCGCAGGAGCAGGATCTGTACCTGTTCGGCTGGGGTACCGAGGCCTCCACCTACTACCAGACGCTGGCGATCGAGTCGGCGATCAAGGAGGGTGGCGACGAGGTCCGCCTGGCGCTGGAGAACCTGGAGCCCGACTGCTGGTCGCAGGAGGCGGTCCAGGGTGTGTTCTCGGCGATGAAGGAGGCCGTGGACGCCGGGTACTTCAAGCCCGGTGGCTCGGGCACACAGTTCACCGCGGCGCAGGCGCAGTGGTCCAACACCCAAGAGTTCCTGCTCTACCCCTCCGGGTCCTGGATCGAGAACGAGATGCGCGACCAGACCACCGAAGGCTTCGAGATGATGGGCATCTCGTCGATGAGCCTCACCTCCGACCCGGCCCTGGGCCCCGACGCGCTGCACTCCACCGCGGGCGAGCCGTTCATCGTCCCCTCCGACGGCAACACCGCCGCCGGGATGGAGCTCCTGCGGACCATGCTGTCGAAGGAGTCGGCGGAGAACTTCGCCGCCACCAAGCTCGCCCCGACCATCGTGCGTGACACGGTCCCCGAGGACGGCTTCGGCTCCACCGCGCTGGTGTCCCAGACCGACCTGCTCTCGGCGGCGGGGGAGAACATCTTCACGTTCAACTTCGTCAACACCTACGGGATGAACCCCGAGCAGCTGCCGATCTGGAACTCCTTCCTCGACGGCAGCAAGTCCGTCGAGGACCTGACCAGCGAGCTCCAGGCCATCACCGACCGGATCCGGGAGGATGACACGATCGACAAGGTCGAGGTCTCATGACCCTCTCCGGCTCCGTCATCGACGGGCAGCCGCCGAACCAGACCACTCCGACGGGGCCCGTTCCCGGGCCCCGTCGGGGGCGCAAGAAGTGGACGCTGGACCGCGTCAGCTTCTTCGTGGTCTTCCTCGGACTGCCGCTGGCGCTCTTCCTCGTCTTCGTCATCAACCCGTTCATCCAGGCGGGGTACTACTCGCTGACGAACTGGTCGGGCTTCTCACCGGAGCAGGAGTTCGTCGGGCTGCAGAACTTCATCACCCTCGCCCAGGATCCGCGGTTCACCAACGCCGTGGGCAACAGCGTGGTGCTCGGCCTGGTGGTGCCCTTCGTGACGCTCTCGATCGCGCTGATCTTCGCAATCCTCATCACCATCGGTGGTGCCGGCCGCGGCCAGATCCGGGGTGTCAAGGGCGCCGGGTTCTACCGGGTGGTCTCGCTGTTTCCGTATGTGATCCCCGGCATCGCGATCGGCCTGATCTGGCGGTTGATCCTCGATCCCAGCAGCGGGCTGGTCAACGGCGTCCTGACAGGCCTGGGGCTGGACCAGTTCCAGTCCTTCGCCTGGCTCGGCAACATCACAACGGCGATGCCCGCCTCGATCTTCGTGATCGTGTGGGGCTTCGTGGGCTTCTACATGCTGCTGTTCATCGCCGCGATCAAGGGCATCCCGGCCGAGACCTACGAGGCGGCCCGTCTCGACGGCGCCGGCCGGGCGCGGATGAGTTGGTCGATCACGCTGCCGCTCATCCGTGACAACGTGCAGACGGCCTACATCTACATCGGCATCATGGCCCTGGACGCCTATGTGTACATGCAGGCGCTGAACCCCCAGGGTGGGCCCGACAGCTCGACGCTGGTGATGTCCCAGCAGCTGTTCCGCACGGCCTTTGCCGAGAGCAAGTTCGGCTACGCGAGCGCGATGGGTGTGGTGATCGCACTGGTCACCCTGGTGTTCGCCGCCCTGGTGTTCACCGTGAACCGGCTCACCGGTGGTCGAGACAGGGGAGGTGCCTCATGAGTGCGACAACCGCGCAGCGACCGAGCCGGAAGGTGGTGCCCGCCAAGGGTGACCGCCCGGTCGCGGCAGCCTCGCACGGGGCACTGGTGCTCTGGTGCGTGCTCGTCATCGCACCGATGCTGTGGACCCTGCTCAGTTCGTTCAAGACCTCGAGCGAGATCTTCGCCTCGCCGTTCGGGCTGCCGGCGGAGTGGAGCTTCACCAACTACGCCAACGCGTGGGTGGACTCCGGCCTCGGCGATGCGTTCATCAACACCGTCATCGTCGTCGGCACCGCCCTGGTGCTGGTGATGCTGCTGGGCTCGATGTGCGCCTACGTGCTCGGGCGGTTCGAGTTCTTCGGGCGCCGGGCGATCTACTACCTGATGCTCGCCGGCCTCACCTTCCCGGTGTTCCTGGCGATCGTGCCGCTGTTCTTCGTGCTGCAGAACCTCGGCCTGCTGGGCACGTTGCCCGGCCTGATCGTCACCTATGTCTCCTTCGCCCTGCCGTTCACGGTCTTCTTCCTCTACTCCTTCTTCCGGGGTCTGCCGGATGAGATCAGCGAGGCGGCGGCGATCGACGGCGCGGGGGAGTGGCGCACCTTCTTCCAGGTGATGTTGCCGATGGCACGCCCGGGCATGGCCTCGGTGGCGATCTTCAACTTCCTCGGGCTGTGGAACCAGTTCCTGCTGCCGGTGGCGCTGAACACCGACCGGGACAACTGGGTGCTCGCGCAGGTGCTGGCGAGCTTCATCTCCTCGGCAGGCTACGCCGTCGACTTCGGGGCGATGTTCGCCGCCGCCGTGGTGACGATCGTGCCGGTGCTGATCGCCTACATCGTCTTCCAGCGTCAGCTCCAGGGCTCGGTGAGCCAGGGAACGATGAAGTAGCAGCAACGAACCAGCACTGCACCACGCAGTGATTCTCATCTGACCCACCTGGGGCAGACCGAACCACCACCGGTGATCGGTCAGACCGTCCCAGGTGGGTCAGGTGCGTGTGGGGCGTGAACGAGGCGGGCCTGTTACGCTCGGCCGTTGGAGGGGAGTACCCCTTAAGCGGTGACGTCGTCAGTACAGACGAGCCAGTTCGTCTCGGTGTCATCGGCCCACCAGTGGTGGGGGAGACCTCCGGTGTACACCCACACTCACCGGAGGTTTTTCGCATGGACGTTCCCCTGTGGGCATGGATCGCCACGGTCGGCCTGATCGTCGTGATGCTCGCCGTCGACTTCGTCGGCCACGTGCGCAAGGCGCACGCACCGTCGCTGAAGGAGGCGGGCCTGTGGTCGGCCGGCTACGTGCTGATCGCCCTGCTCTTCGGCGTCTTCGTGCTGCTGGAGTGGGGATCGGACTACGGGCTGCAGTACTTCTCCGGCTACATCACCGAGAAGTCGCTCTCGGTGGACAACCTCTTCGTCTTCGTGCTGATCATGGCGAGCTTCCGGGTACCCCGGAAGTACCAGCAGAAGGTGCTGCTGATCGGCATCGTGATCGCGCTCGTGCTCCGCACGCTCTTCATCGTGGCCGGCGCGGCGATCGTCAACCAGTTCGCGTGGATCTTCTACATCTTCGGTGCGTTCCTCATCTACACCGCGATCACGCAGCTCAAGAAGACCGACGACGACGAGGAGTTCAAGGAGAACGCCGTGCTCCGGCTCGTGCGTCGCATCTTCCCGACGACCGAGGGTTACGTCGAGGACAAGATGTTCACCCGCGCCGCCGGCCGGATGCACGTGACGCCGATGTTCATCGTGATCCTCGCGATCGGCAGCGCTGACATCCTCTTCGCGGTCGATTCGATCCCGGCCATCTTCGGGCTGACCCAGGAGGTCTTCCTGATCTTCGCCGCAAACGCGTTCTCGCTGCTGGGGCTGCGCCAGCTGTACTTCCTCATCGACGGTCTGCTCGATCGTCTCGTCTACCTCAACTACGGGCTGGCGGCGATCCTGGCGTTCATCGGGGCCAAGCTGGTCATCCACGCCCTGCACGAGAACGACGTCTGGTTCATCAACTCCGGCGAGGAATGGCACGTGATCCCCGAGGTGGGGACCTACGTCTCGCTGATCGTGATCGTGGGGATCCTCACGATCACGACGGTGACGTCCCTGCTGGCCGGGCGGCGCAGCCACCAGGTGGACCCGGCCGCCCTGCCGCCGACGCAGGAGGACGACGACGAGCGGCGCGACTCCCTCGGCGACCTGTACCGCTGAGCCTGCTCAGGTGCGGTCGGCGAAGGCCCCGAGCACCGGGTTCCACGCCCGCACGGAACGGTGCGAGATCAGGTGGGCCCGGTGGAAGGGGTCCTCGTCGAGGATCTTCTTGACCTCGGTGTCGTTCTCGGCGGACACGAGCAGCAGCGCCCCCGGGGCGGCGTTGTCCAGCCACGGCCCGGAGGCCAGCACGGTGCCCTGCTCCGCCAGCTCGCCCAGGAAGGCGCGATGGTCGGGCCGGAGAGCGTCGATGTCGGCGGTCCGGGAGATGTCGTAGACGTACTCGACGGCGAAGGTACTCATGAGCGCACCCTACCGGGATGCCCGTTCACCAGCCCCGCTCCCGCCAGGCCGGCAGCTGCGGGCGCTGCGTGCCGAGGATCGTGCTGTCGCCGTGGCCCGGGTGGACGAGCGTGGAGTCCGGATGCATATCGAAGACCCGGGCGGTGACGTCCGCGAGCAGCTGCTCGAAGTCCTCCTGGGACCGGGTCTTGCCGACCCCGCCGGGGAACAGGCTGTCACCGGTGAACAACCAGGTGACCCCCTGCGGATCCCGCCACGCCAGCGCGATCGATCCGCGGGTGTGCCCGCGCAGGGCGATCACCTCGAACCGGTGCGAGCCGAGGTCGACCACGTCCTGGTGCACCAGGCGCCGGGTGGCGCGCGTCGGCAGCTCGCCGGCGTCGGGCGCACCGGCCAGCACGTCGGCGCCGGTGGCAGCCACCACCTCGGTGAGCGCTCGGTGATGGTCCCAGTGTCGGTGCGTCGTCACCACGGCGGTGAGCCGCCCGTGTGGATGGCACGCGTGCAGGAGCTCCAGCAGCCGGGGGGCGTCGTCGGCGGCATCGATCAGCAACTGATCGCCGCTCACGGCGTCGGTGAGCAGGTAGGCGTTGTTGTCCTGCGAGGAGACGCTCATCTTGGACAGCTGCAGGTCGCCCCGCCGCCAGTGCAGCGCTGGCCCGCCGGCCTCCACATGGGCCGGCACCACCGCGGGCTCGTCGTGGCGGCCAGGCACGGCGGGGCCGGTCATGGCAGCAAACTCTCACCGAGCGCCGTGGGATTGACGGCGATCTCCCACCGGAAGCCGTCGGGGTCGACGGCGTAGCCGGAGTACCCGCCCCAGGTGCGCCACGACGCCGTCCCCACCTGACCTCCGGCCGCGGCTGCGAGCTCGAGCACGGCATCGACCTGGGCCGGTTCGGTGACGTTGTGGGCGAGGGTGAGCGGGGGAGCGCCGCCCGCCGAGACGGGGCCGATCTCGGCCTCGGCGTGCTCGCGCTGCCACAGCGAGAGCAGCAACCGTTCGCCGACGCGGATCATCAGGACCTCCCCGGGCACGTCGACCTCGGCCGTCCAGCCGAGACCGTCGATGTAGAAGGCGCGGGAGCGGTCGAGATCGGTGACGACGAGGGTGACGAGACTGAGTCGCTGATCCATACCGAGAGTGTGGCATCCGCCACCGACGTGTTCGCCGTCGGCAGAGTCGAACGCTTGTACGAGGTCGGTGTCCGGCTTACGATGGCGGGCGTGAGTGACTCCCTCCTCGTGCGCGGTGCCCGCGAGCACAACCTCAAGAACGTCAGTATCGATCTCCCCCGTGACGGTCTCGTCGTCTTCACCGGCCTGTCCGGCTCCGGGAAATCCTCGCTGGCGTTCGACACGATCTTCGCCGAGGGCCAGCGCCGCTACGTGGAGTCGTTGTCGGCCTACGCGCGCCAGTTCCTCGGCCAGATGGACAAGCCCGATGTCGACTTCATCGAAGGGCTCTCTCCGGCGGTCTCCATCGACCAGAAGTCGACCAACCGCAACCCGCGATCGACGGTCGGCACGATCACCGAGGTGTACGACTACCTGCGGCTGCTGTTCGCGCGGGCCGGGATCCAGCACTGCCCGCAGTGCGGGGAGCGGATCGTGGCCCAGACGCCGCAGCAGATCGTCGACCGGCTGCGGGCGATGCCCGAGGGCACGCGGTTCCAGGTCCTCGCTCCGGTGGTGCGCGGCCGCAAGGGGGAGTACGCCGACCTGTTCAAGGACCTGCAGTCCCGCGGGTTCGCGCGAGCCCTGGTCGACGGCGAGCTCGTGCAGCTCAGCGAGCCGCCGGTGCTGGAGAAGAAGCTCAAGCACACCATCAGCGTCGTGGTGGACCGGCTGGTGGTGCGCGAGAACATCCGCCAGCGCCTGACCGACTCCGTCGAGACGGCGCTCGGACTGGCCGACGGCCTCGTCGTGGCCGACTTCGTCGACCTGGAGGCCGACGATCCCGAGCGCACGCGCCGGTTCTCCGAGAAACGTGCCTGCCCCAACGACCACCCGCTCGCGCTGGAGGAGATGGAGCCACGCACCTTCTCCTTCAACGCCCCGTACGGCGCCTGCCCGGACTGCAGCGGTATCGGTACCCGGCTCGAGGTCGACCCCGAACTGGTCATCCCCGACGACGACCTCAGCCTCGTCGAGGGGGCGGTGGCTCCGTGGGCCGGAGCGAACGCCCAGTACTTCGACCGCGTGCTGGTCGCACTGGGGGAGGAGCTGGGCTTCTCGGTCGAGGTGCCCTGGCGGGCACTGCCGCAGCGCGCCAAGGAGGCCGTGCTGCACGGCAAGGACCACAAGGTGCACGTGCGGTACAAGAACCGCTGGGGGCGCGAGCGCGCCTACTCCACCGGTTTCGAGGGCGTCATCTCCTTCCTGCAGCGCCGTCACTCCGAGACTGAGTCGGAGTGGTCGCGCGAGAAGTACGAGGAGTACATGCGCCAGGTGCCGTGCCCCACCTGCCAGGGCGCACGGCTCAAGCCCGAGGTGCTGGCGGTCACGGTGGGCGGCAAGTCGATCGCGGACGTGTGCTTCCTCGCCATCGACGAGGCGAAGCGCTTCCTCGACGGTCTCGAGCTCGGTGAGCGCGAGGCCGCGATCGCCGGGCAGGTGCTCAAGGAGATCCACGCCCGGCTCGGGTTCCTGCTCGACGTCGGACTGGACTACCTCTCCCTGGCCCGCCCCGCCGGCACACTCTCCGGCGGTGAGGCACAGCGGATCCGCCTCGCCACCCAGATCGGCTCCGGCCTGGTCGGTGTGCTGTACGTGCTCGACGAGCCCAGCATCGGCCTCCACCAGCGCGACAACCGCCGTCTGATCGAGACCCTCACCCGGCTGCGCGACCTCGGCAACACGCTCATCGTGGTCGAGCACGACGAAGACACCATCCGCTCGGCCGACTGGATCGTCGACATCGGACCCGGCGCCGGCGAGCACGGCGGTCACATCGTGCACTCCGGTGACTACGCCGGTCTGCTGGAGGCCCCGGACTCCCTCACCGGCGCCTACCTGGCCGGCCGGCGCAGCATCCCGATCCCGGCCGAGCGACGCCAGCCGGAGAAGGGGCGCTGGGTGACCGTGCACCGGGCGCGCGAGAACAACCTTCGCAGCGTCGACGTCTCGTTCCCGCTGGGGACGCTGACCGCCGTGACCGGCGTCTCCGGATCGGGGAAGTCGACGCTGGTCAACGGCATCCTCTACAACGTGCTCGCGAACGAGCTGAACGGCGCCAAGCACGTGCCGGGCCGGCACAAGCGGGTGACGGGGCTGGAGCAGCTGGACAAGGTCGTACACGTCGACCAGAGCCCGATCGGGCGCACGCCGCGCTCCAATCCGGCCACCTACACCGGTGTGTGGGACCACATGCGCAAGCTGTTCGCCCAGACGCAGGAGGCGAAGGTGCGTGGCTACACGCCCGGGCGCTTCTCCTTCAACGTCAAGGGCGGGCGCTGCGAGGCGTGCTCGGGCGACGGCACGCTGAAGATCGAGATGAACTTCCTTCCCGACGTCTACGTCCCGTGCGAGGTCTGCCACGGCGCGCGGTACAACCGCGAGACGCTCGAGGTGCACTACAAGGGCAGGACGGTCGCCGAGGTCCTCGACATGCCGATCTCGGAGGCGGCCGAGTTCTTCGCAGCCGTGCCCGCGATCGCGCGCCACCTGCGGACCCTGGTCGACGTCGGCCTTGGCTACGTCCGGCTCGGGCAGCCCGCGCCCACGCTCTCCGGCGGTGAGGCACAGCGCGTCAAGCTCGCCTCCGAACTGCAGAAGCGCTCCACCGGGCGCACGGTCTACGTGCTGGACGAACCGACCACCGGGCTGCACTTCGAGGACATCAGCCGGCTGATGATCGTGCTGCAGGGACTGGCGGAGAAGGGCAACACGGTCATCGTGATCGAGCACAACCTCGACGTGATCAAGAACGCGGACTGGGTGATCGACATGGGTCCGGAGGGCGGGTCCGGCGGTGGCCTCGTGGTCGCCGAGGGCACCCCGGAGGAGGTGGCGCGCGTCGAGGCCTCGCACACGGGCCGCTTCCTCGCCGAGATCCTCGGGACCGACGCCGTGGCCGATCTGCGTCCGGTGACGGCGGTCGCCCCCCTGAACGCCCCGAAGGCACGATCGGCGCGCCGCTCCGCGCGGGTGGCGAAGGCCAAGAAGGAGAGTGCCTAGGCCTTGTCGGCGGCGGTCGGCGTCCCCGTCCTAGCGAGGCGAGCCGATGCGCAGCAGGTTGCCGCTGGGGTCGACGAGGGCGAACTCCCGCATGCCGTAGGCGGTGTCCTGCGGTGGCGCCAGCCTGCTGCCGGTCACGGGATCGGTCACGACCCCGACGGCCTTCCACTCCGCGAAGAGGGCGTCGGCACCGGTGACGTAGAGGTAGCACGAGGACGCCGTCCGCAACGGGTCGACGTCGGGCGAGTGATGCAGGTGCAACTCGATCCCGCCCCGCCCGATGATCGCGTAGCCGCTGTTCGGCGGCGGGTCGGCGCGCGCGGTGAAACCCAGCGGGGCGTAGAAGGCCATCAGCTCGGCGACGCTGCGTGCCGGAAGCACCGGCACGCTGCGCTCCGCGGGTGGGGTCACGGGGCAGGTGAGGCGACCTGGGTGGTCGCCGGCACGCACCGGACCGGGAAGTTCACCGAGCGGGCGATGTAGCAGTGGTCGTGTGCCTGCTGGTGCAGGTCGGCGATCGTCTCCTGGGCGATCTCCTCGGCGACGCTCACCTTCGGATGCAGCGCGACCTCGGTGAACTGGCCGACGCCGGCCGCCTCCACCCGCATGGTGCCCGTCGCCCGGTCGGAGTATCCGGTCACGACGACCCCGGCGACCGCAGCCCGGTGCAGGAACCACAGCATGTGGCACTGCGCGAGCGCGGCCACGAACAGCTCCTCCGGGGAGTACCCGTGCTCATCACCGCGGAAGGCGGGATCGGCCGACCCGGGCAGGGCGGGTTTGCCGTCGATGACAACCACGTGATCGCGCCCATAGGAGGTGTACGACTCGGTGCCCTTCGTACCGGCTCCGGTCCAGTCGACGCTGACTTGGTACGTATGCAGGGGTCCCATGAACCCACGCTAGCGCGAACTAGGCTGGAGGACATGGCCGACCCCTCCACGTATCGCCCCAAGCCGGGGGAGATCCCGACCTCGCCGGGGGTGTACCGGTTCCGGGACGCCCACCGGCGCGTGATCTACGTGGGCAAGGCGAAGAACCTGCGGGCCCGGCTGAGCAACTACTTCCAGAACGTCGCGGCCCTGCACCCGCGCACCGCGCAGATGGTGACCACCGCGGCCTCGGTGGAGTGGACGGTCGTGGCCACCGAGGTGGAGTCGCTCGCGCTGGAGTACTCCTGGATCAAGGAGTACGACCCTCGGTTCAACGTCAAGTACCGCGACGACAAGTCCTACCCCTACCTCGCCGTCACGATGTCGGAGGAGATCCCGCGGGTGCAGGTCATGCGTGGACAGAAGCGCAAGGGCAACCGCTACTTCGGGCCGTACTCCCACGCCTGGGCCATCCGGGAGACCGTGGACCTGCTGCTGCGGGTCTTCCCGATCCGCTCCTGTTCCAAGGGTGTCTACCGCCGCGCCCAGCAGACCGGCCGGCCGTGCCTGCTCGGCTACATCGACAAGTGCGCGGCCCCCTGCGTCGACCGGATCAGTGCCGAGGACCATCGCGACCTGGCCGAGGACCTGTGCGCGTTCATGGCGGGGGAGACCGGTCAGGCGGTCAAGCGCCTCGAGCGGGAGATGAAGCAGGCCTCCGCCGAGCTGGACTTCGAGCGCGCGGCCCGGCTGCGTGACGATCTCGGCGCGCTGCGGCGGGTCGTGGAGAAGAACGCCGTCGTGCTGCCCGACGGGACGAACGCGGACGTCTTCGCCATGGCCGCGGACGAGCTCGAGGCCTCCGTGCAGGTCTTCCACGTGCGGGGTGGACGCATCCGCGGCCAGCGCGGCTGGGTCACCGAACGGGTCGAGGACGTCACCGATGCCGAGCTGGTGGAACGGCTGCTCGAGCAGGTCTACGGCGATCTGACCGAGGACGAGGATGCCGGCACCGACGCCGTGCCGAAGGAGATCGTGGTGCCGGTCCTGCCGGAGAACCTCTCCGAGATCGAGGCGTGGCTGCGCGGGATCCGGGGGGCGGCGGTGCGCATCCACGTCGCCCAGCGGGGGGACAAGCGCGCCCTCGCCGAGACCGTGGAGCAGAACGCCAAGCAGGCGCTGGCGCTGCACAAGACGCGACGCGCCGGCGACCTCACCGCCCGCTCGGCCGCGCTCTCGGAACTGACCGAGCACCTGGGCCTGGCGGAGTCGCCGCTGCGGATCGAGTGCTACGACATCTCCCACACCTCCGGGACCGAACAGGTGGGCTCGATGGTCGTCTTCGAAGACGGGATACCGCGCAAGAGCGAGTACCGGCACTTCGTGGTGCGGGGCCCGGACGGCACCGGCGCCCGCGACGACACGGAGGCGATGAACGAGGTGCTCACGCGCCGGTTCCGGCGCTACCTGGCCGAACGGGACGGGATGAGCGCGGACGAGCTCGACGCCGTCGAGGACGGTGAGCAGGTCGGCGGGCCCGTCCCTGCCACCCGTGAGAAGCGCCGGTTCGCCTACCCGCCCCAGCTCGTGGTCGTCGACGGCGGAGCCCCCCAGGTCGCGGCGGCCCACCAGGCCCTGGCCGACCTCGGCATCACCGATGTGGCCGTGGTCGGGCTCGCGAAGCGGCTCGAGGAGGTCTGGCTGCCGGGCGAGGACTTCCCGGCGGTGCTTCCCCGCACCAGCGACGGGCTCTTTTTGCTGCAGCGGCTGCGCGATGAGGCACACCGGTTCGCGATCACCCATCACCGCAAGCGGCGTGGCAAGGGCATGACGCGCTCCGCGCTGGACGCCGTGCCAGGCCTGGGACCCAGCCGGCAGGCCTCGCTGCTGAAGGAGTTCGGCTCCGTCCGCGCCCTGCGTGAGGCCGAGGTGGAGGAGATCGCCCGGGTGAAGGGCATCGGGCCGGCTCTCGCGGCCTCGGTCGCCGCGCACCTGGGCGAGCGGTAGCACGTCCGTGCGCCGCCGCCGTCTGCCATCCTTGCACCATGAGCTCGAGTGATCCGGACCAGCCCACCACGGTGCCCTACGGCATCCCGCTGCTGGAGGAGTCCTCGCCACCGCCGGCCGACGACCGGCCCGAGATCCTGCTCATCACCGGCATGTCCGGCGCCGGGCGCAGCCGGACCGCGGCGGTGCTGGAGGACCTCGACTGGTACGTGGTCGACAACCTCCCACCCAAGATGCTGCTGGCCCTGGCGGGCATGATGACCCAGGCCGACGGCGGCGTACGCCGGCTGGCCGCCGTCGTGGACGTGCGCTCGCGCGAGTTCTTCTCCGACCTGGTGCAGGTGCTCGAAGATCTGCGCCGGGCGCAGATCACCTATCGGATCGTCTTCCTCGATGCCTCCGACGAGGTGCTGGTGCGCCGGTTCGAGCAGGTCCGGCGGCCCCACCCGCTGCAGGGGGATGGGCGCATGCTCGACGGGATCGCGCAGGAGCGGCGGCTTCTGAGCCATCTGCGGTCGCGGGCCGACGTGACCCTGGACAGCAGCGACCTCTCGGTTCACGATCTCGCCCGTGCCGTGCGGGATGTGGTGGCCAGCGATGCGGAGACCGATCTGCGCATCACCACCGTCTCGTTCGGCTTCAAGTACGGGCTGCCGCTGGACGCCGACCACGTCGTCGACGTGCGGTTCCTGAAGAACCCCTACTGGGTCAACGAGCTGCGGCATCTCACCGGCAAGGACGCGCCGGTCAGCGAGTACGTGCTCGGCCTTCCCGGGGCGGAGGAGTTCGTCGAGCGCTGGGTCGCCGCGATCGAGCCCGTCCTGGACGGCTACCTCCAGGAGCAGAAACCGTACGTGACCATCGCCGTCGGGTGCACCGGCGGTAAGCACCGCTCGGTCGCGCTGTCGGAGGCGATCGCCACCCGGTTGCGCAGCCAGGGCCGCGTCGTGCGGACCATCCACCGGGACCTGGGCCGCGAATGAACGCGCTGACGCCTCCCATGGGTTGGCTGCCCACCGGCGGCTACGGCGGGCGTGAGCGCCGGCCCCGGGTGGTCGCGCTCGGCGGCGGGCACGGACTGGCCGCCACGCTGGGCGCGTTGCGCCACGTCACCACGGCACTGACGGCGGTCGTGACCGTCGCCGACGACGGCGGCTCCTCGGGCCGGCTGCGCCAGGAGCTCGGGGTCCTTCCCCCGGGTGACCTGCGGATGGCCCTGTCGGCGCTGTGCGACGAGTCCGACTGGGGCCACACCTGGCGTGACGTGCTCCAGCACCGGTTCACCTCGTCCGGATCGCTGGACGGTCACGCCGTCGGCAACCTGCTGATCGCGACCGTCTGGGAGCTGCTCGGCGACCAGGTCGCGGGCCTCGATCTCGTCGGTCAGCTGCTCGGTGCCAAGGGACGGGTGCTGCCGATGGCCGCCGTGCCGCTGGACATCGAGGCCGACGTCGCGCACGGCGACGGCGAGACCGCCCAGCGCAGCCTGGTCCGCGGGCAGAGCCGGGTGGCCGTCACCGCGGGCCGGGTCGAGCGCCTCCGGCTGCTCCCGGCTGAGCCGCCGGCCCATCCGGAGGCGATCGCGGCCGTCCGGGAGGCGGACTGGGTGATCCTCGGGCCGGGCTCCTGGTACACCTCGGTGATGCCGCATCTGCTGGTGCCCGAGCTCGCCGAGGCCCTCCACACCACACCGGCACGCCGGGCACTCACGCTGAATCTGTCCGCCCAGCTGGGGGAGACGTCCGGATTCAGCGCCGCCGACCACCTACGGTCGCTGCACGAGCTCGCCCCCGACCTCCGCCTGGACGTGGTGATCGCCGACCCGAGCGCCGTCGAGGACATCGACGACCTCTCCAGCTGTGCGGGTACGGTCGGCGCCGACCTGGTGCTGCGCCAGGTCAGTGAGGGCGACGGGACGCCGCGCCATGACACGCTGCGCCTCGCCGGCGCCTACCGGGACGCCTTCGAGCGCTTCCTCGGCGACGTCGGGGAGAAGGCGTGATGGGTGGCAGGATGGCGCTCATGTCTCTGACCGCCGATGTGAAGGACGAGCTCGCCCGACTCAAGGTCGACAAGCTCTCCGCCAGGAAGGCCGAAGTCGCCGCGACCCTCCGGTTCGCCGGCGGGCTGCACATCATCGCCGGGCGACCGGTGGTGGAGGCGGAGGTCGATGCCGGGATCACCGCCCGCCGGCTGCGGCAGGCGATCCACGAGGTCTACGGCCACACCAGCGAGGTCATCGTCGTCTCCGGCGGCGGACTGCGGCGGGGGAACCGCTACGTGGTGCGGGTCGTGGCCGGAGGTGAGCAGCTCGCACGCCAGACCGGTCTGCTGGACAACCGCGGCCGGCCGGTGCGCGGGCTCCCGCCCCACGTGGTCAACTCCACGATCGCCGACGCCGTGGCCGCCTGGCGCGGCGCCTTCCTCGCCCACGGCTCGCTCACCGAGCCGGGACGGTCCTCGGCGCTGGAGGTCACGTGCCCCGGGCCCGAGGCCGCACTGGCGCTCGTCGGTGCGGCGCGGCGGCTGGGCATCCAGGCCAAGGCGCGGGAGGTGCGGGGCATCGACCGGGTCGTGATCCGGGACGGCGACGCCATCAGCGCGATGCTCACGCGGATGGGCGCCCACGACGCCGTCATGGCGTGGGAGGAGCGCCGGATGCGCCGCGAGGTGCGCGGCACCGCCAACCGGCTCGCCAACTTCGACGACGCCAACCTGCGCCGCTCCGCGCAGGCGGCGGTCGCGGCCGGGGCCCGGGTCGAGCGGGCGTTCGAGATCCTCGGTGAGGAGATGCCCGACCATCTGCGTCAGGCCGGACGGCTGCGGCTCGAGCACAAGCAGGCCAGCCTCGAGGAGCTCGGCCAGCTCTCCGACCCCCAGCTCACCAAGGACGCGGTGGCCGGCCGGATCCGGCGACTGCTCGCCATGGCCGACAAGCGCGCCGGCGAGCTCGGGATCCCGGACACCGAGAGCAACCTCACCCAGGACATGCTCGACATGTGAGGAGGGGGCGCCTCCGGCCCGAGCGGGCCACCCTTTGCCCGTGGCGGGTGTACCGTTGACTACTGGCGAGGAACGCGCCCGCACGTCGGGACCGGACCTCCCCGGTCGCCTCGGTGCGACCGACCTCGCGACACGCGAATCCCCGACACCCCAGACGCTATGCGCGCAGCGAGCGCGCCAGGAGGAAAACGTGACCATCCGCGTCGGTATCAACGGCTTCGGCCGCATCGGACGAAACTTCTTTCGTGCCGTCCTCGCCAGTGGCGCAGACATCGAGATCGTCGGTGTCAACGACCTGACGAGCAACGAGTCCCTGGCCCACCTGCTCAAGTACGACTCCATCCTCGGCAAGCTCGCCGAGGACGTCACCTTCGACGAGACGTCGATCACGGTGGGCAAGCAGACCTTCAAGGCCCTCGCCGAGCGCGACCCGGCCGCGCTCCCGTGGGGCGAGCTCGGCGCCGACATCGTGATCGAGTCCACCGGCATCTTCACCGACGGGACCAAGGCGAAGGCCCACCTGGACGCCGGTGCCAAGAAGGTCATCATCTCCGCTCCGGCGAAGAACGAGGACGCCACCTTCGTCATCGGTGTGAACCACACCGACTACGACCCGGCCAACCACCACATCATCTCCAACGCCTCCTGCACCACGAACTGCCTCGCCCCGCTGGCCAAGGTGCTGGACGAGAAGTTCGGGATCGTGCGCGGCCTGATGACCACGGTCCACGCCTACACGGCTGACCAGAACCTGCAGGACGGCCCCCACAAGGACCCGCGTCGCGCCCGCGCCGCGGCCCTGAACATCGTCCCCACCTCCACCGGTGCGGCGAAGGCCGTCTCCCTGGTGCTGCCGCAGCTGGCCGGCAAGCTCGACGGCTACGCCCTGCGCGTGCCGACCCCCACGGGCTCGGCCACCGACCTCACCTTCACCGCCTCCCGCGAGGTGACGGTGGACGAGGTCAACGCCGCGATCAAGGAGGCCGCCGCGACCGAGGAGCTCAAGGGCATCCTGGTCTACACCGAGGACCCGCTGGTCTCCACCGACATCGCCGGCGACCCGGCCTCGAGCGTGTTCGACTCCGGCCTGACGAAGGTCATCGGCGACCAGGTGAAGGTCGTCTCCTGGTACGACAACGAGTGGGGCTACTCCAACCGGCTCGTGGACCTCACGGTCTACGTCGGCGAGAAGCTCTGAGAAACGTCTCGTGACCTGCGCCCGCGTGCTCGCCTGAGCACGCGGGCGCGGTCGTGCCCGAAGTCCCGCCCGGCAGAGGAGTCCCCATGAAGACCATCGACGACCTCGGCGAGCTGCGCGGCAAGCGCGTGCTCGTCCGATCCGACTTCAACGTGCCGCTGGACGGCACCACGATCACCGACGACGGCCGGATCCGCGCCGCGCTGCCCACCATCCGCCGGCTCGCCGACGCCGGCGCGAAGGTCGTCGTCACCGCCCACCTCGGACGCCCCAAGGGTGAGCCCGACCCGGCGTTCTCCCTCGCCCCGGTGGCCGACCGGCTGGGCGAGCTGCTCCAGGCCGGCGTCACCCTCGCCTCCGACACCGCCGGTGAGGGCGCGCGCTCGGCCGTGGCCGCCATGCAGCCCGGCGACGTCGTGCTGCTGGAGAACATCCGCTTCGACGCCCGTGAGACCTCCAAGGACGACGCCGAGCGCGCCTCGCTGGCCGACGACCTGGCCGCCCTCGCCGACCTCTACGTCTCGGACGGGTTCGGCGTGGTGCACCGCAAGCAGGCCAGCGTCTACGACGTCGCGCTCGAGCTGCCGCACGCCGTCGGCGGACTGGTGCAGGCCGAGATCGAGGCGCTGAGCAAGGCCACCGAGAACCCCGAGCGGCCCTACGCCGTCGTGCTGGGCGGATCCAAGGTCTCCGACAAGCTCGGTGTCATCGAGAACCTGCTGACGAAGGCGGACCGCCTGCTCATCGGTGGCGGGATGGTGTTCACCTTCCTGGCCGCCCAGGGCTACTCGGTGGGCTCCTCGCTGCTGGAGTCCGACCAGATCGAGACCGTCAAGGGCTACCTGGAGGCGGCCGCTGCGCGCGGGGTCGAGATCGTGCTGCCCACCGACATCGTGGTGGCTCCCTCGTTCTCGGCCGACGCGCCCGCCACGGTGGTGGCCACGGACGCGATCCCGTCGGACCAGATCGGTCTGGACATCGGTCCGGACTCCGCCCGCGCGTTCGCCGCCTCGATCGCCGAGGCCAGGACCGTCGTGTGGAACGGTCCGATGGGGGTCTTCGAGTTCCCGGCTTTCGCCGAGGGCACCAAGGCCGTCGCCCAGGCGATGATCGACGCCACGGCGGCCGGCGCCTTCACCATCGTCGGCGGTGGCGACTCCGCGGCTGCGGTCCGCCGGCTCGGGTTCGACGAGGCCGGGTTCAGCCACATCTCCACCGGCGGTGGGGCCTCCCTGGAGTACCTCGAGGGCAAGACCCTGCCCGGTATCGACGTCCTGACCGACTGAAAGGCACGACATGGCAGCTCGTACCCCGCTGATGGCGGGTAACTGGAAGATGAACCTCGACCACCACGAGGCCACGCACCTCGTGCAGAAGCTCGCGTGGACGCTCAAGGACGCCAAGCACGCCTTCTCCGACGTCGAGGTGGTGGTCTGCCCGCCGTTCACCGATCTGCGCTCGGTGCAGACCCTGGTCGACGCCGACAAGCTCGGGATCGGCTACGCCTCGCAGGACATCTCGGCACACGAGAAGGGCGCCTACACCGGTGAGGTCTCGGCGGCCATGCTCAGCAAGCTGGGCGTGAGCTACGCCGTCGTGGGCCACTCCGAGCGGCGCGAGCAGCACCACGAGGACGACGCCCTGGTGGGGGCCAAGGCGAAGGCCGCACTGGGTGCCGGCATCGTGCCGATCATCTGCGTCGGTGAGGGGCTCGAGGTGCGCCAGGCCGGACAGCAGGTCGCCCACACCCTCGCCCAGGTCGAGGGTGCACTCGAGGGGATCTCGGCCGAGGATGCCGCCACGGTGGTCATCGCCTACGAGCCCGTCTGGGCCATCGGTACCGGTGAGGTGGCGACGCCGGAGGACGCCCAGGAGGTGTGCGGTGCGATCCGCGCCCGGCTGGCCGAGCTCTACTCCACCGAGGTCTCCGAATCGGTACGCGTGCTCTACGGCGGGTCGGTGAAGTCCGCCAACGTCGCCTCGATCATGGCCCAGCCGGACGTGGACGGCGCCCTCGTGGGCGGCGCGAGCCTGCAGGCCGAGGAGTTCGCAGCCATCGCGCGCTACCAGTCCCACTCCGTGGGTCTGTGAGCTCCGCCCGGCGAGGGCAGCACCCCTGACGTGATCGGTGCGGGAGGCACCGCCCGCCCGCACCGATCACGTACACTCGACCGAGCCGGCCCCGGTGACGGTGGCCGCCGCACGATCCGCTGACGAGGAAAGAAAGCTCACACGTGACCGTACTGACGATCATCCTGCAGGTGCTGCTGGTCCTGACCAGCTTCATGCTGGTGCTCTCCGTCCTCATGCACAAGGGCAAGGGAGGCGGGCTCTCGGACATGTTCGGCGGCGGCATCTCCACCAGCCTGGGATCCTCGGGTGTGGCCGAGCGCAACCTCAACCGCATCACCGTCGGATCGGCGATCGTCTGGGGAGTCGTCATCGTCCTCCTCGGCCTCATCCAGCGATTCACGTTCTGAGCAAGGAGTACGTTCTCGATGGCAGGCGGTAGTGCAATCCGGGGTTCGCGCGTAGGTGCCGGCCCGATGGGCGAGGCGGAGCGCGGCGAGTCCGCCCCCAGGGTGTGGATCTCCTATTGGTGCGCCACCGGCCACGAGACCCGGCCCAGTTTCGCCCAGGACCAGGGTCTGGCCGTTCCCGAGACGTGGGACTGCCCGCGCTGCGGGCTCCCGGCCGGCCAGGATCAGCAGAACCCCCCTGCTGCTCCGCGGAACGAGCCCTACAAGACCCACCTGGCGTACGTGAAGGAGCGGCGCACCGAGGCCGACGGCGCCGCCCTGCTGGACGAGGCGCTCTCCGCGCTGCGGGCCCGTCGCGGCGGCTGAGGGCAACATCCGGCAGTCGCCGCCGGGACCACCTGCCGGCGCCGGTCAGGACTCGGCGAGCGCGGCCAGCCGCCGGATCGAGGCGGCCAGGCTGAGGCTGGTGGTCGCCCGGGCGCGGGCCAGCCGCTGCGGATCGGTGAGCCGGGACCAGTCGTAGGTGTGCCGCACCCGGCATCGGCCGGGTTCCAGCGGTTCGATCTCCCAGCGCCACAGGTGGCCGGGCGGGGACAGACCCACCTCCGAGGGCAGCCAGGCGATGCGGCGCCCCTCCTCGAACTCGACCACGTGGTTCTCCCGTACCGCTCCGCCTGTCAGCGTGGTGCGGAAGACCGCGCCCGTGGCGCGTACCCGCTGCCCGCCGGCGGCCTCGGCGAGGTTGTCGTTGCCGTCCCACTCCGGCTGGCGCGCAGGATCGGCGATGAGCTCGAAGACCGCCGCCGCCGCAGCGCCGACGAGCTGGTCGGCCTGGACCACCAGCGATCCGGTCACCGCCCGGCCGCCTCGGCGTCCAGAAGCCAGAGCGTGAGGTCCCGGCCCTGCGCGGCCGCTGCGGGGATCTCGTCGGGGTCGGCCCCGTGCAACGCCCGGGCGACGGCGTCGGCCTTGGCGGCTCCGGCCGCGACCACCCACACCTGCCGTGCCTGGGTGAGCACCGGCAGGGTCAGCGAGATCCGCCGGGCCGGGGGCTTGGGGGAGTTGGGCACGCCGATCACCGTGCGGTCATCGATCGTTACGGTGCCATGCCCGGGGAACAGCGAGGCGATATGGCCGTCGGGGCCCATCCCCAGCAGCACGACGTCGAACTCCGGAGCCCGGACAGCCTCGGTGCCGGACGGGGCGAATGCCGCGAGCTCGGTGGCGTAATCGGCCGCCGCAGCGTGCGGGTCGCCGGCACCGTCGGCGCCGTCGGAGGAGGGCATGCGGTGCACGTTGGCGGCGGGGATGTCGAGACCGCCGAGCAGCGCCTCGCTCGCCTGGCCCTCGTTGCGGTCCGGATCGCCGCACGGCACGAAGCGTTCGTCGACCCACCACACGTGCAGGCCGGTCAGATCGAGGTTCTCCAGCAGGGGAGAGGTGGCGACCTCGGCGAGCACCTGCGTGCCGACGCTGCCTCCCGCGATCGCGAGATGGACGGGCCGCCGGAGCGCCTGCGCATCGGCCAGTGCCAGCAGCAGCCGGGCAGCGCTCGCGCGTGCCAGCGCGTCTGCGCTCGGGTGGACCAGGACGGCGCGCTGGCCGCTCACGAGGCGACCCTCACCCGGGGCAGGCCGTGCAGCACGGCCCGCTGATACGTGGCGTCCGGATCCATGCGCCGCAGATCCTCCATCAGGCAGTCCTGCAGGGGCCGCTTCGGCATCGCCAGCTGGTGGTCGGGCTGTCCGGGCTGGTCGATCGTGACGACCACCTCGCCCTCCGGCCGGCGCATCGTGATGCGGCCGTCGGCGAGCTCGATGTCCAGTCCGGTGATCGCCGAGGCCTCCGGCTCGTCCACCACGCTCACGTCCAGGTCCAGCGCGGTGGCCAGCCAGGCGGCGAACAGGTGGGTCGAGGGGCGATGCCCGGCCCCGCGCACCGTCACCGCCCGGACCGAGGAGGTCACCCCGTCCATGGCGGCGGCCGTGATGCCCCGCCAGAGCGTCGTCCGGGCCCAGGACAGGTCGGTGTCCCCCGGGGTGTACTTCTCGCCGAGCCGCGCGAGCTGGGCGATCGCGTCGGCGGACTCGCCCACGTCGCTGATCCGCCGTTGTGCCATCCGGCCGAGGGGGTCCTCGCCCGGGTGCTCCGGCGGTTGCGCCGGCCACCACACCACGATCGGGGCGTCCGGGAGCAGCAGCGGGATGACGAGCGTGTCCAGCTCGGCGCGGGCATCACCGGTCGGGTGCAGCAGGACCACCTCGGAGGCGCCCGCGTCACCGCCGATGCGGATCTCGGCGTTCAGGCCCGCCCGGCCGTGCTCGCCGTCGCTGTCGACCACGATCACCCGGCACGGGTGCTCCTTGCTGGCCTGGTTGGCCGCGTCGATGAGCGTGTCGGTGCCCACCGGCGAACCCGAGGCCACGATGACCAGCGTGAGGACGCGGCCGAGCGCCACGGCTCCGCCCTCCTCGCGCAGGGCCACCAGGCGGGCGCCGATCTCGGCGGTGGTCGTCTCGGACATGGTGATGATCAAGGCCGCCTCCAGGTGCGTCCATCCTGCGCGAGCATCTCGTCCGCCGAGGCCGGGCCCCAGGTTCCGGCCCGGTACTGGTCCGGCTGCCCGAACTCCGACCATGCCTCGATGATCGGGTCGAGGATCTCCCAGGAGAGCTCGACCTCACGCTGGTGCGGGAACAGCGGCGGGTCGCCGAGGAGCACGTCCAGCAGCAGCCGCTCGTAGGCCTCCGGGGAGGACTCGGTGAAGGAGTGGCCGTACCCGAAGTCCATCGTCACATCGCGCACCTCCATCGCCGTGCCGGGAACCTTCGAGCCGAAGCGGATGGTGACGCCCTCGTCGGGCTGGACCCGGATCACCAGCGCGTTGTGCCCGAGCTCCTGGGTCTCGTTGAGATCGAACGGCAGGTGCGGAGCCCGCTTGAACACCACCGCGATCTCGGTGACCCGCCGGCCGAGGCGCTTGCCGGCCCGCAGATAGAACGGCACCCCGGCCCATCGCCGGGTGTCCAGGTCGAGCCGGATGGCCGCATAGGTCTCCGTGAGGGAGTCGGGCGGGACGCCGTCCTCCTGCAGGTAGCCGGCCACCTGCTCCCCGCCCTGCCAGCCGGCCGCGTACTGACCGCGTGCGGTGTGGCGGCTGAGGTCAGCCGGTAGGCGGACCGAGGAGAGCACCTTCTCCTTCTCGGTCCGCAGAGCGTCGGCGTCGAAGGAGACCGGCTCCTCCATCGCCGTCAGGGCCAGCAGCTGCAGCAGGTGGTTCTGGATGACGTCCCTGGCGGCGCCGATACCGTCGTAGTACCCGGCACGGGAGCCGATGCCGATGTCCTCGGCCATGGTGATCTGGACGTGATCGACGTAGTTGGCGTTCCAGATCGGCTCGAAGAGCTGGTTGGCGAACCGCATCGCCAGCAGGTTCTGCACCGTCTCCTTGCCGAGGTAGTGGTCGATCCGGAAGACCGCGTCGGCGGGGAAGACCTGCTCGACGACGTCGTTGAGCTCGCGGGCCGATTCGAGGTCGGAGCCGAACGGCTTCTCGATCACCACTCGCCGCCATGTCCCGGGCTGTGCGGTGGACAGCCCCGAGCGCGAGAGCTGCTCGCACACCTGCGGGAACTTGTCGGGCGGGATCGAGAGGTAGAAGGCGTGGTTGCCCCCGGTGCCCCGCTCGGCGTCGAGCTCGGCGACGGTCCGGGCCAGGTTCGTGAAGCCCTCCTCGTCATCGAACGTGCCCTGCACGAAGCGGAAGCCCTTGGCCAACTGCGCCCAGACGTGCTCGTCGAAGGGGGTCCGGCAGTGCGCCTCGATCGCCTCCCGGGCCACCGACCGGAAATGGTCGTGGTCCCAGTCGCGCCGGCCGTAGCCGGTGAGGCCGAAGCCCGGGGGCAGCAGCCCCCGGTTGGCGAGGTCGTAGATGGCCGGCAGCAACTTCTTGCGGGCCAGATCGCCGGTGACTCCGAAGAGCACCAACCCTCCGGGGCCGGCGATACGGGGCAGCCGGCGGTCGGCAGGATCGCGGAGCGGATTCTGTGTGGTCGGCATCGGCGTCCGTTCAGTGGGCGGCGCTGAGGCCGGTGCGTACGGTCTCGAGCAGCTCGTCCCAGCTCTTCTCGAAGGAGGCGACGCCCGCCGTCTCCAGGTCGGTGAGGATCTGCTCGTAGGGCACGCCGAGTCGCACGATCGCGTCGAGCACCTCACGGGACTCGTCGTAGGTGCCGTGGACGACGTCGGCGCCCGTGGCGGGGGAGTGCTCGTGCACGGCCTCGAGCGTCTTGCGCGGCACAGTGCTGACCACATCGGCGACGACGAGTTCGTCGACGTACATGGTGTCGGGGTAGTCGGGGTCCTTCGTGCCGGTCGAGGCCCACAGCGGCCGCTGACGGTGGGCACCGTCGTCGGCGAGGGCAGCGAAGCGAGGCGTGGCGAAGACCTCCTCGAACACCTCGTAGCACAGCCGGGCCCCGGCGATCGCAGCGCGTCCTCGCAGGGCCAGCGCCTCCGGGGAGCCGATGCGCTCGAGCTCGGCGTCGACCTTGGCGTCGATCCGGGAGAGGAAGACCGAGGCCACCGAGCGGATCGCGGTGATGTCCAGGCCGGCGCGCTGTGCGCGCTCGAGCCCGTCCACGTAGGCCTGGGCGACGGCGCGGTAGCGGTCGACGCTGAAGATCAGGGTGACGTTGACACTGATCCCGGCGGCGATCGCGGCCGTGATCGCGGGCAGCCCCTCGTTGGTCGCGGGGATCTTCACGCACAGGTTGGGCCGGTCGACGGTGTTCCACAGCCGGTGGGCCGCCTCGATGGTGGCGTCGGTGTCGTGGGCCAGCCGCGGGTCGACCTCGATGGAGACCCGGCCGTCCTGGCCCGCGGTCGCGTCGTAGACGGGGCGGAAGATGTCGCAGGCGAGGCGGACGTCGTCGGTGGTGAGGGCGTGGACGGCGTCCTCGACGCCGGCGCCGGCTGCCGCCAGCTCACGGACCTGCTCGTCGTAGGCGGTACCGGCGGAGAGGGCGCCGGCGAAGATCGTCGGGTTGGTGGTCACACCGACCACGTGCCGGTCCGCGATCAGCGCGGCGAGATCGCCGGAGGCGATGCCCTCGCGCGAGAGGTCGTCGATCCAGAGAGCGACTCCTGCCTGGCTGATGGCGGACAGGGGGGACGGGGCGGCGGGGGAGGAGGGGGTGGCGTCGGTCATCGTGAGCTCCCGGTGCTGGAGGTGACGGTGGCAGGTCGGGCGGGGTGGCTCCGCCCGACCTGCACGGGTGGTCAGGAGGCGGCGGCCAGGGATTCCTTGGCGGCGGCCACGGTCGCGTCCGCGGTGATCCCGAACTCGGTGTAGAGGGTCTTGTAGTCGGCCGAGGCGCCGAAGTGCTCGAGCGAGACCGCACGACCGGCGTCACCGAGGTAGCGGTACCAGGACATCGCCACACCGGCCTCGACGCTGACCCGGGCGCGGACCGCCGGTGGCAGCACCGACTCGCGGTAGGTGGCGTCCTGGGCGTCGAACCACTCCAGGCACGGTGCCGAGACCACCCGGGTACCGATGCCCTCGGCCTCGAGCTTCTCGCGCGCCTCGACGGCCAGCTGGACCTCGGAGCCGGTGCCGATGAGGATCACCTGCGGCACCGCGGTGGAGGACTCCAGCAGCACGTAGGCACCGCGCGCGACGCCCTCGGTGGTGGCGAACCCCTCGGTCCCGCGCGGGAACGTCGGCACGCCCTGGCGGGTGAGCGCGAGCCCGACCGGTCCATCGCGACGCTCGAGCACGGCCTTCCAGGCGGCAGCGGTCTCGTTCGCGTCGGCCGGGCGGACCACGGCCAGGCCCGGGATGGCGCGCAGCGCAGCAAGGTGCTCCACCGGCTGGTGGGTGGGCCCGTCCTCGCCCAGGCCGATCGAATCGTGCGTCCACACGAAGATCGACGGCGCCTCCATGACCGCGCCGAGACGTACCGCTCCGCGCATGTAGTCGCTGAACGTCAGGAAGGTGCCGCCGTAGGGGCGGGTCAGCCCGTCCATGGCGATGCCGTTGACGATGGCACCCATCGCGTGCTCGCGGATGCCGAAGTGCAGGGTGCGCCCGTAGGGGTTGCCCTCGAACTTGTCGGTGGAACGGTCCGCCGGGATGAAGGACGGCTCGCCCTTCATGGTGGTGTTGTTCGATCCGGCGAGGTCGGCGGATCCGCCCCACAACTCGGGCAGCACCGGCGCCAGTGCGCCGAGCACCTTGCCGGAGGCCGCGCGGGTGGCCAGCGACTCACCGGCCTCGAAGACCGGCAGCGCCTCATCCCAGTTCTCGGGGAAGGCATGGGTGCGCATCCGCTCCAGCAAGGCGGCACGCTCGGGGTTGTCGGCCGCCCACGAGGCCACCTTCTCGTCCCACTGCGCCCGTGCCGCGGCACCGCGCTCACCCACCTTGCGGGTGTGTGCCAGCACCTCGGGGTCGACGGCGAAGTGCTGCTCGGGGTCGAAGCCGACGGCTTCCTTGAGGCCCTTGACCTCCTCCGCACCGAGCGCGGAGCCGTGCGCCTCACCGGTTCCCTGCTTGCCCGGGGTGGGCCAGGCGATGATCGTGCGCAGCGCGATGAAGGACGGGCGGTCGGTGACCTGCTTGGCCTCCTCGATGGCTGCGGCCAGCGCGTCGACGTCCTCGACGTAGCCGTCCTTGCTCGCCCAGTCCACGCGCTGGGTGTGCCAGCCGTAGGCCTCGTAGCGTGCGACGACGTCCTCGGTGAACGCGACGTTCGTATCGCCCTCGATGGAGATGTGGTTGTCGTCCCAGAGCAGGATCAGGTTGCCCAGCTCCTGGGTGCCTGCGATGGAGGAGGCCTCGCTGCTGATGCCCTCCTGCAGGTCGCCGTCGGAGGCGATGACGTAGACATGGTGGTCGAAGGGTGAGGTCCCGGCTGCTGCGTCCGGGTCGAGCAGGCCGCGCACGCGTCGCTGGGCCATGGCCATGCCGACGGCGGTGCCCACGCCCTGGCCGAGCGGCCCGGTGGTGGTCTCGACGCCCTTGGTGTGGTGCACCTCGGGGTGGCCCGGGGTCAGGGAGTTCCAGGTACGCAGCGCGGCGAGGTCCTCGACCTCGAGGCCGTAGCCGGCGAGGAAGAGCTGGATGTACTGGGTGAGGGAGGAGTGGCCGGCGGAGAGCACGAACCGGTCCCGTCCGAGCCAGTGCGGATCGGCCGGGTCCAGGTGCATCACGTTCTGGTAGAGCAGGTAGGCCGCCGGGGCGAGGGAGATCGCCGTCCCGGGGTGGCCGCTGCCGCACTTCTCGACGGCATCCGCGGCGAGGACGCGGACGGTGTCGACCGCCTTCGCGTCCAGCTCGTTCCAACCTACGGTGCTCGCTCGGGGGGAGGGGGCGTTCAACTGGACCTCATCTCTCTTGTCCGCACGCGGTGCGGACATGCTCGGGCGTGGTCATGCGTCGGCTCGCGCGGAACCGGCTCCATGACTGAGCCTACTCACTCCGAGCCGGTGGCGGGCGGTGGGACTCCGGCTCCGACCACAGGACGGACTGACGGCCTACACTGGTGACAGGGTCATGACCTGCCCTACCCTCCGCGCGACTCCACTTCGACCCGACCGAAAGACCAGTTGCCTCGTGCCCGATGCCCCGATGTCTGCCGATCTGAGCACCCCCGACGCCGCCCTCGAAGGCCGGCGCCCTCATGGCACCCGGGTGCGCGACCGCGTGCGGGCCTACCTCGCGCTCACCAAGCCGCGGGTCATCGAGCTGCTGCTCATCACCACCGTGCCTACCATGATCCTCGCGCACGGCGGATTCCCCTCGTGGTGGCTGATCATCGCGACGCTCGTCGGCGGTAGCGCCGCGGCAGGATCGGCCAACACGCTCAACATGGTCTACGACCGCGACATCGACGCCGTCATGAACCGCACCCGGAACCGGCCGCTGGTCACCGGCGAGATCACCCCGCGTGCTGGATTGCTGTTCGGTCTGACACTCGGCGCCTTCTCGGTGGCGTGGTTGTGGCTGACGGTGAACTGGGTGGCCGCCGCGCTCGCCCTCGCCGCCAACCTGATGTACACAATCGGCTACACGATGTTGCTCAAGCGGCACACCTCCCAGAACATCGTCTGGGGTGGGGCCGCCGGGTGTATGCCGGTGCTCATCGGGTGGGCCGCTGTCACGGGCAGCCTCGCCTGGGCGCCGGTGTTGCTGTTCGGGATCATCTTCTTCTGGACCCCGCCGCACTACTGGCCGCTGTCGATGAAGTTCCGCAAGGACTACGCCGACGCGGGCGTGCCGATGCTCCCCGTGGTGGCGGCCGACGCACGGGTGGCCCGGCAGATGATCGCCTACTGCGCGGCGATGGTGCTGTGCTCGCTCGCCCTGATCCCGGTGGCGGGCATGGGCTGGTTCTACACCGCCGCCGCGGTGGCTTCGGGAGCCTGGTTCGCCGGCTCGTGCGTGGCGCTCTACCGCAGAGCGGTGACGGGTACCACCCGCAAGCTCGGGGCGATGAAGGTCTTCCACGCCTCGATCACCTATCTGACGCTGGTGTTCGTGGCCATCTCGATCGATCCCTTCCTGCCGTTCTGAGCCGATGACCGAGCCCGAGCCGTCGGCCCCGGAGGTCTCCCCGTTCCGCGCGGAGCTGCGTGAGTACCTGGCGCACCTGGGGGTCGAGCGGGGGCTGTCCGAGCACACGCTGGCGGCGTACCGGCGGGATCTGAGCCGGTACGCACGGTTCCTGGCGGCGCGCGGGCGGGAGCAGGTCGAGGAGGTCACCGAGGCGGACGTGAGCGCCTACGTCGAGGCGCTGCGCGCAGGATCGGACGGCGGCCACCCGCTGTCCACCTCTTCCACCACCCGCGCGGTCGTCGCGGTGCGGGGATGGCACCGCTTCGTCACGCTTGAGGGTCGCAGCGAGCATGACCCGGCCGCGACGGTGCGGCCGCCCTCCGGGGTGAAACGCCTGCCGAAGGCCATCTCCGTGGCGGAGGTGGACAAGCTCCTGGCCGGTGCGTCGATGGCCGAGGGGGTGCTCGGCCTGCGCGACCGCGCCCTGGTCGAGGTGCTCTACGGCACCGGCGCGCGCATCTCGGAGGCCGTCGGGCTGCACGTGGATGACGTCGGCCTCGACCGGGGAGCGCCGTCGTTGCGGTTGTTCGGCAAGGGGCGCAAGGAGCGGGTGGTGCCCATGGGGCGCTACGCCGTCGAGGCGCTGGAGGCCTACCTGGTCAGGGCCCGGCCCGTACTCGCGCAGACGGGGCGGGGCACGTCCCTGGCGTTCCTGAATCAGCGCGGCAACCCGCTGAGCCGGCAGAGCGCCTGGGCGGTACTGCAGGCAGCGGCCGAGCGTGGAGGAGTGCAGGCCCACATCTCCCCGCACACGCTGCGCCACTCCTATGCGACCCATCTGCTCAACGGCGGGGCGGACGTCCGGGTGGTGCAGGAACTGCTCGGGCATGCGTCCGTCACGACCACCCAGATCTACACGCTCGTCACCCCGGACACGCTGCGCGAGGTCTACACCGCCAGCCATCCCCGCGCCCGCGGCTGAGCCGGGCCGCAGGCTACTCCGGACGCTGCTGCTGGTCCTGCGCCGTGTCCTGTTGCGTGGGCTCCGTGCCCTGAGCCGGGCCGGGCTGGGCAGCGGCAGGGCGTGCCGTGCGCTCTCCGTGCCCCTCGGCGAAGGCGCGGCCCACCGCGCGGCCCTGGATGACCTCAGTGAGGTCGATCCCGGTCGCCGCGCGGACGGAGTCGAAGACGCCCCGCATGGCCACCGAGCTCTCACCGGCGAGCATGCCGCTCGGGCCGGAGTCCGAGCCGCCACCGCTGACGAGTGTGACCTCGCCGATCGTGGCGTAGCCCTTCGCGAACTCGGCCATCAGGTTGGGCAGGGCGTCGACGACGCGCTGCATGAGCAGGGCCTCCTGGTGGGTCGACAGCGCCTCGGCCTCGGCTCGGATCGACTGGGCACGGGCCTCGCCCTCGAGGCGCGTCGCCTCGGCGTCGGCCTCGGCGCGAACCCGCGTGGCCTCCGCCTCGCGCGCGGCGATCGCGGCCTGGGCCTCGGCCTGCTTGGTGACCCGGTAGGCGTCGGCGTCGGCGTCCTTGGAGGCACGGTAGAGCTCGGCATCGGCCACCCGCTTGACCTCGGAGTCGAGCCGCGCCTGGGTGTTCTCGGCCTCCTGCTTGAGGACCTGCTGCTCGGCCTCGGCCTTCGCGAGTGCCTCCGCCTGGAGAGCCTGGGCATTCGCCCGGCCGACCTCGGACTTGGACGCGGCCAGGTTCTTGTCGTAGGCGGTCTGCTCGACGAGGTTGGCTTCCTCGTTGGTGATCTGCTGCTGCCGGACCGCGCGCTCGGCGTTGGTCTCGGAGATCTCCGCGGCCTGGCGCTTCGACTGGATCTCGGGCGCTCCGAGGGACTGGATGTAGCCGACGTCGTCGGTGATGCCCTTGATCTGGAAGGAGTCCAGGATGAGGCCCTGCTCATCCAGCTCCACGGAGACGTCGGTGGCGATCTGTTCGGAGAATCGCTTGCGGTCCCGCATGAGGTCGATCACAGGGAGCTTCGCGACGACGCCGCGGAGGGCACCTTCGAGCTGCTCGGTGGTGAACACCTCGATGGCCGAGTCCTGGGAGGCGAACCGCTCAGCGGCCCGCTTCACCGATCCGGGGTGCGAACCGATCTTGACGATGGCGACGGCCTCGACGTCGAGGGTGACCCCGTCCTCGGACTGCGCCTCGGCGTTCATGGTCACCTGCCGCGAGCGCAGCGAGATGACCTCGTGCCGCTGGGTCATCGGGTTGACGACGGCGCGGCCGTTGACGACCACCCGGACCGAGCTCTCGGGTTCGCCCTCGGCCCCGCGCTGCTTCACACCGGAGACGACCAGCGCCTCGTCGGCACGGGCCACCTTCACCCACGAGCGGAAGATGAGCAGTCCGATGATGAGCGCGACCACAGCGATCGCGGCGATCACCGCCGCGAGCGTGAGTGCCCCGATTCCTACAGCAACGTCCATCGCAGATGTCCCCTTCGATCCCCTGGTGGCGAGACGGTCGTCACTGACGCTATCAGCCCGCCGGCGGGCGACTCAGAAGTGGTTGCGGATCTGCACCTGGGGTCCGGTGAGGAGGCGGTCCAGCACGGCATCCGTCTGCGGCCCGCCACCGTCGAGATGGCCGAGCATGCGAAGCGTCGCGCAGTTCTGGACACCAGACCAGGCCAGCGCGAGGCCCTGCGGGGTGAAGGTACCCGCGTCCGCGGGCGTCGAGGAGGGCACCTGCTCGCACCGGGATTCCTCCCCTTCCACCGCGAGCCGGTAGGTGCCGTCCAGCACCCCGAGCCGGTCGCCGGCCACGGCGAACGTCAGGTCGGCATAGCCGCGCAGGCGACGTGCCGCGAAGGCCCCGGGCACGTCGTCGACCCGGAGCATGTAGTCCTGCCTTCCGATGAGATCCCAGTCCGTGGTGGGCAGCAGCAGGCGTGCCGGATCGGCGCCGGAGGTCTTCAGGTGCAGGGAGGGCATGACGCTGGCATGCGAGCCGAGGCTGTGCCACAGAGTGCGGTAGGCATGCCGGTCGAGTGCGACCAGCTCGGCCACCTCCAGTGCGCCGTCCTCCTGCGGGCCCCGCCTCCACGCGGCATAGCCGAGGACGGCGCCGCTCGGGTTCTCCACGACGCTCACCCCGGTGAACCGGTCGAGATGGTGCTGGTCGGAGCCGGTGAAGGTCGTGCCGCGGCGGCTCAGCGGACCGGACTGGGTGGCCGCCCAGGTCTCGTAGAGGCCGCGCAGGGCCGGGACGTCGTCGGGTCCGGCGCGCCGGATCCGGGTGCCCTCGCCGCTGGGAACCCGTGCTGCCACCGCGGTGGGCACCCGGACCGTGTCGAAGCCGCCGATGAGTTCGTATCCGAACGACCGGTAGATGCCCGGAGCGCTCGGGAAGAGTGTGGAGACGACCCCGCCCCGGTCGCGGGCGTCTGCGAGCGAGGCGCGGAAGAGGTCCTCGACCAGTCCGCGGCCGCGGTATTCGGCGGCCACGGTCACGCCCGCGATACCGATGGTGGGCACGAGCGAGCCCGCCCACCAGGAGTGGAAGTCCTTGGCGATCATCTGGCCGGCGAGCACGGCACCGTCGAAGGAGCCCCAGTGATGCTCGCCCGGCAGTGGCCACTGCTCGTCCGCCGCGGGTGCCGGCCCACCGGCGGGCATCCCGAAGGCCTCCGCGCTGATCCGCCGCCCGGCGGCTCGGTCCTCGCGGGTGAAGCGGCGGACCACGGGCGGCATGTCGGGAGCAGGCATGCTGAAGAGCCTAGAGCCCCACGTGCGCCCCGGCCGGAGCCGGGCTGCCGGCAACTCCGAGGCGATGCCCCGGTGTGCGCGGTTGGTAAAGGCTCCGGAGGCCAGTAGTTTGGCGGGGTGAGTACCGATGCACCTGAGCTGCGCACCAGCCGTGACTTCCCCGTGCCGGAACCGCTGAGCGGGCACGGCCCGGCACGCATCATCGCCATGTGCAACCAGAAGGGTGGGGTGGGCAAGACGACCACCACCATCAACCTCGGCGCGGCGCTGGCCGAGTACGGCCGCAAGGTGCTCATCGTCGACTTCGACCCCCAGGGCGCGGCCTCGGCGGGGCTGGGCTTCAACGCCCACGAGCTGGACCGGACCGTCTACACCGAGATCATGGCGGACAAGCCGGACATCACCGCGGTCATCCAGGAGACGGCAGTACCGGGCCTGGACGTCGTGCCGGCGAACATCGATCTCTCCGCGGCCGAGGTGCAGCTGGTGAACGAGGTCGCGCGCGAGCAGGCCCTCACCCGGGTGCTGCGGCCGGTGGCCGACGTCTACGACGTGATTCTCATCGACTGCCAGCCCTCGCTGGGGCTTCTCACCGTGAATGCGCTCACGGCCGCGCACGGGGTCATCATCCCGCTGGAGACGGAGTTCTTCGCGCTGCGTGGGGTGGCGCTGCTGGTGGAGACGATCGACAAGGTCCGTGACCGGCTCAACCCGCGTCTGCACACCGACGGGATCCTGGCCACCATGGTCGATGCCCGCACGCTGCACTCGCGGGAGGTGCTCGCTCGGGTGCGGGAGGCCTTCGGCGACACGGTCTTCGACACGGTCATCACCCGGACCGTGAAGTTCCCGGATGCCTCCGTGGCGACCGAGCCGATCACCACCTACGCGCCCAACCACGCCGGTGCCTACAACTATCGCAAGCTGGCCCGTGAGCTCATCGCCCGTGGCGACGTGGCCTGAGGCCGCGCCGGCGGCAGAACGCGACGCCGGGGACCCCGGCGAGGCCCTCGCGCCCTCGCGCAGCATCTTCGAGGTCCGGCTGACGAACTTCACCGGACCGTTCGACCTGCTGCTGTCCCTGATCGCCAAGCACAAGATGGACGTCACGGAGGTGGCGCTGGCCGTCGTCACCGACGACTTCATCGCCTACATCCGGGCGCAGGAGGAGTGGGACCTGTCCCAGGCGAGTGAGTTCCTCGTGATCGCCTCGACGCTGCTGGATCTCAAGGCGGCGCGGTTGCTGCCGCGGGGAACGGTGGAGGACAGCGAGGACCTGGAGCTGCTGGAGGCCCGGGACCTGCTGTTCGCCCGGCTCCTGCAGTACCGGGCCTACAAGGAGGTCGCGGCCCACCTGGCCGGAGCGTGGGAGCGTGCGGGGCGGTCACACCCGCGGCAGGCGCCACTGGAGCCCCGCTTCGCAGCCTTGCTGCCCGAGCTGGTCATGCAGATCGGTCCCGAGGAGCTGGCGATGCTGGCCGCACAGGCCTTGACGCCCAGGCCGGCGCCGGCCGGGGTGGACCTGACCCACCTGCACAATCCCGCGGTCAGTGTGCGCGAGCAGGCCGCCCACATCGTCGACCGGCTGCGACGTGCGCGCAGCCTCACCTTCCGCTCGCTGACCGACGACGCCGACGGCACCGCCGTCGTGGTGGCCCGCTTCCTAGCGCTGCTCGAGCTCTTCCGCGAAGGCGCGGTGGGCTTCGACCAGGCCGGCCCGCTGGGCGATCTCACAGTGCGCTGGACCGGCGCCGAGGACGGCGAGGTGGACGTCGACGACGATTACGAGGACCCGGCCGAGCCGGGCCCCTCCGACCCAGTCACGAGCGAGGACCACACATGAGCACGTCCGAGTCCGTTGCCGACCAGGCCGGCGTTGCTGAGCAGACGCCGGTGCAGGAGGTGCTCGCCCGGCCCGGCGGGCTCGAGGCCGCGCTGGAGGCCATCCTCATGGTCGCCGAGGCGCCCCTGCCCGCCGACCGGATCGCCAGCGTGCTCGAGGTCCCGACGGCGCAGGTCACCGAGGCGTTGCACTCCCTGCGCGCCGAGTACGCCGGCGACGAGCGGCAGCGGCAACGCGGCTTCGAGCTCCGCGAGGCCGGCGGCGGCTGGCGGTTCTACTCCCACCCCGCCGTCAGCGCGGTGGTGGATGCGTTCGTGCTCGAGGGGCAGACGGCCCGCCTGACCCAGGCGGCGCTGGAGACGCTGGCGGTGATCGCCTACCGGCAACCCGTCTCGCGTGGGCGGATCTCAGCGATCCGGGGCGTCAATGTGGATTCCGTGGTGCGCACCCTCCTCACCCGGGGCCTGGTCGAGGATGCGGGCAGGGACGAGGAGGGCGGCGCCGTCCTCTACCGGACCACGTCGTATTTCCTGGAGCGGCTCGGGCTGCGTACGCTGGACGATCTGCCACCGCTGGCGCCCTACCTGCCTGACATCGACGCATTCGACGACATCGACGGAGCCTCCTCATGACCGACCGCCGCGCCCGCGCCCAGGCACGCCAGGACGTGCACGACCCCGACGGCGTCCGGCTGCAGAAGGTGCTCGCCGGCGCCGGGTTCGGATCCCGTCGTGCCTGCGAGGGTCTGATCGCGGACGGCCGCGTCAGTGTGGACGGGGTGCAGGTGAGCGAGCTCGGGGTTCGGGTGGACCCGCAGCGGGCGGTGATCCACGTCAACGGGCTGCGGGTGCAGCTCGACGACTCGGTGGTGACCCTGGCGCTGCACAAGCCGGCCGGGGTGTACTCCTCGATGTCGGACGAGAACGGCCGCCCGGATCTGTCGCAGTTCGTCGCCGACCGCACCGAGCGGCTCTTCCACGTCGGCCGGCTCGACGCGGAGACCACCGGCCTGATGCTGCTGACCAACGACGGTGAGCTCGCCCATCGGCTGACCCACCCGTCCTTCGAGGTGCCCAAGACCTACGTGGCGCAGGTCGAGGGCAAGGTGGCGCGCGGTCTGGGCCACCAGCTCAAGCAGGGCACCGAGCTCGAGGACGGTCCGGTACGCGTGGACGAGTTCACGGTGATCGAGACCACGCCGCAGGCCAGTGTGGTCGAGGTGGTCCTGCACGAGGGCCGCAACCACATCGTGCGGCGGCTGCTGGCGGAGGTGGGCCACCCCGTCACGCACCTGAGCCGGACCAGCATCGGCCCGATCCGGTTGGGTCACCTCAAGGTCGGGCGTACCCGGGTGATCGAGGGACGGGAGCTCGGCAGGTTGATGTCCTCCGTCGGCCTCTGAGGTGGAGACCAGGGCGCCGGACACGGCGGCGTTCTACCGGCGGTGGGCGGAGGTCGAGGCCGACGGCTCGTCGCCCCAGTACGCCGCGCTCGCCCGCGCCGTCGCCGGCTCGCCCTCGGCCCTCGCGCTGCTCGACTCACTCCCGGCCGACAAGCGCCAGCCCAACCTCCTCCTCGGCGCGCTGCGATGGTCCGGCGCCCCTGTGCACGATCCGGCGGCGGCGCTCCGGCACCTCGAGCAGCGCGCCGGTGAGGTGACCCGCCTCATGCGCTGCCGGGCCACACAGACGAACGAGGTGGCGCGCTGCGGTGCACTGCTGCCCGCGCTGTCACTGCTGCACGCCCGCACCGGGCGTCCGTTGGCCCTGCTCGAGCTCGGTGCCAGCGCCGGCCTGTGCCTGGTGCCGGAGCGATGGAGCTACCGCTGGCGAGGGCCGGAGCACAGCACCGACCTCGACGGCCCGACGACGTCCTTCCGCGTGGACGTCACGGTCACCGGCCCCTTCCCGCCGCCGGCGATGCCCCCGATCGAGGCCAGGCTCGGCATCGACGCCACTCCGGTGGACCTCACCGATGACGAGGCCCTGCGCTGGCTGGAGTGCCTGGTCTGGCCCGAGCACGAGGACCGGGCGCAACGGCTGCGCGCGGCACTGTCGCAACTGACCACGAACCCCCCTGCCGTGCGGGCCGGGTTCTTTCCGCAGGACGTGGCGGCTGCGGTCGCCGAGCTGCGCGCCGCCGCCCCCGCAGCGAGCGTCGTGGTCATGCACAGCGCCGCCGCGGCCTACCTCGACGCCGGCGGGCGGCGCCGCCTCGCGCAGGTGCTCGCCGACCTCGGCGTGCACCACCTCGGCCTGGAGGGCGCCGCCGTCAGCGCCGACCTCGGGATCCGGGGGCCGGCGGGGCTCACGAGCGACCACCGTTTCGTGCTGAGCCTGGACGCAGAGGTGCTCGCCACCGCGCACCCGCACGGGCGTGACCTGCACTGGCTCGCCGGTAGGGTGTGACGTCGTGAGCGCCGACGACCCGACCGCGACCGCAGGACCGGTCCACATCGTCGGCACGGGCCTGCTGGGGACCAGCATCGGCCTGGCGCTGAGCGTGCGAGGGGTCGAGGTCACGCTCGCCGACACCTCGCCCTCGATGCTCGCCCTCGCCCGCGACCTCGGCGCCGGAACGATCCCCGCGCACCCGCCGATGCCGCAGCTGGTGGTGGTAGCCGTACCGCCCGACGTCACCTCGGAGGAGGTGGCGGCCGCCCTGCGGAGGTTCCCGGACGCCGTCGTGACGGACGTGGCGAGCGTGAAGTCGGTGCTGCTGCGCGAGCTGCGCGCCGAGGCCGGCCCGGAGCTGGACCTGAGCCGCTACGTCGGCTCCCACCCGATGGCCGGACGCGAGCGGTCCGGTGCGGCGGCCGCCTCGGCGGACCTGTTCACCGGCCGCCCCTGGGTGGTGGCCGCCCACGGGGAGACGGGTGAGCATGCGGTGCTCGCCGTCCGTGCGCTCGCCGCCGACGTCGGCGCCGCCGTCGTGAGCATGGACGCGGCCGAGCACGACGACGCCGTGGCACTGGTCTCTCACGTCCCGCAGCTGGTGGCCTCGTTGATGGCAGCCCAGCTCGTGGGCGCCCCCGAACGGGCGCTCGCCCTCGCAGGCCAGGGCGTGCGCGATGTCACCCGGATCGCTGCGTCCGACCCCAGGCTCTGGTCCGCGATCCTCACGGGCAACGCCCCGGCCGTCAGCGGGCTCCTGCGCGGCATCCGTGAGGACCTCGACCTCCTCGTGCAGGCCGTGGACCGCGCGGCTGCCGAGGGCCCGCTCGCTCCGGGCGCGGTGGCGGGCATCTCCTCGGTGATCGCGGCCGGCAACGACGGCGTCGCCCGGGTCCCCGGCAAGCACGGCGGGGTCCGCCGCCGCTACGCCGAGGTGATCGTGCTGGTCCCGGACGAACCGGGCGAGCTCGGCCGGCTCTTCTCCGAGGTCGGGGAGATCGGCGTCAACATCGAGGACTTCCAGATGGAGCACTCCCCGAAGCAGAAGGTCGGTATGGCGATCGTGTCCGTGACCCCGCAGTCCGCGCCGCCGCTGGAGCAGGCGCTCGAGAGTCGTGGCTGGCGGGTGGTGGCTCCATGAGCGGGATCGTGGTCGCCATCGACGGGCCCAGCGGATCGGGCAAGTCGACCATCAGCCGTCGGGTCGCGGCCGCGGAGGGGCTGGGCTATCTCGACACCGGCGCGATGTACCGGGCCGCGACCTGGTGGTGCATCCGCCAGGGCGTGGAGCTGACCGATACCGAGGCCGTGGCCGAGCTGGTGCGGGAGATGCCGCTGGAGATCGGCACGGATCCGGCCGGGCCGGTCTTCGCCGTGGGCGGCGAGGATGTCGGGGTGGTCATCCGCAGCACCGAGATCTCCAGCCTCGTCAGCGCGGTCGCGACCAACCTGCAGGTGCGACCGGAGCTGCAGCGTCGCCAGCGCGAGGTGATCGCGGCAGAGAGCGGTCGCGCACCCGGCAGTGGCCACCGGTGCCACAGCGACGGGCGCGGGATCGTCGCCGAAGGTCGGGACCTGACGACCGTGGTCGCCCCCGACGCCGACGTCCGGATCCTGCTGCTGGCCTCGGAGGAGGCACGGCTGGCGCGCCGCGCGCAGGAGCTGCACGGCAGCGTCGACCAGGAGACGCTGGCGGCCACGCGCGACCAGGTCGTGCGGCGTGACGCGGACGATTCCACCGTCTCCAACTTCACCACCGCCGCCGACGGGGTGGTCACGGTCGACACCTCGGCACTGAGCCTGGAGGAAGCCGTCGCCACCGTGCACCGGATCGTCACGACCGCTCGGAGGCAGGCGCGATGAGCGAGGAACGACCCGCCTCACCGGGCCAGACCATCACCGCCGACCAGATCAAGCGGTGGGGTCCGACTTGGTCGCGCCGGGTGGGCACGATGCTGGCCAAGGGAGTCTGGAACACCCGCGTGGTGGGCGCCGAGCGAGTCCCTCGCACCGGCCGGCTGCTGGTGGCCGCCAACCACACCGGCATCATCGACGGCCCGCTGCTGCACGGGGTCATCCCGCGCGAGTCGCACATGATCATCAAGGAGGAGATGTTCTCCGGGGTCATCGGATTCCTGATGCGCGGCGCCGGTCAGATCCCGGTGGACCGGCGCAACGGCCGGGCCGCGCTCCAGACCGCGCTGACGCTGCTGCAGGAGGACAGGCTCGTCGGGGTCTTCCCCGAGGGAACCCGTGGTGGGGGCGACGTGAAGCAGACCAAGGCCGGGATCGCCTGGCTGGCGGTGCGCTCCGGGGCGCCCGTCCTGCCGGTGGCGATCCTCGGCACACGGCCGGCCGGGAAGAAGCCCGGGTACATCCCCGGGTTCCGTGGCCGGCTGCTGGTGGAGTTCGGGGAGCCGTTCGTGGCAGTGGACCCGGGCGCGGGGGTGGGCCGTGCGGCGGTGACCGAGGCGATGGGTCGCATCCAGCAGGAACTCGGCGCCCACGTGCACGGCGCGTCCGAGCGACACGACATCCCGCTGCCCAGGAGCACCGAGATCTGAGGGCAGGGTCGGCGCTGCGCGAGTCCCGGTTGGGCAGATCGCGCTCGGGCGGGGACAATGGCGGGCGTGACCGACGAGCCGAACCTTCCCACGCCCGCTGACGGCGACCCTGATGCCCCCGCCGACCCCGAGTCCTGGGAGCGGCCCGTCGCCGACCTGACCGAGACCGAGGACGACGCCCGGCGCGCCGACGCGCTCCGTGCCGGCCTCAGCGAGTACGACCTCGAGGACGAGGATCTCGCCCTGCTGGAGAGCCCCGAGGGCGAGGCCGATCATGCCGGGCCCGCCGGCCCGCCGCCCGTGCTGGCGGTGGTCGGTCGCCCGAACGTGGGCAAGTCGACGCTGGTCAACCGCATCCTCGGGCGTCGGGAGGCCGTCGTCCAGGACACCCCGGGGGTCACGCGCGACCGGGTGAGCTATCCCGCCGAGTGGGCGGGCCGGGACTTCACGGTGGTCGACACCGGCGGGTGGGAGCGCGACGCCCGCGGGCTGGGCAGCCGGGTGGCGGACCAGGCGGAGATCGCGATCGCGCTGGCGGATGCGGTGCTCTTCGTGGTCGACGCGGTGGTCGGACCCACCGACGAGGACGAGTACGTGGTCCGGATGCTGCGCCGGGCGGGCAAGCCGACCATCCTGGTGGCCAACAAGGTCGACGACCAGCGCGGTGAGGCGGATGCGGCGCTGCTGTGGTCCCTGGGCCTGGGCGAGCCGTTCGCCATCTCAGCCCTGCACGGGCGCGGGTCCGGCGATCTGCTGGACGCCGCACTGGCGCTGATGCCGCTGACCTCGGAGGTCGCGGGCGAGATCCCGGAGGGCGGCCCCCGCAGGGTCGCGCTCGTCGGGCGGCCCAACGTGGGCAAGTCCTCGCTGCTCAACTCCGTCTCCGGGGGCGAGCGGGTGGTCGTCGACGAGGTCGCGGGCACCACCCGGGACCCGGTGGACGAGCTGGTCGTGCTCGGTGGCCGGCCGTGGTGGTTCGTCGACACCGCGGGGATCCGGCGGCGGGTCCACCAGACCTCGGGAGCCGACTTCTATGCCTCCTTGCGCACCCAGGGCGCGCTGGAGAAGGCGGAGGTGGCCGTCGTCCTCATCGACGCCAGCGTCCCGATGACCGAGCAGGACATCCGAGTCGTCCAGCAGGTGATCGACGCCGGGCGCGCCCTGGTGATCGCCTACAACAAGTGGGACCTGATGGACGAGGACCGTCGCTCCTTCCTCGAGCGCGAGATCGAGCAGCAGCTGGTCCAGGTGCCGTGGGCCCCGCGCGTCAACCTCGCCGCACGCACCGGGTGGCACACGAACCGGTTGGTGTCCGCCCTCGACGTGGCGCTGCGGTCCTGGGACACGCGAGTGCCCACCGGGCGGCTGAACGCCTTCCTCGGGGAGCTGACGGCGGCCAACCCGCACCCGGTGCGCAGCGGCAAGCAGCCCCGGATCCTCTTCGCCACGCAGGCGAGCACCCGCCCGCCCCGGTTCGTGCTGTTCGCCACCGGTTTTCTCGACCCCGCCTACCGGCGGTTCGTCGAGCGCCGGCTTCGGGAGACGTTCGGTTTCGAGGGGACGCCGATCTCGATCGGTGTGCGGGTGCGGGAGAAGCGCCGCCGCTGAGATCCCGCCCCTGTGCCACGCCCGCACATGAGGACGGCGCCGGGCCTGCTCCCGCAGACCCGGCGCCGTTCTCGTTCGTGGCAGTGGCTGACTGCTCAGCCGCCGGCGGTGATGTTCTCGTAGGCGCGCATCGCTGCCGCCTGCGCGTCGGCGAGGGCTTCCTCGGGCTCGGCCTCACCCAGGAGCGTGGTGGTGATGGCGTTGTTGAGCTCGTTCTGGATGTCCTGACCGGCGGGGGAGGCCCCGAACGTCTGACCGTACTCGAGCACGTCGTAGTAGGTGGAGATCGTCTGGTCGAGGCCCTCGTTGCCGGTAGGGACGACCCACTCCTCGCGGATGGCGGCATCCGCCTCCGGTGAGCCGGTGAACAGCCCGGTGTTGATGCCACCGTCGGCCTCACGGGTCTCGCCACGGGCCTGACCCGCGGCCTCCCAGGCCTCGAAGGAGGTCAGGTTGAGCATCCACGCGCAGGCGGCGGCGGGGTTCTCGGCACCGGCCGGGACCACGAAGGCGGTACCGGAGGCCACCGAGAAGGGCTCGCCGTCAGCATCGCGGAACGGCACGGCCTGCAGCTCGAGGTCATCGACATAGGGCACCAGCACGTTGGGGTACCACTGCGCGTTGATCTGGGCACCGACCTGGTTGGCCACGTACTGGTTGTTCTCCCCGAAGGTGTCGAAGGAGTCCGTGAAGCTCTTCACCTCGGCGAAACCACCCTGAGCCTCGGTGACCTCCCGCAGCATCTCCAGGCCCGGGATGTTCGCGGGGTCGTCGAGCGTGGGAACGCCGTCGGCGTCGGTCAGCTGACCGCCCATGCCGAGGATCCACAGCTCGCCCTGACCGGTGGCCACGGGGTCGAAGCCCAACCGGGTGGGGACGCCGCCGTCCTCCTCGTACATCGCCTCGATGGCCTCGAGCAGCACCTCCGGCTGGGAGGTGTCGATGTCCTCGGGGCTGACACCGGCCTCGTCCAGGACCTCCATGTTCAGCAGGATGGCCGGCGGCTGGAAGAACTGCCCCACACCCCAGATCTGATCGTCCAGGCGCATGTCGTCGATGACGAAGGGGTAGTAGTCCTCCTCCGGAGCGACCTCATGGGCGTCGTAGCACTCGTCGAGCGGCATCAGCAGATCCTGCGCCGCATAGGTGGCGACGTACCGGCGGTCCATCTGGACCACGTCGGGAACGTCGCCGCTGGCGAGGCGGGTGGTGAACTTCTGGGCGTCGAAGCCGGTGGCGTCGAGCTCGATCTCCAGGTCCGAGAGCTGCTCCTCCGCGTAGTCCAGTCGCGACTGGCCGACGTCGTCGGCATTGTTGAAGCCCCAGGCGGATAGTGTCCCGGTGGGTTCGGCGCTCCAGTCGACGCCGGCGTCGCCGCCACCAGCGCCCTCGCCCCCGCCGCCGCTCTCGCCGCCGCAGGCGGACAGGAGCAGCGCCGCGGGGAGTACGGCGGCGAAGATCATGCGCTTTCTCGTCATCTCACAGGTCCCTTCGTGTGACAGCCCGGCGACCATGCCGGGAGGTCGGTACCCGCCGCGCCGTCGTCGGAGCGACGTATGGAATCCTTCCCACACAAAACGGTAGATCACTGACGTGATCACCACAAGGGCAGTGATCAACCCGTGACCTAGCAACCGGGACAACCTGGGACGTAGCGCCGCGTTCGTCGGCGGTTCGGCCTTGCCGAGCGTTCCGAGCTAGGGCTAAGGTCTGTATGGCAACGTTGCCAGATAGTGAAGGGGTCACGGCTCTCCTGATGAGCACCATCCGACACCTCCACCTGGTGGGACACACCCACCACGATGTGGGGTACACCCTCAGTCCGCGGCTCGTGGACGGCCTGCACTGCGAGATCGTCGGGCGCGTGCTCGACCTCTGCGACGCCCACGACGGCGACGCACCCGGTGCATTCCGCTGGACGTTCGAAGCGGCCAGACCGGTGCTGCGGTTCGTCGCCGAGGCGCCCGCGCGGGACGTGGACCGTCTCGCCGAGCGGATACGGCAGGGGCGGATCAGCGTCACCGGCGGGTATCTGAACATGACGCAGCTGCCGGGCGAGGCGGAACTGGATGTGGCCTACGACGCGTTGGCGGGCCTGCGCCGTCGCGGCATCGACCTGCGCACCGAGCAGCACGGGGATGTCAACGGCATCGCGTGGGGCACGGTCGAGCAGATGCGCCGGGCCGGCCTGTCGCGACTGGTGATGGCGCTCAACCCGGACCACGGCCGCCCGCCGGCGCCGCAGCCCTCGGGCTTCTGGTGGGAGGGGATCAGTGGCCACCGGATCTTCGTCTGGCTCTCGACTCACTACGGCATCGTTGAGGAGTGGGGGATCATCGACGCCGACGTCGAGGAGGCGATCGCGCGGATCGAACGCTTCGTGGCCGAGCTCGAGGCGCGGGAGGACTATCCCTACGACGCGGCGCTCGTGCACGCCGCCAACGACAACCGATGGCCCACCGCGCTGTTCCTCGAGGTGGTCCGACGGTGGAACGAGCGGCACCCCGATCGCCCGATGAGGACGGCGACGATCGACCAGGCCCTGGACGCGCTGCTGGCCTCGGTCGACCCGGACGCCCTACCGGTGATGCGCGGCGAGTGGTCGGACTGGTGGTCGCACGGTCACGGATCGACCGCACGCGAGGTGGCGGTCTACCGGGAAGCCCGGTCCTTCGCCCGCGCCGCCGGTGCGCACCACGCCCTGACGATGCTGCGCGGGGACGGGCCGGTGGCCCACGCCGACGTCATCGGCTACCGGCGCGCTCCGGTGCGCTCCCGGTCGGCCGCGCGCGTCGTGGACGACCTCGACGCCGTCGACGAGCAGCTCCTGCTCTTCGGCGAGCACACCTGGGGGTCGTGGGAGACCTACCGCAAGCCTCACTCGACGTTCTCCCACTCCCATTGGAACGCCAAGGCCGGGTTCGCCTACACGGCGTGGGACCACGGGCGTGACCTGGCGGTCGAAGGCATGCATCGCCTGATCGCCAGCGGCACCGAGCAGGCCGGGACGGCCGGCGAGCCGCAGGATCCGGCGCGCGTGGTCGTCCTCAACCCGACCGAGAGCGAGCGCACCGAACCGGTGGAGGTGGAGGTCGACGGCGCGAGCAGGGTGCGCCTGGTGGCCACCGTGCCTGCCTTCGGCATCGCGCTCCTGCCGCTCCCGGGCGCGGGAGAGGCGCGGACCGAGACAGATCGCGCCGAGGTCTCCTTCGGCGCCTACGACGTCACGGTGAGCAGGTCGGGCGGGGGAGTGGTCTCGCTGGTGGAGCGGCGCAGTGGACGCGAGCTCGTGGACACCGGCGCACCGCACGCGCTGGGTGCCGTCGTGATCGAGTCGGTCTGCGCAGGCAGTACGCATCCGATGCTGACCCGTGACCCGAAGGACTTCCATCCCGACAACCCCGGGCCGGAGTTCGACCGAACCCCCGCGGCCGTGAGCTCACCCATCACGGTGACCACGCGCGCGGATGCCGTGACGCTGGAGTGGGAGACGACGCCGGCGGAGCTGCCCGCCGCCCGGAGCACGCTGACCCTCTACCGCGACAGCGAGGCGATCGACTACGCCGTGCACCTGGTCAAGCCGGAGCGGTTCGGGCCGGAGAGCATCTTCGTGGCCTTCCCGTTCGCCTTCGACGAGCCGGACTACCTGCTCGAGACCGCCGGCGCCATCTACCGCCCCGACTCCGAGCAGCTCCCGGACACCTCGAAGGACTGGTTCTCCATCCAGCACGCGATCGGCGTCGGTGACGGGAGGTCCGGACTGCTCTGGTCGAGCGCCGACGCCCCGTTGGTCCAGCTGGGCGGCTTCCACACCGGGACCTGGGCGCGGACGCTGACACCCCGGACCGGTCACATCAACAGCTGGCTGATGAACAATCTGCACTTCACGAACTTCCAGGCACGCCAGGAGGGCACGCGGACCTATCGGTACCGCTTCGTCCCGACGTCGACCCCACCCTCCCCTGCGCAGGTGGCACGCTTCGGGCGCGATGCCGGGCTGCCACTGCAGGCACGCGCCACCCGGGTCCCGGTGCCCTGGCAGGGGCCGAGCGGCCTGAGTGTGCACACCGACGGCGATGTCCTCTGTGAGCTGCGGCCCGTCAGCGCCGACACCGTGCGCGTGCGCCTGCGTGAGATCGCCGGGGAGCGCGCCACGGTGGAGGTCCGGACGCCGGGCGGCCACCACGACGCCCGCCTGCAGCCGTACGGGCGCGAGGACGTGATCGCCGGCGTCGCGCAGCAGACCGCGTGGCACGGGAGCGCGGCGGAGATCGATACCATGCCTGACAATCACCTGTTCAGAGGCACGGTCGAGGAGGGAGCGCCATGGTGAGCAGACGTCCTCAGCCGAGCGCCGGGGGGAGAAGCCGGTGAGCGCCCCGTCGCGGCGGCCCACGATCCGCGACGTGGCCGAGACTGCCGGGGTGTCCCGGTCGACCGCCTCGCGTGCCCTGACCGGCCGGGGCTACGTCGCCCCGGCGGTGCGCGAGCGCGTCCGGACCGTGGCGCAGCAGCTCGGCTACGTCCCGGACATCACCGCCCGGTTCCTCAAGCAGCAGACCAGCCGTTCCATCGGTGTGCTGGTCTGGGACATGCGCAACTCCTTCTACGGTGAGCTCGCCTCGGGCATCAGCCAGGAGTCGCGCAAGCACGGTTACAGCATCATCCTCGCCGACGACCTCACCGGCCCCGAGGCCAAGGTCGAGGTGGCCGAGCGGTTCCTGTCCATGCGGGTGGCCGGGGTCATCATCACCCCGACCAGCCCGGAGGTGACCACCTACCTCGCCGAGCGCCACGTCCCGGTGGTGGAGGTGGACCGGCAGTTCGCCGCCGGCCAGGTGGACGCGGTGGTGGTCGACAACATGGCTGCCTCGCGGCGCGCGACGGAGAGTCTGCTCGCCCTGGGCCACGAGCGGATCGCCCTGGTCATCGACGAGATGGACTGGACCACCGGGCGCGACCGGCTGGCGGGCTACCAGGCGGCCCTCGCCGAGGCGGGTCACGACCCTGACCACGTCCTGGTGATCAGCGCCGGCTGGGACGTGCCGAACGTCTACCGGACGGCCCGTGAGCTGCTCAGCAGACCCGACGCGCCGACGGCGGTGTTCGCCGCCAACAACGTGCTCGCCGAAGGCGTGTGGCGGGCCGCGGCGGATCTGGGAATCGTGATCCCGCAGGACCTGAGCCTGGTCGCCTTCGACGACGCGCCGTGGATGACGCTGGTCTCACCGCGGGTGACGGCGGTGGCGCAGGATGCGGTGGCACTGGGCGAGATCGCCGTACGGCAGCTGCTCGAACGCATCGAGCGGCCGGACGTGCCCGCACGCACGATCATGCTCTCGGCGTTGCTGCGCGAACGCGAGTCCATCGCCCCGCCGGCGGCCGCTGCGCGGACGGTCCCGGCCGCGCGTACGACCCAGCAGCCCGTACTCAGGGCCCCGGGCGGCGCCTGAGGCCCAGCTCTGCCGCTACACCCCGGACCGAGGAGGGCCCGACACCGGAACCGGTGCCGGGCCCTCCGCGGTGTGCCTACCCCTTGCGGCCGGTGGTGGCCACTCCCTCGATGAAGTAGCGCTGACCGAAGGCGAACAGCGCCAGCATCGGGAGGGTGACCATGAGGGAGGCCACCATCACGTACTGGTAGTCGCCCTGGCCGCCGGCGGTGGGGGAGTACTTGGTCATCGCGTAGGCGATCCCGAGCGGACCGGTGAAGTCCTCGACGCTGCCGGCGTTGAGGTAGATCAGGGCCTGCTGGAGGTTGTTCCACGAGGCCTGGAACTCGAAGAGCAGGACGATCACCACCGACGGCACGGACAGCGGCATGGCGATCTTCGTGAACAGCCGCCAGTAGCTGGCACCGTCGATGCGGGCCGCCTCGAACAGCTCCCGGGGCAGCCCGAGGAAGAACTGGCGCTGCAGGAAGATGTAGAAGGCGGACCCGAACAGGTTGTAGGCCCACAGCGGCGCCCAGGTGCCCAGCAGGCCGATCTCCTTCCAGATGAGGTAGATCGGGATCATCGTCACCGCACCCGGAAGCATCATCGTGGCCAGCACGAGACCGAAGAGGATCTTGCGGCCCGGGAAGCGGAAATAGGCGAACCCGAAGGCCACGAGCGAGCTCGAGAAGGCCACGGCCACGGAGGCGAGGACGGCGATGCTGACGCTGTTGAAGAGCCAGCTCAACAGCGGCAGCTCCTCCCAGACGGTGATGTAGTTGCCCCAGTTGAACGTCTCCGGCACCAGCGAGTTGTCGAAGACCTGTCCGCGCCCCTTCAGGCTCGCCGAGATGAGCCAGATCAGGGGGTACATGAACGCGGCGGTGAAGATCAGCAGCAGCACCCAGCTGGTGCCCTTCCCGATCCGTGTGCTCAACCGGGGCTTCTCGCGGATGATCTGCCGTTCGGGCTGCGGCTCCTCGGGAGCTGCGGCGCTCTGCCGCGCCGGGATGTTCACGCTCATCAGTTGCCTCCCTCGTAGTACACGAACCGGTTGCCGAACTTCATCTGGATGAACGTGACGCACATGATGATCACGAACATCAGCCACGCCATCGCGGCGGCGAAGCCGAAGTTGAACTGACGGAACGCCTGCTGGAAGAGGTACACGGCGTAGAACAGCGACGCCTCCGGGGAGGAGTTGGACTGGTCGCGCCAGAAGAGCAGGTAGGCCTGGTCGAAGGTCTGGAACGCCGCGATCGAGAGCACGATGACGTTGAAGAACATCGCCGCGGAGATCATCGGCAGGGTGATGGTGGTGAACTTGCGCACCGCGCCGGCGCCGTCCAGGGAGGCCACCTCGTAGAGCTCCCGGGGCACATTCTTCAGTGCGGCCAGGAAGATCACCATGGTGCCGCTGACGGCCCACAGGCCCATCAGCACGATCGAGGGCTTGATCCAGTCCGGGTCGACCAGCCATTGGGGACCGGGAAGGCCGAAGAAGCGCAGGAACTCGTTGATCGCCCCCGAGTTGCCGTTCAGGAGCAGGAAGAAGATCGCCGCGGTGGCCACCACCGGCGTCATCTTCGGCAAGTAGAAGACGGTCCGGAAGAAGCCCGCCCCCCGGCCGAGGCGGTTCAGCAGGGTGGCGAGGAAGAGCGCGAAGGCGATCTCGAGCGGGACCGAGAGCAGGGCGAAGAACAGGGTGTTGCCGAGCGAGGTAGCCACCCGGGGGTCGGCGAACAAGTTCTCGTAGTTCGCCAGCCCCACAGGGGTCTGCGCGTTGGTGGCGAGGTTGTACCGGCTGAAGGAGAGCACCAGGCTCCAGATCATCGCCCCGGCCGTGAAGATGCAGAAGCCGAGGATCCAGGGCGTGATGAACAGATACCCGGCGATCGCTTCGCGCCGGTTGTACTTGCGGGCTTTGGGCGGCTTCGAAGGCGGTGCCTTCGAACCCTCGGCGGTCCCCGCCGTGGTCTGTGTCATCGCGTCCTCCTGGCCGTCGACATGTCCGGTGCCCATGCGCACCCTCGTGGTGCCGCAGGCCTGGGCCGGCGTGTGGCATCGTTACCACATGCGTTGATAGTAGCCACCTTCCCTAGTGTGTGCAACGGCGAACATCTGCGCCGAGGGCTCAGGGCGCCACCACGACGCGGGGCACGAGCTCGCGCCACTGGCTGAGCGCCGGCTCGTCCGCGCCCCGGTCGGTGACGACCACGTCGATCTGGTCCCAGCGCAGGAACCTCAGGGGAGCGCGCGCGGTCGCCTTGGAGTGGTCGACCAGAAGGATGGTGCGCTCGGCGCGCTCGGAGAGGATCTGTTTGACCTCCGCATCCCAGGCGGCCGTGCAGTACAGGCCGTCCGCGGCAACGGCCACCGCGGAGATCAGTGCCACATCGGCCGCCAGATCGGCGGCGCCCGCGCGGGTGGCGGGCCCGCCGAAGGAGCGCGTGGGCGAGTGGTAGGTGCCACCGAGCCCGATGAGTTCGAGGTCGCTGCGATGCTCGCAGGCGCTCAGGACCGGCATCGAGTGGGAGATCACCCGGTATCCGCCGGGCAGCAGCGCGGCGAGCGCGGCGACGGTGGTGCCGGCGTCCAGTGCCAGCGTGTCGGCCTCCTCCAGGAGCGGCAACACGGCTCGCGCGATGGCCTGTTTGGGGGCCTGTGAGCGACGTTCTCGCCGGTCGAAGGTCTCCAGTCCGGTGGCGTCGGGCGCAGTGGCCCCTCCCGGCACGCGCCGGGCCAGGCCGTCGGTGTCGAGCTGGGTCAGGTCGCGGCGGATGGTCATCTCCGAGACGCCGAGCTCGGCCGCGACGTCCTTGGAGGCCACGTAACCGCGATCGCGCAGCCGCCGGAGCAGGTCCTCGCGGCGGGTCGGGGCGTCGGTGTAGCGCACGCGCACAGTTCAGCGGGCCGCACACTGCTTTGTCAATAGGTGAACATCCTTGACCTATGTGTTCACATCCGAACAGAATGGTCACGTGACCACACCGACGTTGAACGCCATCGCCCGCCCGAGCGGCACCCTCGCGATGGTTGCCATGGACCAGCGCGAGAGCCTGCGCACGATGTTCGCCGATGCGGGCGCCGGCACGGTCGGCGACCAGACGCTGGTCGACTTCAAACTCGCCGTCGCCCAGACCCTCGGCACCCGTGCCTCCGGCTTCCTCATCGACCGGCAGTTCGGCCACGACCAGGCCCGTGACCTGCTCGGAGGGCGCACCGGTTTCATCCTGGCGGCCGACGCGCTCACCCAGGAGCCCGGGGGACCGGTGGAGGAGACCGGCCTCGATGACGTCATCCTCGCCCCCGACTTCGACCTCACCGGCATCGACGCGCTGAAGCTGCTCGTCATCTGGCGCCGGGACGACAAGCGTGAGGAGCGGGTGCGGCTGGCCGAGCGCTTCATCGCAGCGGCCGCCGAGCGCGGTGTCCTCTCGGTGCTCGAGCCGGTGGTCCGGCAGTCCACCGAGTCCGACGCCGACTGGGACCAGACCGCCGCCATCCGCGAGGCCGCCCGCGAACTCTCCCCGCTCGGGCCGAGCCTGTACAAGGTGCAGGTCCCGATGGCGGGTGCCGGTGATCCCGCTGCGCTGCGCGAGGCGTGCGAGGACCTCGCGCGCGACATCACCGGCCCCTGGGTGGTGCTCTCCCAGGGCGTGGCGCTACACGACTTCCACGACGCCGTCGCCACCGCCTGTGCTGCCGGCGCCAGCGGCTTCCTTGCCGGCCGCGCGCTGTGGAGCGACGTCGTCGGGGTCGAGGACGTACCGAGCCGGCTGCGTGAGGTCTCCCTGCCGCGCCTCGAGCGCCTGGTCGAAACGGTCGAGACCACCGCCCGTCCGTGGACCCAGGCGTAAGCGGCACGCCGATGACCACACGGGTCGGATTCGTGCACACGGCCCCCGCCCTGACGCCGGTGTTCGAGGACCTGCTCGCGGAGTACAGCGGCGAGGTCGGAGCCGAGGCGCTGCACGTGGCCGACGCCTGGCTGCTGCGCACCGCGATGGCCACCGGTGTCAACCCGGGCGTTCACGCGCGCGTCCGGGCCCACGTGGAGCACCTGGCCGCCCTCGGCGCCGACGCCGTGCTGATCACCTGCTCCTCGATCGGGGAGACGATCGACTCGGCCGCTGCGCACGTGTCGGTCCCGGTGCTCCGGGTGGATGCGGCCATGGCCCAGCAGGCCCGCGCACTGGCGGCCGGTGGCACCCACCACCGCATCGCGGCGCTGGCCACGTTCGAGTCCACCCTCGGGCCGACCCGCCGGTTGCTCGAGGCCGCGGCCGGCCCCGGTGTCGAGGTGACCGCTGAGGTGGTGGCCGGTGCCGCCGACGCCAAAGCCGCCGGAGACATCGCCGGACATGACTCTGCCATCCGTGCCGCCGCCCGACGGCTGGCCGCGGCGGCCGACGTCATCGTGGTGGCCCAGGCCTCGATGGCCTCCGCCGTGGCCGACGCCGACCTGCCCGTACCGGTGCTCACCTCTCCCCGCACCGGGGTGGAGGCGGTGCTTGCTGCCGCTCGCTGACACCGGCCCTCGCCCGCAGCTCCGCTGATCCTCCCCTGACCCCGGAAGGTCTCATGCATCGCACCATCACCGACGTCGGAGCGCGCGTCGCGCGCGCGCTGGCCGAGCGCATCACCCCCGCCGTCCACTCCTACCGCACCCCGGTCACCGTCGAGGCACACGCGCTGCCCGGCGAACCCGCGCCGTTCGCGGAGGGCGTGGCCGGCGCGTTCATCCCGTTCGCGGTCGGGTCCGAGTGGGGCCGGCCCTGGGGCACCACCTGGTTCCGGTTCACCGGGACGGTTCCGGCGCCGATGCTCGCCCAGGCCGACCAGCAGCGGATCGAGCTGCTGGTCGATCTCGGCTTCGGGTCGGGTGGGCCGGGCTTCCGTTCCGAGGGCCTGGCCTATACCGCGGCGGGCACCATCCTCAAGGCTGTCGAGCCGCGCACCGCCTACGTCCCGGTCGGGGGTACCCACGGCGCCCCGATCGCCTCCGACGGTTCCTTCGAGATCTACCTCGAAGCCGCCTCCAACCCCCGCTTCGACGGCACCGTCTCCACCCTCGGGGATCTCGACACCGCGGGGGACGAGCCGTTGTACCGGCTCGAGCGCGCCGAGCTCGCGCTGCGTGAACCCGAGGTATACCACCTCCTCGTCGAGGCCCGGCTGCTGCACCAGCTCGCGATCACCACACCCGAGAGCGACCCGCGCCATCACGAGCTGCGCCAGGCGCTGGACCGGATGGTCGACGAGATCGACGCCGGCGGCTTCGACCGGGTGGCCACCTCCGCCCCCGCCGCCCGGGCCCAGCTCGCCGCCGTGCTGGCCGACCGTGCCCGGACCAGCGCGCACTCCATCAGTGCCGTGGGGCATGCCCACATCGACTCCGCCTGGCTGTGGCCGGTCCGGGAGACGATCCGTAAGTGCTCGCGCACGTTCTCCAATGTGGTGGCGCTGGCGCAGGAGTACCCGGAGTTCCTCTTCGCCTGCTCCTCGGCTCAGCAGTACGCCTGGATGCGCGACCACCACCCGCAGGTGTGGGACCGGATCACCGAGGCCGTCGCCGCCGGCACATTCATCCCCGTGGGCGGCATGTGGGTGGAGTCCGATACCAACCTGCCCGGCGGCGAGGCGCTGGTGCGCCAGTTCACCGCCGGCAAGCGGTTCTTCGCCGAGCACTTCGGCACCGAGTCACGCGAGGTGTGGCTGCCGGACTCCTTCGGCTACTCCGGCTCCCTGCCCCAGCTGGCCCGGCTGGCCGGGTTCGACTGGTTCCTCTCCCAGAAGATGTCCTGGAACTCCACCAACCCCTTCCCCCACCACACGTTCTGGTGGGAGGGCATCGACGGCACCCGCGTCTTCACCCACTTCCCGCCCTCGGACACCTACTCCTCGGAGTTCAACGGCCAGGAACTGGCTCGCTCCACCACGAACTTCCGTGAGAACGGCCGCGCCACCCGCTCCCTGATGCCGTTCGGCTACGGCGACGGCGGCGGCGGGCCGACCCGGGAGATGCTCGAGACGGCCCGCCGGCTGGCCGACCTGGACGGCGCCCCGCGGGTGCGGATCGAGACCCCGGAGCAGTTCTTCACCGACGCCCACGCCGAGTACGGCGAGCACGCCCCGGTGTGGTCGGGGGAGATGTACCTGGAGTTCCACCGCGGCACCTACACCAGCCAGCGGGCCATGAAGGAGGGCAACCGCCGCACCGAGCACCTGCTGCACGAGGCCGAGCTGTGGTCCGCCACGGCCACCGTGCGCCGCGGCGCCCCCTACCCGGCCGAGCAGCTGCAGCGCCTCTGGGAGGAGGTGTTGCTGCTGCAGTTCCACGACATTCTGCCCGGCTCCTCCATCGCCTGGGTGCACCGCGAGGCCCGCCAGCGCTACGCCGACCTGACCGCGCAGCTGGAGACGATCATCGGCACCGCCCTGGACGCACTCGCCGGATCGGGTGACGTCCCGCTCGCGTTCAACGCCACCCCGCACGCCCACGACGGCGTCCCCTCCCACGGCGCGGCGGCTCGCCGGAGGGACACGACCGCCGTCGAGGCCGTGGCCTCCGGCGGCGAGGTGCACCTGGACAACGGGCTGCTGGGCGTGCGTATCGGCGCCGACGGCACCCTCGCCTCCGTCTGGGACCACCGCGCGGGCCGCGAGGTCCTCGCCGGCCCCGGCAATGTGCTTTGGCTGCACCCCGACACGCCCAACCGGTTCGACGCCTGGGACCTGGACGAGTTCTACCGGCACTCCGGCCACGCCCTCACCGGGGTGGACCGGCTCGAGCTGGACACCTCCGACCCGGCGCGCCCCGAGGTGCGCATCACCCGCTCCGACGGCGACTCCACCTACGTCCAGCACCTCGCCCTGGCAGCCGGCTCGATGTCGATCGAGTGCACCACCGAGGTGGACTGGCGCGAGCGCGAGCGCATCCTCAAGGTCGCCTTCCCGCTGGACGTCCACGCTCGTGAGTCCACGGCCGAGACCCAGTTCGGGCACGTGCAGCGCCCCACCCACACCAACACCTCCTGGGACGCCGCGAAGTTCGAGGTCCCGGCGCACAAATGGCTGCACGTGGGCGAACCCGGCTACGGCGTCGCCGTGGCGAACGAGACCACCTACGGCCACGAGGCCACCCGCCCCGGGCCGGGCGAGGCCCACGGCGCCGGCGCCACCACCGTGCGGCTGTCGCTGCTGCGGGCTCCGCGCTACCCGGACCCGCAGACCGACCAGGGCCGTCACGTGCTGCGCTACCGGCTGGTCTGTGGCGCCGACCTGCCCGAGGCGATCCGGGCCGGCTACGCCGCCGGCCGGCCACTGCGGGAACGCCTGGGCTCGGGCCCGGTGGACCCGCTGGTCCGCCTGGACGAGGGCCCGGTGCTGCTGGAGACGGTCAAGCTCGCCGACGACGGTTCCAGGGACCTCGTCCTGCGTCTGTACGAGTCACGCGGGGGCCGCGGCCGCGCCGTGCTCACCGTGGCCGAGGGCGTGATGAGTGAGGCGATGGTCACCGACCTGCTGGAGCGCGAGGACGAGCAGATCGCCGCACTGGCACCACTGGCGCGCGACGGCGCTCGACTCACCCTGGACCTGGCCCCCTTCCAAGTGGTCACCCTCCGCATCGCCCGCCCGGAAGGAGCCCGCACATGAGGATCCAGACCCACGACGGCGTGATCACGGTGGCCACCGACGCCTACCGCCTCGAGGTCCACCCGGTCGGCGTGACGCCGCCGCGGGCGCTGCTGTACGCCCCGGACGGCACCGAGATCTCCCAGCTCTCCCTGTTCGCCTCACTCGACCGGGTGGGAGCGGCGGACGAGACCTTCCGCGTGGAGCCACCGAGGGTGCGCGAGACGACTCCCGGCGTCGAGGCGGACCGGGTCGAGATCGAGGTGCGCCGCTCGTCCTCCGCGTGGCAGGAGGCGGCCGTCGTGCTCAGCGCGGGCCCCGACGACGTGCGCATCCGTGCCGAGGTGACCGGCACGGGCACGCTGACCACCGCCCGGGTGCTCGGCGGCTCGGCCGTGCTGCCCAGCGGCGCCTGCGGCCACTTCTACTCGCGCACCGCCGGGGCATCCATGGTCACCCCGAACCCGACCGAACCGGTGCAGTGGGAGCGCCCCGCCACCTCCGCATCCGTGCTCGGGATCCTGGGCGATGCCCACCCGGGGCGACTGCACGCCGTGTTCTCCCCGCCCCCGCTGGCCGTGGCGATCGGCGAGCGGGACCGGTGGCTGAGCGCGTGGGTACGTGCCGGCATCGAGGGGTGCACCTTCACCGAGTGGCGCTACGAGCCGCTCGACTCCGGCTTCCGGTTCGCCTTCGACTACGACGCCCACACCGTGGTCGAGGGCGCCTTCGCCACACCGGAGATCGCGCTGCGACTCACCAATGACCCGTGGGACTGCGTCGGCGCTTCCCAGCGCGATCTGGTCGACTCGGGACTGGCGCCGCAGCCATCGGCGCGGCCCGCTGGCACGCCTGACTGGTGGCATGAGCCGATCTTCTGCGGCTGGGGCGCCCAGTGCGCCCGCGCCCGCTGGGGACCCCCGGGCGGGCCGGCCGCCGACGGCGTGAGTGGCGCGGCGCTGGCCCGCCAGGACGTCTACGACGAGCTGCTCGGGACCCTCGCCTCTCACGACATCACCCCCGGCACCGTGGTCATCGACGACAAGTGGCAGGCCGAGTACGGCACCGCCGCCGTGGACACCGAGAAGTGGCCGGACCTGCCGGGATGGATCGCCGGACGGCACGCCGCCGGTCAACGGGTGCTGCTGTGGTGGAAGGCCTGGGACCCCGAGGGACTGCCGGCCGCCGAGTGCATCCTCGACCCGGCCGGGCGGCCGGTGGCCGCCGATCCGTCGAACCCGGCCTACCGGGAACGGCTGCGACGTGTGGTCGCCCACCTGCTCACCCCGGTGGCCGACGGCGGGCTCGGCGCCGACGGCTTCAAGGTGGACTTCACCCAGCGTGCCCCGGCCGGGCACCACCTGCGCGGCACCCCAGGAGCGCCCTGGGGGATCGCCGGCCTGCACGCGCTGCTGGCCGAGCTGTACGCGGCCACCAAGACGGTCCGGCCGGACGCGCTGGTCGTCACCCATACCCCGAACCCGCTGTTCGCCGGCGTCACCGACATGGTGCGGCTCAACGACGTCCTCGAACGCGACCCGGCCGGGACGTTCGTGCCGGTGGCCGACCAGGTCCGCACCCGCGCCCGGATCGCCGCCGCAGCCCTCCCGGGCCTCCCACTGGACACCGATCAGTGGCCGATGCCGGATCGGGAGCAGTGGCGCGGCTACACCGCCGCCCAGCCGGACCTCGGCGTGCCCGCCCTGTACTACGCCGAGCGGATCGACGGCAGCGGCGAGCTCCTCACCGACGACGACTACGCTCTGGTCCGTGGCACCTGGGCGCAGTACCAGCGCGATCGAGCCGGCCGCAGGCCGGTACCGGAGCGATGACCGCGGTGTCGGCGTCCACCGAGGTCCTCGTCTACGGCGCCACCTCGGCGGGCGTGTGCGCCGCCGTGGCCGCCGCCCGTGCGGGAGCCCAGGTGGTCCTCGCCGAGCCGGGCCGGCACGTGGGCGGGATGACCTCCGGAGGGCTCGGCTACACCGACGTCGGTGACGTGCGCGCCCTGGGTGGCCCCGCGGCGCGGTTCCGGCAGGCGATCGCCGATCACTACGGCGTGCTGGTGGGCCACTTCGCCGGCCCGGAGCCACACGTGGCCGAGGCGATCTTCACGAGGTGGCTCGAGGAGTCCGGGGTGGACGTGCGCTTCGGCCGCCGCCTGAGCGGTGCCTCCACTCGCGAGGGCACCATCACCGAGGTCACCTTCGACCTCGCCCCGCCGGATACCCACCTGGGCGCCCACGCGGCCCACGGCAGCGAACGGGTGCGCCCCGCCGTCGTGATCGATGCCTCCTACGAGGGAGACCTGCTCGCCGCGGCCGGGGTGAGCTACGCCGTCGGACGGGACGCGGTGAGCACCTATGGGGAGGCCCATGCGGGCCGGCAGGAGCTTCTCCCGGGCCGGCACACCATGCCGGCCTGGATCTCCCCGTTCGCCGGCGACCCCACCGGTCGCGTCGAGGGGCCGCTGCTGCCGCAGGTCAAGCCCGAGCCGATGGTCCCGGTGGGGGCGGCCGACGGCGGAGTGATGTCCTACGGCTACCGGGTGTGCCTGTCCAGCGCGGTCGACCGGGTGCCGTTCACCCCGAGCCCGGGCTACGACGACACCTACTGGGAGCTCTACCGCCGGGTCTTCGCCCACTGGCAGGCCCACGGCGGCAGCCCCGCGGCGGGCAGGCTGCTCGGGCTCCAGCCGAACCTGCCCGGGGGGATGGCCGACGGCAACTCCCTCGGCCCGATCTCGTTGAGCGTGCTCGACGGCACCGCCTGGGAGTACCCGGACGCCTCGCCGCATCGGCGCGAGCAGATCCGCACCCACCACCTGGACCACACCCGCGATTTCCTGTTCTTCCTCAGCCACGACCCGGCCGTGCCGGAGCATGTGCGCACCGAGATGCAGCGGTGGGGTCTGCCGGCGGGGGAGTTCACCGACACCGAGCACCTCCCGCACCAGCTGTACGTGCGCGAGGCGCGGCGGATGCTCGGCGAGCACGTGCTCACCGCCCACGACCTGCTCGGCGCCACACCCGCCGAGGACGTGATCGCGCTGGGTTCGTATCACCTGGACGTCCGCGAGGTGCAGCGCACCTGGCGGTGGGCGCATGAGCACCCCGACCCGATCGCCATGACGGTCACCGAGGGATACCTGTCCATCGGCGTGCCCGCCTACCCGATCCCGTACCGGAGCCTGCTGCCACGGCGGACCGAGTGCACCAACCTGATCGCCCCCGTGTGCCTGTCCGCCTCCCACCTGGCGTTCAGCTCGGTGCGGATGGAGCCGCAGTACCAGATGCTGGGGGAGGCGGCCGGCTTCGCCGCGGCCGCCGCCGCGCGCGATGCGGTGGCGGTGCAGGATGTGCCCGTGCCGGCCCTGCAGGACCAGCTGCGCGCGGCCGGCGCCGTGCTCGCCCGCTGAGAGGAGAGCCAGATGACCGACGACGTCCCTTCCACCCCCCACGAGGACGTGACCGAGGTGGCACCCGGGGTGTTCCGGGTGCGCGACACCTGCCACGTCTACGTGATCCGTGCCGCCGAGAGCACCGATGGCCGCCGCACCGGCATCTCGATCGACTTCGGGTCCGGGCGCGTGCTCGACCTGCTGGACGAGCTCGGGCTGGAGGCGATCACCGATGTGCTGATGACCCACCACCACCGCGATCAGGCCCAGGGACTCCCGCGGGCCGTCGCCGCCGGCATCGCCGTGCACGTGCCACCGGTGGAGGCCGAGCTGTTCTCCGACGTGGACGCGATGTGGGCCGCGCGGGAGGTGGGCAACAACTACAACCTGCGCACCGACCGGTTCTCGCTGCTGGAACCGGTCCCGATCACCTCGACCGTGCCCGAGTACCGCAGCGCCGAGTACGGCGGCATCACGGTGCACACCCTGCCCACGCCGGGGCACACGCCGGGTTCGGTGACCTACCTGGTGGAGGCGGGCGGTCGCCGGCTGGCCTTCACCGGTGACCTGCTCTATGGCCCCGGCAAGGTGTGGTCGCTGCTGGCCACGCAGTGGTCCTACACCGAGAACGAGGGGCCGACGATGGCGGTGCTCGCCTGCGACCTTCTCGCCGCCGAGGAACCGGACGTGCTGCTGCCCTCGCACGGGGAGGTGATGGACCCGGGCTCCCCGGCGCTCACGCTCACCGGGGACCGGCTGCTGCAGTACGTGAACCAGCGCCGCCCCGAGCCGACTCGGATCCGGGAGAAGCTGGCGAACCCGTACCGCAACCTCACCGAGCATCTCCTCGTCAACGAATCGAGTGAGTCCCGCAGCTATGTGCTCGTCTCCGAGACCGGCGCGGCGATGGTGATCGACTACGGCTACGACATGACCACCGGCCTGCCACCCGGTCACGAGCGCGCCGCCCGCCGCCCCTGGCTGGCGAGCCTGCCCGGGCTGAAGGCGCACCACCCGGTCGACCGGGTGGAGGTGGCGCTGCCCACCCACTACCACGACGACCACGTGGCGGGGATGAACCTGCTTCGCGACGTCGAGGGCACGCAGGTGTGGAGCCCGGCGAACGTGGCCCCGATCCTGGCCGACCCGCTGCGCTACGACCTGCCGTGCCTGTGGCACGACCCGATCCCGAGCGACCGCGAGCTCCCGATCGGGGAGACCTTCACCTGGCACGAGTACGAGATCACCGTGCACGAGCTGCCCGGGCACACCCTGTTCGCCGCCGCCTTCGAGTTCGTCGTGGACGGCGTGCGGGTACTGGTCACCGGTGACCAGCAGGACGGTCAGGGGGTCCCCGGGAAGACGCGCGAGACGCGGAACTACCAGTACCACAACAGATTCCGCATCACCGACTACCGCGACAGCGCCGCCCTGTACCAGCGGGTGGAGCCGGGGCTGATGATCACCGGTCACTGGCAGGAACGCTGGGTCACCGAGGACTACCTGCAGATGCTGGCCACCGAAGCCGAGGAACTGGTGCAGATCCACCACGACCTGCTGCCGCTGACCGAGCTGGACACCGGCGCCGACGGCGTCTTCGCCCGGATCGAGCCCTACCGGTCCACGGTGGGCTCCGGGCGGAGCGCCACCTACGAGATCTGGGTCCGCAACCCCCTCCGGGAGGAGGCCACGGCCCACCTGACGCCGGTGCTGCCCGAGGGGTGGACCGCCGTCGGGCCGGAGCCGGTCACGCTCGCCCCGGGCGGCACGGCCCGGGTCACCTTCACCGTGACCGCCACCGGCCCACGACGGCGCCGCGCCCGGATCGCCGTGGACGTCACCGTCGATCACCTGCGCCTCGGCCAGCATGCGGAGGCCCTCGTGGACGTGATCTGACGTTGCCACCGCCGGACCGATCCCGTACCGTCGGATGTGGGAACGATGCCACGTTCGATGATGCACGCACCTGACCGCCCCTTCACCTCCCCAGGAGCACCTCTCCCATGAGCGACGCTGCGGACGCCTCCGCCGCCCCGATGTCGAACGCCCCCTCCGGCGCCCAGCCGGCCGGACTGGACGGGCGCCGCCCGCCCGCCACCGTGGACCGCACGCTGTACATGATCGGCGCGACCCACCTGGACCCGGTGTGGCTGTGGCCCTGGCAGGAGGGCTACCAGGAGGCCCGTGCGACCTTCCGCTCCGCCCTGGACCGGATGGAGGAGTACGAGGACTTCGTCTTCACCTGCGATCAGGTGGTGCTGCTCGCCTGGGTGGAGGAGCAGGACCCGGAGCTCTTCGAGCGCATCCGGGCCCGCGTGGCCGAGGGGCGGTGGGTGAACGCCGGCGGCTGGTGGGTCGAGCCCGACTGCAACCTGCCCACGGGGGAGTCCTTCGCACGTCAGGGCCTGATCGGCCAGCGCTACCTCGACGAGAAGTTCGGCAAGCCCGCCACGGTGGGGATGAACGTGGACCCGTTCGGCCACCACGCCATGATCCCGGCGATCCTGCGCGGGCAGGGCATGGACACCTACATGTTCCTGCGCCCCGGGCCCGCCGAGGACGGGCGCCTGCGCACGGCCTTCTGGTGGGAGTCCCCGGACGGGTCGCGGGTGCTCGGCTACCGCATCCCGCACGAGTACTGCAGCCCGCCCGGGGATGTCTCCGGGCACACGGACAAGTCCCTCGGCGCGCTGGACCGTTCCCTGGGCGACCTGATGGTCCTGTTCGGCGTCGGAAACCACGGCGGCGGACCCACCAGGGCGAACATCGACTCCATCCACCGCTTCGACCGCATGGGATCCTTCGGAAGGCTGATCATGAGCTCACCACGGGAGTACTTCGACGAGTTCATCGCCCGCCGGGGCGGCATCGACAGCGACGAGATGGCCGCGCTGCCGGTGTGGAAGGACGATCTGCAGCACCACGCCTCGGGCTGCTACTCCGCCCACTCGGGCATCAAAGCCTGGCAGCGGCGCGCCCAGAACGCGGTGCTCTCCGCCGAGCGGTGGGCGGCGGTCGGCACGGTGCAGCACGGCCTGGAGCACCCCGGCGAGGACCTCTACCGGGCCTGGCAGCAGGTGCTGTTCAACCAGTTCCACGACATCCTGCCCGGGTCGGCGATCGAACCCTCCTACGAGGACTCCCGGGACCAGCTCGGAGAGGCGATCGCGATCTCCAAGCGGATCATCACCCGGGTGCACAACGTGATCGCCCGCAAGGTGGACATTCCCTTCGACGAGAGCAGCCAGCCGGTGCTCGTGTTCAACCCGCACGCCTGGCCGGTGCGCCAGGTGGTCGAGCTGCAGTACGGCGCCCAGCCGCTCGGCGTGCACGTGGTGGACGAGGCCGGCCGCCCGGTGGCCGCGCAGAAGGTGCAGTCGGTGGCCACCACCGATGACAAGGGCCGGGCCGCGTGCGCCTTCGAGACCGAGATCCCGGCGTTCGGGTACCGCCTCTACCGGTTGCTGCGTGGACCGCAGGAGATCGAGGACGCCGGCCTGAGCGTGTCCGAGTCCGACGGCGCCACCGCGGTCGAGAACGAGCACCTGCGCCTCGAGGTCGATCACGGCACCGGCTGGGTCCGCTCGCTGCTGGACAAGCGCACCGGAGCGGATGTGCTCGCCGGAGCCACCGGCCCGCACACGCAGGTCTGTGACGACCCCACCGACACCTGGGGCCACCGGGTGGTCTCCTACGCCTGGCCGGGTGAGGAGATGCCGGTGACCCGCACCGTGGTGCGCGAGCGCGGACCGGTGCGCGCGATCGTGCGGGTGGAGCGCGAGTGGGGCCGGTCCCGGCTGATCGAGGAGTTCGTGCTCACCCGGGACGCGACCGCCGTGCAGGTGCGCACCACCCTGGACTGGCGTGAGGAGCACCACCTGCTCAAGCTCCGCTTCCCGGTGGCCCTCGACGAGCCCGAGGCCACCTACGAGATCCCCTACGCTGCGATCGAGCGCCCCGTGGACGGCGCCGAGGAGCCCGCCCAGCAGTGGGTCAGCGTCAGCGGCCGCCTGCGGGGCGAGCACAGCGGCGGGCAGCGGGCCGGTCTTGCCGTGGTGACCACCACCAAGCACGGCTACGACGTCTCCCCGCCCGAGAGCGGCGCGGACCCGAGCATCGGCGTGACGGCGGTGCGCAGCCCCGTCTACTCCTGGCACGACCCGCGCCTGCTCGACCCGGAGGGCTTCTACTCCTTCCAGGACCAGGGCGCGCAGACGTTCAGCTACCTGCTGGTGCCACACGCCGGCGACTGGCGCGAGGCGGATCTGACCCGCCGCGGGAACGAGCTGAGCGCCCCGGTGCGGGCGATGCTGGAGTCCTTCCACGACGGCGAGCTCGCCCCGGTCGGCTCCTTCGCCGCCGACGGTGGCGAGCAGGTGATGATCACCGCCGTGAAGATCACCGAGGACGCCCGGGGCGGGGGTGCGCCCGACGTGATCGTGCGTGCGGTGGAGACCACCGGCCGGCCCGCGCGAGCGCGACTGGAGCTGCCGATCACCGGGCAGGTGCTCGAGACCGACTTCGGCCCGCACCAGGTCCGTACCTTCCGGATCGCCGCCGACGGCGCCGTCACCGAGACCGATCTGGTCGAGTGGCCGCTCCCCGACGGGCCGGTCGCCGAGATCAACACGCATCCGCTGGGGCAGTGATGGCGGGTCCGCACGTGGAGGTGGTCGTCGAGACGGCCGATGGCGGCTCCTCCGACGGATTCGAGGCCTCGGTGGCCGTGGCGGAGCCCGGTACCGCCGGACTGCGCCCGGTGACGGTCACCGTGCGGCACACCGGAGCGGAGCCCGTCGCTGCCTCGGTCCGGCTGAGCGCCGTGGTGGCCGGATGGAGCCCCGGCGGCCAGGATCCGTGGTGGCTGATCCCGGGCGCGTTCTACGGCGAGAACCGCCCGGCCGAGTGCGAGCGGACCTTCCCGCGCTTCGCCCTGGGCGCGGTCGATCCCGAGGCTATGGTGAGCCCGGCGTGGGAGCTCCGCGCCGACCGTGCGGCCACTCCGGCCGTCTTCGGCTGGAGCGAGACCGGCGGTGTGGCCCTCGTGGCCCCGGAGTCCTCCCCGCTGGGGATGACCGGGCTGGGGCTTGCCGCGGACGAGGCCGGTGCGCGGGTGCACCTGCGGTTCCCGTTCTCCGAGCACCCGGTCTCCTACGACGGCTCCCAGGTGGCGGCACCGGCGGAGCAGGCCAGCCACACCTGGCAGCCCGGCGAGAGCCACGAGCTGACGGCGTGGGTGGCCGAGCTCGACGCAGACCGCCACGGGTACGCCGGGGTGCTGCGCGCCGTGCACGGGCGCTGGGCCGGCGAGGCGCCGATCGAGCCATGGGTGAGCATTCCCGAGGCCGCGCACATCGCCGCCGAAGGGCTCGTGCGATGGCACTACGACCCCGATCCGGGCGTGCTGCTGGAGACGATGGGCTTCGACCGCGGTATCGGCGGCACCGATCGGCAGGCCATGCACATCGGCTGGATCAGCGGTATCCCGTGGGCGCAGGCACTGCTCGGGTACGGGTACCGGGCCGGCGACGCGGCCGCGGTGGGCGCGGCCGAGCGGGTGATCGACTTCTGCACGGCCGAGCTCGCCCCGTGCGGGACCTTCTGGGGCACCTGGTACCGCGCAAGCGGGTGGGCGCAGTCCTGGTCACCGGTCAAGGGGGCCCTGCACGCCCGCACCCTTGGGGAGGCGGCACTGTTCCTGGTCCGTGCCCTCGGTAGCCCCTCCGGGGCGAGCCACCCGCAGTGGCGCGCGGCCGCCGTCGGCAATCTCGACGTGATGACCGGGCGCCAGCGCGCGGACGGCAACCTCGGCACGCTGCACCACATGCAGACCGGGCAGGTGATGAGCTGGTCCGGGGCCGCCGGGCTGACCTGGGTCGCAGCGCTGTGCGAGGCGGGCGAGCAGGGCCTGGACGAGGGCGGTCGCTACCTGGCGGCGGCCGAACGTGCGGGGGAGTACTACGCGCAATTCGTCGAGGCGGAGTTCCTCTACGGTGCGCCGGAGGATGTGGACCTGGCCCCGAGCTCGGAGGACGGCTATGCGGCCGTGCTCGCCTACGTGGCGCTGCACCGGCGGACCGGTGAGGGGCGGTGGCTGGACCTGGCCCGCCGCGCCGCGGACTGGTTGCTGACCTTCCGCTACACCTACAACACCGCCTTCGATCCGCGCACCCCGCTCGGGATGTACGGATTCGCGAGGCGGGGCGCCGACAACGCCTCCCCGTCGAACCCGCACCTGCACGCCTACGGCCTGGTCTGCACCGCCGAGATGCTCCAGCTCGCCGAGGCGCTCGGGGACAGCTACTACGCCGAGCGCGCGTTGGAGCACCTGGCCTGCTTCCGCCAGTGCGTGCCGCGCGTGGACGGGGAGATGAACGCCTATCGCGGCATGATCACCGAGCGGTACTACCAGACGGCGGCATTCCAGCCGAAGGGCATGATCCTCGGCCTCTCGCACGCCTGGTGCGTGGGAGTGCTGTTGCTGGGGGCCGAGCAGGCGCTGGGTGCCGGGCACGCTGACGCGTGAGCCCGCGTTGCCCCGAATCGTCGGGGGCGGCGAGCGTGAGCCGACAGAGCGAGGCAACGCGGCACCAGGCGAGGAGCGATGACGAGGTTCCGGGCGGAGGACGTCGCACTGCTGACCCGGCGAGGCTCAGCCCAGCACGCTGACCAGGAGCATGACCATTCCGAGCACGACGCCGAGCGCCCCGAGCAGGAACGTCCCGCGCTGCCACCCGACCGGCGGGCCGGCACCGCGGGGGCGGCTGCGGTCGGCCGAACCGCCGAGAGCCAGCGCGCCGAAGACGACCGCGGCGATGCGCAGGTCGGTGGCGGCGATGACCTCGCCGTAGGCAGCGGGGGAGAGGAGTCGCAGGATCAGCGCGGCCACGCCCGATCCGGCGCTGACGAGGGCGACGGCGGTCACGAGCCACCGCGCGTGCAGGATGCCGGCGCGCTGCTCACTCATCGAGCCCGACACTACCGCTCCCCCTCAGCCGTTCAGGTCGAGAACCTCGAAGGTGGTGGCATGGCGCACGCCGAGGGCGGGCCCGGCGGCTGAGCACAGCTCGTCGAGGAAAGCCACCGGGTCGAACTCCCAGCTCAGGCCCTCGATGTAGGCGCGATGCTCCTGCAGCGAGGCGACGCCGTCGTCGAAGGTGGCGGTGACGTCGACCGCGTGGGTGGACTGAGGGGAGACCGCCAGCCAGACCTGACGGACGCCGTTCCACGGCTCGAGCCCGTCGGTGAGCTCCTCGGGGAAGATCCAGCGATTGCCCGCATCCCGCACGGCGTCGAGCGTGGCGCGCCCGGTGGCGATGTGGTCGGCCTGGTTGAGCGACCCACCGGGCCAGGTGTCGCGGAAGTTGCCGGTGATCACGATCTCCGGGCGATGCTTGCGGACCTGGGCGGCGATGGCCCGCCGCAGCGCGACGCCGTACTCGAGGACGCCGTCGGGCAGGCGGAGGAACTCCACCTGGTCGACGCCGACGACCTTCGCCGAGGCGATCTCCTCCTGCTCGCGCAGCGGTCCCGACTCGGCCGGGTCGAGGGCGTCGATCCCGGCCTCGCCGGAGGTCACCATGCAGTAGACGATGTGCTTGCCCTGCCCGGTCCAGCGGGCGATGGCGGCCGCGGTGCCGAACTCGAGGTCGTCCGGGTGGGCGACGACGGCCAGGGCGGTGGTCCAGTCCTCATCGATCTCGGGCAGGCGGGGCTGATCGGTCATCGCAGGCTCCTTCGGCTCTGGTCGGTGGTCGGGAACGGGTCGCCCTCCAGCCGGGCGCCGCTGATCCAGCGCACCCCGGCGGTGCCGGCCCGGCCCGCGAGGAGCGAGAGGCGGCGGGCGGGATGGGGCAGGCCGAGCGGTTCGCGCGCCCAGGCGGGCAGGCTCACGACGGCGCCGCGTGCCAGCAGCGCGTAGCCGGGCCGGACGGCGGCGGGAACCGGCGGGCGGTGCAGCAGGAACTGCGCCACCTCGCGGGCCTCGGCGGTGGCGGCGAGCTCGGGCCGGTAGCGCTCGAGGGCGTCCTCGAGCTCGGCCACGGTGGTCGGGACGTCGGCGGCACCCAGCCGGGCGGCGACCGTGCCGGCCTGCTGGACGTAGGTGTCCTGCTCGGCGGGGGAGAGGCGGCGGGCGCCGAACAGACGATGGGAGGTGAGGAAGGAGTCGATCTCGGCGATGTGCACCCAGGTCAGCAGGTGCGGATCGTCGGCGCGGTAGGCGCGCCCGTCCGGGGCGACGCCACGGATGCGGGCGTGGACGGCCTGCACGATCGCGATCGCTTCCTCGGCGTGTTCGACCGTCGCATAGGTGGTGGTGGCGATGTAGGTGGCGGTGCGCGCCAGCCGGCCCCAGACGTCCTCCCGGTAGCGCGAGTGCTGCGCCACACCGGCCATCGCCAGCGGATGCAGGGCCTGCAGCAGCAGTGCGCGGATGCCGCCGACGTACATCGAGGTGTCCCCGTGCACCACCCCGATCGGGGAGTCCGGCGCGAACCAGCGCGGGCCGGGTGTGGCGTGGATCCTCCGGCGGGCGCCGACCGGGTCCGGCCCGGCCACGCGCTGCATCAACGCGGTGTTCAGCCGGCGGCGGGCCTGATCGAGCGGGTGCACCTTCCCAGTGTGACCTATGGCCCACCCGCGGCGCTCGCTGCGATTGGGAGGTTGCGCCTGGGCTGCGGTAGTCTCGACCCCGGCTCGTACAGCGGGCCTTCGGGCTGTGGCGCAGCTTGGTAGCGCACTTGACTGGGGGTCAAGGGGTCGTGGGTTCGAATCCCGCCAGCCCGACTGATTGTGATGTCGCAAGACATCGGAATAGCCCGAACCCACGGATTGTGGGTTCGGGCTAGTTCTTCGTGGGGGCTGGTCCTGGGGGGCGTCCGGTGGGTTGGTAGCGCTTGGTGGGGTCGAGGGTGAGCTCGCGCAGGATCTCGCCGGTGGCGGCATTGATGATGGTGATGTCGAGGTCGGCGATGAGGAGGATCACGGGGGTTCGGGCGTGGGTTCGTCCGATGCCGATGTGGTGGAGGGTGCCGCCGTGGCGGAGGGTGACTTTGCCGGCGTTATCGACGCGGTCGTGGCGCACGCGGTGGTGAGGTTCGCCGGGTGTGGTGGCGGGGGTGGCCTTGGGGCGGGTGGTGTAGGCGGTGGCCGGGGTTGCCCGGTGGGGTAGGGACCGGTGGGGGCGTCGGTGGTTGTACTCGGTGGTGAACTCATCGAGCAGCGCTTGCAGGGCGGTGATGGTGGTGGGCTGGTCGGGGCGGGCGCGTAGCCACTTCTTGAGGGTCTGCTGGAAGCGCTCGACTTTGCCCTGGGTGGTGGGGTGGCCAGGCTTGCCGTTCTTCTGGATGATGCCGCGTCGGTGCAGGTCGGTCTCCAGTGCGGTGCGTCCACCGCGGCGCTTCTTGCTGGCCAGGCGCACGGTGTAGACCAGGCCGTTGTCGGTCAGGGTGGAGGCGGGGTAGCCGTGTTCGCGGGCGGTCTGGGCGAAGGTGGCGGCCACGATGGTGGAGGTGATCGCTTTGTGGGCGCTCAGGTGCAGCACGGCGCGGGAGTGGTCATCGAGCCAGGTGATGATCTCGGTGTCGGCGCCGGCGCGTCCGCTGGGGCGGGTGAGGCGGTAGTGGGTGAAGTCCGATTGCCAGCACTCGTTCGGCTGCGCGGCTTCGAAACGCACGTAGGAGGACTTCGGTCGCTTCTTCGGCTCGGCGGTGATGAGCCCGGCGCGGGTCAGGATCCGGTGGATCGTGGCCCGGTGGACCTCGATGTGGTGGGTGTGGCCCAGGTGCCAGGCGATCGTTTCGGCGCCGCAGTCCAGGCCAGCACGCGACAGGCGGGCGCGGATGGCCACGATCAGCTCCACGACCTCGGCATCGGTGGCCCTCGGCGTGGTGTGGGGGCGCCGCGAGCGTGGGACGAATGCGGCCTCGCCCTCGAGCCGATAGCGGGCCATCAACTTGGAGATCCAACTCTGGGATACGCCGTAGCGGCGAGCGATGGCGGACTGAGACTGGCCCGAGTTCACCGCGGTCACCACCAGGCGTCGCTTGTTGTCCATAGACCACGAGCCTGGCCACAGCGGCTATACCGATCTCGTGCGACACCCCTATTCCCATGACCCGCGACACCCTATTCCGATGTCCTGCACCAGCACACCGCCAGCCCGACTGATTGCGATGTCGCAGGACATCGCCACTAGCCCGGGCCCACGGATTGTGGGTTCGGGCTAGTTCTTTGTGGGAGTGGGGTGCGCCCCAGCGCCTTTTGACGAGGAACCGTGTCACCCACGACCATGGTGACCGCGAGCCTCACCGCGCGTCCGTGCTCGGCTCGGCTTCACCGTGTCGCGACCACCGGGTGCTGGCGGGGGTAGATCGGCGCATCGGTCGCGGTGTCATCGGGATCGCCCTGCGCATGCCATTCAGCATGGTCATCCAACGGTGGCGCACGGTGTGCCGGCCTCATCCCCCACGCTGTCGCCGCCCGCTTGCGATTCGATATAGCACTCGTGACGTGGCGCACCGGAGGGGTCGAGATCGCAGCGGTCATCCACGCCGCCTTCACTGTCCTCTGAGGCACGAGGGTCTCGCACGCGGCCGCGATCCGTGCGGCCGTGACAGAGGCGGTGCTCGCCGACCAGATCGGTATCGACGCGGTCGCGCTGGGGGAGCATCACCGTCCGGAGATCGCGATCTCCAGCCCGGAGGCGGTACTGGCAGGTATCGCGACAGCAACCGAGCGCATCCGGCTGGCGTCCGGGGTGACCGTGCTCTCGTCCGACGACCCGGTGCGCGTCTTCCAGCGCTTCGCGACGGTGGACGCCCTCTTGAACGGTCGCGCCGAGGTGATCCTCGGACGCGGCTCGTTCACCGAGTCGTTCCCGCTCTTCGGGTACGACATGAAGGACTACGAGGTGCTCTTCGATGAGAAGGTCGATCTCCTCCATCGACTGCTCAGCGAAGAGCCGGTGACCTGGGAGGGCACCACTCGCCCCGCCCTGCACGACGCCGACGTCTATCCGAAGACCGACTCGGTCGGCTCAGCACCTGGGTGGGAGTCGGCGGGTCGCCACAGTCGGTCATCCGTACCGCCCGTTACGGGTTCCGGCTGATGCTCGCCATCATCGGCGGCGCACACGACCGGTGTTCGCACCCTTGGTAGACCTGTACCGACGCGCGAGCCAGCAACTCGGCACGACAGCGCAGCCGGTCGGCATGCACTCGCCCGGCTTCGTCGCCGCCACCAGTGGCGTGGGGATCGACATCGGCCTGTTGGTGCTTCGGCTCGCCCTCGGCCTTCTACTCTTCGGCCACGGCATGCGGAGGGTGTCCCGGTGGTTCGGCGGTGCCGGACTGCGCAGTGGGATCGAGGAGCTCCGGCGGGCGGGCCTGCGCGGTGGTGCGCTCACGGCGCTGGTCGTGGGCGGCGGGCAGGTGCTCGCTGGCGTTCTCTTCGTCTCAGGTGCCCTGACCTCGATCGCGGTCATGTCCGCCACCGGCGTGATGCTGGTGGCCGCCACGGTCAAGGCGAAGAACGGTCTGTGGCTCCAGCGCGACGGGCGCGAGTTCGCGTTCGTCCTCATCGTCACGAGCGTCGCACCGGGCTTCACCGGTCCGGGCGCCTACTCGGCCGATGCGCTTCTCGGCATCGCCTCCATCCCCGCGTGGACGGGGCTCATGCCCGCCCTCGCGGGTCTGCTCGCAGGGTTGTCCGTGTGTCTGGCCGTCCACGTCCCCACGATGTCGAGTGCGGCATGACGACCACCACCGAGACCGGAGGACGTCGCAGCACATGCGAACAGGCCGGATTCGTTGTCTCCTGGAGGGAACGCGGATCAACGATCCGCGTGACTTGCCCGAACCGAGAGGAGAACCAGATGAGCACGGTCGAGGAATCGGTCGACGTGAACGTCCCGGTCAGCACGGCGTACAACCAGTGGACCCAGTTCGAGGACTTCCCCGAGTTCATGGAAGGCGTCGTCTCCATCACTCAGACCGACGATGTTCACAACCACTGGGTCACCGAGGTCGGCGGACAGCGCAGGGAGTTCGACACCAAGATCACCGAGCAGCATCCGGACGAACGCATCGCGTGGACGACCACCAGCGGTGACGTTGACCACGGCGGCGTGGTGACCTTCCATCGGCTGAGCGAGTCGACCACGCGGATCATGGTCCAGATCGACTGGGCACCGAAGGGTATCGCTGAGAAGGTCGGCGCGGCAGTGGGAGTCGATGAGCACCGGGTGAAGGCGGATACCAAGCGTTTCAAGACCTTCATCGAGGAGCGCCAGCGTCCGACCGGTGCGTGGCCCGGTGAGGTCGAGAACCCCAGCTGAGGTCACTCCGGCGGACCCTTCCGCCTCACGCTGAGTGGACGCCCCGGGGTCGCTGCCGCCCATGGCACGATCCGGGGCGCCCTTTGCTCACCTCCGCAGCAACACCTGGCGCGGCCTCAGCGCCGGAAAGGACACCGCCACGATGGGCGACATCATCAGCACCGAAATCCATCTGGCAGCCCGGCCCGAGGGCTGGCCTACGGACGCAGACTTCCGCACCGTCACCCACACCTATGGTGACCTCACGCCCGGCAAGATACGCGTGGCCAACGAGTTCGTCTCCGTCGACCCCTACATGCGGGGGCGGATGAACGACGTCCGCAGCTACGTGCCGCCGTTCGAACTCGGCCAGAGGATCACCGGCGCCGCAGTCGGTCGCGTGACCGACTCGGCGTCGGAGGACATCGCCGAGGGTGAGCTCGTCCTCCACCAGCACGGATGGAGTGACGTGATCCAGGAGGACGCCTCCACATTCCGGGTGGTGCCGGACGTCCCCGGCCTCTCTCCTTCCCTCCGCCTGCACATCTTCGGGATGACAGGCCTGACGGCGTACGTGGGCCTCACCGAGATCGCCGGCCTGGCCGAGGGAGAGACTGTCTTCGTCTCCGGCGCCGCGGGTGCTGTCGGGACCGCTGCCGGGCAGATCGCGGCGCTGCTCGGAGCCGGACGCGTGGTCGGCTCTGCCGGGACGGCCGAGAAGGTCGCCCTGCTGACCGAGAAGTACGGCTACGACGCTGCCTTCAACTACAAGGACGGCGATACCCGCGAGCAGCTCCTCGAGGTCGCGCCGGAGGGTATCGACGTGTACTTCGACAACGTCGGTGGCGACCACCTCGAGGCCGCGATCGCCGTGTTCAACGACGGCGGACGCGCTGCGCTGTGCGGCGCCATCTCCGGCTACAACGCCACCGAGCCCGCGCCCGGCCCCGACAACATGATGAACCTGATCACCCGCGGCCTCACGCTGCGGGGCTTCACCCTCGGTGGCCATCTTCACCTGGCCTCGGAGTTCGACGAACGGATGACCGGATGGTTCAGCGAGGGACGGATCGCCTACGACGAGACCGTGGTGGATGGCATCGAGAACGTGGTGGGGGCGTTCCTGGGCATGATGCGGGGGGAGAACGTCGGCAAGATGCTCGTCCGCGTCGGCGGGGCCGGGCAGTGACCGTACCGGCGGAACGGCCTTAGGTTCGCAGATGTGGTTCGACTCGTGGTCCGATGTGATCCGCACCGTGGTCCTGGGCACCGCGGCCTACGCGACTCTGGTGCTGATCCTGCGCGTGAGCGGCAAACGCACCCTCAGCCAGCTCAACGCCTTCGACTTCGTCGTCACGGTGGCGCTGGGTTCGACGCTCGCCACCATCCTGCTCAGCACGGACGTCTCATGGGCGCAGGGCACCGCGGCGCTGCTGCTGCTCGCCGCACTCCAGTTCGTGCTCGCCCTGTGCACCGCCCGGTGGCAGGCGTTGCGCCGCGCGGTGACCTCGTCGCCGGCGGTGCTTCTGCGCGATGGACGCATGGATGCGGCGGCGCTGCGCTCGGCACGTCTGACCGAGAGTGAAGTGCGTCAGGCGGTCCGCTCGGCCGGCTCGGGGGACCTCGCCGACATCGCCGTCGTCGTGCTGGAGACCGACGGTCGGCTGTCGGTGATCCCACGCTCGCAGTGGGGGGACGGGTCCGCGCTCAGCGACGTGAGCCTCTGACGGCCGTGCCGATCAGTACGTCAGTTCAATAGATTGTGCACAATTGAGTTGTGTGCAATCCTTCTCGTATGGGTACGCAGGAGTCACCGCGAGCAGTCGACCGGATGCTGTGCTTCGCCCTCTACACGGCCAGCCGCGTCACCACCCAGGCCTACCGCCGCGTGCTCGCGCCCTGGGGCCTGACGTACCCGCAGTTCTTGGTGCTGGTCGAATTGTGGGACCGCGGGCCGCTGACCGTCAGCGACCTGGGCGAGGACCTGGCACTGGACTCGGGCACGTTGTCCCCGTTGCTCACCCGGCTCGAGCGCTCGGGTTTCGTCAGCCGTTCGCGCACCAGCGAGGACGCGCGCGTGGTGACCGTGCAGCTCACCGCCGCCGGAAGCCGTCTGCGCGAGGACATGGCCGAGGTGCCGGGGCAGATCGCCGACTGCATGAACCTCGAGCCGTACGAGGCGAAAGCGCTGATATCGAGCCTGCAGGAGTACACCGACGTGGTCGAGACCCGGTCCGGCGCGCGCCACCCCTATCCCACCACCACGCCTCACCACCGGTGAGGCGGCCCATCAGGAGGAGAGCAACACACATGCAGAGCATCTACACAGCCGAGGCACTCGCCACCGGGGACGGTCGCAACGGCCACGTCGCCACCACCGACGGGCTGCTCGACGCCGACGTCCGGGTGCCGAAGGAGATGGGCGGTGCCGGGGGAGCGCTCAATCCCGAGCTGCTGTTCGCGGCCGGCTTCGGCGCCTGCTTCCACAGCGCGTTGCTGAGTGTGGCGCGCGCGCAGAAGGTGACACTGCACGATACCAGCGTCGGTGCCAGGGTCGGCGTCGGTCAGAACGGCGACGGCGGATTCGCCCTGGCGGTCGAGTTGGAGGTCGTGATCCCCGACGTGCCGGCCGAGCAGGCACAGCAGCTCGCCGACGCCGCGCACCAGGTGTGCCCCTACTCGAACGCCACCCGCGGCAACATCGAGGTCTCGGTGCGCGTGGTCGAGGACTGACCGCGCAGCACGCGAGCGGGCCCCGGGCCTCCATCGGAGGTCCGGGCCCGCCGGTGCGTGTGCGGTGCGCGCTCTACGCCGGCTGGACGCTCTCGCGCCGGCGGTCCTTCTGCCGGGCGAACCAGGCCGGGGTATCCGGACCGTCCCAGACCTGAACGGCGCCCCAGATCGAGGCGGCGATCGGCACGGCCAGGATCGCTCCGGTCAGACCCACGAGCACGGTTCCGGCGGTCAGTGCGATCAGGATGACGAGCGGGTGCAGGCTGAGCGTGCGCGCCATCACCACCGGCTGCAGGAAGTTGCCCTCGAGCTGGTTGACCAGCACCACGATCCCCACGACCACGAGTGCTTCCACGGGCCCGAGGGCGACCAGGGCGACCAGCGCCGAGAGCACGCCGGCCAGCGTGGCACCCACCAGCGGGATGAAGGCCAGCAGGAACACCAGCACCGCCAGCGGGATGGCCAGCGGCACGCCCACGATCGCCAGCCCGATCCCGATGAAGAGGGCGTCGACCGCGGCAATGATCGCCGTACCCCGCACGTAGCCGCCGAGCGTGCGCACCGTCGAATCGCCGATGCGCCGGCCCCGCTCATAGCGCTCGCCCTGGAACGGGCGCAGCATGAACTCCCAGATCTGCGGTCCGTCCTTGAGGAAGAAGAACAGCACGACGACGAAGATGATCAACCCGGCCACGAAGTCGAACGTCTGCGTCGCCCCGGCGACCGCACCCGAACCGACGGCGCTGGACTGAAGCAGGTCGAGGGCGGAATCCTGCACCGACTGGATCTGCTCCTCGGTGATCTCGAAGGGGAGTCCCTGCACGTAGTCCTGCAACTGGGTGAAGCCTTCCAGGGCCTGATCTCGCAGGGTGGGCCACTGGGCGACGACCGCGGCAGCCACGAGCCAGACGATCCCGGCCAGCAGGGCGACGACGGCGACGAGCGCGATCACGGTGGCCAGGACGGAGGGCACACCGCGGCGGCGCATCAACCCCACCAAGGGGGAGATGGCTGCGGCGACCACCAGCGCGATGAGCACAGGGATCACGACCAGGGTCAGCTGGGTGAGCCCCAGCACGGCGACGGCGACGAGAGCGAGGATGGCCAGCACCTGCAGCGAGCGGGTACCGACCCTGCCCACCCCGTCCGACCAGAGCGCCGAGGCTCCGCCTGGGTGTGGGGCGTCCTGCGGGCGTCGGTCGGCGGCGTGCTCGACCGCCTGCGGGCGGGATCGCCGGCGATCACGACGGGTGAACAGACCCATGGACTTCTTCTCCTCGGAACGCGGGATTCGGGCCGCTGCCGGCCTCAGCGGGTGACAGCCTACGTGAGGTCACCCAGCTGCACCGGACCAACGAGCGATCCGGTCTCCTCACGGACCCACCAGCTGCCGCAGGAACGTGGTGAACCATCGATGCTGAGTGCTCGATCCCAGGCCAGGAACCACATGCCCCAGTCGAGACGCAGATGGTAGGGAGCCACCTGACGCGGACGGCGGTTCACGGGGCCCGGCTTGCCGTGGAAGACGTACTCACGCCAGCCGCCGTCGGGACGTTCGTGGTCGGTGCCCTCGACCACGATCTCGTGCCGGACCCGCGTGATCGTCCCGAAGGCGCCGTAGGACCCGCCCAGATGCCAGCGGTTGTAGGAGGCGTTCATCACCGGGCGGCGGGAGAAGAAGTTCCGGGCCGGCCGGTAGGCGAGCAGCACGCACCCCAGCACCGCAGCGAGCACGAGCACCACCCACCAGATCGGACCGGGTTCCACCGGGTCCGGGTCTGCGCCGAGAGCCGGTTCCAGGAACGGCAGCACCGCGACCAGTTGGGCGTCCCCGACGGCGGAGAAGGCGAGCAATATCGTCAGCCAGATCAACCAGGCGAAGTTGCCCGAGAGCACGAGCCAGAGCTGGGTGCCGACGATCAGAGCCGCAACGATCGAGGCGACCGGTTGCGGGGCGAACGGCAGGAGCGGTACCCCCAGCTGGACGACATGGTTGGCCGCGACCTCCACCCGATGCACCGGCCTGGGCAGGTGGTGGAAGGACCAGCTGAGCGGGCCGGGCATCGGTTGGGTCTGGTGGTGGTAGTCCAGCGCCGTCAGGTTCCGCCAGGTACTGTCCCCGCGGATCTTGATCAGGCCGGCACCGAGCTCGACGCGCAGCAGCAACCAGCGAAAGGCCAGCAGCACCAACCACGGGGGAGCGACGTCGTGCGAACCCAGGAAGGCCGCGAGCAGCCCGACCTCCAGCAGCAGCGACTCCGACCCGAAGCTGTAGAACACCTGACCCACGTTGACCACCGACAGGTACAGCAGATACAGCACCACGAAGGCCAGCAGTGGCGCCCAGGCCGGGCCGGCTTGGGGGAAGCCGAGCACGAGCGCGACGGCGATTCCCACCCCGACCCACGCCAGCGCCACCACGTACCGGTCGGAGTAGTGGTGGCGGAAGAGGGTGGGCCCGGCCCGATCGCCGGCACGGGCCAGGAAGTCGGGGACCGGCAGCAGCCCGCGCGAGCCGAGCAGCGGAACGAACTGACGCAGCACCGCGACGAAGGCGAAGAGATACACGGCGGCGATGCCGCGCTGCAGGACGAACCGGGCGGCGTCATAGTTCTCGGCCGCGAACTAGTCCATGGCACCCTCCCTGTGCGATCGGCTCAGTGTCTCGCCTCACCCGCTCGTCGGCACCCGCGGCCGGCGCCAGGATGGATTCGGGCGGGGGACCACCGCGTGTGTGTGGTGACCGGACGTGACACCATGCCGGAATCGGGAGGCGCTGCCGCGTCTCCTGCGTCGGCACAGCCAGGAGAAACCATGCAGCATCGTCCGCTCGCGCGCACTGGGCGTCAGGTCTCCGCCATCGGCCTGGGCACTTGGCAGATCGGTGGTGGCTGGGGCGACGTCGCCGAAGCCGACGCCCTGGCGGTGCTGAAGGCCTCCGTCGATGCAGGCGTCACGGTGTTCGACACGGCGGACGTCTACGGCGACGGGCGCAGCGAAGCACTCATCGGTCGCTTCCTGAACCAGCACACCCAGCCCCCGGTCACCGTGGCCACGAAGATGGGCCGGCGCGCCGACCAGACGCCCGAGAACTACACGCTCGAGAACTTCCGTACCTGGACCGCCCGCTCGCGCGAGCACCTGGGCGTGGACACCCTCGACCTGGTGCAGCTCCACTGCCCACCCTCGGCCGTGATCGAGGACGACGCCACCTATGACGCGCTCGATGCCCTGGTGGCCGACGGGATGATCGCCGCCTACGGCGTCTCGGTGGAGACGTGCGCGCAGGCGCTTGCCGCGATCGAGCACCCGAACGTGAGCAATGTGCAGATCATCCTCAACCCCTTCCGGCTCAAGCCGCTGGAGGAGGTCCTGCCGGCCGCGCAGGCGGCCGGCGTGGCAGTGTTCGCACGCGTGCCGCTCGCCTCGGGACTGCTCTCGGGCCGGTACACCGCCTCGACCACCTTCGCCGAGGACGACCACCGTACGTTCAACCGCCACGGTGAGGCCTTCGACCGGGGTGAGACCTTCTCCGGAGTCGAGCTCGGAGTCGGCGTGAGCGCCGCCGCTGAGCTCGCCGAATCACTCCCGGAGGGCGTCACGCTGCCGGCGGCGACCCTCGCGTGGATCGCCAGCCGGCCCGGGGTCACGACCGTGATCCCCGGTGCGCGCGACGCCGTCCAGGCACGAGCCAACGCCGCGGCCGCCGATCTGCTGACCGAGGGCCTGGACCTTGACGCCTTCGACGCTGCCGTGCGTGAGGTCTACGACCGCCGCCTGAGGGACTCCGTGCACCCACATTGGTGAGCAGGGGCCATCCGGAGCGGGCCCAGTCCTCAGATCGCCGCGGGAACCGCGGCGAGCATCGAGGTGACGACTGTGCCCTCGCCGTCGGGCAGGTCCAGCCCGAGCAGGTGCGCGAAGGTGGCCGGCTCGTCCAGCATGCTGCGCCGTCCCGCGTCGGCCCCCGGAGCGAAATCCGGGCCGGCACCGATGAAGACCGGCTGGCCCCCGTGCCGTGGTGCGTGCCCGTGGGCGCCTCGCAGCGGCGGGAAGTCCTCGTCGCCGGTGCGCACCACCACGCGACGTTCCCAGAGCATCCCGACGATGACGCCGGGCTCGGACTCGACCACCCACTGGAACGGCCCGTCGAGGCCGTACTCACGCAGGGTCTCCTCGGCGGTCCAGATCTTCTCGACCCGGTACTGCGGGTCGGACTCGATCTCGACCAGCAGCGCCTCGACCTCCCGCCGGCGTGCGGCGGACAGCCCGTCGGCGAGGAACAGCTGGCCGGAAAGCCCGGCGCCGAGACAGAAGACGTCCCAGTCGGCCAGGGTGCCGTCGTCGTGGAGGCGCAGGAAGCCCCGCTCGAGGAAGAGCGCGTTGAGGTTGGTGTGCTGTTCGACGTCGACGTGGCCGTGGTCGGAGACGAGCACGATATTGGTCGAGTCCAGGTCACCGTTGCCCTCGAGCACCTGCAGGTAGGTCCCGAGCGTGGCGTCGACCTCCCGCAGGGCGGCTTCCACGTGTGGGCCGTAGGAGCCACCGGCGTGGCGTGCGGTGTCGACCTCGACCAGATGGACGAACATCACATCCGGTCGCTCGGCGCGCAGCACCTCGGCGGAGACGTGGTTGACGAAGTCGAAGTACTTGCCCTTGCGCCTGTCGGCGTGGATCAGCGGCAGATTCGGCCGGATGTAGGTCTCGTACGAGCGCGCGTCGGTGGTGCGCAGGTACTGATCCTCCAGACCGTCGAAGACCTGCGGGCACGCGATCTCCGGCACGAGATGGTCCACGCCGGAGGCGTTGCCGGTCACCGGCCACTGCACGGCCGCGGTGCTCAGACCGGCCCGATGAGCGACTTCGAAGAGGGTCGGCACCCGGATCATCGAGGCGTCCCAGAACCAGGCGGAGGCATCGCCCCGGCCGGGCTGGAACTGCAGGTTGTTGAAGATCCCGCTGCGCGCGGGAGGGCACCCGGTGATCTGGGCGGTGTGGTTGGGATAGGTCACCGAGGGGTAGATGCCCTCGATCTCGGCGATCGCTGCCCGCTCCAGGATGCGGGAGAAGGCGGGAAGGGTGCGGGCGAAGGGGATGTCGTCGGTGTGCATGGCGTCAACGGAGACGACGAGCAGCTTGTTCGGCACGGTCACGGTTCCTTGTCTAGAGGGTGCGGTCGGTGAGCAGCGCGGTGAGCTCGGCCCGGCACCACGCCGGGTCGTCCGCGGTGACGAGATCGACGCCGGCGGCGAGCGCGGATCGCACGTCCGCCGTGGTGAGCACTGGCCACCCGCACACGAGGGCGCCGTCGGCGTGGGCGTGGGCCACCACCGCCCGGTCGAGGTGGCGTACCTGCACCGCGAGGGAGGCGGCGCGAAGCGTGCGGACGGCGTCCAGGGCCGCCGGCGAGGCGGCACGGGAGATGACCCCGACGGCGAGCGCCGGGGCCATCCGGCGCACCGTGGCCAGGATGTCGAGATCGAAGCTGGTGATGGTCACCCGGGAGGCGAGCCCGGACGAACGCACCAGCTCGGCCACCGCTTCTGCAGCCGCCGGAGCCTTGATCTCGACATGGATCTCGATGTCGATGGCCGCCAGCGCCTCGGCGAGCGAGGGGATGCGTTCGCCACCGGCCAGCTCGGCCTCCTGCAGCTGGACCCAGGTGAGGTCCCGGACGGCGCCGGTCCGGCGCCCACCGACGGCGGTGCGGTCGAGTGTCGCGTCGTGGATCACGGCCAGCTCGCCGTCGGCGCTCAGGTGCACGTCGAGCTCGATGGCATCGGCCCCGTCCGCGACACCGCGGGCGAAGGCGGTGAGCGTGTTCTCCGCACTCACCGCCGCCGCACCGCGGTGTCCGACCACACCAGGGGTGGCAGCAGGGGTCACTGCACGCCCACGGCCTCGAGGTCCTCGCGGTTGTCCTCCAGCAGGGACTCGTACTCGCCGCGCAAGGTGTCGATCGACTCCTGGATGTCGCCGTTGTCGCCGGTCAGACGGGCGAAGGCCTCGCTCAGCGAGGCGGTACCGGAGTTGAACCAGTTCACCGGCGCGACGGTCTGGGCGTTCTCCAGCTGCTGGATCGCCACCGTGAAGTTCGGGTCGCTGGCGTGCAGCTCCTGGACCTCCGGTTCGTCCTGGGCGGCCTTGACGATCGGCACGTACCCGGAGTCGATGTGCCACTTGCCGGACACCTCGGGCCGGGCGAGGAAGCGCAGCAGCTCCGCGGTGGCGTCCTGACGCTCCTGGGACTCCGAGCGCACCATCGAGAAGCCGGACCCACCGGTCGGGACGGTAGGGGGCTGGTTCACCTCACCGGGCATGAACGCGGCACCGAGCTCGAAGTCGACGGCCTCGGTCAGGCCGCGCATGGAGGCGGTGGACCCGTGCACGGCGGCGACGAGGCCGGTCTGGAAGTCGGTGTGTGCGGCCTGTGCCATGTAGGCGTTGCCGTCCACGTGCACCCACTCGTTGGCGAACGTCATCAGCTCGCGCACCTTCTCCTCGTCCGGCATCACGTCGAAGCCGTCCGACCACACGCCGTCGAAGGCCCACAGCCAGGAGTTGGCGAACCACGCGTCGCCGGAGGAGTAGGCGAAGGTCTTGATCGGCTGCCCGGCGCTGGAGACGGACGAGATCTCCGAGCCCAGCTCGCGCAGCTGGGACCAGGTGTACTGGGTGTCCACCGGCAGACCGAGGTCGTTGAAGAGGGTCTTGTTGTAGTAGAAGAGCGGGGTCGAACGCGCGAACGGCACCACGAAGGTCTGGTCCTCGGCCTTGCTCTCCTCGGTGAAGTTCTCCAGGTAGACGTCGAGGTTCCACTCGTCGTCGAAGTGGGGGTCGAGCGGGGCGAGCGCGCCGGCGAAATAGAACTGCAGCCACTGCATCTCGGGGAAGCAGACCATGTCCGGCACCGCCCGGGCCTGCAGGGCGGCGGTGAAGGCGGTGTTCAGGTCGGCGTACCCACCGACGGACTCGATCGCGGCGTAGATGTCACTCTGGGCCTCGTTGAACATGGCGAACTGCTCGCTCATCGCCTCGAACAGCCCACCGGTCCACGGTGCCCAGAAGAGGATGTTCGTCCGGCCGGCGTATTCGGAGGGGATCTCGCCGAGCGCGGCCTGGCTGAAGCCGCTGCGCAGGTTGCCGGCAGCCTCCGATCCGCCATCGGATGCCGAGACCGGTCCGGTGCAGGCCGCGAGCGCGGCGGCCCCGGTGCCCAGCCCGAGGGCGGAGAGCAGGTGACGGCGGGTCAGGGTCAGGTTGTGCACGGGTGCTCCTTGGTGGGGACAGGTGACGTCGAGTGCTCGACGCACGGCTAGGGGTGCTCGCTCGCGCGAGCGGTTCGAGGACCTCAGCCCTTGAGGGCGCCGGCGGTGATGCCGCCGATGATGCGACGCTGGGCGAGGAAGAAGACGATGAGCATCGGAGCAGCCACGATGACGGTGCCGGCCATGACCGGGCCCCACGCGTCATAGCCCTCCTGGCTGCGCAGGAACATCAGCCCGATCGGCAGGGTGCGCATGTCGGAGGTGGAGGTCACGATCAGCGGCCACACGAAGTCGTTCCACTTCGTGATGAGCACGATCAGGGTGGCGGTGAGGATCATCGGGCGGCAGATCGGGATCACCACCGCATGCATGCGGCGCATGTGGCTGGTGCCGTCCATGCGTGCGGCGTCGACGAGTTCCTCGGGGACCTGGCGCATCTGCTGGTAGATCAGGAACATCGCGAAGGCGGAGCCGATCCCCGGCAGGATCAGGCCCTGGTAGGTGTTGAGCCACCCCAGGTTGGAGATGGTGATGTAGTTGACCAGCAGGGTGATGTGGCCGGGCAGCATCAGCGAACCGACCATCACCGCGAAGACGATCATCTTGCCGCGGAAGTAGACGAAGGCGAAGGCATAGGCCGAGAGCAGCGCCACCCCGATCTCGAGCGCGGTGCCCACCACCGTGGTGATGATCGAGTTCCGCAGGAATGCTCCGAACGGTGCTGAGGTCCAGGCGTCGGCGAAGTTGCTCCACTCCAGCGAGCTCGGCACCCACGTCAGCGGGTAGGTGTAGATCTCGTGCTCGGGCTTCAGAGCGGAACTGAACAACCAGTACAAGGGTACGGCGAAGAGGGCGAACGTGGCAGCGATGAGGACGTACAGGGCCATCGTCGCCGGGAGCGGACGGCGAGGGCCTGGCCGGCGGCGAACGGGCCTGGGGCGAGGCGCCGCGGTGGCGGGCGGAGCGCCCGGGGACTCGAGCTCGTCCTTGCGGTCGATCGTGAGGCTCATGAGTAGTGCACCTGCTTGCTCGCGTACTTGGTCTGGACACCGGTCACGATCAGCAGCAGCACGAACATCACCGTGGCGGTGGCGGCGGAGGTGCCGATGTTGAAGTCCACGAAGGCCTGGTCGTAGATCATCCAGGGCAGGGTGGTGCTCGACGTGCCGGGGCCGCCCATGGTCAGGGTGGCGATGATGTCGAAGGTCTGCGCGGCGGCGATGATCCCGGTGACGGTGAGGAAGAACGTCACCGGGCTCAGCAGCGGCAGCGTGATGTATCGGAACAGCGGCAGCCCGCGGGCGCCGTCGAGGGAGGCGGCCTCGTAGATGTCCTTGGGCAGGTCCAGGATCGCGGTGTAGTAGATGATCGCGACGAAGCCCAGCCGTTGCCAGGCATAGGCGATCGTGATCGACCACAGCGAGAAGTCCGAGGTCGTCGTCCAGGAAGGTGACTCCATGCCGAACATCGAGAAGAGCCAGCGGCTCAGCCCGTAGTTCGGGTCGAACATGAACAGCCAGAGCACACCGATCGCGGCACCGGGAAGCATGTGCGGGGCGAATGCGAGTGTGCGCACGAGCCCGGAGAAGCGCAGCCGTTGCGCCAGCAGCGCACCGATCGCCATGCCGCCGAAGAGCGTGCCGATCACGGCCACGAGCACGAAGATCGCGGTGTTGCGCAGGGCATCCATCAGCATCGAGCCGGACTGGAACAGTTCGATGTAGTTGTCCAGGCCCACCACGACCGGGGCGGGTTGGACGAAGTCCCAGTCGGTGAAGCTCAGGACGAAGTTGTAGAGGGTGGGGTAGTAGCCGAACACCACGATCGCGGTGAGATTGGGAAGGATCAGCGCCCAGAAGAGCGCACCCTCGGCGAGGCGTCGGCGCCGCAGCTGTGGCGAGCTACGGCGCGGTGGTGGCGCCGTGCGGGACCGCGGGGGCCGCCGCACGGGCTGCAGCAGGGTGGTCATCGATCTCGTCTCGTCTGGGATGGCGTGGCGCCGGGAGGCCACCGCAGCAGCGGTGGTCGGTCCCGGGTACGCGCCCAGTCAAGCGAGTCGAGGTGAGCGGATCAGGAGCGAGAGGTGACTTCTGCCGGACGAACGCGCAAACGCGTCCAGGCGAGAGATCGGGTGACGAAAGGGCGAGATCACCCGCCCCCGGCTGGGGGCGGGTGATCAGCGGGTGAACGGCGAGGGGAGGCTCAGACGACGCCGAGGTCGAGCATCGCGTCGGCGACGCGGCGGAAGCCCGCCACGTTGGCGCCCAGGACGTAGTCACCGGGGGAGTCGCACTCCTCGGCGGTCTCGAGGCAGCGCCGGTGGATCGAGCGCATGATCTCCTCCAGCCGGGTCTCGGCGTGGGCGAACGACCAGGACTCGCGGGCCGCGTTCTGCTGCATCTCGAGCGCACTGGTGGCGACGCCGCCGGCGTTCGCCGCCTTCCCGGGGCCGAACGCGATGCCCGCCTCGTGCAGCGCGTCGACGGCCTCCGGGGTGCAGGGCATGTTCGCCCCCTCGGCCACGGCGATGACGCCGTTGCGGATCAGCGTCCGCGCGCCTGCCGCGTCGAGCTCGTTCTGGGTGGCGCAGGGAAGCGCGACCTGGCACGGCACGTCCCAGATGGTGCCCCCGTCGATGAAGCGGGCGCTCGGACGGGCATCGGCGTACTCGTGGATCCGGCCCCGTCGCACCTCCTTGATCTCGCGCAGCAGGGCGACGTCGATCCCGTCCTCGTCCACCACGTAGCCGGAGGAGTCCGAGCAGGCCACGACCGTGCCGCCGAGCGAGTGCACCTTCTCGATGGCGTACGCGGCCACGTTGCCGCTGCCCGAGACGACCACGCGTCGACCGTCGAGGTCGGTGCCGGCCGCCTCGAGCATCTCGCGCAGGAAGAACACCAGGCCGTAGCCGGTGGCCTCGGTCCGGACGTGGGAACCGCCCCAGGCAAGCCCCTTGCCGGTGAGGACCCCTGCCTCGAACCTGTTGGTGAGGCGCTTGTACTGGCCGAACATGTAGCCGATCTCGCGGCCACCGACTCCGATGTCACCCGCGGGCACGTCGGTGTCGGCACCGATGTGACGGGACAGCTCGGTCATGAACGACTGGCAGAAACGCATCACCTCGGCATCGGAGCGACCCTTCGGGTCGAAGTCCGAGCCGCCCTTGCCGCCGCCGATCTGCAGTCCCGTCAGCGCGTTCTTGAAGATCTGCTCGAACCCGAGAAACTTCACGATCCCCAGGTCCACGCTCGGGTGGAACCGGAGGCCACCCTTGTAGGGGCCCAGCGCGGAGCTGAACTCGACCCGGAAGCCGCGGTTGACGTGCACTCGGCCCTGATCGTCGGTCCACGGCACACGGAAGATCAGCTGCCGTTCGGGTTCGCACAGCCGTGGCAGGATCCCGGCCTCGAGGTACTCGGGGTGGCGGCGGATCGCCGGACCGATCGACTCGAACACCTCACGCGCAGCCTGGTGGAACTCGGGCTCGTGCGGGCTGCGTGCCGTGACGTCGTCCAGCACGGACTGCAGGGAACGGTCGAGCATCGAGGACCTCTCGTCGTGGGAAGGGTGCGTGGCGGGCCGTGCGACGGTGCTCGCCGATGGGGAGTCCGCCACCGCGAGAGCGCCACGGACGAGAGTACGATCACCGGTGCACGACGTCGAATCATGAGGGGCCGTCCGGCCGGGAGCAGGGGTGGGTATGTCGGTGCCGGCTGGGTGGTATCCGGACCCGCAGGAGCATGGGTGGGTGCGCTACTGGGACGGCGCGGGCTGGACCGAGCGACGCGGCCCGGTCGCGCCACCTGCGCCGGTGCCGGGCACGCCGGGAGCGTACGGGCCGACCACGCCGCCACCGCCGAGGTCGGGCCGCACCGCCCTCCTCGTGGTGTTGGGCGTCGCAGTGGTGGTCGTGGCGATCGTGGTGATCGTGGCGGTGCGGCTGATCTCGGGCCTGGGATCGGACCTGGAACCAGCGGTTGCGCCGACCCCGTCGGTCGCGACGGTGCAACCGTCAGATCCCGGTACCGACCCGCCCCTGCCGCCACCGGGCGGCACGCTCGCGCCGGGCGAGACCGCTGCCGTGCAGGTACCCGACGGCGGCGCCGCGAGCTTCACGCTCGTGGTCGACGAGCCCGGCGTGTACTGGCTGGACACCCTCTCCGAGGACGGTGTAGACCCCCGGCTGGAGGTCACGGCCGCCGACGGGACGCGCTGGAGTGACGACGACGGATCGGTGGAGTCGGAGAACTCCTACGACGCGAGCCTGACGATGGTGCTGCAGGCCGGCGAGCACGAGGTCCTCGTCGAGGATCTGCGCGAGTCCGGTCTCGCGTTCGACCTGCAGGCAGGAGGGGGGCCGGCCGCCGGCGCGGAGATCGGTGCGCAGGAGTTCACCGCCGCGGAGGGCCAGACCTGGTCGCGGCAGCTGCAGCTGGAGCCGGGCCAGACCCTCAGTGTCGACGTGGTGGCCGATGAGGGCGACGCGGTCGCCGGGATCGGGCTGGCGGACGGCACCTACGAGGAGAACGACGACCGCGAGGCGGACGCCCCGGACACCGGCGACTCGCTCGACCCCTACGTCTCGGTCACCGCCACCGAGGGCGGAACCGCGGTCGTGCTCGTCCGGGGCTACGAGGACGCGGCCGTCAGCGGGACGGTCACGATCGCCGTCGAGTAGGCCGCGCCGGGCGCCCTCAGCTCTCCAGCCGTAGCGCCTGACGCCAGCTCAACGCCGTCCCGCCCTGCATGACGGCCCGTTGGTAGATCCGCTCCCCGCCACGCACCATCAGGTAGGCCGCTGCCCCCGTCAGCAGCAGTGAGACGATCGGCTGCCAGAGGGCGACATCGCCGGCGAGGAGGCGGACCGGCATCGCCACCGAGGACATGACGGGGACGAAGCTGGCCGCGGTGAGCAGGGGCCCGGTGGCGAAGAGGCCCACGAACAGCACGGCCATGATGACCACGATGATCGGTCCGGTGTTCGACTGCAGGTCCTCCGCGCGGCTGGCCAGGGAGCCGAGTACTGCCCAGACGGCGGCGAGCGCGAGGAAGCCCACCGCGAAGAAGGCGATGAACCAGCCCGAGGCGCCCACCATCCAGCCGATGTCCTGGGCCAGCCCGGCGGCGTTCACGGCGACGAGTCCGACCACGGCGTACAGCGCGATCTGGGCGAACGCCAGGATCGAGTTGCCCAGCACCTTGCCGTAGAGGAGCTGACGGACCGGGATCGCGGTGGCGAGGATCTCCACCACGCGGTTCTGCTTCTCCTCCAGCACCGAGTTCGCGATCGTCATCCCGAACATGATCGCGGCCATGTAGAACAGGAACGCGAAGACAAATCCGAGGACCTGCGCCGCCACGTTCTGGCCCGAGTCCTCGTTCAGCAGCTGTACCGCCAGCTCGCTGCCGGCCTCCAGCTCCGCCAGTGAGGATCCGGCGGCGGCGGCGTTCTCCGCCAGGACCGCGTCTCGCACGGCCTGAGTCATGGCGCCCTGCAACGCTCCCGGGATCTCGTCGTCCCCGACCAGGACGTAGCCCTCGCCGGTGCGGACCAACCCGGCGTCGGCCTCGCCGCCGCCGACGGCGTCACGCACCTCCTGCGCCGAACCCGCGGCAAGGAGCTCGAGCTCGTCACCTCCGGCCTCGATCGCCTCGGCCGCTGTGTCCGCGACTGTGGCCACCGCCTCCTCGGCCGTGGCCACCGTGTAGGTGCTCGTGCGCGCGGACAGGAAGGCGGAGAGGGCGACGGCCGCAATGAGCATGACCGTGGTCAGCACGGTGGAGAGCACGAAACTACGGTCGGTGATCTTGACGAGGATCTCGCGGGAGGTGACCGTGCGCCACGGTGCGCGCACCAGCACGCGTTCGGTCGTCTCCTCGGTCGCGGCGGGGCTCATGCGGTCACCTCACGGTAGATGTCGGCCAGGGTGGGCACCAGCGGCGTCAGCTCGGTCAGTCCGAACGCGGCTGCCCGGGTGATGAGTGCGCGATCCAGCGGGCCGGGGGATTCGACGATCGCGGTCGCGCCGTCGACGTCGAGCACCTGCAGGTCCGCCACCTCCCGCAGCCAACCGGCGTCGGGCGGGGTGGTGATCCGGAAGCGCCTCGGCCCGCGGCTGCGCAGCGCGTGTGCGGTGCCCGAGGCCATCACCACGCCGTCGGAGAGCACCACCAGCGAGTCGCAGAGCCGGTCCACGAGGTCGAGCTGATGGCTGGAGAAGAGCACCGGGACGCCGTCACGCAGCTTGTCGCTGAGCAGGTCGACCATCGAGTCCACCGCCACCGGGTCGAGCCCGGAGAAGGGCTCGTCGAGGATGAGCGCGGTGGGGCCGTGCAGCAGGGCCGCGGCGACCTGGACCCGCTGCTGGTTGCCCAGGGAGAGGGACTCGAGCTTGTCCTTGGCGCGCCCGCCGAGCGAGAAGCGCTCGAGCAGCCGCTGCGCCTCGGCGGCGGCGTCGCCTCGGGTGAGGCCGCGCAGCTGCCCGAGATAGCACAGCTGATCCAGGATGCCCTGCTTGGGATAGAGGCCGCGTTCCTCGGGCATGTAGCCGAAGGCGGCACGGTCGGCGCGGGTGATCGGCCGGCCGTCCCAGAGCACCTCACCGCCATGGCGGGCCAGGACGCCCATGATCATGCGCATGGTCGAGGTCTTCCCCGCCCCGTTGGCACCGACGAAGCCGGTCATGGTGCCCGGCTCCACGGTGAACGAGACGTTGTCGACGGCGACCTTCTCGCCGAACCGTCGGGTGAGGTCGCGGACCTCCAGGGCAGGTGCGGACATGGCACTCCTTCACGCCGGCTGATTGAGATTTCCAGCCTAGGGAGAGTGACCCTGCGGCCGCCTCGCCCGGGCGGCGGAGATCCGGTGCTCCCCCGTGCGGGGGAGGTGCGGCGACTTAGGGGCGGGTGGTCATCCCCGCACGATGGGCGTAGACGACCGCCTGCACCCGGTCCCGGGCTCCGATCTTGGCGAGCACGTGCGAGACGTGCGTCTTCACGGTCGACTCCCCGACGAACAACCGGGTGGCGATCTCGGCGTTCGACATGCCCTCGGCCATGAGCGCCAGCACGTCGCGCTCGCGCGCGGTGAGCGCTTCGACCGGGTGCGCCGCCGCCGGTGGTGGTGGGGAGCCCTCGCCCGGCCCTGCTCCGCCGGCCGGAGCCTGATCCTGCTTTCCCTGCACCAGCCGCTGGATGACCCGGACCGTCAGTTCGGGAGCGAGCAGCGCATGCCCCTCGGCCACGGCGTGGATGGCAGCGACGAGCTCGTCCGGGTCGGCGTTCTTGAGCAGGAAGCCGCTGGCGCCGGCCTCGAGGGCCGCGAACAGGTAGTCGTCGCGGTCGAAGGTGGTGAGGATGATGACCTTGGCGAGATCCTCCCGGACGATCTGCAGCGTCGACTCGATCCCGTCCATGACCGGCATCTGGACATCCATGAGCACGATGTCGACGTCGTCGCGGCGCGCCAGGTCGAGGCCGGCCCGTCCGTCGGCCGCCTGACCGACCACCTCCATGTCCGGTTCGACCGAGAGCACCATCGCGAAACCCGAGCGCACGAGCGCCTGATCGTCGACCAGCCCGATCCTGATCGTCATCCGGTTGCTCCTTCGGTACTCGGGGCTGCGTGTGCCGGTTCGGCTCCGGCCGCGCTCCGGTAGGGAAAACGTACCCGGACCCGCCAACCCGGTCCGGCCGTGCGCGGCCCGGCCTCGACATGCCCATGATGGAGGGCTGCCCGTTCCCGGATTCCCCGCAGACCGTACCCTCCGCCCGACGTCCGTCCACGCGGCCGGCCGGCGTCGAGAACCTCCACCTCGAGCCACGACGTCGTCTCCTCGCCCCCGGTGCGCACGGTCACCGAGGCGCGCCGCGCGCTGGAGTGCGTGCGCACGTTCGTCAAGGACTCCTGCACGCACCGGTAGGCGGACAATGACAGCGGATCCGAGATCCGCGCGAGGTCTCCGGCACGCGCCTCGACGATCTCCACGTCCACCTCCAGACCGGCCTCGCGGTGCGTGTGGGCGAGGGCATCGAGATCGGCCAGCCCGGGCTCGGGGGCGCGGGAGAGCCCGTCGTGTCCGTCGTTGCGCAGGATGTGCAGCAACGTGCGGAGCTCGCTGACGGCCTCCCTGCTGGTGACCTCGATCGTGCGCAGCGCCTCGGTGCTACGCGCGGGGTCGACCGGGAGGGTGCGCCGGGCGGCGGCGGCCTGGACGCCGATCACCGAGACGTGATGGGCGACGACATCGTGCAGCTCACGGGCGATGCGGACACGTTCGGCGAGCACCGCCTGCGTCGCCAGTTCGGCGGCCTGCCCGGCGATCTGCTCCGCCTGCGTACGCACGCGCTCACGGTCCAGAGCCGTACGCCAGGCGGTGCGGCCGATCAGCACGGCCCCACCGAAGTAGGCGCCGTTGAGCAGCGCGGTGTAGACCACGAAGGCGAGCATCGGCGGCAGGGGCCCTGCCGCATCGACGAACACGTCGTCCATCTGCGTGGCGGCATTGGTGACCGTCAGGGTGATCGTGATCCACAGTGCCATCGCCAGGACCACGGCGGCCATCAGGATCCACAGCAGGCGACGGTCCTTCGCCCAGGCGACCGCGGTGTACAGCGCCGCGAAGTAGGCCACCTGGAAGGGGGCCGAGATCGAGACCTCCGGGCTGAGATAGCTCAGGACGACGAAGAGCATCGAGGCAGCCATCAGGCACGGCAGCGGCCAGCGCCGGCGGATTCCGAGTGGCGTCGCCATGAGGGCGATCGCCAGGTAGGCGCGCCACGTCGGCTCCTCGGGGATCCGCATGCCGTAGGACTTCGACAGCGCCACCACCCCCAGCGCGACCGCGAGATAGACCAGCGCACCGACGACGTCGTGGCGTCGCTGGGACGGCGTCGGGCCGGGCCGTTCCCACCACGGTTCGTCCGGGTCGTTCAGCCAGGCGAAGAGTCGCCGGCCTCGGGTCGTCTCGGTGGTGTCCATCGTCGCCCGAGCGTAGCCGCCACCCGCACCCCGCACCTCCCTCGTACGACGGAGACGGCGCCGGAGAGTTGATTTGCTCACTTGGGGATCACGAAAGTCGCATAGCCATGATTGACTGAGGCAATGCTCACCTCACTCGCCGATGCCCAGGACGTGCGCAAGGACGACCGCCCCGCGTACCGGCCCTACGCCGTGAGTGTGCGGGCGCTGCGCCGGTTGACACCGCACTTCGTCCGGGTGACCTTCACGGGGCCGCAGCTGCAGTGGTTCGGGACCGATGGTGACGATCAGCGGATCAAGCTCCTGTTTCCCTGCGCGGACGGCACGCTCGATGACATCGGGGCCGATGACGAGGCGACCTGCCTGTCGGGCTCGTGGTACGAGCGCTGGCGCGGCCTGCCCGTCGAGTCGCGGGGAGCCATCCGGACCTACACGGTCCGGGCGGTGCGCCCCGACCAGGCCGAGGTCGACGTCGACATGGTCGCCCACGGTGAGACCGGACCGGCCTCGCGCTGGGTCGGGCAGGCCAGGGTCGGCGATCGGCTGGTGATCAGCGGCCCGGACGTGCGCTCCGCGGGCTCGGCCGGCGGGCGGGACTGGGCCCCCGGGGACGCGCGCGAGGTGCTGCTGGCCGGTGATGAGACCGCAGCGCCGGCGATCTGTGCCATCCTCGAGCGGCTGCCGCCGGGGCGCCGGGCCACGGCGTTCATCGAGGTTCCCGCGGCCGGTGACCAGTTGCCGCTCGAGCTGCCTGCCGGGGTTTCGATCCGGTGGCTGGCGCGCGAGGGGCGTCCGCACGGAGCACTGCTGCTCCCGGCCGTGACGAGCTGGGCGCGCCGGCACGGCGATCTGATCGGGCCGGGCAACGGCGGGGCCGAGCTGGAGGAGGTCGACATCGACTCCACCATCCTCTGGGACACGCCGGTGCTGCGCCAGGCCCCGGACACCTGTGGGCGCGGGGAGCGCTGCGGGGGAGCGTTCTACGCCTGGTTCGCCGGTGAAGCCGGGGTGATCAGGGCGCTGCGTCGCACCATGGTGAGCGAGATCGGCCTGTGCCGGCGCCGGGTGGCGTTCATGGGCTACTGGCGCGACGGGCGTGCCGAGGGCCAGTAGCCCCGGCGGCGCAGGAGGTCGCCGCGGTACCATCGCGTCACCGGCAGCCGCCTCGTGCGCAGCCCGGCCCAGCACGTCCCACAATCCCTAGTGAAGCCGCTCCGTACCCGCCATCGGCGCGTCGGCGGACAGCAGGTCCCGGTCGTTCGGGGGAGCGGCCGGGACCTGCCTCGTCCACCGGGGGACCGGTCATCGACGATGGAGGTTCCATGTTCCCGATCGGCTCCGCCCCACTCCCGACGGCGTCCGCTGAGTTCGACGCGCGCCTGTGCGCGGGCCTCGTGGAGACGCTGCGCCCCGATGCAGGTGTTCCGCAGGTCGCTTCGGTCCTGGCCGCCGACGGGCGGATCCTCTCCTTGGACCTCGGCCTGACGGGCCTCGAGCTGCGCGCCCGGGGGTTGCGCACCTCCCGTCCGGCGAGCCTCGAGTCGACGGGGGAACTTCTCAGCCACACCGATGACGTCGTCGTCCGAGCACGGCCGATCGTGGTCGACGGCGTCCCCGTCCACGCCGAGGCGCGGGTGCAGGGCCTGGTGCTGGGATACCGCAGGGATCCCGACGGGCAGTGGTGGCTCGGGGCCGAGCAGCCGGCCGCGGGGGCGTTGTCCGGGCGCGCGCGGCTGCAGACCGACCTCGACACCCTCGAGGTCGGTGCCCTCGCGCTGCTCGGTGAGCGGGTCGCCGCGAGCGGGTTCACGCTGACCGGGGCGCACCTGACGGCGACCTGTCCTGACCCCCGCCGCGTGCAGATCGAGGTGGAGGCCACGATCAGGCGCGGGCCGCTGCGGGCAGTGATCATCGGCAGCGGCTCGGCCGCCGTCGGGACCGACATGGTGCTGCGCCTGAGCGATCTCGCCGTGCGTAGCCCGAGTCCGCTCGTGGCGATGGCGCTCGGCACCGTACGCGCACGCCTGGCGCCGTGGGAGGGGCACGAGATCGACCTCAGCGCACTGACGTTCGGCAGTGTGGGCGACGTCGCGCTCGCCGTGCAGGGGCGCAGCATGGTGCTCGAGGCCGATCTCGGGCGCTGATCCGCGGCCCCGGTGCCAGAATGTGCCGATGACCGATCCGCTCGTGGACGCTGCCGCGAGGGTCTACCGCGCCCGCCCGGAGGAGTTCGTCGACGTCCGGAAGGCTGAGGCGGCGGCCCTGGCACCGAGTGCACCGCAGGCGGCAGCCCTGATCCGGTCGTTGCCGAAGCCGGTGCGTGCGGCGTGGGCGGTGAACGTGCTCGTCGCCCGGATGCCGGAGCGCCTGGCGCAGCTGCTCGACCTCGGTGAAGCCTTGCGCCGGGCCCACGTGCAGCCCGACGCCGAACGCCTCCGGTTGCTCGCCCGGGAGCGCCGCGTCCTCGTGCACGCCATCGAGCGGGAGCTGGGCGCGCTGTGCACCGAGCTGGGGGTGCCGCTGAGCGCGAGCGCGCTGGACCAGGTGAACCAGACTCTTGCTGCCGTCCTGGCCGAGGAGGCCGCGGAGCGGGCGGTGATCACGGGCAGGCTGACCAAGCCGCTCGGGCCCGGTGTCGATCCCGTCGCGGCGACGGCACTGGCCGATGCTCCTGGGCGCCGTCCACGCGGACGTCGCCCGGGCGCCGTCGTCGTGCCCGTCCCGGAGCTCGCTCCCGACGAGGTCCCGGGCCCTCGCCCGGGCCGGGCTGCTCAGCGCGGGCGTCACGAGGCGGAGATCCGCGCAGCCCGGCGTCGGGTGGACCGCTTGCAGGCGGCGCTGGACCGGATCGAGTCGGAGCTGGCCGGCCGGGCCGGATCCCTCGCCTCGATCCGGTCCGAGGCGCTGCAGGCCCGCCGCCGCTGGGAAGAACTCGAGCGGGAGGCGGCCCAGGTGGCGAGGGAGAAGGAGCGAGCCGAGCAATCGCGCCGGCATGCGCAGGAGGCGCTCGACGAGGCTGCCGACCTGCTGGCATCCGCCGAGCAGAGCGGACGTCTCACCGAGCGAGACGCCTGAGCGGCGGGAACGAGCGGGGGTGCCCGCGGCCTAGCCTCACTCCATGGCCGACCTGTGGATCCGACTCGCTGCCGTGGCAGCGCTGCTCGCCGCCGCGACCGTGGCGTGGCTGCTGGTCCAGCGTCGGCGTGCGCCGCGCTCGGTCCGGCACAGCAGCGGGCTCGCGCGGATCGCTGCCGCGGTCTCCGTGCCGAGCGGGCCCGAGGGAGTGGTGGTGCAGTTCTCCGGACCGTACTGCTCGGCCTGCGGCCCCAGCGCCCGGTTGTGGCGGACGGTCGTGGGGCCGGAGGCGTTCGTCGAGCTGGATGTGAGCGAGCATCTGGAGCTGGTGCGCACCTTCGGCGTGCTGAGCACGCCCACCAGCCTCGTCTTCGACGGTGACGGCACCCTACGTGCCCGGGTGAGCGGGGCGCCGTCCCCCCGACGTGCCCGCGAGGCGCTGGCACTGGCGACCGGCTGAGATCGACGACGGCGAGACGATCCGGAGGAGACAACACATGTCACAGGCAGCGCAGGGTATCGATCCCCGTGGCCCCAGGGTCGGGGCCGCGATCACCAGCATCCTGCTGATCGCCGTGATCATCCTCGACCCACAGGCCGGCCTGGTGGTGCTCGCGGTGGTCGTTGCCTCGTTCGCCCTCGGCGCGGCCGCGGGCGTGGGGCGCACCTGGCAGGGCCTGCTCTACCGCCGGCTCATCCGGCCGCGGCTGCGGCCACCCGCCGAGCTGGAGCACCCGGCGCCGCCGAGGTTCGCCCAGGCCGTCGGGCTGGTCATCACCGGTCTCGGGCTCACTCTCGGTCTGCTCGGCGTCGCGTGGGCGCCTCCCGTCTTCGCCGGCGTGGCGCTGGTGGCGGCGTTCCTCAACGCGGCCTTCGGGTTCTGCCTGGGGTGCGAGATGTATCTCCTGGTGCGGCGGGCCCGCACGCCCCGCGCTGCCTAGCGGCGTCGCCGGTTCCACCAGGTGGCCACGAACGGCCACGAGAACGCGATCAGCGCGCAGAGCACGAGCGTGCCCCCGAACCCGAGCCCGAGGCGGTAGGCCACCAGGTTGATCAGCAGGATCACCCCGAGGGTGATCAGCATCTGCTTGGTCCCCATCCGCCACAGCCGGCGGTCGCGGTGGATACCCGGACGCTGCGGGCTGCTGGTCATGACGTCAGCTCCGGCAGCACCTGCTGCTCGAACATCTCGATCCCGGAACGGTCGTAGGCCGCCTCGGGGAAGTACAGGATCGCGTAGGTCATGCCGGCCTCCTGCATCGCGCTCAGACGCTCGACGATCTGCTCGGGGGTGCCTGTGGTGAGCGAGGTGCGGTACTGCTCGGTGATCGCCCGGGCTCGCTCGTCCCCGAGGGAGGAGGTCATCCGTTCCTGCAGCAGCCGCAGCCGGTCGGCCACCTCGGCTTCGGTGGCCCCGATGGCCACGTTGTAGTTGGAGGAGCGGACGATGGCATCGACGTCGGTACCGACCTGCGCGCAGTGCTCGGCGAGTATCGCGCTCTTGTGCGCGAACCCTTCCGGCGACCCGTCGAAGTTGGTGTGGGTGGCATACCGTGCGGCGATCCGCAGGGTGACCTTCTCCCCGCCCCCGGCGATCCACAACGGCAGGCCGCCCTCCTGCAGCGGGCGCGGTTGCACGATGGCGCCGTCGACCTGGTAGTGGGTACCGTCCAGGGTGGCCGAGCCCTCCGTCCAGGCCTGCCGCATGATCTGCACGCCTTCGTCGAGCATGCCCAGGCGGACGCCGGCCCGCGGGAACCCGTATCCATAGGCCCGCCACTCGTGCTCGTACCAGCCTCCGCCGATCCCCATCTGGGCGCGCCCGCCGGAGATGACGTCGACCGTCGCGGCCACCTTGGCGAGATAGGCGGGGTTGCGGTACGCCATGCACGTGCACATCTGGCCGAGCTTGACCCGCGACGTCGAGGCCGCGAACGCTGCCATCAGCGACCACGCCTCATGGGTGGCCTCGTCGCTGGGCTCGGGTGTGGTGTGGAAGTGGTCGTAGACCCAGATCGAGTCCCAGGCGCCGGCGTCGGCGACCTGCGCGAGGCCATTCATCGTGCTCCAGTGGTCGACGGGGTCGATCCCGACGAGGTCGAAGCGCCAGCCCTGGGGGATGAAGAAACCGAATCTCATGGGCACAACCTACGCCGGTCGGCGTCGCCGCCGCTGCACCCGCCACCCGATGAGTGCCGCGGCGAGGACCAGCACGATGACCAGGACCGGCAGCAGCAGCGCGACGATCGTCAGGGCCACCGAGGTGATGTCCTCGACCGTGGACGCCACCGGTGCGCCGACACCGGCGGTGGAGAGATTGATCCCGGCCCGTGCCGTGGACTTGCCGACGTGGGTCAGCAGCGCCAGCACCACACCGCAGGCGAAGGGCACCACAGCGGCGCTGGTGAAGAACTCGGCGGGATCGGTCGTGGCCGGGGTCACGGCCCCGGATCCGGCGGTGAAGACGATGCCGCCCGCCGTCGGCCGCACGATCGTCTGCAGCAGATCATTGACGTGATCGACGGCCGGGACCTTGTCGGCCACGATCTCGACCGCGAGCAGCACGCCCAGGATCACCAGCACCCACTCGTTCGTGATCCAGGCCCACTCCCCGGGCAGTTCGAGGACGGAGGTGAAGCGGCCGAGCAGCCCGATGATGAGCATGGGCACATAGGCATTGAGTCCGGAGGCCAGCGCGAGTCCGCTCCCGGTGAGCAGCTCCACCGCTCAGCCCCCGGCCACGGTGGCGGTCCGGGGCACGTCGGCGCCGCGGGACGCCACGAGGAGGGCCGGCAGCATGGGCACCAGTGTGGCAGAACGGTAGGTGCGCGGCGCCGCGTACGCGCGGATCGCATAGCATCGCCTGGTGAGCACGTCCGAGGGTCCGAGCCGGTCCGTGGGCCCGTCCGAGGGCGGGTCCGGGACCGACGATGCAGCTGCCGACCGGATCGTGACGGTACCGAACGCGATCAGTGCGCTGCGGCTGCTGATGGTGCCGGTGGTCGGTGTGCTCATCTTCGAGGGGCACATGATCGCCGCCTTCTTCGTGCTCGTCGCGGCCGGTGTCAGCGACTGGCTCGACGGCGTGATCGCACGGCGGTTCGACCAGACCACGCGCCTGGGCAAGTTCCTCGACCCCTCGGCCGACCGGCTCTTCATCCTGGTCACCATCACCGGGCTCGCTTTCCAGGGCACCATCGGTTGGTGGCTGGTCGGAGCGATCCTGGCACGTGAGCTCGCGGTGGGCCTGTGCCTGCCCTCCATGGCGCGGCGCGGCTACGACGGGTTCCCGGTGCACATGGCGGGTAAGGCGGGCACGTTCGCCCTGATGTACGCCTTCCCGCTGCTGCTGCTCACCCACCTGGACAACCCGCTGGGTGAGGTGGCCTGGGTGATCGGGTGGGCTGCCGCGCTCTGGGGCGTGTTCCTCTACTGGGTCGCCGGTCTGCTCTATCTCAAGCAGTTCCGCGACGTCCTGACCGGCCGGGCGGTCGCCGCGTGAGGGGCGGACAGGTCCCGCTGAAATCCAGGGCGGGTGATCCTGCCGGCGCACGTCGCCCCGACGCGTCGATGACCCTGCTCAACGAGGTGCTGGAACGCCCACTCGACCTCGGGTATGCCGCGGCGAGCGAGGCGCGCCGACGCGGAACGGCCCGGCCCGCCACGCCCCTGCGCCGGTCGGTGACGTTCGTCCTCGCCGTGGTGCTCGGCCTGACCGCGGTGTGGGCCGCCCGCGAGTTGCGCGCTCCTGCTCTGGAGACCGCCTCCGACGTGCTCGTGGAGGAGGTCCGGGACAGGACGGCCGACGGCGAGACACTGGCCGCGCGCAACGCCGAGTTGCGGGAGGAGATCACCGAGCTGCAGGAGCTGTCCCTGGGCGCGGAGGCCGAGGAGATCCTGGAACTGACCGAGCGGATCGGCACGGCTGCCGGCACGACGGCGGTGCACGGGCCAGGCGTGGTGGTCACCATCGCCGATGCCCCCTCCGTCGACAGCGGTGAGCGCGATGCCGCCGACGGCCGGGTGCGTGACGGGGACCTGCAGATCATCGTCAACGGGCTGTGGTCCGCCGGTGCGGAGGCGGTCACGGTCAACGGACACCGGTTGACGTCGCAGACGGCGATCCGGGCGGCCGGCGATGCGATCCTGGTCGATCTGCAACCGCTCGTCTCGCCGTATGAGATCCAGGCGATCGGGGACCCGGACGGGATGCGCACCGCCTTCGCCAGGACGCAGGCGGCCGGCTACCTGAATTTCCTGTCGGCACAGCACTCGATCTCGTCCTCGCTCGAGCGGGCGCAGGAGCTGCGCATGGAAGCCGGGACCCCGTTGACACCGAGGGTCGTGACCGAGTCGTCATGAGGGGCGCAGACGGGGAGCCGGGCGCGCGTGTCAGACTGAACGGCGACGACGAAGGGAGGGCGCGATGATCGCCGTGGCAGGCCTGATCGTCGGGGTCGTGCTCGGTCTCATCCTGCAGCCGCCGGTCCCCGCCGAGTTGCAGCCCTACCTGCCCATCGCCGTGGTCGCGGCGCTCGACGCGCTCTTCGGAGCGATCCGGGCGCGCCTGGAGGAGGTCTTCGACGAACGCGTCTTCGTCACCTCCTTCCTGTTCAATGTCCTCATCGCCGCCTTCCTCGTCTTCCTCGGGGACCAGCTCGGCGTGGGCTCCCAACTGAGCACCGCCGTCGTCGTCGTGCTCGGGATCCGCATCTTCTCCAACGCCGCCTCGATCCGGCGGCACGTGTTCAAGGCATGAGGCACCACGACCGGGCGCACCGTGGCCGAGGGGTCACGCTCCGCTCGCAGATACTGATCGCCCTGATGTGCCTCCTCCTCGGGCTCGCGATCGTGACCCAGGTGCGCCAGACCCAGGACGACGAGTTCGCGGCGCTGCGTGAGGACGACCTGGTCCGGCTGCTCGACGAGGTCACCCAGCGCAACGAGGAGCTGACGACCCAGGCCGAGCAGCTCGCCCGGCAGCGGGACAGCCTGCTCTCCGGATCCGGCGATCCTGCCGTGCAGGAGGACTACCTGGACCTGCTGCAGATCCTGGCCGGAACCGTGCCGGTGGAGGGTCCTGGCGTGGTGGTCACCGTGGACGACGCGCAGGACGTGGATGCCCAGCAGATGGTGCACATGCTCGAGGAGATGCGTAACGCCGGAGCCGAGGCGATCGCCGTCTCGGGTCAGCGACTGACCGCCTCCTCCGCCTTCCTCGACACCGCCGACGGGGGCCTGAGCGTGAACGGGACGTCGATCGAGCCGCCGTACGAGTGGCGTGTGGTCGGTAACGCCGACACGATCGCCGTGGCCCTGGACATCCCCGGAGGCGCCTTCGCGATCATGCGCAACCGGGGGGCCACGGTCGAGGTTTCCGAGCGGGAGCTCGTCCAGATCACGTCGGTGCGCGAGACTCCGGATCCGGAGTTCGCCGAGCCGGTCGAGGACGACTGAGGGTCGACCGGAGCCCTGGACCGGACGGGCCCGGGACCTACTCTGGTGAGGGTAGAGTCTGCGACCATGGACACACCTGATCAGGCGGGTCCGACATGCCAGGTACCGGGGAGGCGCGACGATGACTGAGCAGCAGGGCGCACAGGGCGCACAGGGCGCACAGGCCGCGTCCGGCCAGGGACCGGCGCCACACACCACTGCCGCGCTCGGGCGCATCGTGCCGGAGACCGGGGAGGCGACGCCGGGGGCGATCGATGCCTCGGACCGCTCGGCCGTGGAGGCACTGCCGCCCTCGTCGGCCCTGCTCATCGTCCAGCACGGGCCCAACGCCGGGGCGCGGTTCCTCCTCGACGACGAGCGCGTCACGGCCGGGCGCGACACCTCCGCCGACATCTTTCTCGACGATGTGACCGTCTCGCGCAAGCACGCCGAGTTCCTCTCCGATGCGGGCGAGTTCACGGTCCGCGACGTGGGCAGCCTGAACGGGACCTACGTCAACCGCAGCCGCATCGACGACGCGGTGCTGCAGGCCGGGGACGAGGTGCAGATCGGCAAGTACCGTCTGACGTTCCATCCCAGCCCGCGACGTCACGCGGCGGGGCAGGACGACCAGACGGGCGAACCCGGCCAGTGAGTTCGTCCGCCGCACGGGAGCAGGCGGACGCGCCGGCATGGCCCTTCGGCGTCTCCCGGACCCCGACGATGAACATCAGTGGTGCGCTCTCGGTCCTCAAGCGTGAGTTCCCGGCGATCTCGGTCTCCAAGGTGCGATTCCTGGAGGACCAGGGCCTGGTCTGTCCGCATCGGACGCCGTCCGGGTACCGGCGGTACTCCCTCGCCGACGTCGAGCGGCTCCGCTTCGCGCTCGCGGCGCAGCGGGACTCGTTCCTGCCCTGGAAGGTGATCCGCGAACGCCTCGCCGAGCTCGATGCCGGGGGAGCGGACCCGCCCGCTCCTGGGGCGCGGGTCATCAGTGAGGACGGTGAGATCCTCGCCGATCCCTCGCCGCCGGGGCGGCTGACGGCGGATCAGGTCGCCCGCGCCGCCGGCTGCGATCCGGAGCGGGTGGCCTCCCTGACCTCGACCGGGCTGCTGGTCGCCGACGCGGCAGGGAAGTTCCCCGCGCGATCGGTCGAGATCGTCCGGTTCGCCGACGAACTGGCCGCGCACGGCATCGACGACCGGCACCTGCGAGCACTGCGCAGCGCCGCCGATCGTCAGCTCGACCTCGTCGAGCAGATCGTCGCCCCGGTCCGCTCCCAGCGCACGGGCCCGTCGGCGAGCGGTTCGCGTGCGAAGGCTCATGCGATGGCCACCGAGCTGACGGCCACGATGACTTCCCTGCACACCGCACTCCTGGGTGCCGGTGTGGACCGGATGGAGTGACCCGCCGCACCGGGCTCTCGCACCCCGCCGCCACGCGGCGTAGCGTGGAGGTGTGCGACAGATGGAGGTACTCGGTGTGCGGGTGCGACTGAACGCGCCCGAACAGGAAGTGCTGGTGCTGCTCAACGAGCATGACGGGCCGCGATCCCTGCCGATCGTCGTCGGTCCGCATGAGGCGGTCGCGATCGCCACCGTGCAGGCGGGGATGCCGATGCCGCGACCGGGCACGCACGACCTGTTGCTGGCCTGCCTGGAGGCCACCGACGTGCGGGTGCACCAGGTGGCGATCACCGAACTTCGCGAGGGCACGTTCATCGCCGAGATCGTGCTCACCAACGGCCGGCGGGTCGACTCACGCGCGTCCGATGCCATCGCCGTCGGACTCCGCGCCGGGGTGGCGGTGTGGTGCGAGGACACCGTTCTCGACGAGGCCGCCGTGGTGCTCGATGTCGACGAGGACGACCGTGAGCACGTCCACCTGACCGGCACCCTCGGGGCGGACGAGGCGGAGGAGCGCGTGGCGGAGTTCAGGTCGTTTCTCGACTCCGTCGAGCCGGGCGACTTCTCCGACGAGGACGAGCAGTCCTGAGAAGAATGACCCTGAAGTCGAGGGTGAGACTCGCCGCGGGCGACACGCCGACACGCTTTCGCACCCATGTCGTTGACCCGGGGCACCGGCACCAATAGCGTCAGGTACGCAAGGTCGATCAGATCCCGGACCACCGTCGCCGGAAACCACGGAGTACAGTGGTGTAAGTCCGGCATGAGAATGGAGCAGGCGTGAGCGGCAGCGACGCACAGGCGGACGCCACCCCAGGCGTCCCGCAACGGGCCCAGGGGATGCTGTTCGGCGACACCCTGCCGGACCTGGACACCACGACGGGCTACCGGGGACCGACCGCCTGTCGTGCCGCCGGCATCACCTACCGTCAGCTCGACTACTGGGCCAGGACGGGCCTGGTCGAGCCGAGCATCCGACCGGCCACGGGTTCGGGCACGCACCGTCTCTACAGCTTCCGCGACATCCTGGTCATCAAGGTGATCAAGCGGCTGCTGGACACCGGCGTCTCGCTGCAGCAGATCCGTTCGGCGGTCGAGCACCTGCGTGAACGCGGGGTCGATGACCTCGCCCAGATCACGTTGATGAGCGATGGCGCCTCGGTCTACGAGTGCACCTCGGCGGACGAGGTCTTCGACCTGGTCCAGGGCGGACAGGGCGTCTTCGGGATCGCGGTCGGGCGCGTCTGGCGCGAGGTCGAGGGCAGTCTCGCCGAGCTTCCGACGGAGAAGGCCGAGGACGAGGGCCAGAGCGCGGTCGACGATGAGCTGTCGCGCCGCCGCGCCGCCCGCAAGATCGGCTGAGTCCTACGTCCGGCCCGGGAGCACCGCTTCGATGAGGAAGCGGCTCGCGTGCGACAGGAACACGCCCTCGCGGCGAATCGTCTCGTGGACGGCTCGTAGCTGGGGCAGGTACCTCTCGGAGGAGAAGTCCGGGACGGTCCAGATCACCTTGCGCAGGAAGTGCACCACGGCCGCGATGTCGTAGAACTCGACCCGGCAGCTGGCCTCCCGCAGGTCGACCACCTCCAGTCCGGCGGCCTCAGCCTTCGCTGCCTCGCCGTGCGGTTGCCGCCCGCTCGGCTGGATGTGCTGACCGAGCATGGCGCGCGTGAGCTCGATGTTGGTCGCGTGCCCGACCTGCTGGGAGAGGAAGGTGCCCCCGGGCGCCAGGACGCGTGCGATCTCCGGCCAGGGGGTGAGGACGGGCAGCCTGGCGGTGACCAGATCGAAGGACGCTGCCGGAAACGGCAGGGGGCCGTCGTCGGGGGCACGGACCACCTCGGCTCCCAGCGGCGCCAGCCGCGCGCGGGCCACCTCGAGGTTCGGCTCCCAGGACTCGGTGGCGGCCAGCCGCGGTGGGGGAGAGGCGATCTCGGCGAGCACCTCCCCACCGCCGGTCTGCAGATCCAGGGCGGCATGCGCCCGCGCCATCCGCTCGCTGAGCAGGGACGAATAGCGCCAGGGTGGTCGCTGTTCGCTGGCCCGCCCCTCGAACCAGGAGAAGTCCCACCCGGCGAGGTCCACCGCGTCGCCCTCGGCGACCAGGGTGTCGAAGTCGTCCGTCATGGGACCACTGTGCGGGTCACGGCCGTGTGCGGTCGAGCAGATCACGGCCTCCGTGCCTATGGTGGACCATGGCGCGCTACTTCGACGTTCACCCGGTCAACCCGCAACCCCGTGCGATCCGCCAGGTGGCGGACATCATCCGCGACGGCGGCCTGGTCGCCTATCCGACGGACTCCTGCTACGCCGTCGGCGCTCAGCTCGGCAACCCCCAGGCCAAGCAGCGCATCCTCGACCTGCGCCGCCTGGACGAGCGCCACCACTTCACGCTGGTGTGCGCCGACTTCGCCCAGCTGGGCCGGTTCGTGCACGTGGACAACGCCGTCTTCCGGGCGGTGAAGGCGGCCACGCCGGGCAGCTACACGTTCATCCTGCCCGCGACCAAGGAGGTGCCCAGGCGGCTGCTGCACCCGAAGAAGAAGACGGTCGGTGTCCGCATCCCGGATCACCCGGTGGTGCACGCGCTGCTGGCCGAGATCGGTGAGCCGCTGCTCTCGAGCACGTTGCTGCTTCCGGATCAGGAAGACCCACTGACCGATGGGTGGCAGATCAAGGAGGAGCTCGACCACAGCCTCGATGCGATCATCGACGCGGGGGAGTGCGGTGACGAACCCACGACCGTCATCGACCTCTCGGAGGGGGTGGCCGACGTCGTACGGCGCGGTGCGGGAGACCCCTCACCGTTCGAGTAGCCGTCAGCGGCTGGGGTGCCCCGCCTCCTCGGCCACCGTGCGGAGCCGCTCGCGATAGTCGTTCCACCACGCGGCATCCGAGGCGGGCAGGTTGAGCGCCTGGGGGAGAAGGCCGGCGGTGCCGTCGATCAGTTCGCGGATGATGTCGGCGTGTCCGGTGTGCCGCGCCAGGTCGCTGGTCACGTGAATGAGCATGCGGCCGAGCGTCACCTCGCCGTGCGTACCCCACCACGGCACCCGGCCCGGCGCATCGAGATCGAGCATCGTGATGGTCTCGTCGGCGAACTGCCACACCGCGCGATACATCGCCACGATCTCCTCGCTGGTCTCCTCGGCGGTGGCCCACATGTCCGCGTTCGGCTCGGCGTCGTCCTCGGCCCAGGGCATCGCGATGGGGTGATCACGCCCGAAGACCAGCCCGAAGTAGCCCTGCTCCACGCCGGCCATGTGCTTGACCAGGCCGAGCAGGTTGGTGCCCGTCGGGGTCATCGGCGTGCGCATCTGCCGCTCGTCGAGGCCGTCGAGCTTCCACAGCAGCGCCTCGCGGTGCTCCTGGAGGTACTGGTGCAGGATCGACTTCGTCGTCATGCGCCGAGCGTAGCGTCAACCCCACCATGGAGACGGATGAGGCTAGAGTCGGCCCATGGACATGCTGAGTGGCTCACAGATCGCCGAAGCAGGTCTGGCCGACTGGCGCAAGCTGGCCCAAGGGCTTCACGCGCGATATCTGGTCGAGGACTTCGGCGCCGCCGCGCGCTTCGTCGCCGCGCTCGCCGAGGCAGGACATTCGCTCGGGCATCATCCCCGTGTCTCGATCAGCACGGGGCACGTGGACCTGGAGCTGGTCTCCGATGACGCCGTCTACCGCGACGGCGAGGGGACCGAGCACCGAGTCGAATGGGTGAGCCAGCAGGACCTCGATCTCGCACGGCTGATCACGGTGATCGCCGCCGATCTCGGCCTGGCCGCCGACCCGGCATCGGTGAGCGAGATCGAGCTCGGTCTCGACACGACAAGTTCGGCGACCATTGCGCCGGTGTGGGCTGCGCTTCTGACCGGCAGCGCGTCGTCCCAGGGGCGTGGATCGCCGAGCGACGAGATCCGGGACGCTACCGGGCGGGTGCCGAACCTGTGGTTCGGTGAGCTCGATCCGAAGGATGCATCCTGCGAGCGATTCCATCTTGAGGTCTATGTCGCACCGGAGGCTCTCGCAGCACGGATCGACGCCGTTCTCGCCGCGGGCGGCAGCATCGTCGACGACAGTCAGGCACCGTCGCTCACGGTGATCGCCGACCAGGACGGTAACCGGGGAGTGGTGTGCGTGGACATGTCGGCCACGCATCGCGCCTGAGAAGCCTGGAATGACATAATGTACATTATCGGCGACTTTCAGGAGTGGCTGGATTGAGCCCTCCGGATTGATTCGACTTGGTGCGCAGGTGCCGTCGACGTAGCGTCGTGGCGAGGCTGGTGCACGCCGCCCCGATCGCGATCAGCGCCGCCGCCGGCGGCCACGGGACCGCGACGATCGTTCCGTCCACCGCGCGGATCGCGACGCCGCCGACCACGCCGGCGGCAACGATGCCTGCGACCCCGAGCATGCCGAGGATCCAGTCACGTACGCGAGGCTGACTCGCTCTGACGACGTCCGCTGCCAGAGCCGCGAGAGCGACGACGGACAGGATCAGGATGTGCTGGGATGACCGCATGAACCACCCGCCGGTCACGATGCTGTGGGAACAGGTGGATCCTGCGCGCACCTTGACCGAGCGGGCCGGATTCACCGACGCAGCGGCCGCGGTGCACTGGCTCACGTCCACCGTCTCGGCCCACTGGGATCTCCCGGTCGACTCCTGCGACCGTCTCGTCCTCAGCGATCGCAACGTGCTGGCGTGGCTCTCGACCACGAGGGGCCGGATGCTCGCGAAATGGTCGGTGGCGCCGGAGCGGTTCGCTCGCCTGTCGGCGCTGGCGGACTTGGTCCGATGGCTGCATCAGTCCGGCTTGCCGGTCTCGGCGCCGCTCCCGGCACGTTCGGGGGCGCTGCAGATCGAGGTCGACGGCGTCTCGATCGCCCTGCAGCGGGTGATCGAGAGCCCGATGCTCGATGCCGGCGACCCGCGCCAGGTTCACGCCGCCGGAGCCGTGCTGGCCAGGCTCCACCTCGCCCTGGCCGAGCACCCCGGCCGTGAGCGCGTGATCGGGCCCTCACAGCCCCATGACGCTGCCGGGATGACAGCGTGGCTCGGAGCGGCGGGTGCGCACCTGCCCTCGGCTGCCGTCCGGAACCTTCGGGATCGTCTCGCCGACGCCCCCGGCCTCGACGCGCCGGTGCAGCTGCTGCACGGCGACTACCGCTCGGCGAACATCCTGTGCTCGGGCGCAGAGGTGGCGGCGGTACTCGACTTCGAGGAACTGCGCCGCGATCGCTGCGTCGACGAGCTCGCCCGGTCGGCGGTCCTGCTCGGCACCCGCTTCCATGACTGGGGCCCCGTCCCCACCGGGACGCACGCACACCTGCTCGCCGGATACGAGACCGTCCGGCGCCTCACCGCCTCCGAACGCGTCTGGTGGGACCTGCTCCGCCTTCACTACACCCTCGTGTTCGTGCCCCACGGTGACGATCCCGCCGGATGGGCCGGCTCGGCGCTCGACCTGAGCCGCCACAGCTGACGCCGGACCTGCGGTCCGGCCGGCGCGCCCACGTGCGGCGGGGATGAACGCCCCGTAACGTATCAACCCCATCTCGACACTGGAGTCAATCATGGTGGTTCACGCACGGGCATTGTCGCCCGTCGCCCCGGAACGTCTCGCCGTCGAGAAGATCGGTGTGGTCCGTCATAGCCTGCGACGCGCGGGCGCCGCGGCACTCACCTGTATCGGTGCCGTCGCCGCCGATGCCGCGACCAGACCCGACGCCGCCCTCACTCCCGCCGCGCTCGTCGGGTACTCGGTGACCATCTGGGTGCTGTTCCCCGTGGCCATGGCCCTGGCCGTGGTGGCCGGCGTCGCGGCGAGCAGAAGGGCGGTCCTGTCGTTCTGGAGCTCCTCACTGCTGGTCGCCGCAGCCACCGGAGGATGGATCGCCTGGGGTGTCGGCAACCTGGAGGGTTCCCTGTACGGCGCTCTGCTCGCGACGGGCGCACTGCTCGCCGGACTGGCCTCGGGCCGGCCCTGGCCCCGGCAGGTGCGTGCGGTCGCCGTCGCGTTGATCGCCCTGACCACGGCGGTGGTCCTGGCTGGCGCCGTGCCCGTGTTCGCGGCGTGAGGGGTCGGCTCGCTCACATCTACGCCCGGGCGAGTGGCCGGCGGGTGAACGCCGGGTAACGTGGCGCTCCCCTGGCCACGAGACGGGAGCTGGCGATGACGGTCCTCGAACAGGCATCGGTCCCGGCGCCGATCGCCTCCGGTGGCGCGCCTGCCATGGCCGCGAGCGTCCGCGGCCTGGCGCGCACCGTGACTGCCGGCGCGTTGATCATCGCGCTGGATTCTCTGTTCAGCCCGGCGGCCGCCATGCACCAGTGGGCGCTCGCCGGCCACTCCGTCGCGCTCTGGGTGGTCGCCCCCGCGCTGGTGAGCGCCGCCGTCGTGGCAGGCGTGAGCGCACATCGCGGCTCCGCCGTGACTCCCCTGCACTCCTCGCTCCTGTTCGGCGCGGCCACGACGGCCTGGATGATGCTCGGCGTGAGCAACGTCGAGGGCACGCTGTACGGCCTGGTGCTGGGGGCCGGAGCGGTCGCGGCCGGTCACCGGTTCGGCAACGAGGGCGCCTCGCGGCGAGCGCTGACCAGCGCGGCGATCGTGGTGGCGGCGACGGCGTGCCTGCTGAACGTCGCCGTACCCGCCCTCTCGCCGGCCATCGGCTCCGCCCTGTCAGGGGCCGGCCTGCCGCTCCCCTAGCTCTGGACGGGCGCGACCAGCTGGATGAGGTTGCCGCAGGTGTCGTCGCAGACGGCGATCACGGCCGTCCCGATGTCGGTGGGCCCCTGCGTGAACTGCACGCCCAGCCCGGTCAGCCGGGCATGCTCGGACGCCACGTCGGTCACCTGGAACTGGGCCAGCGGGATACCGTCCTCCATCAACGCGTCGCGGTAGGGCTTCACCGCGGGGTGTCCCGCCGGTTCGAGCAACAGCTCGGTGCCGTCGGGGTCTTCCGGCGAGACGACGGTGAGCCAGGAGTCCTCACCGAACGGGATGTCGTGCTTGATCCGGAAACCGAGGACCTCGGTGTAGAACTGCCGGGCGTGCTGCTGGTCGTCGACGAAGACGCTGGTCAGTCCGATCTTCATGAGGGGGTCCTCTCGTTGGGCCACCGCTGCTGGATCTCGGCCAGTGGCGCTGGGGTGAAGTAGTGGAACTTGGAGCGGCCGCGCCGCTGGGTGGTGATGAGCCCGGCGTCCTCGAGCACGGTGAGATGCTGCGATATCGCCTGCCGGCTCATGGTCAGCCCGTGGCCCATGGTGAGCGCACCGCAGAGTTCGAACAGGGTCTTGCCCTCCCCCGCCGCGAGCTCATCCATGAGCAGCCGGCGGGTCTCGTCGGCGAGTGCTCGGTAGATATCGGCCACACAGACACGATAGGCAAGTACTGACTTGCATGTCAATGGTCTGCGAGACCCGTGCGCCCCACCAGTGCCAGGCGCCGTGCCGGGTCCAGCAGCACGGCGACGTTGTCGCTGATCTGCTCCGCGCTCCCCCGACCAGGCGGTAGTGCCCGCACCGCCGGGTCGGAGACCCCGGCCAGCAGTGCAGCGCTGATCTCCTCCCGTGCCACCCGGTACGGCCGGTCCCAGAAGCCGGTGGTGGCCGGCCGCGGAGCGGGGAGCCCGGCCTCCTGCTGACGCTCGAGCAGCAGGTCCAGTGCGCCGGCCAGGCACTCCTGCCGCTCACGCCACCCGGCGGCCCCCAGCACCGCCCGCAGATGCTGATGGACGCCGTCCATCCCCGGCAGCCGGCCCAGCATCGTGCCGCGCCACTTCGCATACGGCATCCACTGCCGGGACAGGGTGAAGGACAGGTGCATCGCGACGTCCACGAGGCGCGCGGCGATCACGCGCGAGCCGAGGTCATCGCCCGCGTCGCCCGCGCGGCTCATCAGCGGCATCTCCTCGGCGAGCCGGGCCCAGTCGGCCGCGACCACATGGCGCCAGAGGTCATCGGGATACCACCTCAGGGCGCTGCGTAGAGCGGTGATCTCGCCGGTCCCGTCGTGGAACACCGGTCCCGCGACGATCTCCAGCACCGCCTGTCCGGTCAGCGACAGCCAGTCCTCGGCGCTCACCTCGCCCCGGGGATCGAACCCCAGCCCGTGGATCACGAACCGGGACGGACTGGCCACCTCGATGTGATGCGCGGGCTCGGTGTGCCCGGAGAAGGCGAACCGCGTCGGCAGGCCCAGGAAAGCGTCCGGCAGCGTCTCGCCCAGATACGCCTCCACCTCCGGCGCCATCGCATCCTCGACCAGCAGCGTCAGCCGCAGGCCCCAGTCGTGATCGCGCGACATCGCATCGTCCAACCCGAGCACATCGGACCCGCTGCCCAGCCGGGCGGCCGCGTGCGGGAGTCCGGGCCAGCGCTGCATCAGCAGCGGGGCCACGATCTCCTCGTAGTAGCGCCGCGCCAGGGCGAGACCGTCCGGCCCAGCGGGCGTCGCCGGCGCCGGACGCCGGGGGCGATCGCCGGCTCGTCCCAGGCGCCGGGCCACCTCCCCAGCCCTCTCGGCCAGGTCCGCCGGCTCCAGCACCTCGAACTCGTGGCCGAGCATGGCCACGTGCAGGAGCACGTAGTCGAGGTCGTCCGCTCCGGCCCGCACCTCGCTGCGCGGGCCACGAGCGAGCACGACGGCGGCCCTGGCCGGGATCTGCCGGCGCACCTGCTCTGCCGGCGCGTCCACGAGGAAGCGCGCCTGACGGCGGTACGCACGCCCCGTCACGCCCTCCTGCACGAAGCGGGCGGCGTCGGGCGCCTGCCGGGGCGCGAACCGCCAGGTCCGAGCGGCCACCTCCGACATCCGGTCCACCCGGAAGGTGCGCCAGTCGTCCCGGTCGAGGTCGTAGGCGAGCAGGTACCATCGGCGCTCCGAGGTGACCAGCCGGTACGGCTCCACCCGGCGCTCCTGGGGAGCCTCGTGATCGCTACGGGAGTAGCCGAAGCCCACCTGATGACGGTCGCGGCACGCCCCGGCCAGCACCATCAGGGCCCCGGCGTCCACGGGATCACCCGCACCGTCGAAGAAGTCCACCGCCCGGTGCAGGGCCGCCACCTGGTCGCGCAGCCTCGCCGGCAGGACCCGATGCAACTTCGTCAAGGCACCCAGCGCGGCATCGGCCGCCCCCCGCTCCCCCGCCTGGGCCCGGCTGAGGAGAGCGACCGCGATCGCGGTCGCCTCGCCGTCGTCGAGCATCAGCGGCGGCAGCTCGCGGCCGGCGTGCAGCCGGTAGCCGCCACCCAACCCCTGGCTCGCCTCCACCAGATAGCCCAGCGACCGCAACCGCTCCACGTCGCGCCGCACGGTCCGCACCGTCACCCCCAGCGCCTCCGCGAGCTCGGGCCCGGTCCAGATCTGGCGCCGTTGCAGCATGCCGAGGAGTGCGAGCACCCGCTCGGTCGTCCCGCGTTCGGTCTCGGCCACGGCGTCAGCCTGCCACAGCAAGCGGACCGATCCTGTCCTCTTCTGGATCGATGATCGAGCCATGACCACCACACCGGAGGCGCCATGGAGCGCCATCCTCGCCGAACAGCTCGAGTTCCACTGGACTCACCACTGCCTGCCACGCTTCGCCGGGCTGACCGACGAGGAGTACTTCTGGTCCCCCGTGCCGGACGCCTGGAACGTCCGGCCCCGTGGCGAGTCGACCGCCCCGGTTCAGGGTGGCTCCGGCGACTTCACCATCGACTTCGCCTTCGCCGACCTCGATCCCGCACCGTTCACGACCATCGCGTGGCGGCTCGGGCACGTGATCGTCGGCGTCCTGGCGATGCGTAGTGCGGCCCACTTCGGCGCGCCGGCAGCCACCTACCAGGATTGGGAGTACGCAGGTTCGGCGGAGGAGGCGATGACCCAGCTGCGCACGCAGATCGACCGCTGGCTCGCCGGCGTGCACAGCCTCGACGAGGATGCGCTGCGCACCGCCGTCGGGGACAAGGAGCCCTACCCCGAGGCGCCGATGGCCGACCTCGTGCTGCACATCCACCGTGAACTGATCCACCATCTGTCCGAGGTCTGCCTGCTGCGCGACCTGTACCTGCACACCGAAGGAGCACCCCGATGAGCCGCGAGTTCCAAGTCACCGTCGACGCCCACGACCCGGTCGCCCTCTCCTACTTCTGGCGCGAGGCGCTCCCCGGCTACGTCCACCCCGCTCCCCCGGGCCGCGAGATCCCCGAGGGCGTGGATCCGTTCTCGGTCTGGGATGACTTCCTCGCCGAGATGGGCGTGCCCGAGGATCAACGCCGAGGCAGCTCCGCCCTCGAGGACGCCGAGGGCCGTGGGCCACGGATCTTCTTCCAGCAGGTCCCCGAGGCCAAGTCGGCCAAGAACCGGCTCCACCTCGACCTGCGGGCCGCGCCCGGTCTGGAAGGACCCGAACGCATGACCGCGCTGGAGGTCGAGTGCGAGCGGCTCGTCGCGGCCGGCGCCACGCGGGTGCAGCGCTTCGAACCGGACCCGCCGATGAGCGGCGGGTTCATCGTGATGACCGACCCGGAGGGCAACGAGTTCTGCCTGGACTGAGTCAGCGCCTTCCCACGTACTCCGCCAGGTGCTCCCCCGTCAGCGTCGCCTTCCCGGCCACCAGGTCGGCCGGCGTGCCCTCGAAGACCACGCGGCCGCCGTCGTGGCCTGCTCCCGGGCCGAGGTCGATGATCCAGTCGGCGTGGGCCATCACGGCCTGGTGGTGTTCGATCACGATCACCGACTTGCCCGAGTCCACCAGCCCGTCGAGCAGCCCCAGGAGTTGCTGGACGTCCGCCAGGTGCAGGCCGGTGGTGGGCTCGTCCAGGATGTAGGTCCCGCCCCGGGCGCCCATGTGGGTGGCGAGCTTGAGGCGTTGCCGCTCTCCCCCGCTCAGCGTGGTCAGCGGCTGCCCCACCTTGAGGTACCCCAGCCCGACGTCGTCCATGCGCTCCAGGATCGTGTGCGCCGCCGCCACCTTCGCGGCTCCGGCGGCGAAGAAGTCTCTCGCCTCGGCCACCGACATCTCCAGCACCTCGCTGATGTCCCGGCCGCCGGCGCTGCGCTCACCTCCGAGGGTGTACTCGAGCACCGCGGCCTGGAACCGCTTGCCCTCGCACTCCTCGCACGGGGACTCCACCGTGTCCATGAAGCCCAGCTCGGTATAGATCACGCCGGCCCCCTTGCAGGCCGGGCAGGCCCCCTCGGAGTTGGCGCTGAACAACGCCGGCTTGACGCCGTTCGCCTTCGCGAAGGCCTTCCGAATCGGATCCAGCAGGCCGGTGTACGTGGCCGGGTTGGACCGGCGCGACCCCTTGATGGCGCCCTGGTCGATGGCCACCACACCCTCGCGTGGTGCGACCGAGCCGTGGATGAGGGAGCTCTTGCCGGAGCCGGCCACCCCCGTCACCACCACCAGCACACCGGCCGGGATGTCGACGTCCACGTGCTGCAGGTTGTGCGAGCTCGCGCCCCGCACCTCGATCACTCCCGACGGCGACCTCACCTGCTCCTTCAGCCGCACCCTGTCGTCGAGGTGGGTGCCGGTGAGGGTGCCGCTCGAACGCAAACCGGTCAACGACCCCTCGAACACGATCTGCCCACCGGCCGAGCCCGCGCGGGGGCCGAGGTCGACGACGTGGTCGGCGATGGCGATCGCCTCCGGCTTGTGCTCGACCACCAGCACCGTATTGCCCTTGTCGCGCAGCTGCAGCAGCAGGGCGTTCATCCGGTCGATGTCATGCGGGTGCAGACCGATCGTGGGCTCGTCGAAGACGTAGGTCACATCAGTGAGCGAGGAGCCCAGGTGCCGGATCATCTTGGTTCGCTGCGCCTCACCGCCCGAGAGGGTGCCGGCCGGGCGGTCCAGCGAGAGGTAGCCCAGTCCGATCTGGACGAAGGAGTCCAGCAGGTGCCGCAGGCCCGTCAGCAAGGGCGCGGCTGCCGGCTTGTCCAGGCCGCGGATCCACTCCGCCAGGTCGGTGATCTGCATGGCGCACGCCTCGGCGATGTTCACACCGTCGATACGCGAGGAGCGTGCCGACTCGTTCAACCGCGTCCCCTCGCAGTCGGGGCACGTCTGGAACACGATGGTGCGCTCCACGAACGCCCGGATGTGGGGCTGCATCGCCTCCACGTCCTTGCTGAGCATCGACTTCTGGATCTTCGGGATCAACCCCTCATAGGTGACATTGATCCCGTCCACCTTGATCTTCGTCGGTGGCTTGTGCAGGAGGGCGTCCCGTTCCCTCTTCGTGAAGTCCTTGATCGGCTTGTCCGCGTCGAAGAATCCGCAGCCGCGGAAGATCCGCCCGTACCAGCCGTCCATCGTGTAGCCCGGGATGGTCAGGGCTCCCTCGTTGAGCGACTTGGTCTCGTCGTAGAGCTGGGTCAGGTCGAAGTCGCTGACCGAGCCCCGCCCCTCGCAACGCGCGCACATCCCGCCCTGGATGGCGAAGTCGCGGCGTTCCTTGATCGTCTCGCCGCCCCGCTCGATCTCGACCGCTCCGGCGCCTCTGAGGGAGGCGACGTTGAAACTGAACGCCTGCGGAGAGCCGATGTGCGGCTCCCCCAACCGGGAGAACAGGATCCGCAGCATCGCATTCGCGTCCGTGGCCGTTCCCACGGTCGAGCGCGGGTTGGCACCCATCCGCTCCTGGTCGACGATGATCGCGGTCGTCAACCCCTCGAGCACATCCACCTCGGGGCGGTTGAGCGTGGGCATGAAGCCCTGTACGAAGGCGCTGTAGGTCTCGTTGATCATCCGCTGCGATTCCGCGGCGATCGTGCCGAAGACCAGCGAGCTTTTCCCGGAACCGGACACCCCGGTGAAGACCGTCAGGCGCCGCTTCGGCAGCTCGACACTGACATCCTGCAGGTTGTTGACGCGTGCGCCCTGGACCCGGATGAAGTCATGGGCGTCGGCCGCGTGCCTGGGGGCCATGCAGTGCTCCTTCGCTCGGTCGGTGCTCATGGTGGCACAGGGACCCGGTCACGACTGCTGCATGCGGACCATGTTGCCGGCCGGGTCGCGGAAGGCGCAGTCGCGCTTGCCCCAGGGCTGCTCGGTGGGTTCCTGCACGATCTCCACGTCACCACTCTGGATGCGGGCGAAGGCCGCATCGACGTCCGGCGTGGCGAGCATGATCGAGGCGTAGGTGCCCTTGGCGATCATCTCGGTGATCACGCGTCCCTCCTCCTCGGTGATCCCCGGGTCGGCCGTGGGCGGGTAGAGCACGAGGTTGACATCGGGCTGGCTCGGCGGGCCGACGGTGATCCAGCGCATGTCCTGGTAGCCGACGTCCTGGCGTACCTCGAAGCCGACCACGTCCCGGTAGAAGGCGAGACTGGCCTCGGCGTCGGTGTGCGGAAGGAAGCTGGTGTGAATGGCGATATCCATGCTGCGACTCTAGGGACACCGGGAAGGGCTACGCTTCTCGATTCCTGACCGGCTGCCGCAGGGGTCTGGCGACCTGCTTCACGATGCAGGTCGGCAGGTCCAGCTCGCGCTCGCCGGCGCGGCGCCGGTACTCGCTCGGGGGCATGCCGACCAGCTGGGTGAACCGGCTGCTGAACGTCCCCAACGACGAGCTGCCGACGGCGAAGCACGCCTCGGTCACGGACATCCCCATCCGCAACAGGGCCATCGCCCGTTCCACCCGGCGCGTCATCAGGTACGAGTACACCGATTCCCCGTAGGCCCGCTTGAACTCCCGGCTCAGGTGACCGGCGGACAGGTGCACCCCGGCGGCCAGGGCGGGCACGTCCAGGGGCTGGGCGTAGTCCCGGTCGATCCGGTCCCGCACGCGGCGCAGCAGGCGCAGGTCCTGGAGGTGCTGCTCGTGGGTGGCCATCAGCCGACCGTGGCGATCATCGCAGCGCTCCCCCACCGCCGGGAGGTCTCGGCGGTGGCCTCCAGCCCGAGCTCGGCGAGCATGGCGGTCGCGGCGTCGACCTGGGAGCCGGCCACCTCGGTGACCAGCACGGTCCCGGGCGCGAGCCGGTCACGGACCTGCTGAGCGAGACGCCGCTGCACGGCCAGCCCGTCGGCACCACCGTCGAGGGCATGGGCGGGTTCGTGCAGCCGGGCCTCGGGGGGCAGGTGCCGCACCTGCCCGGTGGGCACGTAGGGCGTATTCGCCACCACCATCCCCAGGCCGGCGACCGTCTCAGCCGGCAGGGCCTCGAGCAGGTCGCCGGTGTGGATCTCCACCCCGGGCAGGTTGGACTGCGCGGCCGCGACCGCCCGCGGGTCGAGGTCGCACGCCACGAGCCGCAGATCGGGGCGCCGGTGCTGCAGGGCCGCGGCGACTGCGCCGATCCCGCAGCACACATCGGCCACGACCGCTCCGGGCTGGGCCAGGCGGGCGACCACGCGCACGAGGTGAGCGGTCCGCACCCGCGGCACGAACACGCCAGGGGCGGTGCGCAGGCGCAGGCCGTCGAACTCGACCGAGGCGAGGATCAGCTCCAGCGGCTCGCCCGCGACCCGCCGGGCGATGCGGCTCTCCAGCTCATCCGCGCCCACCGCCGAGGCCAGCAGCAGGTCCGCCTCCTCCTCGGCGAACACGCTCCCGGCGGCCCGGAGCCGACCGGCGAGAGCGTCACGATTCACGCGGGCGCGATCTCGTCCAGTTCCACCAGGTCGGCGGCCGAGGGCTCCCATGCGCCGGCGGCCACATTGGTCTGCACCTGGTCGGGCCGCGAGGCACCGGCGATGACCGAGGCCACCGCGGGCTGGGCGGCCAGCCAGCCGATCGCCACCGTCAGCAGGGAGAGGCCGCGCGCCTGGGCGAACGCCTCCAGGGCCTCGATCCGGTCGAAGTCGGCGGCCTCGATACGGTCCGGGCGCCGCTGCAGCCGGCTTCCCTCGGGGGCATCCTGGCCGCGGCGGTACTTGCCGGTGAGCAGTCCGGAGGCGATCGGGTAGTACGGCAGGATCCCGGCACCGACGTGCTCAGCGGCCGGGACGAGTTCGGCCTCGATGCTCCGGTCGAGCAGGTTGTACGGGTTCTGTGCCGAGATCATCGGGGCGTACCCCGCGCCGCGGGCGATCCAGTCCGCGTCGACCACCTGCCACGCGGCGAAGTTCGAGGAGCCGACGTAGCGGACCTTGCCCTCGGTCACGAGCTCGTTCAACGCGGCGAGCGTCTCCTCGACGGGGGTGTGCGGGTCCGGGGCGTGCATCTGGTACAGATCGATGTGGTCGGTGCCGAGGCGGCGTAGCGAGCCCTCGACGGCCCGGCGGATGTAGCGCCGGGAGCCTCGCACGCCCCAGTCCGGGCCGTGCAGCCCACCCGTGTCCATCCCGAACTTGGTCGCGATCACGACGTCCTCGCGCACCCCGTGCAGAGCCGCGCCGAGCAGCTCCTCGCTGCGGCCGCGGGTATAGACATCGGCGGTGTCGAAGAGCGTGATCCCGGCATCCAGGGCCGCGCCGACGACGGCGGGGACGTCCTCCTCGGCGACGGTGGCACCGAGCGTGTTGCAGCCCAGGCCCACTGACGAGACAGTTAAGCCTGAGGTTCCCAGCTGGCGGAAGGTCATCGCAGGTGTGCTCACGCGTCCTACTCAACCACGAGCGAGGCCGAGGAGATTCACATCACCTTCACACCAGCGTGGAACACCAGCCGTATCTCACCCGTTGGAACGGGTGGAGACGACCACAAGTCATGGACAGGAGGAGTCGCGATGGCTGATCGAGCACTGCGCGGCACCAGGATCGGTGCCAACAGCATGGAGACCGAAGAGGGCGTCGAGTTCGCCCCCCGGGTGGAGGCGGTCTACGACTGCCCCGACGGTAGGGTCATCGTGATCCCGTTCTCGGCCGAGGCCGAGATCCCACCGGTGTGGGAGGCCCCCGGCGGCGGCGAGGCGCTGTTGCGCGACGCCACCCGCCCCGAGCCGAAGGCCGGCAAGCCGGTACGGACCCACTGGGACATGCTCCTGGAGCGTCGGACCGTCGCCGAGCTCGAGGATCTGCTGAGTGAGCGGCTGGAGCTGCTGCGCAGCGGTCAGCTGCGGCGCCGTAGCGCCTGAGTTCGGCCCCGGCTCCCTCGCCGGACCCACCCCCACCACTGCCTGGTGCGCCGCTCGGCGCCCCAGGCAGTGGTACGCCACAGGGCCTCCACCACGATGGCGCGGCTCATCTTCGAGACGCCCTCGACCCGCTCGGTGAACGTGATCGGGATCTCCACGATCTCCCCGGCGCCGCGTCGCACCCGCCGCGTCATGTCGACCTGGAAGCAGTATCCCTGCGAGGTCACCTCCGCCAGGTCCAGCCCGCGCAGCGCGTCGGCCCGGAACGCCCGAAAGCCCGCCGTCGCATCCCGCACCCCCAGCCCGATGGCCACGTTCGCGTACGCGTTCGCCGAACGGCTCAGCAGCGCCCGGTACCAGGGCCAGTTCTCCGTGCGCCCCCCGGGCACCCAGCGGGACCCGATCGCCAGCTCGACCCCGTCGGCCTCGAGGGCATCGAGCAACCGAGGCAGGTCCTCCGGATGGTGGGACCCGTCGGCATCCATCTCGACGACCCGCTCGTAGCCGCGTTCGAGTGCCCAGCCGAATCCCGCGACGTAGGCGCGTCCCAGGCCCGCCTTACCGGGGCGGTGCAGCACGTGGACCCCAGGGTCGGCCAGTGCCTGCTCGGCCGCCCACCGGCCGGTCCCGTCCGGGCTCGCGTCGTCGACGATCAGCACGTCCACGTGTGGTGCTGCGCCCCGGGCGCGCGCCAGCGTGCCCGGCAGTGCCGCCCGCTCGTTGTAGGTCGGGATGATGACCAGGGCGCGGGCGCTCACACCGCCTCCCGCCGCGACCTGCCGGTGACCACACCGGCCCCGAACGCCAGCGCCACGAGACCGGTGGCCAGGGCGATGGGCCAGTCCCCCAGCCGGTCGGCCACCGTGAGTGAGGTGCGCAACGGCAGCTCCGCCGTCATCGTGGCCGGTGTGAACAGGCCGGTGCGCTCGAGCACGCTCCCGTCAGCAGCGATGACGCCGCTGACACCCACCGTGGAGATCTGCACCGTGGCGCGCCCGTGCTCGACGGCCCGCAGCCGGGACATCGCCAGCTGCTGCTCACTCTCGGCCGTGTAGCCGAAGGAGGCATTGTTGGTGGGCACCACGAGCAGCTCGGCGCCGCCGAGCGTCGCCTCCCGGATGAGCGCGTCGTAGGCGACCTCGAAGCAGATGACCGTGCCCACCTGGACGACCCGTCCCAGCCTCTCCACCGGTACGGGCACCACGGCGATCTCCTGACCCGGGGCGATGTCGGTACGGACCAGATCCACCGCCGGGGAGAACATCCTGGCGATGTCGCGGATCGGGATGTACTCGGCGAACGCGGCCGGGATCTGCTTGGAGTAGGAGAAGCTCGCGCCCTCGCCCTGCTGCCAGAGCACCATGTCGTTGAACCGCGCCTCCTCCCCGTCGGTGTCCAGGCCGTAGGAGTCGGTACCGAACAGGATCGGTGCGCCGGCCGAGGCGGTCGCGAGGTCGAGCAGTGCGGCGGCGTCGGCATCGGCTCGCGGGTTGATGTCGGAGGAGTTCTCCGGCCACAGAACCAGGTCGAGGCCGGCCCCCGCTGCCTCCTCCGCCAGGCCCAGGGTGCCTGCGACGTGGTTGTCGAGGACCTCGCGTGCGTTGGCGAAAGCACCCAGGCCCGGCTCGGAGACATTGCCCTGCACCGCGGCCACATGCAGCGAGCCGGACTCCGCCTGCGTCGGGGTGGGCACCAGCGTGGCGCCGGCGCCCACGAGGGCGACCACGAGGGCGACGGGAGCGACGGCGCGCGCCCGGGCGCGCGCCGTCGTCGAGGCGGCCGAGACGACGACGAGGTGGGCCAGCAGGAAGCCGCACAGCGCCGTGGCGAAGGAGACGGCGGGTGCGCCGGCGAGTGCCGCCAGCGGCAGCAGCGGACCGTCGGCCTGGGAGAACGCCAGCCGCCCCCACGGGAACCCGCCGAACGGCCACACCTGGCGCACCTGCTCGGTCACCACCCAGATCAGCCCGAAGACCACACCGGCCAGCAGCGTGCGCCGGCGCCACCACCGCGCCCGCCGCGCCCAGGTCCACACCGCCGCACCGCCGGCCAGGATGCCCGCCTCGGCCACGCTCAGCGCGAGCCACGGGATCACCCCCACGGCCGCGTTGGCCCACCACAGGTGCGGCAGGAAGAACGCCACGCCCCACAGCCACGCCACCGCGGCGTTCCAGCGCGCCGAGTCCCGGCGCATCGCCACCACCAGCAGGGCCACGCCGACGAAGGCCAGCGGCCACCACGAGCGCTGCGGGAAGGCCGTGTCCGTGATCAGTCCTCCGGCTGCCGCGAGGACGAGCGTGAGTTGCCGGGAGGGCATGAACACGCGCGCGCTCGGCTCGGGAGTCGCGGAGGTACGGGCGGTGAGTGCAGCGGACACCACTGCAGAATACGGCCCGTACCCCCGGCGCCCGGCACTGCGGCCCATCGACCGGCTCGCGCGTCCTTCGGTCCGGAACCCCTGCGCGGTCAGCCCCGTTTTCTATGGAACGCGCGAGCCTGGTCGATGACTGCTCGAGGAGCAGTACGAGAAGCGAACATACCGGCCAATGCCTCGTCCGCCAAGGGAGCATCACTGCAGGTCACAGGCGTCACCGCAGGTCAGACGGACCATGATCGGTGGCAAGATCGCGAGTGCTGTCGGCGTGTCGGTGAGACGCCGGGCGATGAGATGTGCAGGCCGTAGTCACGCGTGTCACAGCAACCCCACCTGACACCTATGATCGGCCACAGGGCGCAGGTGGGGCCCCCCGACGCAGAGACGGAGACGGCAGTGCTGGTAGCCGAACGGCGGGCGCGGGTGCTCAGTGCCGTGCACGCCCAGGGGGCGGTGAGCGTGACCACCCTGGCCGTGGATCTGCAGGTCAGTGCCATGACCATCCGGCGTGACCTGGAGGCCCTGGCCCGGGACGGTCTGCTGGACAAGGTGCACGGCGGCGCGACCGCACGCCGGAGCCCCAGCGCCGAGGAGGTCGGCTTCGAGGCCAAGGCCGGGCGAGAGCGCGCCGAGAAGGACGCGATCGCCTCCCTCGCCGCCTCGTTGGTCGAACCGGGGATGTCCGTGGGCCTCTCGGCCGGTACCACCACTTGGGCCCTGGCCCGGCGGCTCCGGACGGTGCCACGGCTGACGATCGTCACCAACTCGCTCCCCATCGCGGACCTGCTGCACACCGCACCCCTGCCCGGGGAGTACGAACCCGCCGGAGTGGTGCTCACCGGCGGGGTGCGCACCGCCTCGGACGCCCTCGTCGGCCCGGTCGCGGTGGCGGCGCTCGCCCAGCTGCACTGCGACATCGTCTTCCTCGGGGTGCACGGGATGGATCCCGACGCCGGCCTGACCACGCCGAACCTGCTCGAGGCCGAGACCGACCGGGCGCTGATCGCCGCGGGAGGCTCCGCCGTCGTGGTGGCCGACCACACGAAGTGGGGGACGATCGGGCTCACCACGATCGTGGCACTGGACCGGATCGACCACGTCGTCACCGACGGCGGGATGGACGCCGACGCGCTGCAGCGCCTGCGGCGGCACGTCGGTGGAGTGCACGTGGCCGAGTGACACCCACCGTCTCCCGCTACCAGGTCCCGTGGGCCACGATCCCGCGACGCACGGCCGCGATCGCCTCGCGCGCGGTCTCGCGCAGCCCCGGCGTGGGAGCGGCCACCGCCACCTGATCGAGCAGGTCGAGCACCTGCCGGCTCCACCGCACGAAGTCACCCGCAGCGATCGGGGCGGTGTCGAGCACGGCCGAGAGGGATCCCCCGCGGGCCCACGTGTACATCGGCCGCACCAGGCCCAGGTCCACCGGTGCGGACGGGCTGAGACGATGCTCGCGCTCGAGGTTCTCCAGCCGGCGGGAGGTCCGGACCGTTTCCCGGACGGCGAGGGCCAGGGGCCCCTCCGGCGGGCCCGGCGGGGTGGGTGGGACGGCAGGTTCCTCGCCACGGGACTGGTAGAGCACGATCGAGGCCACGGCCGCCAACCCGGCGGCATCCACATCCGCCCAGGCTCCCGAGCGCAGGCATTCGGCCAGCACCAGGTCCCGCTCGCAGTAGAGCCGGCGCAGCCATCGGCCCTGGTCGGTGACGACGGTCCGGTCCTGCGCCCCCTCCAGGTATCCCAGACTGCCCAGCACCTGGCAGACCTTGTCGAAATCGCGGGCGATCGAGGCGGTCCGGCCCTCGATCCGTCGCAGCAACGCCTGGTGCTCACCCTCGAGGGTGGAGCGGCGCCTGGCCCAGCGTGCGTGGTCCTCCCGCTCGGCACACCCGTGGCAGGGGTGATGGCGCAAGCGGTCCTGCAACTCGTTGAGCGTGCTGTCCGTCGCCGCGACCGACGGCGGCCTGGCGCGCGAGGGGGTCTCGTTCGCGAGGGCGCCGAGCGCGTTGCGCATGCTCGCGGCCAGATCGCGGCGCTCGGCCGGGCGCCGGGAGTTGAAGTGTTTCGGGATGCGGATCCGGGTGACGGCCTCGGTGCCGTAGGGGACCTCGGCCACCGGCATGCGCACCAGCCGTGGCTCGCTGGTGAGCAGTGTCAGCGGCGGCGCCTCCAGGCCGCCCGGCGCAGGCTGTTCCAGCACCACCGCGAAACCGGCGCGACGTCCGGCCGGGATCTGCAGGACGTCGCCGCGGCGCAGGCTGTGCACCAGGCCCTGCGTCGCCTCGCGGGCGCCCCGGGACCGGCTCCGGGAGAGCTCGCTCTCGCGTTCGCTGATCGCGCGTCGCAGCCCGAGGTACTCCTGGATGTCACCGAGATGGCACGACATCGCCTCGGAGTAGCCTTCCAGGGCCTCGCTCATCGACCGGGCCTGCCGCGCCAGGCCCACCACGCTGCGATCGGCCTGGAACTGCGCGAAGGAGGTCTCCAGCGTCTCCCGTGCCCGGGTCCAGCCGGTGGTGGAGATCAGGTTGACGGCCATGTTGTAGGTCGGGCGGAAGCTCGAGCGCAGCGGGTAGGTGCGCCGTCCGGCGAGGCCGGCCACGCCGACCGGGTCCACGCCCGTGGCGTAGAGCACGACGGCGTGCCCTTCCACATCGATGCCGCGCCGGCCGGCACGACCGGTGAGCTGGGTGTACTCCCCCGGTGTGATGTCGGCGTGGCCCGTGCCGTCCCACTTGACGAGCTTCTCCAGCACCACCGAGCGGGCGGGCATGTTGATGCCCAGCGCCAGCGTCTCGGTGGCGAACACCACCTTGACCAGGCCGGCGGCGAAGAGCGCCTCGACCGTCTCCTTGAACACCGGCAGCAGGCCCGCGTGATGGGCCGCCACGCCGGCCAGCAGCGCCTGCCGCCAGGCCCAGTAGTCGAGCACCTGCAGGTCATCCGGCGGGAGGTTGCCGCAGTGCCGTTCGATCTCCGCGTCGATGAGCTCACGCTCGGCCGGTGAGGTCAGGGCGATACCCGAGGCGGCCACCTGCTGCACCGCCGCCTCGCAGCCCACGCGGGAGAAGATGAAGACGATGGCCGGGAGCAGCCCGGCGCGGTCGAGCTGGTCGACCACGAGAAATCTCGGTGGCACCCGCACCGGGCGTGAACGTTCGCGCACGGCCCGGCCGCCCCGGCCCGGCCCGCGCCCCTTCCGGCGGCCGCTGCCCCGGGAGGGGCCCGAGCGCTCCACCTCGCGGATGGACTCGGTCAGGTCCGGGTTGATCGGCGGGTCCACACCCGGGTTGGTGGGATCGACGTGCGAGCCGTAGAGGTCGTGGATGTCCCGGCCGACCATGACGTGCTGCCACAGCGGCACCGGGCGGACCTCGGAGACCACGACGTCGGTGCTGCCGCGCACCTCGGTGAGCCACTCGCCGAACTCCTCGGCGTTGGAGACCGTCGCCGAGAGCGAGGCGATCTGCACGCTCGAGGGCAGGTGCAGGATCACCTCCTCCCAGACGGGCCCGCGGAACCTGTCGGCGAGGTAATGCACCTCGTCCATGACCACGTAGCCGAGCCCGGCGAGGGTCGCGGAGTCGTTGTAGAGCATGTTGCGCAGCACTTCGGTGGTCATGACGACCACGGGAGCCTCGGAGTTGACAGAGGTGTCACCGGTCAGCAGACCGACGGCGTCGGCTCCGTGCCGCGCACGCAGGTCGAGGAACTTCTGGTTGCTCAGGGCCTTGATCGGGGTGGTGTAGAAGGTCTTGCGGCCCTGCTGCAGGCCCAGCGCGACGGCGAACTCCCCCACCACCGTCTTGCCCGCGCCCGTGGGCGCGGCGACGAGGACGCCCCTGCCCTCCTGCAGCGCCTGGCACCCCTGGATCTGGAAGTCGTCGAGCGCGAAGTCCAGCGTGCGGCGGAACACCGCGAGCGGGGTCTCCTGCTCGACCTGTCGCTGCTTGAACGCTGCGTACCGCTCGGCCGGGCTGGTCATGCAGCCAGGCTACCTACGGTTGCGCCGGGGCGAGCAGTCGGAGGCCCCCGGGGCGGACCCGGGCCCGGAGCGGCAGGCGGCCGAGGAGCTCGCCGTCGGCGTAGACCGGTGGCGGGGTGGCCGCTCCGGACCACGCCTCGAGGACCACCTCGCGGGCGCGGACGATCTCCACCCGGTCCGATTCCACGTGCCGGCCCGAGTACACCTTCGGAAAGAGACGCAGGAGTGCACCTCGCCCCATCGCATGGCCGATCACCACGTCCATCAGGCCGTCGTCCGGGCGCGCGCCGGGAGCGATCCGCATCCCCCCGCCGAAGGAGGTGGCGTTGGCGAGGGCGACGAGGGTGGCCGGCAGCTCCCGGGGCGTGCCGTCGATGGTGATCCGGTAGCCGTAGGGCCGGAAGGTGGCGAGCTCGCCGAGGACGCCACGCACGTACCGCCCGCCGCCGCGCGGCCACCGGAAGGAGTTGGCGCGGTGGTTGACCGCGGCGTCGAAGCCCGCGGACAGGACGCAAGCGGTCCATTCGATACCGGTCTGGGCGGCCTGACTCTCGCCGTCCGGAAGATGTACCTGCGTGCCGATCACGTCCAGCAGGCGAGGCGGCCGCCCCAGGCCGTCCAGCACATCCGCCACGGCCCGGCTCACGTCGTGCACCGACAACCCCAGGTTGCGCGCGAGGTCGTTGCCGCTGCCCACCGGCACGATCCCGAGCGGCGTGGTCGTCCCCGCGACGGCGTTCACCCCGAGGTGGGCCATCCCGTCCCCACCGACCGCGACGACGGCGTCCAGCTCCCACAGCGAGCGGCGCACGCGCGCCAGTGCGTCGACCGCATCACGGCCGGACAGATCCAGGATCTCGTGACCACTGCGGCCCAGCAGCCCGAGCACCTCCCGGCCGCCGGCCTCACCCCGGCCGTGCCCCGCCGTCGGGTTGACGAGCACGCCCACTCTGCTCACGGTCGGTGCCCCGCCTGCTCAGCGCTCGGCGTCGGCCGAGGACGAGGCACCGTCCGCGAGCGCGTCGTCGAGCTCGGCCTCCTCCTTGGCGGACTTCCGCGCCCGCCGCCGGTCGTTCAGCAGGCAGATCCCGACCGCGGCGAAGTAGAGCACCACGATCGGCAGCGCCATCAGGATAAAGGTCACGACGTCCGCGGTGGGCGTGGCCAGGGCGGACAGCACGAAGATCACGATGACCGCCCAGCGCCAGCCCTTCAGCCAGGTGATCCCCTTGACCACCCCGAGGAAGTTCAGCACCACCAGGATCAACGGCAGCAGGAAGGCGAACCCGAAGATCAGCAGGAACTGCATGACGAACTTCAGGTAGTCCGTGACGCCGATGAACAGCGAGGAGGTCTCGCCCTCGGGCACGAACTGGGTCAGCAGGATGTAGGTGTTCGGCAGCGCGAGCCAGGCCATGTAGACGCCGCCGGCGAACAGCGGCACGCCCGCGCCGATGACGGCGAGGGTCCAGCGCCGCTCGTTGTGCTTGAGCCCCGGCGCGAGGAACGCCCACAGGTGGTAGATCCACCACGGGCAGCTGACGATGAGGCCGAGGAAGCCGGCGACGCGCAGCTTGATGTCGAAGCTGGAGGCCACGCTGTCGAAGTTGAGGGTGGCCTCGACGCCACGCGCACGCAACTCCTCGACGGGTTGCTGGAGCAGCCCGTAGATGACGTCGTAGAGGAACCAGCCGCCGATGGCACCCAGCAGGATGCCGATGAACGCCAGAACGAGCCGCTTGCGCAGTTCACGCAGATGATCCCCGAGGGGCATCCGCCCCTCGGGGTTGTCCCGACCGGCCACTGTCAGGTGGTGGTGTTCTCGTCGGTGCGCCGCTGCTCGGTGCTCTGCGAGGTGGTGGTCGAGGCCTGCTCGGTCCGGTCCCTGCGCTCGCCGGGCTCGGCGTTCTTGTCATCGATGGAGACGTCGGTGTCGTCCTGCAGCTCCTTGATCTCCTTCTTGAAGACCTTGAGCGACTTGCCGACGTTGCCGGCGATGTCCGGCAGGCGGCTGGCGCCGAAGAGCAGCAGTACCAGGCCGATGATCGCGATCCAGAAGACGGGGTTCTTCAGCATGTGCGGTTCCTTCGTCGGAATATTCGTGGCGGTCGGCGGCCGGTGGTCACAGGGGCATCCCGATCGCCCGCCATCTGTCCAGGGTACGCCTTCGGCGCGCCCGCAGCCGTGCAGCACGTGCGGCGAGGTTCGTGGCGCGGGTGCTGCGCCACTGATCCCGCTGCTCCTCGGTGGCCGCCAGGTGCGGGCCGAACCTGGGGTCCTCGCGCAGCCGCGCCAGCTCGGCGAGACGTTCGTCGAGCCGTTGCATCACCTCGGCGCTGCGCCCGGCCTCCGCGTTGAGGGCCTTGAACGAACGCCAGAGACGACGAGCGATCACGAACAGCACGAGGAACGCCCCGAGTACGAGCGCTGTCCATACGGCTGACCAGATCACTCCCCCAGCCTAGGCCACGGAGCCGGGTGAGGTGGAGGTGTGCCCGCCGAGTCCTGCCTGCTGGTAGGCGGCCAGGGCGCCGCGGGCCCGCGCGGCCAGGCCGTCGGCCACGTCCGCGGGCTCGACCGCGCGGACATCGGCTCCGAGCCCGAGCAGCAGGTTGTGCAGCCAGGCCAGGTCCACCACGTCCAGCTCGACGGCGAAGTCCCCCTCTCCCAGCTCCTCCACCGTGCTCACGGGGTACTGCTCCGCCACCCAGCGCGCGCGCGGTGCAAGCACCAGGCGCACGTGCCAGGGGGCCCGGGCGAGGGTCGGCTGCGCCGATCCCGGCAGCGCGACGTCATGGTCGGGAGCGGGCGAGTCCAGCACGGTGGCCTCGAGCATGCGATCGAGCCGGAACTGGCGCAGTCCGCCGGCGCGGTGACACCACGCGAGCAGGAACCAGCGGTGGGAGTCGGTGAGCAGCTGGAGCGGGTCGACCACCCGCTCGCTGACGGTGTCCGAGGCGGAGACGTAGCGCAGCGCGAGCTGCCGGCGCTTCTTCACGGCGCGGCGCACGGTCGGCAGGTGGTCGGCGGAGTCGGCCCCCGAGCCACTGGCGGAGTGCACCTCCACCGCCCCGACGGACTCCGCGGCCTGGCCGGCCGCCGCGGAGAGCTTGGCGGTGGTGGAGGCCAGCACCGCGTCGTCGGTCAGACCCGGGGTGGCCTGCAGCGTGCGCAGCGCCGTGAGCAATGCGAGGGCCTCGTGCGGCCCCAGTCGCAACGGACGATGCATCCCCCGGGCGTCGGTGAGGGTGAGGCGGTTCTGTTCGTGGTCGTCGGCGGCGAAGTCGATGAGGTCACCGTGCAGGTAGCCGGGCGTGCCCGAGACCCAGAGGGTGTCCACGTCCTGGAGCACCTGCCCGGCGCTGACACCGAAGTGCTCGGCCACCTGCTCGACGGGCACGCCGGGGTGGTTCTCCAGGTAGGCGATCAGTGCGAGCATCCGCACCATCCGGTCCCCGGCGGTCTCGGCTGCCATCAACGCCCTCCCCAGGTGGTGGCCGCATGCAGCCGCTCGAGGACCGCCGAGCGGAGTTCCTCGGGCTCGAGCACCAGCACGCTGTCGCCGTAGCCGGCGACCTGCTCGGCGAATCGGTCGACGTCGGTGATCCGCAGGCGCACGACGTCCCGATCGGCGGGCGCCAGCGGGTGCGTCGCCGGCTCGGCCCGCGTGCGCAGTGCGGAGGCACGTTCCGGGGCCAGGGCGAGGACCACCTCGGTGGTGGTGACGGCGGGGACCTCGATCTGCTCGGGGATCTGGACCGTTGCCCGGTCACCGATCCGCTGGACCGTGGAGGTGATGCGTGAGAGCCGGAACGAACGCTGCGCCTGACGGTCGCGGTCGAAGCCGATCAGGTACCACCCGCGGTCCTTGGCGACCAGACGCCAGGGTTCGACGGTGCGCTGGGCCGTCGTGCCCGTGCGGGCGGTGCGATAGGTGAACCGGACGGCGATCCGGTCGGTGATGGCTTCCAGCAGCTCGGCGAACGCCGCATCCGGCCCGCGCACGCGCAGCGCCAGGCCGGCGTGCTCGCCCGGGTCGCTGAGGTCGCTGACGGCGCGCAGCTTGGTCAGACCCCGCCGGGACTCGGCGGCGAAGGAGGAGTCCTGCCAGACCTGGGCGGCCAGGGACAGCACCCCGACCTCGGCCGGGGTGAAGTCCACCGGCGGCAACGTGTACTCGCCTGTGTCGATGCGGTAGCCGACATCGTCCTCGTGGGCGGAGTCGGTGAGGGTCAGCAGCGGGATGCCGAGGGCCCGCAGCTGGTCCTTGTCACGCTCGAACATCCGGTCGAAGGACTCGTCCGAGGCGGCGTCGGCGTACCCGTTGACCTGACGGCGGATCTCTGCCTTGGTCATCCGGTGGCGAGTATGGCTCAGCGCGATCACCAGATCGAGGAGGCGCTCAGCGGCCGGGACGCGGTCCATGCGACCCAGGCTAGCCGCGATACCTTGCTGGTGTGATGACATGGCGGGACGGCGTGGTGCGCAGCACGGGCCGGCGGTGGCCGGGTGCGGTCGAGCTCGAGGTCGAGGTGAGCGAGCCGGTCGGTGAGGCCGGCAGGCTCGTGCGCGCCCTTGCCTATCCGGAGCTGGTCGGCGACCCGGGCGTGGGGACGAGGGTGCTGCTCGCGACCGGTGCCCTGGCCAGGGGGCTGGGCACCGGGGGCTATGCCTTCGTCGTGGCGTGCCCCGACGACCTGCCCTCCGATCCCCCGATCCGGCCCGGGCATCTGGTCAAGGCCCGTTACACCCCGATGCAGGCGCTGGTGCTGGGAGCGGACGAGCAGGAGGCCCGCAGCCACGCGCTGCTGGCCGACGCCGATGACCTGGGCGCGCTGCCCGTCGTCGTGGCCGACCTGCACTCGGCGCTGCCGGCGATCGTGGCGGGCGCACGCCACGAGGCCCTCCGCGCGGGCCTGCGCCCGCCGCGGGTGGCCTATGTCATGACCGACGGCGGTGCGCTGCCGGCCTGGTTCTCGCGCACCGTGGCGTCGTTGCGCGAGCAGGAGTGGCTGGCCGCCACCATCACCGTCGGGCAGGCGTTCGGCGGTGATCTGGAGGCGGTGACCGTGCACTCGGGGCTACTGGCGGCGCGACTGGTTGTCGGGGCCGATCTGGTCGTCGTGGCGCAGGGCCCCGGGAACCTCGGGACGGGCACCCGCTGGGGGTTCTCCGGTGTCAGCGCCGGTGAGGCGATCAACGCCGCCGGAGTGCTCGGCGGGCGTCCGGTCGCGAGCCTGCGGGTCTCCGGCACCGACCCGCGGGAGCGGCACCGGGGGGTGTCCCACCACAGCCTCACCGCCTACGGTCGCGTCGCGATGCACCCCTGCGACGTGGCCGTGCCCGAGCTGGTGGGCCCGCTCGCGGCCCTCGGAGACCTCGTGCAGCAGCACGCGAGCGAGCTGGCCGCGCGGCACCGGCTGGTGCCGGTCGGAACGGACGGGCTGCACGAGGCGCTGGCCGGCGCACCGGTGCGCCTGTCCACCATGGGGCGCGGACTCGAGGAGGATCCGGGTGCGTTCCTAGCGGCTGCCGTCGCGGGCGTCCATGCCACCAGGCTCATGGCGGGCGACCAGCGCGGCGAGCCGGCGTGAGGCCACGCGCGCATGCTCGCCGTCGACGCGCTGGATCGCCATCACCGCGAGCACGGTGCCGTCGGTGAGATCGAGCTGTACCCAGTCACGCTCACCGAAACGGACCGAGACGATCTGCTCCCAGGCGAGGCGCTGACGCCGCAGGACGTTGCGCACGAGCAGGCCCTGCTGGTCGGGGATGGCAGCCACGCTGGCGTGTAGCCACAGGAACAGGGCCACCGCGGCGGCCAGCACGCCCGCCGTCAGGTGGAGCAGGAGCTGGGAGCCGGGCAGGCGAACGGTCAGCACCACGAAGACGAGGTATCCGCCGAGCACCCAGACGATGATGCCGAGGCTCACCCACCGGGTGGCACGAGGGCGGAAGGGCGCGTACAGGTCCTCCGCTCCTTCGCGCTCGCTCATGCTCGCTACAGCCGGCTGGCGTGGATGCCGGTGACGATGATGGCGCGTGCCCCCAGCTCGTACAGCTCGTCCATGATCGGGTTCGTCTGGTTGCGCGGGACCATCGCACGCACCGCCTTCCACTTGTCGTCGTGCAGCGGCGAGACCGTGGGTGACTCCAGTCCCGGGGTGATGGCCACGCAGGCCTCCACCCGGTCGACCGGGCAGTCGTAGTCCATCAGGACGTACTGACGGGCGACCAGCACCCCGTGCAGCCGGCGGTCCAGTGTGGCCAGCCCCGGCTTCGGCTCTTCGCCGTCATCGGGGCGGATGAGCACGGCCTCCGAACGCAGGATCGGCTCGCCGAAGACGTGCAGACCCGCCGCACGCAGGGTGCCGCCGGTCTCCACCACGTCGGCCACCACGTCGGCGACCCCCAGGCGCACGGTCGACTCGATCGCGCCGTCGAGGCGGACGACATGGGCGGTGATACCGCGCTCGCGCAGGTAGGTGCCGACCAGGTGCGCATAGCTGGTGGCCACCCGCTTGCCGTCGATGTCGGCGAGGGTCTGCACCTGCTCGGGCGGCCCTGCGAAGCGGAAGGTGGAGCCGGCGAAGTTCAGAGCTCGGTGTTCGATGGCCCGGACGCCGGAGTCGAGCAGCAGGTCGCGGCCGGTGATGCCGGCGTCGACGACGCCCTCGCCGACGTAGACGGCGATGTCGCGGGGGCGCAGGAAGAAGAACTCGACGTCGTTCTCCTCGTCGGGCAGCACCAGCTCGCGGCCGTCCCGGCGCTGACGGTATCCGGCCTCGCGCAGCATCTGGCTGGCGGGCTCGGACAGGGAGCCCTTGTTGGGCACGGCGATTCTGAGCACGGGGGTCCTTCTTCTCACGTGGTGGCGGGGGTCTGGCGCGTGGTTCCGGTGCTCACAGGTGCTCGTAGACGTCCTCGGGCGTCAGGCCCCGGGCGAGCATCATCACCTGCAGGTGGTAGAGGAGCTGGGAGATCTCCTCGGCCGTCTCCGCCTCGCTCTGGTACTCGGCCGCCATCCACACCTCGGCGGCCTCCTCGACGATCTTCTTGCCGATGGCATGGACGCCGGCGTCCAGCTCTGCGACGGTGCCCGAACCCTCCGGGCGGGTCCGGGCCTTGTGCTGGAGCTCGGCGAAGAGGTCGTCGAAGGTTTTCACGCCGCAGAGCCTACTGGTCTTCGGCGAAGGCGTCGGTATAGGCCTCCCCGGGCGGCACCGGGGCGGAGGTCAGCTCGACCCCGGCCAGGAACTCCGACATCTCCGCCCAGGGCCCGCGATGGACCCCCCACCCGGGTCCGGTGCTGCCGTAGAGCGGCACCGTGGCCGCCATGGTGGCGGACATGATGGCCTCCTGCTCCGCGTCGACGGTGCCGGGGATCTCCTCGATGGCGGCGTCCACGCCGGCCTGCGGGTCGGCGGCGATGTCCTCGAGGGCGCGCCCGACCGCCTCGACGGCCGCGCGTAGCGCCTCGGGCTGCTCCTGGGTGAGGGCGTCGGTGGTTCCCATGCCGATGCCGACCAGCGGCACCTCCCCCAGCTCCACGGCGCGCACGTCCAGGCCGGTGGCGGCGAACTGCGGGACGTCGTTGTTCCGGTAGCCCATCACGGCGTCGACGTGCCCTTCGGAGAGAGCACTCTGCTGGGTGAAGCCGATGTACTCGATCTGCACGTCCTCCTGGCTCAGGCCGGCCTGGTCGAGCATCGCGAGCAGCCCGAACCAGGTCTCACCGAAGGGTCCGGGCACCCCGACGGTGCGCCCGTCCAGGTCGGCCGGTGCGGTGAGGTCGGAGTCGTCCGGCACGATCAGCGCGACGGGGTAGGTCTCGTACAGCGTTGCGATGCTCACCACCGGGATGCCGGAGTCGCGCGCCTGCATCATCTCGTCCCCGCCGGCCACCACGACGTCCTCGGTGCCGTCGGAGAGCGCGCCGAACAGGTCCTCGGACTCCCCGTGGTGGCGCAGCGTGACGTCGACGCCGGCCTCGTCGAAGTAGCCCCGCTGCGCGGCGAGGTAGAAGGGGGCGAACTGCACATTGGGCACGTAGGTGAGCCCGATCGTCAGCTCCGCGTCGGCCGGGGCGTCCCCCGCCTCCTCGGGCGGCGCACAGGCCGCCAGCGCGGCGGCGACGAGGGCGAGGGCAGCCGGCAGGCTGCGGTGGATCTTCACCATCTGACCTTTCTCTCCCAGGCTCGGACGAGCACGTAGAAACCGACCGCACCGGCGGCCAGGACGAGCAGGGTCGTGAACATGCCGACGGTGTCGGAGCGGTCACGGTAGATCGAGAGCAGCAGGCCCAGTCCCTGGCCGCCCATGACGAACTCGCCCACCACGGCGCCCGTGATCGACAGGACGAACCCGTTGCGGACGCCGGCGAGCACTGCCGGCAGCGCGAGCGGTGCCTCGATGTGGGCGAGCAGGCGCCATCGTCCGGCACCGTCGAGACGGGCCGCACCGAGGATCTCCTCGTCCAGCGTGGTCAGGCCGAGGGTGGTGTTGACCACGATCGGGAAGAAGACGAGGAGCGCGCACAGCAGCGCCACCGGCAGCAGGCCGTAGCCGAACCACAGCACGATCAACGGGGCGAGCGCGACGGCGGGGATCGCCTGCGTGGCGGCCAGATAGGGGCCGAGCGCGGCGGAGGCCAGTCGCGACCGGGCCAGCAGGTAACCCAGCGGCAGGGCGACGGCGAGGCCGATCAGCCCGCCGAGCAGGCTCTCGGTGGCGGTGGTCGCGGCGTAGCCGATGATGTCGCCGTCTGCGATCTCGGCGACCAGGCGTACCGCCAGGGCGCTCGGTGCGGGTAGCACGCGGGTGGGCGTCAGCACGGCGAGGAGCTGCCACAGCAGCAGGCCGGCCGCCCCGAGGACCAACGGGGCGAAGACGGAGGATCCGACCAGGTCGGCGGCGTCAGCCGGTCGCGACTGCGTCATCCTGCGTGCCACGGCGACTCGTCCTCTCCCCAGCCATACCCGGGGTGGACGACGTGCGCGGCGCGCGTCGACCGACGGCGTCATGTGTCATGACACCGCGTGCTTCCTCCCATCCGGACTTTCACCGTCGGTCCCGGAGTTCCACCAGGTCAACCGATCTTGCGATCGGGTCGCGGACTGTCACCGCCGGCTCGGACTTTCACCGACCCCGGAGCACGTTGGTCTCTGGTCCTATTCTGGCACAGGCGACCGGGTGGACGTTCAGGGGCGGAACGCTGCCGTGGCGGCCTCGCGCAGCGCCGCGATCTCCTCGACGGGGTCCTCGGCGGAGTAGACGGCCGAGCCGGCCACGAAGATGTTCGCCCCGGCCTCGGCGGCCGCACCGATGGTCTCGCGCGAGACTCCGCCGTCGACCTGGATCCATACGTCGGCTCCTGAGCGGGTGATCGCGTCACGGGTGCGGCGGATCTTCGGCAGCGTGCCGGTGATGAAGGACTGCCCGCCGAATCCGGGCTCGACGGTCATCACCAGCACCATGTCGAACTCGGGCAGCAGGTCGAGATAGCTCTCGATGCCGGTGGCCGGCCGTAGCGCCAGACCCGCCCGGGCGCCCTGGGCACGCAGCTCGCGAGCGAGGCGTACCGGCGCGGTCGCGGCCTCGGCGTGGAAGGTCACCGACGCCGCGCCCGCCTCGGCGAAGGCGGGGGCCCAGGTGTCGGGGGCGTCGATCATCAGGTGCACGTCTGCGGGAACATCGGTGGTGGCCAGCACACGCTCCACCACCGGTAGCCCGAAGGTCATGTTCGGTACGAAATGGTTGTCCATCACGTCCAGGTGCACGTAGTCGGCGCTGGAGATGCGGCCGATCTCGCGGGTGAGGTCGGCCAGGTCCGCGTTGAGCACGCTGGGTGAGATCAGGATGGGAACGTCCATGTCCGCCAGCGTATCGCCGGGCGTCATCGGCGGATGAGCGCGAGGAACATCGCATCGGTGCCGTGGCGGTGGGGCCACAGCTGTAGATAGTGGCCCTGCTGGCCGGGAACGGGGGCGCCGACGAGTTGCTCGGTGATCGCGACCGCGTCGAGGACCTCGGCGTGCTCGGCGCGCTTGAGCACGTCCGTCACCACCGTCTGGGTCTCGGCCAGGTGCGGTGAGCACGTGACATAGGCCACCACTCCCCCGGGCCGGGTCGCGGCGAGCGCGGAGGTCAGCAGTTCGCGCTGCAGGGGGCCCAGCGTGGCCAGGTCGGAGAGGCTCCGGCGCCACCGTGACTCCGGTCGGCGCCGCAGCGCGCCTAGCCCGGTGCAGGGGGCATCCACGAGGACCCGGTCGAAGCCGCCGGGGTGCTCCTCGCCCAGCTCGCGCCCGTCCCCGGTACGCACGCTCAGTCCGGGAAGGACCCGGCGGACCGCCGTCATGGACTGTTCGACCAGGCGGGCCCGGTGGGCCGAGATCTCGTTGGCGAGCAGCTCGCCGTCGGGGGCGCGTTCGGCGAGCAGGGCGCCCAGCAGGGCGGCCTTGCCACCGGGGCCGGCGCACAGGTCGAGCCAGCGGGAGTCCTCTCCTTCGACGGGCGCGGCGGCGGCCACGAGGGTCACCAGCTGGCTGCCCTCGTCCTGGACCCCGATCCGGGACTCACGCACCGCCGTCAGTGCGCCCGGGTCCCCGTGCTCGAGGGAGCGCGCGGTCGGCGCCCAGCGGGTCGGCCGGGTCTCGGGGGCGTCGGCATCGGTGGCCAGCCCGGGCCGCAGCACCAGGGTGACGGCCGGTGCGGTGTTGTCGGCCTCGAGCAACGCGGGTAGGTCCGTGGCGCCGTCGGGGGTGGCGGACAGACTCTGCCGCAACGACCGGACGATCCAGGCGGGGTGGGAGGTCGTGAGGGCCAGGCGGGCCGTCTCGTCGGGCTGCTCGGCGGCGATGATGTCCAGCCACTGCGCGAGCGGACGTTCGGCGATCCGCCGCAGGATCGCGTTGACGAACTGTGCTGATCCGGCGCCGACGGTCGCGCGGGCCAGGCCGACGGTGGCCGAGACGGCCGCGTGGTCGGGCACCCGCATGGCGAGCAGCTGGTGGGCGCCGAGCCGGAGGACGTCGAGCACGGGCGGGTCGAGCCGGTCGAGCGGGCGGTCGACGACCGTGTCGATGATCGCGTCGTAGCGGCCGCGGTAGCGCAGCGTGCCGTAGGTCAGCTCGGTGGCGAAACCGGCGTCGCGGCCGGTGATGTGACGCTCGCGCAGCATCGGGGGCAGCGTGAGGTTGGCGTAGGCGTCGGAGTCCTCGACGATGCGCAGCGTGTCGTAGGAGGCCCGGCGGGCCGGATCGGCGGTCTTGGCGCGATCCTGGGGCCTGCGCTCGGTCCGCGCCCGGGAGCCGTTCGGCCGGCCGGTGCTGGGTCGGCCGCGGCGGTCCTCGCTCATCGCGCCTCCTCCGACTCGAACGCGTCGTCCTCGCCGAGTCTGGCACCGCGCGCCCAGTCGGCGGCTGACATCCAGGACTTGCCGGGCGGGGCGATCCGGTCGAGCCGCACGGGAGAGGTCCCGGTCCCGACGAGGAGGCCGTCGGAGGTGACGGACAGCTGCCCCGGCGCCAGCCCGGGGGTGCCGGTGTCATCGATGGGCCGGACAGGCCCGAGCTTGACCCGCTGGCCGGCTCGGGTGGTCCAGGCACCGGGGGCGGGCGTGCAGCCGCGGATCTGGCGGTCAATGGCGATCGCGGGGCGGCGCCAGTCGACCCGGGCGTGGTCCGCGGTCAGGCGTGGGGCGAGGCTGACGCCCTCGTCGGGCTGGGGCTGCGGGGAGGCCGTGCCGTCGGCGAGGGCGTCGAGGGAGGAGACCAGCAAGGCCGGTCCGGCCTCGGCGAGCCGGTCGAGCAGGTCGCCGCTGGTGTCCCAGGGCCGGACCGTCTCGGTCATCGTGCCGATCACCGGGCCCGTGTCCAGCCCGGCCTCGATCCGGAACGTGGAGGCACCGGTCACGTCGTCACCGGCCATGATCGAGTGCTGGACGGGTGCGGCGCCGCGCCAGGCCGGCAACAGCGAGAAGTGGAGGTTGATCCAGCCGTGCGGGGGCAGGGAGAGTGCCGGTTCGCGCAGGAGCGCCCCGTAGGCCACGACGGCGCAGACCTCCGGTGCGAGTGCGCGGAGCTGCTCGACGGTCTCCGGTTCATGCGGCCGGTCGGAGGTGATGACGGGCAGGCCGGCCTCCTCTGCCGCCTCGTGTACCGGGCTCGGCGTCAGGACGCGCTTGCGGCCCGCGGGGGCGGGCGGCCGGGTCAGGACGGCGACGACCTCGTGGCTCGAGGCCAGGATCGCGTGCAGGGAGGGCACGGCGACGGCGGGCGTGCCCGCGAACACAACACGCATGCCTCGCAGTCTAGGTCCGCGGCGTGCCCTGCACGTGCCGGTGTCCCCGTCGGCGGTGGTGGTCGGCGGGGTCCGGGGCGGGGTGATCAGAAGGGTGGCGGGTCGGTGCTACCGGTGCTGCCGGGACCGCGTGCTGCTGGTGGCTGCCCGCGGGGAGGACGGACGGCATCGCCTTGGCGGCGGTGCGCATCGAGTCCAAGGCTCGTTGGCGCACCCGTGCGGTCGAAGTCGCTGCGGTCCCCGGTGAGCCGGGCAGGTCGAAGGTGCCGGCGGGGGTGACCAGATAGGCCGCGCCGTCGGGACTGGCCCAGTGGTAAGTGCCGGGGGTGATCACCTGGTAGGTCCAGCCCGCGTGCGTCTTCGCGCGATGGTGGCGCCGGCACAGGGCTGCCAGGTTGGTCGAGGTGGTGGGCCCGCCGTCCTCGTGGGGGTCGATGTGGTCCAGGTCGCCGGCCCGAGCGCTGCGGTGGCAGAACGGGAACCGGCACGTGCCATCGCGCAGGATGACCTGCTCACGCAGCCTGGGGCTGGCTTCATAGGTGGTGGCCGCGTAGTCGGTGTTGAGGTCGATCACCGGCCGCACCAGGACCCGACCGGCGGTGGCGCACCAGGTGCGGACCTGCTCAGCGGTGATCGGGGAGCGGGTGTTCTCACACCGCCCCACCCCAGACCCGTCGTGGGTGAGGTCGCCGGCGGCCAGGTGCAGATACAGCAACACCGTGCGCCCGTTGGGGTCGCCGGAGTCACTGGCACGGTCATCGTCGCCGGTGGCCCGGGCCAGGGAGGTGTGGCCGCGGGCGAGGTCGCCGAGGGCGACCGAGCGGCGCACGTCCTCACTGGCACCGGGCATGAGGGCCGTCAACGCGGCCGCGCGGGCGGAGATGGCTGCTTCCAGGTCCAGTGCGTCGGCGAGGTCGAGGCCGCCGCCGAAGGTGATGACCGCACCCGCGCTGGGATCGGTCGCGGTCGCCACCTGATCGAGGTCGATGTCGACGCGTCGCCCCTCCAACGCCGCCTCGCGGTCCTTCTCGGCCTGGTCGGGGTCGAACCTCGCCACCGCCGCAGCCACGGTGCGTTCGATCTGAGCCACCGAGCACGTCCCGATCGTCCAGGCGACCTGGGCATCGACCCAGGCGGCACCAGCGGCGGGGAGCTTCTTGCTCAACCGGGCCACCGTCCTGGCCCGATGGACACTGACCTGCCCGGCCCTGACCCGGGACCACAGCACCGGCAGGCGGTAGGCCAGCTCGACCACCGCACCGACGTAGTTCATGGCGGCTTCGTTGGACTGTCCCAGTGCTGCGGCCAGGCGGGTGAAACCGAGATCGGCCACCCACGGGGCACCCTCCCCAGCCAGCCGCATCGGCTGCTCGGTCCCCGGCACCCCGACATGAACGTCGGGGTCGAAGACCGCGTCCTGGGTCGTCTCCTCCGGGTCCACGACCGACTCACGCACCCACGCCAGCACCAACTCCGCGCGCTCGACCTCCACCGCCCGAGCCGCCACCCCATTGGCCCTCACGGCAGCCAGCACCTCTCGCTCGGCCGGAGCCGAGAAGGAGGAAGCGGTGGCTGTCGAGGTCATGAAAGAAGCCTCCCACCGACCACCGACACTGACCCATCACCCCAGGTCAGAGCAGGTTCGAGCATCAGAGCAGGATCAGTCCATGCTCAGAGCGCACCCCACTCGCGCAGCGTCCGGCGCCAGGCATCGGCACCGGCGAACACCTCGGCGTGGATTCCCGCCTCGCGCGCCGCTTCGACGTTCGGTGGTGAGTCGTCCACGAACGCCGTCTCGGAGGCCTCCAGATCGAACCGGTCCAGCAACAGCCGGTAGATCGCCGGGTCCGGCTTGGCCACCCCGACCTCACCCGAGACCACCACGCCTTCCATGAGCGCGATCGCCGGTGCCGCCGCAGGCGCGTGCTGGATGGTCTCCGCGGACCAGTTCGTCAAGCCGAGGGTGCGCACGTCCGCCCGCTGCAGGTCCAGCACCAGCTCCTCCATGCCGTCCACGGGCGCGACGAGCGACCGGGGAAAGTCCCGCAGGTACCGATCGACGAGCTCGACCCGCTCCCCCAGCGCCGCCTCGTGTTCGCCGCGCACGTCCGCCCACCGGGCTCCCGCGTCCAGGCGGCGGTTGATCGCGAAGAAGTCGGCCTCGTGCAACATCGCACGAGCGTCCTCGGAGGACATCTCCTCCTCCCAAACCCGGGTCGGGTCCCAGTGCACCAGCACCTGCCCGAAGTCGAAGACCACCGTGCGGATCATGCGCGTCATCCCTTCTCCTCACACCACGCGGTCGGGATCGACCCGCACGCGCAGCGTTCCCGGTTCCTTCTTGGCGCTGCGGATCGCGACCGCCTCGGCCAGCGCCCGGCCCAGCTCGTCACGCTGCTCCCGCGGGCACCGCACCAGCAGCCGGACCCACGGTTCGCCGTCGGGCCCGGTCTCCTCCACCGGCACCGGCCCCAGCGTGACAGCGCCCTCCGGCAACCGCACCCGCGAGCCGAAGAGCCGGATCGCCGTCGCATCGCCGGTCACTGCGGCCCACTGCGTGATCGGCGGGAACTCGAGCTCGCCGCGCTCGTCCAGCTCGCGTTGCGCGTGGCCGACCGGGTCCCAGCGCACGAGCGCCTGCACGGGCACCGGTGCCCCCTGTCCGAGCAGCATCACCTCCGCGTCCGGGCGGACCAACGCCGCCGCACGCAGCCATCGCCGCAGCGCCTCCACGGCCGCGCCCAGCTCCGGGCGTCCGGTCAGCACCGCGGCATCGAGCAGGAGCCCGGCGCGGTACCCACCCTCCGCCTCCGGCTCGGCGCCCGGCGTCGCCACCACCAGCCGCGCGCGTGCGTCCACCTGCGCGGTCACCCCGGAGTCCCGGTCGGAGACGAGCACAGGAGTGCCGGGAAAGGCCCGGCCGAGCTCCTCCGCGGTCCGGTCCGAGCCCACGCGCGCGGCTCGCACCCGCGTGCCCTCGCACACCTCACACTGCCAGCGCGTCTGCCACCGGCCACACCACCGGCACCGGGGGGTGGCATCGGGCCGGTCCAGCGCGAGCGGGCCGTGACACTCGCCACAGCGTGCCGGGGTGCGGCACGTCTGGCACGCGACCACCGGCAGGTATCCCGACCGCGGCACCTGGACCAGCACAGGCCCCTCCGCCAGTCCGCGGCGGACCAGCCGCACCGCCGCACCGGGGACCCGGGCGCGCCCCGCCGCGCCCTCGCGCGCCAGGTCGACGTCACTCGGTGCACTCACTCTCGGCGTCCCGGCGCGCACCGTCGCCCGGCTCGCCTGCACCGATCGCGCCCACCCCTCGGTCACCAGCATCTCGGCGTGCGGTGTCCGCCCGAACCCGCCGATCAGCGCCGCCGCGGACTCCTGCTCGGCCCGCAGGCAGAGGACATCACGCAGATGCGGATACGGCGCGCGCTGCTCGGCGTGGAGATCGTCACCGTCGTCCCAGCACACCACCAACCCGAGGTCCTGCACCGGCGCGAAGGCGGCCGACCGGGTACCGATCACCACCGCCGCCTGCCCGGTCAGAGCGAGGAGGAAGCGCCGGTAGCGCGCGGAGGCACCCTGATCGGCCGTCAGCACCACGTGCTCGACACCCGCCGTGGTCAGGGCTTGTCCGAGGCTCGCCACATCCCGCTGATCGGGTAGGCACACCAGCGCTCCCCGGCCGCCGGCACGTGCGGCCTGGACCGCCCCGGTCACCGCCTGCGCCCAGTGCGGTGCCGCCTCCGTCGCCTCGGACGCCTCCTCCACGCCTGCCGCCCACGGCAGGGCGCACCAGACCGCCCGCGGCGACTGCCCCGCGGCTACCCGACGCAGGAACGCCTCTCCCCCGCTGTAGGGCTGCCACGACCGCACGGCCGAGCCGGGCAACGGTTCCGCCAGCGATTGCGGGTCCGGGAGCACGCCGGCAGTCTCCGCCGCCGGACCGCCGGCATCCGCGGCCCACGGGATCCGCGTGTCGGTGGCCTCGGGCAGGGCCTCCAGCACCGATCGTTCGGCCGTGGCGTGGCGGGGCGGCAGCGCCAGGCGCAGCACGTCCGTCGTCGTGCCGGCGTACCGGCGTGCCACCGACCGCGCCAGCCGGAGGATCTGCGGGGTCAGCACCGCCACGGCTGAGGGCACCTTGCGCAGCGGTGACAGCGATCCGGCATGCTCGGAGCCGCGCGTCCGCCCGACGACATAGCCGTCCCGTTCCTGTCCGGCGAAACGCACCTTCACCCGCACGCCCGGGTGGACCTCGCCGTCCAGCTCGGGTGGGACGGCGTAGTCGAAGGTGCGGTCCAGGTGCGGAAGTGGGACGTCCACGAGTACCTGCGCCACGCCGGCGTGGGTCACAGGGCGCGCGGGCGTGACCGAGGCCGGATCGAGGAGACTGGGCTGGCGGGAGTCCACGGCATCAGATCCCATCACGGGCCGGTGACATCTCGCACCAGCGCGCCCCCGGCCTCAGGAGACCGCGGCGCGGAGGGCGTCGACGCGGTCGGTGCGCTCCCAGGTGAACTCCGGCAGCTCGCGTCCGAAGTGACCGTAGGTCGAGGTCAGGGCGTAGATCGGGCGCAGCAGGTCGAGGGCGTCGATGATCGCCGCCGGCCGCAGGTCGAACACCTGCGAGATCGCGGCGGTGATCTGCTCGACCGGCACGGTCTCGGTGCCGAAGGTCTCCACGTAGACCGCGATCGGGTGCGCCCGGCCGATGGCGTAGGAGACCTGGACCTCGCAGCGCCGCGCCAGCCCGGCGGCCACCACGTTCTTGGCCACCCACCTCATGGCATAGCTCGCCGAACGATCGACCTTCGAGGGGTCCTTGCCGCTGAAGGCGCCGCCGCCGTGGCGCGACATCCCGCCGTAGGTATCGACGATGATCTTGCGTCCGGTGAGGCCGGCGTCCCCCATCGGCCCGCCGACCACGAAGGTCCCGGTCGGGTTGACGAGCAGGTCGTAGCTGCTGACGTCGATGTCGAGGTCCGCGGCGATGCGCGCCAGCTCGTGCTCGACCACGTGCTCGCGGACCGCCGGCTCGAGGTCCTCGTCCAGACGCACCTGGGCCTCGTGCTGGGTGGAGACCACGACGGTACGCACGGCCACCGGGCGGTCACCGTCGTAGGCGATGGTGACCTGGGTCTTGCCGTCGGGCCGCAGGCCCGGCACGATGCCGCTCTTGCGTACGTGCGTCAGCCTCGCGCTCAGCCGGTGCGCCAGCAGGATCGGCAGGGGCATCAGCTCGGGTGTCTCGTCGGTGGCATAGCCGAACATGAGCCCCTGGTCACCGGCGCCCTGCTCGTCGAACCGGGAATCGAAGCCGGACTCCGCCGAGGCGGCTGAGGTGCGCAGCTCCAGCGACTTGTCCACACCGGCGGCGATGTCCGGGGACTGCTGCCCGATCGAGAGGGAGATCCCGCAGGAGTGACCGTCGAAGCCGATGTCGGAGGAGGTGTAGCCGATCGCGTTGACCACGCTACGCACCAGCCGCGGGATCTCCACATAGCTCTCGGTGGTGACCTCACCGGCCACGTGCACCAGGCCGGTGGTCACCAGCGTCTCGACGGCCACCCGGGACGCCGGGTCGGCCTCGAGCATCGCGTCGAGGATCGAGTCGGAGATGCGGTCCGCGACCTTGTCGGGGTGTCCTTCGGTCACGGACTCGGAGGTGAAGAGGCGGAGGGTCACCCCGAGAGCCTACCGGCGCGTGCGGGGGCCGGCCGTCGCCGTCACCGGCCCCGATCAGTGGGTGAGAAGCCTCACGACGGCGTCCCACACCACGCGGGCGACGTCGTCCTTGCTTCCGGCCCCCTCGCCCAGGTCCTCACCCGCGGCGTCCAGCAGGTGCACGGCGTTCGGCACATCGCCGAAACCGAGCGCGGTGCCCACGGCGTTGACGGCCAGCAGATCCGCCCCCTTGCGGCGCGCCTTGGCGCGACCGTGGTCGAGCACCGAACCGTCCGCATCGCCGGTCTCCGCCGCGAACCCGGCGACGACCTGCCCCGGGCGCCGCTCGGCGACGAGACCCGCGAGGATGTCGGGGTTCTGGACGAGCTCGAGCGGTTCGACGCTGCCGTCCGGGTTCTTCTTCGTCTTGTCCGCGCGGGCGCCGGCCGGGCGGAAGTCGGCCACGGCGGCGGCCATGATGAGCACGTCGGCATCATCGGCGGCCGCCTGCATGGCCGCCTGCAGGTCCGCCGTGGTCTCCACCGGGGTGACGGCCACGGAGCCCGGCAGGCCCGACAGCACCGCAGCCTCCACGTTGGCGGCGACCAGCTCGACCTCGGCACCACGCTCGGCCGCGTTCCGCGCCAGCGCCACGCCCTGGCGGCCGCTGGAGCGGTTGCCGAGGAAGCGCACAGGGTCGAGCGGCTCGCGCGTGCCGCCGGCGCTGATGACGACGCGACGGCCGGCCAGATCCTCAGGCGTGCCCGCGAGCAGCCGGTGCGCGGCGGCCACGATGTCCTCCGGCTCGGGCATCCGCCCGGGGCCTGAGTCCGCGCCGGTGAGGCGGCCCACGGCCGGGTCGAGCACGTGGACACCGCGTTCGCGCAGCGTCGCCACGTTGGCGCGGGTGGCCGGATGCTGCCACATCTCGGTGTGCATGGCCGGCGCGAGCAGCACCGGGCACGTGACGGTGAGCAGGGTGGCCGTGAGCAGGTCGTCGGCGATCCCGGCCGCGGCGCGCGCCAGCAGGTCCGCCGTGGCCGGTGCGACGACGACGAGCTCGGCCTCGCGACCGAGGCGCACGTGGTCCACCGACTCCGCGCCGTCGAAGACCGAGGTGGTCACCGGCTGCCCGCTCAGCGCTTCCCAGGTGGCCGTGCCCACGAAGTCGAGCGCCGCCCGGGTCGGAATGACCCGGACGGCGTGACCGTCCTCCCGCAACGAGCGCAGGACGGAGGGCACCTTGTAGGCGGCGATCCCCCCGCTCACGCCGAGCAGGATGCGCATGGTGAGACTCAGCCCTCGGTCTTCTCGGCCGTGAGCAGGCCCTCGTTGATCTCGCGCATCGCGATCGAGAGCGGCTTCTCCTGCGGCTTGGTCTCGACCAGGGGCCCGACGTACTCGAGCAGGCCCTCGTTGAGCTGGGCGTAGTAGGCGTTGATCTGCCGGGCGCGCTTCGCCGAGTAGATCACCAGCGCGTACTTGGAGTCCGCGGCCTCGAGCAGGTCGTCGATGGGCGGGTCGGTGATGCCTTCGGGAGCAGCAACAATTCCAGTCATGGTGGATCCCTCGCATTAGTCGGTGCGTGGCAGCGGGAGCGTCCAAGCATGCCTGGCCCGCCACCAGCGGTCCATGCTACCTGCTCGGCGTGCCGAGCTGGTCGACGCCCATCAGCGAGACGAGCTCGTCGGTCGCGCGGGTGACGTCGTCGTTGATGATCGTGCGGTCGAACTCCGCTGCCGCGGCCATCTCCACCTGGGCCGTCGCCAGGCGCCGCTCCCGCTCCTCGGCGTCCTCGGTCCCGCGGCCCTCCAGCCGCCGCACCAGCTCCTCCCAGCTCGGCGGGGCGAGGAAGACGAACTGTGCCTCGGGCATCGTCTGGCGGACCTGGCGTGCGCCTTGCAGATCGATCTCGAGCAGGGCCGGGCGGCCGGCGGCGAGGCGTTCCTCGACGGGCCCGCGCGGCGTGCCGTAGGAGTTGCGCCCGTGCACGACCGCCCACTCCAGGAACTCGCCGGAGGCGACCATGCCGGCGAAGTCGTCGGGGTCGAGGAAGTGGTAGTGGACGCCGTCGACCTCACCGGGCCGGGGGCGGCGGGTGGTCGCGGAGACCGACAGCCACACGTGCGGGTAGCGGGCGCGCACGTCAGCCGAGACGGTCCCCTTCCCCACGGCCGTGGGGCCGGCCAGGACGGTCAGACGGGCGCGATCGATCGGCCGCTCAGCCAAACCGCTCGACCAGCTTGGCGATCTGCTGCGGACCCAGCCCGCGCACACGGCGCGACTCCGAGATCCCCACCTCGGTCATCACGGTGCGCGCGGTCACCTTCCCGACCCCGGGCAGCGACTCGAGCAACGCGAGCACCTTCAGCTTGCCGACGGCGTCGTTGCGCTGGCCCTCGGCGATCACCTCGGAGAGCTTGCCACCGGAGTACTTGAGGCGATTCTTGACCTCGGCGCGCGTCACACGCGCCTGGGCTGCCTTCTCGAGCGCCTTCGCGCGCTGCTCGGGCGTGAGTGGGGGAAGAGCCACGGGTCACCTCGCCGGTCGTGGACGGAAAAGACGTATGCCTGGCAACGTAGCGAGCCGGTCGGTGCAAATCAATCGGGGGCACCTGCCGAGGGGGTGCGCAGCGAGCGCAGGTCCTCCTGTGCTGCGGCGGCCGCGGCGGCGAGGGCAGCCGGATCGGGCCCGGCCCGCAGGACGTCCCGGGAGCTGGAGGGCAGCACCGCCCGCTCGGCGCCGGCGAAGACCTCGCGCACCTGGTGCACCCCGGCACCCTGGGCGCCCAGGCCCGGTGCCAGCAGCGGGCCGCCCACGGCGGCCAGGTCCAGGCCGAGGCGGCGAGGGGCCGCACCCACCGTGGCGCCGACCACCAGGCCCACACTGCCCAGCGGCTCCCCCGCCGCCAGTTCCGCGGCATTGCGTCGCTGGGCCTCCACGGCGATCCGCGCGGCCACGCTGAGGCCGTCCTCCGCGCGCGCGTGCTGGACCTGCGCGCCCTCGGGGTTGGAGGTCAGCGCGAGCACGAACACACCGCGCCCGGTGCCGTGCGCCTGCTCCAGGACCGGCTCGAGCGAGCCGAACCCGAGGTAGGCCGAGACGGTGACGGCGTCCCCTGCCAGTGCCGAACCCTCCCCTACGTAGGCGCTCGCGTAGCCGGCCATGGTGCTGCCGATGTCGCCGCGCTTGGCGTCGACGATGCACAGCAGCCCCGCGTCCCGGCAGGCGGCCACCGTCTCCTCCAGCGCCGCGATCCCGGCGCTGCCGAACCGTTCGTAGAAGGCCACCTGCGGCTTGACGACGCCCACCACGCCGCGCAAGGCCGCCACCGCGCCGAGCGCGAACTCCCGTACGCCCCCGGCGCTGACGGGCAGGCCCCACGCCCGCAGCAGCGCCTCGTGCGGGTCGATGCCCACGCACAGCGGTCCGTAGCGGTCCATCGCCGCGGTCAGACGGCGGCCGAACGGCGCCGGCGTGCTCACGCGCCAGCCCCCACCACGGTGGCCTCGGCGGCGCGCAGTCGCTCGGCGCGGTCGCCGTCGTGGGCCTGCAGGGACTTCACCGCGAACGGGCCCCTCCGGATCGCCTCGATCGCCTGCACGGCTGCCGTGAACTGCTGCATCGTGGTCACGATCGCACGGTCGGCGGCGGTCGTGGCGGCACGGATGTCGTAACCGTCCGCGCGGGCGCCCTTGCTGCCCGGGGTGTTGAGCACCATGTCCACCTGCCCGTCGGTGATGAGGTCGATGATCGTGCCCTCACCGTCCGGTCCCGGCCCCTCGGAGGCCTTGCGCACCACCTGCGCGGCGATGCCGTTGCGGCGCAGCACCGAGGCGGTCCCGGCGGTGGCCAGGATCCGGAAGCCGAGCTCGACCAGGCGGCTCACCGGCAGCGTCAGCGAACGCTTGTCCCGGTCCGCCACGGAGACGAAGACCGTCCCCTGCGTGGGCAGGCCCCCGAAGGCCGCCGCCTGGGACTTGGCGAAGGCCAGCGGGAAGTCGACGTCGTAGCCCATTACCTCACCGGTCGAGCGCATCTCCGGTCCGAGCACGGTGTCGACCACCTGACCGGTGGCCGTGCGGAAGCGCTTGAACGGCAGCACCGCCTCCTTCACCGCCAGCGGGGCGCCGTGGTCGGTGACCGAGGCGTCTGTGTCGGGCAGGACCCCCGAGGCGGTCAGCTCGGCGATCGACTGCCCGCTCATCAGCAGCGCCGCGGCCTTGGCCAGCGGCACGCCCGTGGCCTTGGCCACGAACGGCACCGTGCGGGAGGCGCGTGGGTTGGCCTCGAGCACGTAGAGCACGTCGGCGGTGAGGGCGAACTGGATGTTCAGCAACCCCCGCACGCCCACCCCGGCGGCGATGGCCTCGGTGGAGGTACGGATCCGGGCGATCATCGAGTCCGAGAGCGTGACCGGCGGCAGCACGCACGCGGAGTCACCGGAGTGGATGCCGGCCTCCTCGATGTGCTCCATCACCCCGCCCAGGAACAGCTGCTCACCGTCGTAGAGCGCGTCGACGTCGATCTCGATCGCCTGGTCCAGGAACCGGTCCACGAGCACCGGTGCGGGCAGCATCGCGTGCCGGTCCTCGGTCCCGGTGGCGCGGGAGACGTAGTCGACCAGCTGGGACCGGTCGTAGACGATCTCCATCCCCCGCCCGCCGAGCACGTAGGAGGGGCGCACCAGCACCGGGTAGCCGATCCGGTCGGCGATCTCCTCGGCCTCGACCAGCGTGGCGGCGGTGCCGAAGGCGGGTGCGGGCAGGCCCGCCTGCACGAGCACCTGGCCGAACTGACCTCGGTCCTCGGCGGCGTCGATCGCCGAGGGCGGTGTTCCCCAGATCGGCAGGCCGGCCTCGGCGAGGGCGTCGGCCAGACCCAGCGGGGTCTGCCCACCGAGCTGGACGATCACGCCCGCGACCGGCCCGACGGCGAGCTCGGCCTCGTAGATCTCCAGCACGTCCTCGAAGGTGAGCGGTTCGAAGTAGAGCCGGTCGGCGGTGTCGTAGTCGGTGGAGACGGTCTCCGGGTTGCAGTTGATCATGACCGTCTCGTAGGAGTCCTTCAGGGCCAGCGCCGCATGCACGCACGAGTAGTCGAACTCGATCCCCTGCCCGATGCGGTTCGGGCCCGAGCCCAGGATCAGCACGGCCGGGCGCTCGCGCGGCTGCACCTCGGTCTCGGCGTCGTAGCTGGAGTAGTGGTACGGCGTGCGCGCCGCGAACTCCGCGGCGCAGGTGTCGACCGTCTTGTACACGGGCCGGATGCGGTAGGCGTGGCGCATCTCGCGCACGGTGGCCTCGCCGAGCCCGCGCACACCGGCGATCTGCGCGTCGGAGAAACCGTGCCGCTTGGCCCCGGCGAGCACGTCCGAGGTCAGCTCCGGCGCCGCCCGCAGCTCCTCGGCCACCTCGTGCAACAGCTGCAGCTGGTCCAGGAACCAGGGGTCGATCCAGGTGGCATCGAACAGCTCGGACAGCTCCGCCCTGCCCCGGATCGCCCGCATCAGGTCCAGCATGCGGTGATCGGTGGGGGTGCGGATCGACTCCAGCAGCGCCGCCGTCTCCTCGGCGTCGGGGGCCGGGGAAGCGAAGTCGAAGCTGGAACCGGCGTAGTCGATCGAGCGCATCGCCTTCTGCAGCGCCTCGGTGAAGTTGCGTCCGAGGGCCATCGCCTCCCCGACGCTCTTCATCGTCGTGGTCAGCGTCGGGTCGGCGGCCGGGAACTTCTCGAAGGCGAAGCGCGGCACCTTGACCACCACGTAGTCGAGCGTCGGCTCGAACGAGGCGGGGGTGGTCCCGGTGATGTCGTTCGGGATCTCGTCCAGGGTGTAGCCCACCGCCAGCCGCGCGGCGATCTTCGCGATCGGGTAGCCGGTGGCCTTGGAGGCCAGCGCCGAGGAGCGCGAGACCCGCGGGTTCATCTCGATCACCACGACCCGGCCGCTGTCGGGGTGGACCGCGAACTGGATGTTGCACCCACCGGTGTCCACCCCGACCTCACGGATCACCGCGATGCCGACATCGCGCAGCTTCTGGTACTCGCGGTCGGTCAGGGTCATCGCCGGGGCCACGGTGGTGGAGTCACCGGTGTGCACGCCGACGGCGTCGACGTTCTCGATCGAGCAGACCACGACGACGTTGTCGTTGCGGTCGCGCATGAGTTCGAGCTCGTACTCCTTCCACCCGAGGATCGACTCCTCCAGCAGCACCTCGGTGGTGGGTGAGTAGTGCAGCCCGGCGCCGGCGATCTGACGCAGCTCGGCCTCGTCGTAGGCGATGCCCGAACCCAAGCCACCCATCGTGAAGGAGGGGCGCACCACCAGCGGGTAGCCGAGGTCCTCAACAGCCGCCAGCACCTCGGTCATCGAGTGGCAGATGGAGCTGCGGGCCGACTCCGCCCCGCACCGCTCGACCACGCCCTTGAACTGCTCGCGGTCCTCGGCCAGGTGGATGGCCTCGATGTTGGCGCCGATCAGCTCGACACCGTGCTCGGCGAGCACTCCGGCCTTGTCCAGCGCGATGGCGGCGTTCAGCGCGGTCTGCCCGCCCAGGGTCGGCAGCAGCGCGTCCGGCTTCTCCTGGGCGATGATGGCCGCGACGGCCTCGGGGGTGATCGGCTCGACGTAGGTGGCGTCGGCGAACTCGGGGTCGGTCATGATCGTCGCGGGGTTGGAGTTGACGAGGATGACCCGCAGCCCCTCCTCCCGCAGCACGCGGCAGGCCTGGGTGCCGGAGTAGTCGAACTCGGCGGCCTGGCCGATGACGATCGGCCCGGAGCCGATGACCAGGACGCTGGAGATGTCGGTGCGGCGGGGCATCAGGCGTGGTCCTTCGCGGTGGTGGTGAGCAGGTCGACGAAGCGGTCGAACAGGTAGGCGGCATCGTGCGGGCCGGCGGCCGCCTCGGGGTGGTACTGCACGGAGAAGGCGGGCAGGTCCAGGCACTGCAGGCCCTCCACGACGTTGTCGTTGAGGCCCACGTGGGAGACGAGCACCCGGCCGTACCGGCCCCCGTCGTAGGGGGCGGTGGTCGCCTCACCGATCGGGGCGTCGACGGCAAAGCCGTGGTTGTGCGCGGTGACCTCCACCTTGCCGGTGGTCACGTCCTGTACCGGCTGGTTGATACCGCGGTGGCCGTAGGCGAGCTTGTAGGTGCCGAAGCCGAGGGCGCGCCCGAGCAGCTGGTTGCCGAAGCAGATGCCGAAGAACGGGACCTTCGCGTCGAGCACCTGACGCAGCAGCGCCACGGCGTGCTCGGCCGCCTCCGGGTCCCCGGGGCCGTTGGAGAAGAACACGCCGTCCGGCTCCAGGGCCAGCACCTCGCGTGCGGAGGTGCTGGCGGGCAGCACATGCACCCGCAACCCGCGCTCGGCCATGCGCTGCGGCGTCATCGACTTGATGCCGAGGTCGAGGGCCGCGACGGTGCCGATGGGCTCCTGGCCGGCGAAGGCCCCCGTCGGCTCGACCACGTACGCCTCGGCGGTGGTGACGGCGTCGAAGAGGCTGGCGCCGGCCATCTCGGGCGAGGCGAGCACCTGCTCGCGCAGCTCGGACTCGGCCCGGGCGTCGACGACGTCGGGCAGGGCGTCACCGGAGAAGATCCCGGCCCGCAGCACTCCGCCCTCGCGCAGCCGGCGGGTCAGGGCCCGGGTGTCGACGTCGCTGATGGAGACCACGCCCTGGGCAGCGAGCTCGTCGGCGAGGGTGCGGCGCGAACGCCAGTTGGAGGGCCGGCGGGCGGGGTCGCGCAGCACGTAGCCGGAGACCCAGATCCGGCGCGACTCCGTGTCCTCGTCGTTGATGCCGGTGTTGCCCACGTGCGGGGCCGTCATCACCACGATCTGCTGGTGGTAGGAGGGGTCGGTGAGGGTCTCCTGGTAGCCGGTCATCCCGGTGGAGAAGACGATCTCGCCGAAGGTGGCGCCGCGCGCGCCGTAGGCGCGACCGCGGACGACGGTCCCGTCCTCGAGCACGAGCAGGGCGAGATCTGAGGGTGCGGGCACGGCGTGCTCCTCCGGCGTCGGGGTGGTCGTGGTCATCGGGTGCTCCCGTCCTGGGGCTCGCCGTCCAGCACGGTCGCCACCCCGCGGTAGAAGGTGGCCAGCACGCGCGCGGGGAGCTCGCGGGCGGCGAAGGGAGTGTTCTCGCTCGCGGTGCGCAGCGCAGCGGGGTCGACCCGCCAGCGGGCGGCAGGGTCGACGAGGGTCAGGTGGGCGGGCTCGCCGGCGGCGATCGGCCGGCCCTGATCGCTCACGCGTCCGATCCGGGCGGGGGTGGCCGACATCGTCCGGGCCACGTCGGCCCAGCCGAAGTCGCGGGCGACGTCGTTCACCATCACCTCGGTGACCACCGAGAGCGCGGTCTCCAGGCCGGTCATCCCCATCGCGGCGGCGGCGAACTCACAGTCCTTGGCCTCGCTCGGGTGCGGGGCGTGATCGGTGGCGACGATGTCGATCGTGCCGTCCTCGAGGCCCGCGCGCACGGCCTGGACGTCCTCGGCCGTGCGCAACGGCGGGTTGACCTTGAACTGCGGGTCGTAGCCGCGGATCGCCTCGTCGGTCAGCACCAGGTGGTGCGGGGTGACCTCGGCGGTGACCTGGATGCCGCGGGCCTTGGCCCAGCGCACGATGTCGACCGATCCGGCCGTGGATAGGTGGCAGATGTGGATCCGCGAGCCCACGTGCTCGGCGAGCAGCACGTCCCGGGCGATGATCGCCTCCTCGGCCACGGCGGGCCAGCCGGTCAGGCCGAGCTCGGCCGAGACCACGCCCTCGTGCATCAGGGCGCCCTCGGTCAGGCGCGGCTCCTGCGCGTGCTGGGCGACGACGCCGTCGAAGGCCTTGACGTACTCCAGCGCACGGCGCATGAGGACCGGATCGTGCACGCACATGCCGTCGTCGGAGAACATGCGCACCCGCGCCGCGGAGTCGGCCATCGCCCCCAGCTCGGCCAGCTGGGTACCGGCGAGGCCGACGGTGACGGCGCCGACGGGGCGCACCTGCGCCCAGCCGGCGTCCTGGCCGAGGCGCCAGACCTGCTCCACCACGCCCGCGGTGTCCGACACCGGGGTGGTGTTCGCCATGGCGTGCACGCAGGTGAAGCCCCCGACGGCGGCCGCCCGGGTCCCGGAGGCCACCGTCTCGGCGTCCTCGCGGCCGGGTTCGCGCAGGTGGGTGTGCAGGTCGACCAGACCGGGCAGGGCGAGGAGACCGTCGGCGTCGACGCGGCGCGTGCCGGCGTCGGCGCCGGCCGCGGCGTCGGCTCCGGTGGCGGCGATGCGTCCGCCGGCCAGCAGCAGGTCGGTGACCGACCCGTCGGGCAGGCGGGCACCGGTGATCAGGTAGTCGGTCATGCGGGCGTCCCTTCGTTGCCGGCGAGCACCAGGTAGAGCACGGCCATCCTCACGGCCACGCCGTTGGCGACCTGCTCCACCACGGTGGAGCGATCGGAGTCCGCCGCCCGGGCGGAGATCTCCAGGCCGCGGTTCATCGGCCCGGGATGCATGACGAGCGCGTGCCCGGGGAGGGCGTCGAACCGGCCGGCGTCCAGCCCGTAGCGGCGGGAGTACTCGGCCGCGGAGGGGAAGAATCCGCCGCCGGCGGCCGACATCCGCTCACGCTGGACCCGCAGCATCATGATCGCGTCTGGGGCGGTGGCCGCGATCGTCGCATCGAGGTCGTAGGAGACCTCGCACGGCCACGTGTGCACCCCCACCGGCAGCAGCGTCGGCGGGGCCACGAGGGTGACGTGGGCGCCGAGGGTGTGCAGTAGGTCGACGTTGGAGCGCGCCACCCGCGAGTGCAGCACGTCCCCGACGATGACCACCCGCCTGCCCTCCAGGCCGGTGCCCGTGCCCCCCTCGGGCATCAGGTGGCGGCGCATCGTGAAGGCGTCCAGCAGCGCCTGGGTGGGGTGCTGGTGCATGCCGTCGCCGGCGTTGACCACCGGAGCGTCGATCCAGCCCGACGTCGCGAGCCGGTGCGGGGCTCCCGAGGCGGGGTGGCGGATGACGACCGCGTCGGCGCCCATGGCCTGCAGCGTCTGGGCGGTGTCCTTCAAGGACTCCCCCTTGGAGACCGAGGAGCCCTTGGCGGCGAAGTTGATGACATCGGCCGAGAGCCGCTTGGCGGCCGCCTCGAAGGAGATCCGGGTCCGGGTGGAGTCCTCGAAGAAGAGGTTGACCACGGTCAGTCCGCGCAGCGCGGGCAGCTTCTTGATCGCCCGGGACTGGGTGGATGCCATCGTCGCGGCGGTGTCGAGGATGGTGATGGCCTCGTCGCGGCTGAGGTCGGAGGCGGAGAGCAGGTGCCTCATGAGAGCACCACCTCGTCGGCGCCGTCGAGCTCGCTCAGGTGCACGCTGACCCGTTCGGAGCGTGAGGTCGGCAGGTTCTTGCCGATGTAGTCGGCCCGGATGGGCAGCTCGCGGTGGCCGCGGTCGATCAGCACCGCGAGTTGCACGGCGCGAGGGCGGCCGAGGTCGGAAAGCGCGTCGAGCGCGGCCCGCACGGTCCGGCCGGAGTAGAGGACGTCGTCGACGAGGACGACCACCTTGTCGGTGAGACCGGCGGCGGGGATGCGGGTCGGCTCCAGCCCGCGGGTGGGCTGGCGGCGCAGGTCGTCGCGGTACATCGTCGGGTCCAGCGTGCCGACGATGTCCTCGGTGCTCAGGGAGCCCGGCTCGGCTTCGGCGATCCGCGCGCCGATCCGGGCCGCGAGCGGGGCACCGCGCGTCGGGATCCCGAGCAGCAGCACCTCCTCGGCGCCCTTGTTGCGTTCGACGATCTCGTGCGCGATACGGGTCAGTGCCCGGGAGATGTCGGTCTCGGAGAGGACCACTCGTGCTGGGGCGCCAGAAGTCACCGGCGTGTGCCTCCTTCCCCGCCTCACGGGACGGGCTTAAAGGTTTGCGTGCCGAGGCGTTACTCTACCCGGTCGGCGCGGCCCGCCCCGCTCAGTCGCCGCCGTCTGTGTCCTCCGCCACGTCGGGGTCGATCACGGAGGCCAGCAGCGCGGTCAGGACAGTCCGCGCCTGCTCGCCGTCCATCGCCTCCAGCGTGGACAGCACCGGTGCCATCTCCGCCGGCAGCCCGCGGGTGAGAACCTCGGCGACGAGATCCGGCTGCGGGCCCGTGGCCGGGCGCCCGCGTACCTCGTCGGCCCCCTCGCGCAGAGCGGCGACCAGCTCGCGGGTGACCGACTCCGTGGCCGGGGTGATCGTCAGGTGCGCGGTGCGTGGCAGGGTGGTGCCGTCCGGCTGGGTGAACGCGGGCTGGGCCTGCAGCAGGAACCCGCGGCGGCGCACGGCATCGACCCAGGCGAACGGATCGACCTGATGCGCGGGCGCGCGATCCGGATCTGCCTGGACGGCCAGCAGCGCGGCGGCCGGTGCGCCCACCACGGTGAGTCCGCTGATGCCGTCGAGGGCCCGGCGCACCGCCCCGGTCGCGGCGGCGGTGCGCGCCACCAGCTCGGCGTAGCCCGCGGTGCCCAGGGCCCGCACGATCGCCCACGCGGCCGCATTCGCGGTCGCCGACCGGGAGCCGAGCACCGTCGGGTTGACCACCGGGTAGCCCGGCCACCCGGTGGTCGCGTAGTACTGCGCCCGGTGGCGCTCCCGGCCGCGGTAGAGCACCACGGAGGCACCCTTGGGCGCGTAGCCGTACTTGTGCAGGTCGGTCGAGATCGACGTGACGCCCTCGACGGCGAAGTCCCAGCGCTCGTGGTCGTCCGTGTTGTCCCCCGTGTCCCTCTCGGGCCACCACGGCAGCAGCCAGCCGCCGATGCAGGCGTCGACGTGGACCGGCACGCCGCGTTGCTGTGCCCCGGCCGCCACCCGGGCGACCGGGTCGATCGTGCCGAACGGGTAGTTGGGCGCGCTCACGACTACCAGGGCAGTGCGGGGCGTGATCGCGGCGAGCACGTCATCGGCGGCCACGATCCCGGTGCGGGGATCGACCGGGACCTCCGCCAGGGTGAGCCCCAGATACTGCGCCGCCTTGCGGAAGGCGGGGTGCGCCGTCGTGGGCAGCACCAGCTCGGGGCGCTCGCCACTCGCGTCCGTCTCGCCGCGGGCGGCGAGCCAGCAGTCGCGGGCTGACTTGACGGCGAGCAGGCAGGACTCGGTGCCCCCGGAGGTGACGGAGCCGGCCACCTCGCCGTCGCCGTGCAGCACCGACCGGGTGAAGCGCACGAGATCGCGCTCCAAGCGCGCCACGGAGGCGAACGTGGTCGGGTCCAGGCCGTTCACCGGCAGGAACATCGCAGCCGCCTCGGCGGCCAGCGCATCGAGCTCCGGCCGGCCGTGGTCGTAGACGTAGGACAGCACCCGGCCGCCGTGGGTGGGTGGATCGGCGTGCCGGATCCGGCTGAGCTCGGCCAGGATGTCGGCGGGGTCGTCGGTCATCGTGCCTCCAGGAGGTGCGGGGACGGGCGATGGCGCGCCAGCGGGACCAGGGAGATCAGCACGAGTGCGGCGGGCAGGGCACTGAAGATGACCACCACGGCCGTCAGCGCCGACTCGGGTTGGACGGCCGGGGCTCCGCCGGTGCGGGAGACGAATCCGCTCAGGGCCAGCACGGCCAGCGCGAGCGTCGGTCCCAGTGCCATGCCCGCGGTCTCCCCCGCCGTCCACACCCCGGCGATCACCCCGGCCCGGTCGGCCCGGTCCTCCTCGCCGGGACGGGTGCGGGCGTCGTCGGCGATCACGTCCGGCAGCATCGCCAGCGGGTAGAGCTGCATCCCGGCGTAGGCCACCCCGGCCACGGCGACGGCGGCGTACAGCCACCAGCCGGTCCCGGCGCTCATGAGCACGAGGGAGCCGGAGGCGATCGCGAAGACCACGCTGCTGAGCACGTACGCCCGCTTCTTGCCCACCCGGTCGGCGAGCCGGCGTGCGGGCACCATCACCAGCAGTGCCGGCGCGACGAGCGCCACGAAGAGGCCGGTGACGGCGGACTCCCGCCCGAGCACGTAGGTCGCCACGTACTGTGCGGCGGCCAGCATCGCCCCGGCAGCCAGGGCCTGCAGGACGAAGGTCGTCAGCAGCGTGCGCAGCGGCCCGCACTCGCGCAGCGCGGCCGCGCCGCTGCGGTAGGCCGCCGGCGACGGCGATCGCCGGGGCGGGTCGGCTGCCTGCGGCGGGCGGCGGGTCGCGCGTCCGGCCCCGGTGGCGGCCAGCACCATGCCGATCGCCATCACGGCGCCGGTGACGATCGCCATCACCAGGTAGCCGGTCCGGCCCGACCCGGCCGCGTCGCGTACCAGCGGCCCGCCTCCCCCGAACGCCAGGATGACCACCGCGAGGACGGCGATGCGGGGGGCGAGCAGGCGGGTGCGCGCGGTGGGCGTCGTCGCCAGCTCGGCCGGCAGGGCGATGTAGGGGACCTGGAAGAGGGAGAAGGCCGTCGTGGCCAGCAGGTAGGCACCGACGACCCACATCGCCGCTGCGCCGCCCGAGCCGGGGGCGGCGAAGAGGAGGGTGAAGGCGACCGGGAGGGTGAGCGCGCCGAGCAGCATCAGCCGTGACCGTGATCCGCGCCGGCGGGCGTCTGCGTCACTGGCGGCGCCGATGATCGGGTCGACGACGACGTCCCAGATCTTCGGGACGGTCACCACCAGCGAGGCGAGACCGGCGGCGACGCCGACGACGTCGGTCAGGTAGTAGCTGAGGACGAGGCCCGGCAGCGTACCGAACCCGCCGGTGCCCACCGACCCCGCGGCGTAGCTCGCGCGCAGCCGGCGCGGCAGCGGTGGGTCGGCGGGCGGCACGGCGTCAGTCCACCAGGTTGGGTCCCAGCTCGGCGATCCGGCCGAGCAGGCCGTTGACGAATCTGGGCGAATCGTCCGTGCTCAGCTCGCGGGCGAGCCCGACCGCCTCATCGATCGCAACGGCGGCATCGACCTCGTCGTTGTAGAGCACCTCCCACGTGCCCATCCGCAGGATGGCGCGGTCCACACTCGGCATCCGCTCGAGCGTCCACCCCTGGGAGAAGGTGGCGAGGACCTCGTCGATGCGTTCGGCGTGGGCGGCGAATCCCTCGACGATCTCGACCGAGTACTGGGGCAGCGCCGTCTGCGTGCCCGGTTCGACCAGCCGCTCGGCGAGGACCGAGACCGGGGTCGGCCGGCCGGGATCGGAGTGCTCGGCCCCGGCCTGGGAGGCGACGGCGCGCTGGTCAGCCTCGTAGAGGACGTCCACGGCCCGCTTGCGCGCCTTCGTGCGTGCGGCCATCCGTCAGTCGTTCACGCGGCCCAGGTAGTCACCCGAGCGGGTGTCCACCTTGACCTTGGTGCCGGCCTCGAGGAACAGCGGCACCTGGATCTGGTAGCCGGTCTCGATGGTGGCCGGCTTGGTGCCACCGGTGGACCGGTCACCCTGCAGACCGGGCTCGGTGTAGGTGATCTCCACCACGACCGAGGCGGGCAGGTCGATGTAGAGCGGGAGACCGTCGTGCAGGGCGACGATGACCTCGGATCCCTCGAGAAGGAAGTTCTTCGACTCCCCGACGATGTCCTCGGGCACGGTGATTTGCTCGTAGTCGCTGGTGTCCATGAAGACGTAGCCGGTGCCGTCCATGAACAGGTACTGCATGTCGCGGCGGTCGACGTTCGCCGTCTCCACCTTCACGCCGGCGTTGAAGGTCTTGGCCACGACCTTGCCGTTGGTCACGCCCTTGAGCTTGGTGCGGACGAACGCCGGCCCCTTGCCCGGCTTGACGTGCTGGAACTCCACGACGGACCAGAGCTGTCCGTCGATGTTGAGCACGGTGCCGTTCTTCAGGTCGTTGGTCGTTGCCACGCGATCGTCCTCACTACAGGTTGGTCAGGCGGGCCGGGGCAGGATGCCCGGGCCCGGTGCGGCACTCAGGGTAACGTGCCGGGCCCTCACGCCGCGCCCCGGCCCGGGCTCACCCGAGCAGCGCGAACAGAGCCAGCCCGCCGAGGCCGGCCAGGGCCGCCCACACGTAGGAGGTCAGCGTCCCGACGAGGAAACGCTCGGAGATCCCCGCGTGCCCCTCGAGCGCGCGGAACCGCCCCAGCCCCTTGACGGCGACGACGACGGCGATGCCGGCCGGGTAGCCCACCAGGATGCAGCCGGTGATGGCGAACCGCTCGAGCACACCGATCCACCAGCCACCGCGCAGCACCTCTTCGGCGGGCTGCTCCGGGGACGACGCAGCGGTCTCCTCGGGCGCCGGCGTCCGGCGGGCGAAGCGCGCGAGCAACCAGCCGGTGAGCGGTGCGCCGGCGCCGGCCGAGACGCCGAGGGCGAGGCAGGAGATCGCCGCGGTGATCAGGATGTCGCCGACAGTCATGAGTCCATCCTGCCCGTCTCGTCCAGGGACGCCAGCAGGCGCTCCGCGAGCGGGTGCACGCCGCGCTCCTCGTCCCACATCGCGGCGCGTAGCCGCGCGCTGACCGCCTGGGGGGACACGCCCAGGGCGGTGGCCGCCTCGCGTGCGGTGCAGCCGGTGGTCTCGATCAGGTCGATCGCCTCCCAGCCCGCGTCGGTGCGCCGGCGTACGACGCCGGCCACCAGCTGCAGCAGCGCCTCGGCCTCGGCAGCCCCGGCGGCCTGACCGGCGGTGACGGCCATGGGAACGGGTACCGTGCGTCCGCGGGCCCGCTCGACCGCCTCGCGGGCATGCAGGAACGCCGCTCCGGACGAGGCGCGGGCGCTCTCGGCCAGGGGCAGGTCGACAGCGCCCACGCCGACACCGACGCTCCACTCGTGGCGGCGGTGCAGCGCGAGCACCGCGCGCAGCGTGCCGGCTGCGGTGGTGAGGACACCCTGGATCTCATCGCCCACCGTCCGCTCGAAGGCGAGCGCGACGGCGGGATCCCGGCCGTGCAGCCGGTGCAGGTGGTCGAGGGTCTCGGGCACCAGGTCCCGGTGCCGGCGGGAGGCGTTCTGGTCGGCGGTCACGACGAACATAGATCAAGGGTAGAGCCTTGATGTCGCACTATCAAGCCCCTAGGCTTGATACGTGAGGAGCAAGCCCTCAGGCTTGATGAAGCAACCCCTGCAGCGCGAGCCGGTAGGACTCGACGCCGAATCCTGCGACGGTTCCCGTGGCCACCCCGGCGATCACGCTGGTGTGGCGGAACCGCTCCCGTGCGGCCGGGTTGCTCAGATGCACCTCGATCAGGCGCAGGCCCCCGGTGGTCACCTGCGCGGCGGCATCGCGCAGTGCATAGGAGTAATGCGTGAAGGCGGCGGGGTTGAGCACCACGTCCCGGCCGGTGTCGACCGCCTCGTGCAGCCAGGCCATCAGCTCGGCCTCGTCGTCGGTCTGGCGCACCTCGGCCTCGAACCCGAGCTCGGCGGCCCACCCGAGCACCCGCTCGGCCAGGCCGGGATGGTCCAGGTGGCCGTACACGTCCGGTTCCCGGCTGCCCAGGCGGCCGAGGTTGGGTCCGTTGAGCACCAGGACTGCAGACATGTCGTTCACTCCCCCGTGACGGCGGTGTAGGCGGCGGCGAGCAGCGCGGGATCGGGCCCCGCCAGCCGGGTCGGTCGGGCCAGGCCCTCCAGCACGACGAAGCGTAGCGTCGCCCCGCGGGTCTTCTTGTCCCGGCCCATCGCCTCCCGCAGCTCGTCCCACACCCCCGGCCGGTACCGGGTCGGCAGCTCCAGGGCGGCCAGCACGTCGCGGTGGCGGCGCAGCAGGGCGGCGTCGATCAGTCCGGCCGCGTGGGCCAGCTCGGCCACGAACACCATCCCGACGGCGACCGCCTCGCCGTGGCGCCAGCGGTACTGCTCGTGGTGCTCGATCGCGTGGGCGAAGGTGTGACCGTAGTTGAGGATCTCCCGGAGGGAGGACTCCTTCAGGTCGGCGGAGACGACGTCGGCCTTGACCTGCACGGCGCGGCGGATCAGCTCGGCCAGCACCGGGCCCTGCGGCGCCATGGCCGCGGCCGGGTCGGACTCGACCAGCTCGAGGATCCGGGGGTCGGCGATGAAGCCACACTTGACCACCTCGGCCATCCCCGCCCGCAGGTCCGCCGGCGGGAGCGTGACCAGCCAGTCCAGATCACACACCACGGCGCTCGGTGAGTGGAAGGCCCCGACGAGGTTCTTGCCCTCGGCGGTGTTGACGCCCGTCTTCCCGCCCACCGCCGCATCGACCATGGCGAGCACCGTCGTCGGGAGCTGGATCACCCGCACCCCGCGTAGCCAGGCGGCGGCGACGAAACCGGCCAGGTCGGTGGTGGCACCGCCACCGAGCCCGATCACCACATCGGTGCGGGTGAAGGCGGCCTGGCCGAGTGCGGCCCAGCAGCCCGCGGCGGTCTCGATCGTCTTGGCCTGCTCGGCGTCGGGAAGCTCGTGGGGGTGCACCTGGTAGCCGGCGGCGCGGAGCCGCCCGGCCACCGCAGCGGCCTGCTCCCGCAACGCGGGGGCGTGCATGAGGAAGACGCGGGCGACGCCCTCACCCACCAGGGCGGGCAGCCGGTCGAGCAGGTCCGAGCCGATCAGCACGTCGTAGTCGTGCTCGGCCCGCACCGGCACGGTCACCGGCTCCCTCATGCGGGCACCTGCGCGAGCACGGTGTCGCGCACCTGCTCCGGCGTGAGTCCGTCGGTGCGCACGACGACGGTCGCGAGCCCTTCGTAGATCCCGCGCCGTGCGTCCATCAGCGCCTGCCACTGGCGTCGCGGGCTGCCCAGCAGCAACGGGCGGCTCGTCGTCAGCCCGACCCGGCCGGCGGCGTCGGCCAGTCCGACGGAGAGGAAGACCACGGTGTGCCCGGCCAGGTCGGCCTGGGTGTCGGGGTCGAGGATCGCTCCCCCACCCAGGGCGAGGACGCCGTCGTGCTCGGCCAGTGCGCGCTGCACGGCGGTGCGCTCGGCCTGCCGGAAGTAGGGTTCGCCATCGTCGACGAAGATGTCGGAGATCGCCCGGCCCTCGGCGGTCTCGACGTCGGAGTCGGTGTCGCGGAAGGTGACACCCAGCGCCTCGGCGAGGAGATGGCCGGCGGTGGACTTGCCGGCCCCGGGCGGCCCGATGAGGACGAGGCGAGGATGGGCCGCGGTCATCGCATGTGCTCCGGGATCGAGTCCAGGTACGTGCGCACGTTGCGCGCGGTCTCCGAGATCGAGTCCCCGCCGAACTTCTCCAGCAGCGTCTCGGCCACCACCAGGGCCACCATCGCCTCGGCCACCACGGCAGCCGGCGCGATGGCGCAGACGTCGGAGCGCTGATGCAGGGCGGTGGCCGCCTCCCCGGTGGTGACGTCGATCGTGGCCAGGGCCCGCGGCACCGTGGAGATGGGCTTGAGGGCGGCCCGTACCCGCAGCACCTGCCCGTTGCTCATCCCGCCCTCGACGCCACCGGCCCGGTTCGTCGCCCGGGTGAGGTGACCGCCGGGGTCGCGGACGATCTCGTCGTGGGCGACCGAGCCGCGCCGGGCGGCGGTGCGGAAGCCGTCGCCGACCTCGACGCCCTTGATCGCCTGGATGCTCATCAGGGCGCCGGCGAGGCGGGCGTCGAGGCGCCGGTCGGAGTGGACATAGCTGCCGACCCCCGCCGGCACGCCGTAGGCGAGCACCTCGACCACCCCGCCGAGGGTGTCCCCGGACTTCTTGGCGTCATCGATCTCGGCAACCATGCGGGCGGAGCTGTCGGGGTCGAAGCAGCGCACCGGGTCCTCGTCGAGGGCGGCGACGTCGCCGGGTCCGGGGAGCGGCGCGTCCTCGGGCACGCCCACCGGGCCGGTCTGGACCACGTGCGAGACGAGCCGGATGCCGGCGGCCTGCTCCAGCAGGGCGGCGGCGACGCGACCGAGGGCGACACGGGTGGCGGTCTCGCGCGCGGATGCCCGCTCGAGCACCGGGCGGGCGTCGTCGAGGTGGTACTTGGCCATCCCGGTCAGGTCGGCGTGACCGGGCCGCGGGCGGGTGAGCGGCTTGTTGCGCGCCTGCTCGCGGGCGTCCCCGGTGCCGGCGTCGACGTCGAGCACGGAGGAGTCCACCGGGTCGGCGGACATGACCTGTTCCCACTTCGGCCACTCGGAGTTGCCGATCTCGATCGCGACCGGGCCTCCCATGGTGCGCCCGTGCCGTACCCCGCCGAGGATCCGGACGGCGTCCTGCTCGAACTTCATCCGGGCGCCGCGCCCGTAGCCCAGGCGGCGGCGCGTCAGGGCTGCGGCCACGTCGTCGGTGGTGATCTCGACACCGGCGGGGACCCCTTCCAGGATCCCCAGCACTGCGGGGCCGTGCGACTCGCCTGCGGTCAACCATCGGAGCATGGCGACATCCTCCCACGGTTGCCCGCTGCCCCTGCGGGCACGTCCGGGAGGCGAGCGGGCCTCAGGCGGGGGCCATCGCGGCGGCCGCGACGGCGAGGGCGGCGCCGAGGCCGAGGAAGGGTCCGAAAGCGATCGGGGTACGCCGGTCGGCCCGTCGCGCCAGCAGGAGCGCCAGGGCCACGAGGCCACCGGTGACGAAGGACAGGACGAGACCGGCGAGCACGGCCGACCAGGAGAACCACCCCAGCGGGAGGGCCAGCACGCCGGCCAGCTTGACGTCCCCGAGCCCGAGGCCGGAGGGAGTGAGCAGGCACAGCACGAGGAAGCCGGCGCCGACCGCGACACCGGCACCGGCGGCCCGGCCCAGGTCGCTCCACGTCCCCTCCCCCAGCAGCGTGGCCGCGAGCAGTCCCGCCAGGACGACGACGGCCAGCGCTGCGACCAGCCGGTCGGGCAGGCGGTGCACCGCGAGATCGACGGTGACCAGCAGCGCCAGTCCGAGCGCGGCGACCGCGAGCGTGGCGGTCAGGACCGGACCGGCCGGCAGGGCCATCACGCCGGCACCGGCCACGGCGGCGAGCGGGACGTGGGCGCGCCGGCGCACCCACGGCGAGGTCGTCGGCGGTGCGGAGGATGCTGTGCCGGTTCGGCTGGTTCGGCTGGTTCGGCTGCTGGCGTGGCGAAGCACGACGGGTGTACTCGCCCAGGCGGCGACCCCCAGCAGCAGTGCCCCCAGCAGTGATCCCCACATCTGCTCATGATGGCAGCCGCGGTGGACCGGCCGTGCGGGTACCGCGCGACCTGTGGACGACGTCGTCCTTCACACGTTCGGACATGCCACAGTCGTTCGATGTCGGTGCTCGCTGATGTACTGCAGTCATGTCCGAGAACCGCTCCTCCGCCACCCTCCGTGACCGGGTGGAGGCGGCGCGCGTGGTGGATCGGGTGACGCCGGGGTGGTCCTTCGACGCCTCGTGCTCCCAGGCCGCGGAGGTGGTGGCCGAGGCTCCCGCGGGTGCGGATCTGCTGAGCGTGCTGGAGGCCGAGGTCGACGGGCTGCGAACTCCGGACGAGGGCCTGTTGGTCGAGCTGATCGCTGCGGCGGAACGGATCGTGAACCGCGCAGGTGCGTTGCAGGCCGCGTTCGTGGCCGAGCTGATGGAGCGGCGGATCGGATCCCGCGGGGCGACCCGGACGAGGGACGAGATCGCGCTCCGGCTGGCCTCGACCGGGCACGCGGCCGAGACCCTGGTGGGGCGGGCGGCAGCACTGGCCGAGGCACCCGCCGTCGCCGAGACGTTCCGCGAGGGTCTGCTCACGGCCCGCAAGGTGGACCTCATCGCCGAGGCGACCGAGGGGATGGAGCCGACAGCGGCGCTCCGGGTGCAGGAGCACGGTGCTGCCTACGGGCAGGACCACACACCCCCGCAGCTGCGCCGGGAGCTCGAGGTGGCCGTCCTGGCCGTCGACCCCGCCGGTGCGCAGCGCGAGAGCGAGAAGGAACGCGCCCGACGACGGGTGGTGCTCGAGCCCGCCCGGCACGAGATGGCCTGGGTCGGTGCCTACGTTCCGGCCGCGGAGGCGCTCGCCGCCTATACCTGCGTCGACACCCTCGCCGCGGACACCACTGCCGAGGACGAGCGCACCCTGGATCAGCGACGTGCTGATGTGTTCGTGCAGATCTTCCAAGAGATCCTGGTCACGGGACACACCCCCGGCGGGCACGTGCTCGGCGAGCGTCACGGTCGCCGTCCGGTGATCCAGATCAGCGCGACCGTGCCGGTCCTGGCCGCGGACGACGAGACGCCGGCGATGCTGCACGGGTACGGGCCGATCTCGGCTGGCTCCGCGCGCCGATTGGCCGGTGGGGGCACGGTCGAGGTCGATGTGCGAGATCGCGGCCGGCCGCAGGGATCGGCCCCCACTCTCGAGGAGCTCCTGGATCCGATGCGGGAGGTGCTCCCGCCCCGGCGGCCGCCCGGCCTGCCGGACGGGAGCGAGCCGGCGGCCACGGTGGCCTGGATGCAACGCCGGCCGCCCGGCGGGGTGGCACAGTCACCAGACGCTGCGGCTGCTGGAGTCCCTCGCGTTGGGCCGAGCCCTCCGGGTCGTGGGAGTGGTGCCACGGATCCGGTGGTGGTGATGGGTGCCGAGCTCGGACTGGCGTGCACGGACTCCTACGTCCCGTCACGGCGCCTGCGTGCGCTGATCCTCGATCGCGACCGGACCTGTTGCTTCCCGGGATGCCTCGTGCCGGCGTGGCGGTGCCAGATCGACCACATCACCCCGTTCGACCCCGCCCTGCCGCCGTGGGCGCAGACGGTGGAGACGAATCTGCAGACCCTCTGCCGCCACCACCATCAAGGCAAGACCGAGCGCGCCTTCTCGGTAGAACGTGACGCGTGGACCGGGGTGACGACGTGGCGCACCCGCACGGGCCACGTCTACGTACGGGTGCCCGAGCGCAGCGACTTCACCGCGCTCAGTGCCGGGCTGCGTGAGGAGGTCGCGCCCGGGTGGTCAAGCGCGGGCCAGTGAGGCGGTCAGAGCCTCCCGCATGGCCTCGACGGGTGGCTCGTGACCGGTCATCAGCCGCACCTGCTCGCAGGCCTGGTGCAACAGCATCAGGAAGCCACTGGCGATGGTGCCGCCCGCCTGCTCCCACGCCTGCGCAGCGGCGGTCGGCCAGCCGGCGTAGACCGCGTCGAGCATCACCTGTGAGGGCGAGAGACTCGCGTCGGAGAACCAGTCGGCGAGAGGGTCGGCTGCATGCTGCGGCAACGTCAGGATCACGACGTCGGCGGCGCGCATGAGCCCAGGTGTCTCGGGCCGGTCCAGCGCCACGTACTCCGGTTCGAGACCGGTCTTCGCCGCCGCGCGCCGCACCGTGCCCACCCGGGCGAGCGAGCGGGCGATGACCACGGGGTGATGAACGCCGAGCTCGCCGACCGCGGCCAGTGCGGAAGCCGCCGTGGCTCCCCCACCGACGATCACGGCGGACCGGGGCTGCCAGCCCGCGGGAGCCACCTCGCGCAGGGAGGCGACCAGACCGTGCACGTCGGTGTTGGCCGCGACCAGCAGCCCGCCGGGCTGGCGCAGCAGCGTGTTCGCCGCACCGACCACCTTGGCGAGCCCGTCGGCGTGGTCGGCCAGCCGCAGTGCCTCGTGCTTGAGCGGCATCGTCAGGGACAGGCCCGCCCAGGAGTCATCGAGCCCGGCTACGAAGTCGGCGAGCTGGTGCTCATCGACGTCGTGGAGCTGGTACTCCCACTCCGTCAGACCGAGGGCCTCATAGGCGGCCGTGTGCAGCACAGGTGAGCGCGAGTGGGCGACGGGGTGCCCGAGAACGGCGGCGCGGCGCACACGAGCGGATTCGTCCTGCCGGTGGTCAGCCATCGCCACTGGTGCGCTCATTGATGATTGCCCGGTTCTCGTTGTGCTCCTCGAGCGTCTCCGCGAACAGCGACTCGCCGGTTTCGAGATCGCTGACGAAGTAGCACAGCTGTCCTTCAGCCGGCTCGAGAACTGCTTCGATCGATTGCTGGCTGGGTGAATTGATCGGGCCAGGCGGAAGCCCCGGGTTCAGTCGCGTGTTGTATGCCGTGTCTTCTCGAAGCCGTTCCTGCGTGAGGGCCTCTCCCAACGTGATGCCCAAACCGTAGGCAACTGTCGAGTCCATGCCCAGGCGGCCATCTCCGCTGCAACCCTCGAGGCGGTTCTCGATCACGAGCGCTACGTTCGCACGCTCATCATCCAGGATGACCTCGGCCTCCACGATCGAAGCCTTGATAAGAACTTCCTCGCGCTGCTCCGGCGGGACCTCCAGCGAGTCCAGCATCTCGACGGTTCGATCGATCATTGCCTGCAGCACGTCCGTCGCCGTGTCGTCCGGATGCACGTTGTAGGTGCTCGCGGCGAGCCAGCCTTCCATCTCGTCGCCGGCCACGTCCGGGAGATAGTCCGCGGCAACGTCGTCTGCAGCAGACTCGACCTCACTGACGTCGACCTCAAGACGCTGTGCGATCCGCTCGTAGATCTGACTGGCACGCCATTGTTCCGGGATGGTCAACCGGGTGTCGGCCAGCGTCGTGCCGTCCGCCATCAGCGCCACCGCGTCATCGGCCGACATCTCCTGCATGAGGACATGGGTACCGGGCTGGATTCCGGCCGCATCCGGATTGGCGTTGAATGCGCTGATGAACGCCGTCCGGGTGGCGACCACGTCCGCCTCGACCAGTGCGGTGGCCATGTCGCTGCCACTGGAGCCTTCCTCGATGACCACCTCGACCTCGCCGGAGCCCGGGCCCGGGTAGTCGGTCACCTCGGCGGTGGGCTGCTCGTCGCTGCTGAGCAGCGGGCGCACCAGCACCCAGCCTCCGCCCACCAGCAGCGCCAGCGCCACCACCATGACCACGAAAGAGATGATGTTGCGGCGGCGCTGCGCGTGCTTGCGGGCGCGACGACGACGCTCAGCAGTGCGCTGCTCGCGGGCATCGTCAGCACTGCCGGAGCCCTGATTGAACAGGTCGGTCACGTGCCCTCCTGAGTCGGTGCGTCCAGGTCTGCGTCCGGTGCCGCTCCGCGCGGAGCGCCATGGTCGGGGTCCGGGTCCGGGACGATCTCCCCCGGCGGCCGGCCCTGACGTCGTTCGGCGTCGAGGGCGGCCTCCAGGATCGTGACAGCCGCCACCTGATCGACCACCTCGCGGTGCCGCTTGGACTTACGACCGGCCTGGTGCAACACCTGATGGGCGGTCACCGTGGTCAGTCGTTCGTCGACCAGACGAACCGGAATCGGGCGGATCGCCCGGACCAGTGCTACACAATACGCCCGAACGCTGCGTGCTGCGGGACCCTCCCCGCCGTCGAGGCTCCGGGGCAGCCCGACGACCACCTCGATCGGCTCGTACTCGGCGACGAGCGCCGTGAGTTCGCGCACACCGTCCTCCTGCGCCGAACGGGCGACCGTGCGCACCGGCGAGGACAGGATGCCGTGCGGGTCGCACCGCGCGACACCGATGCGGACCGAGCCCACATCGATCGCGAGGCGCACACCCGTCCGCAGACTGTCGGTCACGACAAGGCGTCCAGGTCCGCGGCCACGGCCCGCAGCGCCTCCTCGAGGGCCCCGGCGTCCGTACCGCCCCCCTGTGCGATGTCGTCCTTGCCACCACCGCCGCCGCCCAGACGGGTGGCCGCCGTGCGCACCAGCGCACCGGCCTTCGCGCCGGCGGAACGGGCGCCGTCGTTGGTGGCCACCACGACCACCGGACGGTCCTTGACCACGGCACCCAGGGCCACGACGCTCGGGGAACTCGAGCCCAGGCGGTCACGCACGTCGAGCACGAGTGAGCGGACGTCGTCGGCGGAGGTGAGCTCACCGAGGGTGGCGGTGACGGTGCGCACTCCCCCGTGCTCGATCGCCGACCCGGCCAGCTCCCCCGCCCGGGTGAGCAGCTGCCCCTGCCGGAGCGTGGCCAGCTCCTTCTCGGCATCCTTCAGGCGCCCCAGGACCCCGGAGATCCGCTCGGGTAGCTCCTCGGCCCGCGCTCCGACGAGCTGGGAGATCTGCCCCACGAGCGCGTGCGCCTTGGCCTGGTTGTCGTAGGCGCCCTGCCCGACGAGGGCGTCGATGCGCCGCACGCCGGACCCGATGGAGGACTCACCGAGGACGGTCACCAGCCCGAGGTCGCCGGAGCGCTGCACGTGCGTGCCGGCACACAGCTCCTTGGACCAGTCGCCACCGATGGAGACCACGCGCACGCGATCGCCGTACTTCTCCCCGAACAGCGCCATCGCGCCCTGCGCCCGTGCCTCGTCCAGGCTCATCGTGGCGTCGGTGACCTCGAGATTGTCGGCCAGGCGCTCGTTCACGCGCTGGTCGATCTCGGAGATCACCGAGGTCGGCACGGATGAGCCGTGCCGGAAGTCGAAACGCAGCCGCGAGGGCGCGTTCTCCGATCCGGCCTGCGTGGCCTGTTCACCGAGGAACTCGTGCAGCGCCTTGTGCACCATGTGGGTGGCCGTGTGCGCGCGGGCGATCGAGCGGCGGCGGTCGCTGTCGATCGTGGCGACCGCCTGTTCGTCCACCGCGATGGTGCCCTCGGTGAGAGTGCCGCGGTGCACGTGCAGGCCCTTGAGCGGCGACTGCACGTCGGCCACGTCCACCACACCGCCACCGGCGAGGGTGATCGTGCCCTGGTCGGCCAGCTGCCCACCGGCCTCGGCGTAGAACGGGGTCTGGTCGAGGATCACCTCGACGTCCGCCGGTGCCGTCGCCACGGGCGAGGCACTGCCGTCCACCACGAGTCCCACGACCCGTCCCTGCGCGGCGTGGTCGGTGTAGCCCAGGAACGTGCTCGGACCACCGAGCGCGGCTCGGAACGACTGATAGACCGAGGAGTCCACGTGACCGGTCTTCTTGGCCAGCGCATCGGCGCGCGCCCGCTGGCGCTGCTCCGACATCAGCGAGCGGAAGCCCGCCTCGTCGACCTCCACGCCCTGTTCGGCCGCCATCTCCAGGGTCAGGTCGATGGGGAAGCCGTAGGTGTCGTGCAACGCGAACGCGTCGGTGCCGGGCAACTGCACCCGAGCTCCGGCGCCGGCAGCCTTGGCCTTGCGCACCGCGGTGTCGAGGATCGTGGTGCCCGAGGCGAGGGTGCGGCGGAACGCCTCCTCCTCCTCGTAGGCCACCTGGCTGATGGTGTCGAACTGCGCCTCGAGCTCGGGATAGGACTCGGCCATCGCGTCCTTGGCCACCGGCATCAGGGCCGGCAGCGCCGGCTCGTCCACGCCGAGGAGCTTCACCGAGCGCACCGCTCGGCGGATCAGGCGGCGCAGCACGTAGCCGCGGCCGTCGTTGCCGGGGCGCACGCCGTCACCGATGAGCATCAGCGCCGAGCGCACGTGATCGGCCACCACGCGCATCCGCACCTGGTCCGGCTCCGGTGAGTTGCGGCCCAGCAGGTACTCGGCCCCGGAGAGCTCCTCGACCGTGCGGATCAGCGGGAACGTCTGGTCGATCTCGTACAGGTTCTCGCGGCCCTGCAGCACGAAGGCGAGGCGCTCGAGCCCGAGCCCGGTGTCGATCGACTTGTTCTCCAGCTCCCCGAGCAGCTCGTAGTCCTTGCCGGTGCCCGGGCCGCGGACGAACTGGTCGAAGACGTTGTTGTAGATCTCCAGGTACCGGTCCCCGCCAGGATCGATGGTGCCGCCCTCGGCCTCCGGCCCGTACTGCGGCCCGCGGTCGTAGTGGAACTCCGCGCAGGGGCCGGCCGGGCCGGGCTGGCCGGTGTCCCAGAAGTTCTCCTGCCGCGGCAGCTTGACGATGTGCCGGGCATCGACGCCGATCTCGCGCAGCGCACGTTCGGCCTCGTCGTCCTCGTTCCAGATCGTCACCCAGATCCGGTCACCGTCGAGGCCGAAGCCACCGGCATCCTGGCCACTGGTCAGCAGGTCCCACGAGAAGCCGATGGACTCGGTCTTGAAGTAGTCACCGAAGGAGAAGTTGCCGCACATCTGGAAGAACGTGCCGTGCCGGGTGGTGGCGCCGACGTTCTCGATGTCGTTGGTGCGGATGCACTTCTGCACACTCACCGCACGCGGGTAGGGCGCCTTCTCGGTGCCGACGATGTAGGGGATGAACGGCACCATCCCGGCGATCGTGAACAGGATGGAGGGGTCCGGGGAGACGAGCGGAGCGCTCGGCACCACGGTGTGACCGCGGTCGGCGAAGTAGGACAGCCAGCGGCTACGGATCTCGGCGGTACGCATGGATTCTCGTTCGGTCGCGTCGGGGCGCCCCGCAGACAGCACGGAGCGGGCGGAGGGTCTACAGGGTGTCGTCGATGTCGAAGTCGTCCGGCCAGGACGAGGGAGCGTGGCGTTCGGCTCGGCTCTGACGGGCGTGGCTCTGCTCGGCCTGGCTCGGCAGCAGCGCCGCCGTGAGCCGGTCCTCGTGCTCGGCCATCGAGGTGCGCAGCTGCTCGGTCAGGTCCCGGGCGGCCGAGGCGAGCGTGGTGACCGACTCGGCCAGGCCCGCCGGGCTCACGGCGTGGGCGATCGCGCCGACGCGCTCGTTGGCCTTGCCGGCCTGCCGGAGCACCACCACGGTGACCGCGACGCCGACACCCACCCACAGGAGTCGCTTCACTTGTCCTTCTCCCCCTTGCCGAACATGCCACGCACCGCCAGCGAGAAGGCCGCGACCTTGACCAGCGGCGCACCGACCGTGGCGGCCACCAGCGAGGTCAACGCCGAGACGTTCGTGGAGACCTCGGCGGCCGCCGTGGTCACCGTGTCGACCTTGCTGATCTGGCTGTTCGCCGAGGTGATCGTGACCGCGGCCTCGTCGATCACGGGCAGAGTGTGCTCGGTGACGTCGGCGAGGCTCTTGCGTGCCTCGTCCATCACGCGGCCCAACTTGAGCAGCGGCACCGCGAGAGCACCGACCAGGAGCACGAATGCGATCGCGGCGATGAGGCCGGCGATGTCACCGAGAGACATGAGCTGTGGTTCTCCTACCGAGGGCAACGGGTCTGGTGAGGCGACCCTACCGGGCGCCCGGCCCGGCGGGTGAGACGACGACGCCCCGGGCACGGCCGTGATGGCCTCGCCCGGGGCGCCGCGTCAGTGGATACGCGCGTGGATCAGCGCGAGTAGTGCTCGACGACCAGCTGGACGTCACAGGTGATCGGCACCTCGGCGCGCTTGGGGCGGCGGGTCAGCTCGAACCGCAACTTCTCGATCTGCACCTCGAGGTACTCCGGCACCAGCGGCAGCACGTCGCGGTGGGCGCCGGCGGCGGCGACCTGGAAGGGAACCATGGTCTGGCTGCGGGGCTTGACCTGGACGACCTGGCCGGGCTTGACCCGGAAGGAGGGGCGGTCGACCAGCTTGCCGTCGACCAGGATGTGGCGGTGCACGACCGCCTGGCGCGCCTGCGCCATGGTGCGGCCGAACCCGGCGCGCAGCACGAGCGCGTCCAGGCGCATCTCGAGCAGCTCCACCAGCGACTCACCGGTCAGGCCCTGCTCGTGGCGGGCCTCGACGAAGGCGCGACGCAGCTGAGCCTCACGCAGCCCGTACTGGGCGCGCAGACGCTGCTTCTCCTTCAGACGCACGGCGTAGTCGGAGTCGGTCCGGCGGCGTGCACGGCCGTGCTCGCCCGGCGGGTAGGGGCGCTTCTCGAAGTACTTGACGGCCTTCGGGGTCAGGGCGATCCCGAGCGAGCGGGAGAGCCGGACCTGCCGGCGCGTGCGGTTCTGCGATGCCATGTGGCGATTCTTCCTGTCGTGTTGATCCTGACGTCACACCACGCTCCGCGACGCGTGCGTCGCGGTGACCGGGGTGTGGGGCCAACTCCAGGAGCATCCCGAGACGGGACGGTCCATCGGCTAGGACCCCAGGCGTGCCCGAGTGGGCAACCCCGACACTCTACCGCATCGGCCGGGGCGCACCGGTCGCACCAGCAGGGCTACCGCCCCAGCATCGAGCGGATCCGGTCGAGCCGTTCGGACAGGGTCCGCTCGAAGCCGCGGTCGGTGGGCTGGTAGTAGCGAGCACCGGCGAGGTCCTCGGGCAGGTACTCCTGCCGCGCCACCCCGTGGGGTTCGTCGTGGCTGTAGACATAGCCGGCGCCGTGGCCCAGGTGCTGCGCCCCGGCGTAGTGGGAGTCACGCAGGTGCGCCGGGACCACGCCGATCCGGCCGGCCTTGACGTCCGCGATCGCCGCGTCGATCCCCGCGTAGGCGGCGTTCGACTTCGGGGCGGCGGCCACGTGCACGACCGCCTGGGCGAGGATGATCCGCGCCTCCGGCATCCCGATCAGGGCGACGGCCTGCGCCGCGGCCATCGCCGTCTGCAGGGCCGTCGGGTCGGCCATCCCGACGTCCTCCGAGGCCGCGATCACCACCCGACGGGCGATGAACCGCGGGTCCTCCCCCGCCACCACCATCCGGGCCAGGTAGTGCAGCGAGGCGTCCACGTCGCTACCGCGCATCGACTTGATGAAGGCGCTGATCACGTCGTAGTGCTGATCGCCGTCCCGGTCGTAGCGCACGGCGGCCACGTCGATGGCGCGCTCGACCGCCTCGAGGGTGATGGACCCTGCCTGCGCTCCGACGGCGGTCCCGGCCGCCGCCTCCAGGATCGTCAGCGCCTTGCGGGCGTCCCCGCCGGCCAGGCGCAGCAGGTACGCACGCGCCTCCTCCTCCAGCTCGACCTGACCGCCGAGCCCGCGTTCGTCCGTCAGCGCGCGCGTGATCAGCGCGTCCAGGTCGGTGGTCACCAGCGAGCGTAGGGTCAGCATGATCGAGCGCGACAGCAGCGGGGAGATCACCGAGAAGGACGGGTTCTCGGTGGTGGCCGCCATCAGCGTCACCCACCGGTTCTCCACCGCCGGCAGCAGTGCGTCCTGCTGGGTCTTGGAGAACCGGTGCACCTCGTCGATGAAGAGCACCGTCTCCTCCCCCGAACCGGCCAGTCGCCGTCGGGCATCGGAGATCACGGTGCGGACATCCTTCACCCCGGCGGTGACCGCGGAGAGCTCGACGAACCGGCGCCCGGACACGTGCGCCACCAGGTAGGCCAGCGTCGTCTTGCCGGTGCCGGGCGGCCCCCACAGCACCACCGAGGACGGCGGCAGCGTCCCGGCGGCCGGAGGGTCGATCAACCGCCGCAGCGGAGAGCCCGACTCGAGCAGGTGCGCCTGCCCGAGCACTTCCTCGGGCCTGGCGGGCCGCATCCGGACGGCGAGGGGCGCCGTCGCCGAGGCCTGCGGCACGCCGGCGTCATCGGTGCCGACCGATTCGAACAAGTCCACGCGTGAGAGCCTACGCGCCCCGAGTGTCCGCTCCGGCGACGATCCGCAGCCCTGCGGCCTGCGATGATAGGCCGGTGTTCGATCGCCTCGGAGCCGTCACCGCTCGCGCCCCCCGCCGCATCGTCGTCCTCTGGCTCGTCCTGCTCGCCCTCGCGGGCACGCTCGCGACCACCGGCTTCGGGGCCGGTGGCCTCTTCGACCGCCTGCACAGCGGTGAACCGCGCGTACCGGGCTCGGAGACCGAGGAGGCGCGCACCATCGTCGATGATGCCACCGAGGACGGCGCCACCATCACGGCCGTCCTCAGCGGCGTCGATCTGGAGTCGGAGGAGACGCTGGCCGAGGCGGCCCGGGCCGCCTCGCGGCTGCACTCGGTGCTGCTGGCCGACGAGCGCGTGGAGTCGGTGACGGACCCGTTCATCGTGCCCGAGGGGGCACAGTCCCCGGCCGCCGTCCCGTTCCTGGCCGAGGACGGTGACGGCTTCGTGGTCACCGTCACCCTGGACGCAGCCCTGGCCGAGGACGCCGAGGAGGCTGCCCTCGAGGACGTCACCGCCGAGCTCGGCACCCTGGCCGAGGACCTCGGCGCCGACGCCCGGCTGACCAGCGCCGGCCTCATCACCGACGCGATCATCCACCAGATGGAGAGCGACCTGGTGACCGGCGAGATCGTGGCGCTGCCGATCTCCCTGCTGATCATGGTGATCGTCTTCGGCGGCTTCCTGGCCGCCGGGATGCCGCTGGCCGGGGCGCTGGCGTCGATCGCGGGTGGGCTCGCGGTGCTGTGGGGGTTCTCGGCGGTCCTGGAGCTCGACTCCGTGGTCGTCAACATCGTCACGGTGCTCGGCCTCGGGCTCTCCATCGACTACGGCCTGCTGATCGTCTCCCGCTTCCGTGAGGAGATCCGGCATGCCGTGGAGGAGGAGGCCGAGCAGCTCGCGGCCACCGGCCCGATCCCGCTGGGCGCCTCCCGCCGGAGCCGGCGTCGCGGTCACGGCCGCGGTGACGCCGCCGTCATCCGTGCCACCCGGCGCACCCTCACCACCGCCGGGCGGACGGTCGCGTTCTCGGCGGTCACCGTGGCCGTCGCCGTCTCGGGCCTGCTGCTGCTGCGACCGGACATCCTGCGCTCCCTCGGGGCCGCGGGTCTGTCGGTCGTGGCCCTGGCCCTGCTCAGTGCCCTGACGCTGGTGCCCGCGCTGCTCGCCTGGCGCGGCCGGCGGATGCTGCGCCCCAGCGCCCTCTCCCGCATCCCGGGGGTGCGTCACGTGCTCGGCCGCTTCGGTGAGACCGCTCCCCCGACGGGGCTGTTCTCGGCGCTCGCCGGCCGCGTCCAGCGCCACCCGTGGGTGGTGATGCTCGGCACGGCGGCGATCCTGCTCCTGCTCGCCTCACCGCTGCTGGGCCTGCAGCTGCGCAGCTCGACCGTGGACATGCTCCCGCCCGGGACCGAGCAGCGCGAGGTGGTCGACACCCTGGAGGAGCAGTACCCGGCGCTGTCCGACCCGGCCGTGCAGGTGCTGGTGGGCTCAGCCGGTCCGGATGGTGCCCAGGCCCTGAGCGAGTCAATCTCGGACCTGCCCGGGGTCTCGAGCGTCGACCCCGCGCGCGAGCTCGACTCCGACTACGACGTGCTCGGGGTGCGCCTGCCCGAGGGCGTGGACGCGGGGGGTCAGGACGCGCAGGACGTGGTGACCGCCATCCGCGACCTGGGCGCGCAGGCCGATGTCGAGTACTGGGTCTACGGCCAGGCCGCGAGCCAGATCGACTTCACCCAGGCCCTGATCGACGGCGTCCCGCTCGCCGCCGGGGTGGTGGTGCTCGCCACCTTCGTGCTGCTGTTCGCCATGACCGGATCGATCCTGGTGCCGCTGAAGGCGCTGATCGTGAACCTGCTCTCGCTCGCGGCCTCGGTCGGCGTGACGACCTGGGTGTTCCAGGAGGGGCACCTGAGCGACCTGCTCGGCTTCGAACCCGTCGGGGGTCTGGAGTCCTACGTGGTGGCGGTCGTCGTCGCGTTCGGGTTCGGCCTGGCGATGGACTACGAGGTCTTCCTCATCGCCCGGATCAAGGAGTTCTACGACCGGGGCCCCGGCGGGCGGCAGGGCAACGACCAGGCGGTCCGGGACGGCCTGCAGCAGTCCGGTCGGATCATCACCTCGGCGGCGGCGGTGATCGTCGTCGTCTTCGCCGGCTTCATCAGCGGTGAGCTGGTGGTGATCAAGCAGGCCGGCTTCGCGCTGGCCGTCACCGTCATCATCGACGCCACCCTCGTGCGGATGCTGCTGGTGCCGGCGACGATGACGCTGCTCGGCAGCCGGAACTGGTGGGCGCCACGGCCGCTGCGGGCGTTGCACCGCCGGATCGCGATCACGCACTGACCCGCGACGGCGGCCGGCGGCTCTCCCACTGCTGCCCCAGGGCGAACCCGAGCCGTGCGTAGACCCGCCGCGCCTCGTGGTTGTCGGCGTACAGGCCCAGACTGACCTGCCCGGTGGCGGCCAGGCCGCGCCGCGTCAGCGCACCGGTCAGCGCGGAGCCGAGCCCCTGACGGCGCACGTCCGGGTGGGTCACGATCGAGCCGAGGTGGACCTCGTGGACCCACCCGCCGGCCGCGGCCATCGCCACCAGCCGTCCGCGATCGTCCCGGCAGCCGAACCAGCGCGTGCCGGGCTTGTCCAGCGGGGTGTAGGTGTGGGGCAGCACCAGCTGCTGCAGCGCGGCCATCTCGGCTCGCTCCAGGCCGAGGTCGAGCTCGACCACGCGTTCGTGCGCCGAGGTCGGCGGCGGCGCCTCGGTGCACACGAGCCAGTCCCAGTGGCTGGCCCGGGTGGTGCCCAGCCACGTGCGCACCGCGGCGGGCAGCAGGTCCCAGGTGCCGCGGGTCAGGCTCACCACGGCCGGTGGCATGTGCAGGCCGCTCCCCGGGGAGGGGGCGCCGTCGGGCGTGAACGCGGCGGTGACCACGTCCGCCAGCGCTGCGGGCTCTCCCACCCCGACCAGCGATCGAGCGGACCCTTCGGCGGCCGTGCTCATGGCGACCGCGCCGGGGCCGGCCCACCAGATCGCCTGCCGGTACCGCGGGACGTCCGCCCGCAGCACCGGCAGCGAGGACCACTGCGGGCCCAGGTCCGCCGCCGACGTCAGCCGGCGGAAGGTCGGCGCCACCTGGTTACTGTGCGGGTGCGTCGTTCGACGTCGCCTCGTTCGACCCTGCACCCTTCGGCTCCGGCTTGGCGTCCACGCCGGCCTCCTTGCGCTGCTGCGCGGAGATCGGAGCAGGAGCACCGGTGAGCGGGTCGTAGCCGCCACCGGACTTCGGGAAGGCGATCACGTCGCGGATCGAGTCGGCCTTCGAGAGCAGGGCCACGATCCGGTCCCAGCCGAAGGCGATCCCGCCGTGCGGGGGCGCGCCGTAGGAGAACGCCTCGAGCAGGAAGCCGAACTTCTCGGCCGCCTCCTCGGCCCCGATCCCCATCACCTCGAAGACCCGCTGCTGGACGTCCTTGCGGTGGATACGGATCGACCCACCGCCGATCTCGTTGCCGTTGCAGACGATGTCGTAGGCGTAGGCCAGCGCGCTGCCCGGGTCGGACTCGAAGGTGTCGATCCACTCCGGCGTCGGCGAGGTGAAGGCGTGGTGCACGGCCGTCCAGGCGCCACCGCCGACGGCCACGTCGTCGTCCTCACCGGTCGGCTTGAACAGCGGTGCGTCCACCACCCACACGAACGACCAGGCACTGTCATCGATGAGCCCCTGGCGGCGGCCGATCTCCAGCCGGGCGGCGCCGAGCAGGCCCCGCGCCTCGGTCTGCTTGCCGGCGGCGAAGAAGACGCAGTCACCCGGGGAGGCACCCACGGCCTCGACCAGGCCGGCGCGCTCGGACTCGGAGAGGTTCTTCGCGACCGGTCCGCCGAGCTCGCCGTCCTCCGCGACGGTCACATACGCGAGGCCCTTGGCCCCGCGCTGCTTGGCCCACTCCTGCCACGCGTCGAACTGACGGCGCGGCTGCGACCCGCCGCCGGGCATGACCACCGCGCCCACGTAGGGGGCCTGGAACACCCGGAAGGGGGTGTCGGCGAAGTAGTCGGTCAGCTCGGTCAGCTCCAGGCCGAAGCGCAGGTCCGGCTTGTCGGTGCCGTAGCGGCGCATCGCGTCCGCATAGGTCATCCGCGGGATGGGCGCGCTGATCTCGTGACCGATCAGCCGCCACAGCGCCGTCAGGACCTGCTCGGCCAGCGCGATCACGTCGTCCTGGTCGACGAAGCTCATCTCGACGTCGAGCTGGGTGAACTCCGGCTGCCGGTCGGCGCGGAAGTCCTCGTCCCGGTAGCAGCGGGCGATCTGGTAGTACCGCTCCATCCCGGCCACCATCAGCAGCTGCTTGAACAGCTGCGGCGACTGCGGCAGGGCGTACCAGGAGCCGGGCGCCAGCCGCGCCGGCACCACGAAGTCACGCGCGCCCTCCGGCGTGGACCGGGTGAGCGTGGGCGTCTCGATCTCCAGGAAGCCGGCCTCGTTCAGCACGCTGCGCGCGGCGCGGTTGACCTGGGAGCGCAGCCGCATCGCCGCCGCCGGGCCCGGGCGGCGCAGGTCCAGGTAGCGGTGGCTCAGGCGCACCTCCTCGGAGACCGTGACCTGCGCATCGATCGCGGTGGAGACCTGGAAGGGCAGCGGCGCGCTCTCGTTCAGCACGACGACCTCGCCGGCGATCACCTCGATCTCACCGGTGCCGAGGTTGGGGTTGGCGTTGCCCTCGGGCCGGGCGCTGATCTCGCCGGTCACCTGCAGCACGAACTCCGAGCGCAGCGGGTGCGCGATCTCCTCGTCGCGGACCACGACCTGGACGATCCCGGAGGAATCCCGCAGATCGAGGAAGGCCACCCCACCGTGATCACGACGGCGATCCACCCACCCGGTCAGGGTGACGGTGGTGCCGATGTCGCCGGCACGCAGGGTGCCGGCCTGGTGGGTGCGAAGCACGAGGGTCCTCCGGATCGTTCGGGCGGGGGCGCCAGGGCGGTGCCTGGTCGATCCTAATGCCCTGGCGGAGCGTGGACGGCCCCGGGACGGGCGTGCGCAACCGTGCGCACGCAGTGCTCAGCGGCGCGCGCGCTCGAGCGCGTGGGCGTAGGTGCGGGCCGCCTGCACCCGCGCGTGGACCTCGGCCAGGACGAGCCGCTCGGCCACCTGTGTCACGGCGGTGCGTAGCGCGATCCGCGTGCGCCGGCGCCGGCGTGCCGCCCCGATCCGTGCCGCCCCCCAGACGACCACGGAGGTCAGCAGCCCGAGCAGCAACCCGCCCAGCAGTGCCACCGTGGGCCAGGGCAGCGCCGGCAGCGCGGGCAGCAGAGCCCCGGACTCCTGCGCCGGGACGGGTCCCAGCTGCGGCGTCCACGGCGGCGGCAGGCCCAGGTAGCGCACGCCGGCGATCACGCCCAGCCACAACGCGCCCACGACGGCGGTCGCGAACCACAACCACTGCAGCACCGCGGGCAGGGCGAACCACCGCGGGTCGCGTGCATGGACGGTGCGGTGGGAGCTGATCGCGGCATCCAGGGCGCGGGGGAGGTCGTCTACGTGTGCCATCGCACCCTCCCGCAGATGGTCCCGCCACACGCCCGTGGCCGATCCGGCACCGGTCTCGGCGAGCCGCCGCAGCGCGCTCGCGGCCTGGGAGCGCACCGCCGGGCTCGGCGGTGGCGCGGAGGAGACGGTCAGCACCGGATCGTCACGGCTCGGATTCGCTTCCTGCCCGGGGCGGCCGAGATGCAGGCGGCGCAGCGGGTCGGGGCGTAGCCGCCCCAGCCAGCGGGTCACCGGCCACCCGGCGCGCATGCGCGCCCGGTAGCGGTAGGAGCCGGCGACGGCGGTGGCCACCGCCTCCACGCCCCCCGCCTCGCACAGCCGGTCCACCAGCTGGCGCTGCTCGGTGCGGGAGACCGCACCGGGCGCAGGCGCCGGGCACACGTCGGCGAGCCGGTCCGCGGCGGTGGCGACGTCGGCCTGCAGCCGTGCCTGCACCGCGGCACGGCGGGCGACGACGTCGGCCAGGCGCCGGCGCAGGTCCGGCAGTCCGGCACCGGTGAGTGCGGAGACCCCGAGCACCTCCACGCCACGCAGGCCGTCGTCGGCGAGACGGCCGGCGACGTCGGCCATCACCTGGCGGACGTCCGGCGGGGAGAGCAGGTCCACCTGGTTGAGCACGGCCAGGGTGACCTCGGCGTGCCGCGCCATCGGGCGCAGGTACTGCTGGTGCACCACGGCGTCGGCGTACTTCTGCGGATCGAGCACCCACACGAGCATGTCGACACGCGCGGCCAGGCGGGCCGCGCGGTCGTGGTGGTCGGTCCGCACCGAGTCGATGTCGGGCAGGTCCACCAGCACCAACCCGTCCAGCCGTGGCCCGCCGGCCGCCTCGGCGCCGACCCGCCGGTCGATCCCGAGCCAGTCGAGCAGTGGCGCGCTCGGCTCGGTCCCCCACACCACCGCCACCGGATGTCCGGTCGTGGGCCGGCGGGCGCCCACCTGGGTGACGTCGTGACCGGCGAGCGCGTTGGTGAGCGAGGACTTGCCGCTGCCGGTCGCCCCTGCCAGCGCGACCACGGTGTGCGCGGCGGACAGCGCGCCGCGTTCTCCGGCGCGCTGGAGTACCCCCTGGGCGCCGGAGAGCGCCGCCTCGATCATGGGCTCCCCCGGGCCGACGACCGGGGTGAGAGCCCCGACCGCCTCCTCGAGCGCGTGGAGCCGGTCACTCAGGGCCGTGGCACGCCCTCTCACGCGCGCTCCACGGCGGCCAGGGCCGCCAGGGCGGATGCGGCGTTCGTCCGCAGCGCCTGTGCCGCAGTGTCCATCCGGCCGGTGTCCGGCAGCAACGTCTCGTACCGGCCCTGCTCCTGCGCGAAGAGGGTCTGGACGCGGGTGTCCAGGTCCGCCCGTGCCTGCTCGGCGAGGCGGCGTACGGCCTGGTCGCCGAAGATCGCCTCGAGGAGCTTCTGCGCCACCACGGCCGCGCCACCGGCGATCGCGACCTCGGAGCCGAGCAGCGCCCCGCCGGTGGTCGCGAAGGCGACGATCATCAGCACCACCGCGACGCCGTTCACGCCGAAGGCGAGCATCCGCGCCGTCGTGCGCTTGTCCTGGCCCTCGGTGCGGACCAGCTCCAGCAGATAGTGCTGCCAGCCCCGGATCTGCTCCCCGGCACGCTCGGCGATGTCGGGCGAGGCCCTGTCCAGACTCGTGCCGTCCTGGGCGGCCCCGGCCACGAGGGCGCGGCCCGCGGGCTCGCGCGAAAGCGCTTGATAGGCGTGTTCGGCGGCGGTCCCGGCCTGGTCCACGAGCACCGCCAGCACCCCGTGCCCGATCGCGTCCTCCACCTTCCGCGCCGGCTGGGGTCTGCCGGTCACGAAGGCCGTCACGCGGTCCCGCGCCCGGCCCACGGTCGACTCGACCGACCGGATGAAGTCACCGGTGCCGACGAAGTCCTGCCAGCGGGCCAGCACCTCGGTGCGTAGCAGCGCGCCGTCGGCCAGGGTCCGCAGCAGATCGCTGGTGTCGTAGGCGCCGGCCACCCGCCCGCGCAGGTCGATGGCCAGCCGGCGTTGCTCCTCGAGCGCTCCGGCCAGATCGGCCGCGCCCTGCGCGACATCCCGGACCGCGCCGTGCAGGGTCTGGCGCGCCAGCTGCGCGCGCGCGTCGCTGTCGGCCGAGAGCCCCGCCAGCCACCGGGCGAGGTCGGTCAGGTACTCCGGTGGCAGCATGCCGCCGGACAGGCGGGTCTCGGCCACGACGAACAGGGGCGCCCCGCCGAGGCCTTCGTCGGCGAGCATCTGTGTCAGATCGCCGCTGACCTCGGCCCGGACGGCCGGCGCCACCCGGTCGAGCACCACCGCGACGGCGACGTCGCGGCGGGCAGCCTCGCGCAGCAGCCCCCAGGGCACCGCGTCGGCGTACCGGTGGGCGGTCGTGACGAAGATCCACAGGTCGGCCGCGGCGAGCAGCTGGCCGGCGAGCTCACGGTTGGCGTCGACCACCGAGTCGATGTCGGGCGCGTCCAGCAGCGCCAGGCCGGGCCCCACCGCGTCGGTCTCCAGCAACCGCACCACCCCACCCGTGCCCCGGTCCTGCCTGGCGCCACTGCCCCGCACCCGCGCCAGGTGCGGGAGCACCCGGGTGGGCACGAACCAGCCCGCGTCACCGGGGTGGTGGATCAACAGCGGGTCGCGCGTGGTCGGCCGCAGCGCGCCGGTCGTGGCCACCGGCTCGCCCACCAGGGCGTTCACCAGGGTCGACTTCCCGGCCCCGGTCGACCCGCCCACCACCACCAGCAGCGGGGCGTCGAGCGAGGCGGCGCGCGGGAGGACGTAGTCGTCGAGCTGGGCGAGGAGATGGTTGCGATGGGCCCTGGCCACGTCGGCGTGGGCCGTCTGCAGCGGCAGCCGTGCCCCGGCGACGGCGTCCCTCACCTCCCGCAGCTCGCTCTCCATGTCCCGATCATGCCAGCAGCCCTGGTGACGTTGCGCACAGCACCCCTCAGTTCGGCGGACGGACCCGTAGGATGGTCATGCATCCCTGGAGCGCAGATCCCGCACCAGGCCCTGGGCGGAACGCCGCCGTGGAGACGCCGAACAGCTGGCGCATGGAGTGAGGGCCGACGCGGAGCAGGACCGACCGGTCCGAGGCCTCCCACCGAGTCCCCCTCCCCTGCACACCGATTGGTTCCCACGTGTCTTCCACTGTTCCTGCCGCCATGCCCACCACCGAGCACGAGGCCGGGAGCTTCGCCGACCTCGGCCTCCCCGAGACCTCCCTCCGAGCCATCGCCACGCTGGGCTTCACGATTCCCACCGACATCCAGGTCGCCGCGATCCCGCCGCTGCTCGAGGGCCGCGACCTCGTCGGGGTCGCCCAGACCGGCACCGGGAAGACGGCGGCCTTCGCGCTGCCGATGCTCGCGCGGATCGACGGCGCCTCCCGCGGGGTCCAGGCCCTGATCCTGACCCCCACCCGTGAGCTCGCCATCCAGGTGGCCGACGCCACCGCGTCCTTCGTCGGTGAGGCCGGGCTGCAGGTGCTCTCCATCTATGGAGGTGCTCCCTACGGCCCGCAGCTGCGTGGCCTGTCGCAGGGCGCGCAGATCGTCGTCGGCACCCCCGGCCGGGTGATCGACATGCTCGAGAAGGGCGCCCTGGACCTGTCCGCGGTGCGCATGCTCGTCCTGGACGAGGCCGACGAGATGCTGCGCATGGGCTTCGCCGAGGACGTCGACAAGATCCTGTCCGCGGCCGCCCCGGACCGTCAGACCGCGCTGTTCTCCGCCACGATGCCCTCCGCCATCCGGGCGGTGGCGCGGCGCCACATGAGCTCCCCGGTCGAGGTGGCCACCTCGCGCCCCTCCTCCACCACCGACACGATCACCCAGACCTACGCCGTCGTGCCCTTCCGGCACAAGATCGGTGCGCTGGCCCGTGTGCTGGCGACCACTGACGCCGAGGCGGCCGTGGTCTTCGTCCGCACCCGCCAGACCGCCGAGGAGGTCGGCAGTGCCCTGCTGGAGCGGGGCGTCAGCGCCGCCACCATCAGCGGAGACGTCGCCCAGCGCGAGCGTGAGCGGATCGTCGAGCGCCTGCGCTCCGGCGCGGTCCGGGTGCTGGTGGCCACGGACGTCGCGGCCCGCGGTCTCGACGTCGACAAGCTGGGACTCGTGGTCAACTTCGACGTGCCCCGCGAGGCCGAGGCCTATGTGCACCGCATCGGCCGCACCGGCCGGGCCGGACGCTCCGGGATGGCGCTGACGTTCTTCACCCCGCGCGAGCGCGGCCGGCTGACGCAGATCGAGCGCCTCACCCGCACCACCATGACCGAGGCATCGATCCCCACCCCTGCCGAGGTCAGCGCCCACCGCGCCGCCTCCGTGCTGGGTTCGGTCTCCGAGCGCATCGCCGCCGGTCGCCTCGCCATGTACCGCGACCAGCTCGCCGCCCACATCGGCGACGAGGGCGACCTCACCGAGGTGGCGGCCGCACTGCTCGCCCTGGCGGTGGGCGACGGCGGTCCCCGCAGCGAGGACGCCGAGGAGGTGGCCCCGGTCTCCGAGCAGTCCTTCGCCGAGGAGGGTGAGCGAGGCCGTGGACGTGCCGCGAGCGGGCGTCCGCGCCGGACCGGGCAGGGCTCGGTCTACCGCGTCGCCGTCGGCCACAGCCACGGCGTCCGGCCGCAGGACATCGTCGGCGCGATCACCGGTGAGGGCGGTCTGCGCGGGTCCGATCTCGGCAAGATCGACATCTTCTCCCGGTTCTCGCTGGTCGAGATCGGCCCGGAGCTGAGCCCGGACGTCACGCGGAAGATCTCCCACGCCCGCGTGGCCGGTCAGACGCTGAGCATCCGGCCCGACACCGGCCCCCGTGGTGGCGCCGGTGGCCCGAGTGGCTCAGCCGGCGCCCGCCCGGGCGGATCCGGCAAGCGCTCGTCGGGGCGGCCCGACTCGCGCCGCCCCGCCCCTGCCCACCGCGGACGTCGTCCGGTGGGCAGCGGCGGGTCCCGCTGAGTCAGTCCGTCGCTGAGTCGGCAGGACCAGCAGGGCCCACCCTGGGCCACAGGTCCGCCGCCGGCGGCTGCCAGGCCTGAGGGTCGGCCTCGACCTGCTCGCCGCTGCGGATGTCCTTGATCTGGTGACCCTCGGCCGAGGGGAACCAGACGAACGGGATCCCGCGCCGGTCGGCGAACTTGATCTGCTTGCCGAACTTCGCCGCCGAGGGCGCGACGTCGGTGGGGATGCCCCGCCCGCGCAGCGCCGCGGCGACGGCGTCGCTGTCCGGGCGGGACGCCTCGTCGGTGACGGCGACCAGCACGGCGGTGGGCACGCCACGGCTCGCGGCGACCAAGCCCGCACCGAGCAACCGCGAGACCAGGCGCGTGACCCCGATCGACATGCCGACCCCGGGGTAGGTGGCGCTGCCGTCGGAGGCCAGGGAGTCGTAACGGCCGCCGGAGCTGATCGACCCCAGCTGCTCGTGACCGACCAGGGTGGTCTCATAGACGCTGCCGGTGTAGTAGTCCAGGCCCCGGGCGATCCGCAGGTCCGCCACCACCGTGCCCGGCACGCGCTGCTGGGCGGCCTCCACGAGCGCGACGAGCTCGGTCAGTCCCTCCTCGAGCAGGTCGTTGCGAACCCCGAGCGCGAGCACCCGATCGGCGATCGAGGCATCCGTGCCCGAGATCGAGGCGAGGTCGAGGCAGGCCTGTGCCTGGTCCGGTGAGGCGCCGTTCTCCGCCTGGAGGGTCGCGAGCACGCGATCGGGGCCGATCTTGTCCAGCTTGTCGATCGTGCGCAGCACGCCGTCGACGTCGGCGAGGCCGATCGCCTCGTAGAAACCCTGCGCCACGTTCCGGTTGTTGACCTGGATGCGCACGGGAGGCACGCCCAGCTCGCGGAGGCGCTCGAAGGCCTCGGCCATCACCAGCGGTACCTCCACCTCGTGGTGGAAGGCGAGCTCGCCGGAGCCCACGACGTCGATATCGGCCTGCGTGAACTCACGGAAACGCCCGTCCTGCGGGCGCTCACCACGCCAGACCGACTGCACCTGGTAGCGCTTGAAGGGGAACTGCAGCCGGCCCGCGTTCTCGAGCACGTAGCGAGCGAAGGGCACGGTGAGGTCGAAGTGCAGGCCGAGCGACCTGTCGTGGGCGCCGTCGGAGGTGTCCTCGGCCTCGGCCTGCAGGCGGCGCAGCACGTAGACCTCCTTGGAGGTCTCCCCCTTGCTGAGCAGGTGCTCGAGTGGTTCCACGGCCCGGGTCCGGATGCCCGCGTACCCGTGCAGCTCGAAGGTGTGCCGCACCGTCTCGAGCACGGCGTGCTCGACGGCGCGCCCCTCGGGGAGCCATTCGGGGAAACCGGACAGGGGTGAGATGCGCGCCATGCCCGCCATTGTTCCATCGCCGCTCGCTACACCGGCACGCGGGCGATCCGTTCAGATGTGACCATCCCGTGACCGCGTCGGGGCACGTCAGCGCGAAGATGAACACTGACCCTCCTCTACAATCGCCACCGTGTGCCCGCGCGGTCGGACGCGGGACGGTGCGGTGACGCATCCGCCACCACGAGGAGGAGACCGGATTGTCCCCGAGCAAGCGGGAGCGCGAACAGGCTCGTCGTCGGTACGCCAAGCGTGCGGCGAGGCAGGAGCGCGCCGCACGGGTCGCTCGGGAGCGACGCATCGTGGCGGCGGTGGTGGTGGCCGTGCTCGTGGCGGTGGCGATCACCCTCGTGGTGCTGGACCGCCGCGAGGAGGAGCCGGCCGAGGCTGACCAGACTCCCACCGCGACGGCGGAGCCGACCGCCGAGGGCGACTCTGCTGAGCCGTTGCCGACCACCGAGCCGCGCAGCTACGAGTCCGCTCCCCCTGCCAGTGATTCCCTCGACACCAGCTGGGACGCGGTGATCGGCACGAACATGGGCGACATCTCCGTCACCCTGGACGGGCAGCAGGCCCCGCAGGCGGTGGCCTCCTTCCTCATGCTCGCCGGCGACGGCTACTTCGACGGCACGGGCTGTCACCGGCTGCTGCCGGACTCGCTGCTGCAGTGCGGAGACCCGACGGCCACCGGCTCAGGAGGCCCGGGCTACTCCTTCGGTCCGATCGAGAACGCCCCGGGCGACGACGTCTATCCGGCTGGGACCCTCGCGATGGCGCGGACCCCGGGTGACGGCGAGAGCATGGGCTCGCAGTTCTTCCTCGTCTTCGACGAGGTCACCCTGCCCAGCGACGAGGCCGGTGGCTACACGGTGTTCGGTGAGGTGACCGAGGGCCTGGAGATCCTGGCGCAGATCGGCGCCGCAGGAACGATCGACGGTGGACCGGACGGCCGCCCAGCCCAGAACGTGATCATCGAGAGTGTGGACATCCAGTGACCGAGCAGCACGCCCACGACCAGGACGAGGCGAACGCCGTGAGCAGCGACCAGGCAGAGACCACCCAGACCGCCGAGATGGCCGAGACGGTGGAGTCGGCGCCGACTCCGCAGCCCGAGGCCGCCCCGGAGGAGACCGCCGACGCCACGCCGGACGCCGCCCCGGCCGAGGCCGCGCCGGCGGAGGCCGCGCCGGCGGAGGCCGCGCCGGCCACGCCGACCCCCGCGACGGTGCCCAAGCCCTCCGCCATCCCCACGCCGGCCACGATGGCCCCCCGTCCCCGCCCGCAGGTGCCCGGCACGCCGGGTGCCCAGGCGCCCGCATCCCCCGCGGGGGCGGTTCCGACGGTGCCTACCACCGACCCGACGGCACCGCCGATGGACCCGGCGGAGGTGGCCGCGGCCACGCCGTTCGGCCGCGTCGACCCCGACGGGACCGTGCACGTGCGCGAGGGTGAGGGCGAGCGCGTCGTCGGGCAGTTCCCCGACGTGCCGGAGGCCGAGGCGCTGGCGCTGTACATCCGCCGCTACCTGGACCTCAAGGCGCAGGTCGAGCTCTTCGCGGCCCGGATCTCCCAGCTCAGCGTCAAGGACCTGGACGCGACGCAGCACAGCCTCGCCGAGGCCCTGGCCGAACCGGCCGCCGTCGGCGATCTGGACGGGCTGCGCGCGCGGTTCGCCGAGCTCAAGGAGGCGGCCAAGGACCGCCGCCGGCAGGTGCAGGCCGAACGCGAGGAGGCCAAGGCCCAGGCGCTGGCCGAGCGCACGGCCGTAGTCGAGCAGGCCGAGCAGATCGCCGCGATGGATCCCTCCCGGGTGCAGTGGAAGGCGCAGGGTCAGACGCTGCGCGATCTGCTCGACACCTGGAAGCAGGCCCAGAAGTCCGGGCCACGCCTGGACCGTCCCACCGAGGACGCGCTGTGGAAGCGCTTCGCGGCCGCACGCTCCACCTTCGACAAGCAGCGCCGTCAGTTCTTCTCCGAGCTGGACAAGCAGCACGATGAGGCGAAGGTCGCCAAGGAGAAGCTGATCGCGCGCGCCGAAGCGCTCTCCTCCTCCACCGACTGGGGCCCCACCACGCTGGCCTACCGGGACCTGATGACCGAATGGAAGGCCGCGGGCCGGGCCGCCCGCAAGGAGGACGACGCCCTGTGGGCACGCTTCCGCGGCGCCCAGGACCGGTTCTTCGAGGCGCGCAACGCCCAGAACGCCCAGGTCGACGCCGAGTACGGGCAGAACCTCGAGGTCAAGCTCGCCCTCCTGGAGGAGGCCGAGGCGCTGGTGCCGGTCACCGACCTGCGGGAGGCGAAGGCCCGGCTGCGCGACATCCAGGAGCGCTGGGAGGACGCGGGCAAGGTGCCTCGCGGCGACGTCCAGCGGGTCGAGGGACGGATGCGTGCGGTGGAGCAGTCGATCCGCGATGCCGATCAGGCCGAGTGGCGCCGCAAGAACCCCCGCGTGCAGGCCCGCGCCGAAGGGGCCGCCGCCCAGCTGGAGGAGTCGATCGCCGGTCTCGAGGCCGACCTGGCCAAGGCGGAGACCTCGGGTGATGCTCGCGCGGTGAAGGCGGCCTCGGAGGCGCTGGACGCCCGCCGGGCGTGGCTGGAGCAGGTGCTGCGGGCCGCCGACGACGCCCGCTGACGGCGCCGCGACTAGGGCGTGCTGACGGGACCGTCCGCCCGCGAGCCGGTGGTGCGGAAGACGTCGAAGACGCCCTCGATCCCTCGTACGGCCCGCAGCACATGACCCAGGTGCGAGGGCTCGGCCATCTCGAAGACGAACTTGGAGATGGCCACCCGGTCGCGCGAGGTGGCCACGGTCGCCGAGAGGATGTTGACGTGGTTCTCCGAGAGCACCTTGGTGACATCGGACAACAGCCCGTTGCGGTCGAGCGCCTCCACCTGGATCTGGACCAGGAACACACCCTGGGTGCCGGATGCCCACTCCACATCGATCATCCGCTCCGGCTGGCGGCGCAGTGCCTCGACGTTGCCACAGTCGGCCAGATGCACCGAGATCCCGGCACCACGGGTCACGAACCCGACGATGGGGTCCCCCGGCACGGGTGTGCAGCACTTGGCCAGCTTGGTCCAGGTCTCGCCCGCCTCCATCCCGGGCACGATGATCCCCGGGTCGCCGCTGCGGCGGTGCCGCACCGGTGAGCCGGGCCGGGTGATCTCGGCGAGATCCTCCTCGTGGCCGTCCTCACCGCCGAGGGTGGCCACGAGCTTGGTGACGACATTCGCGGCCGAGACGTGCCCCTCGCCGACGGCGGCGTACAACGCCGTCACGTCGGGATAGTGCATCTCGTCGGCCACGGTCAGCAACGTGTCGTGGCTCAGGAGCCGCTGCATGGGCAGGTTCTGCTTGCGCATGGCCTTGGCGATCAGCGTCTTGCCGCTGTCGACGGCCTCCTCGCGCCGCTCCTTGCTGAACCACCCTCGGATCTTGTTGCGGGCCCGGGGCGACTTCACGAAGCTCAGCCAGTCGTGGCTCGGTCCCGCGCCCTCGGCCCGCGAGGTGAACACCTCGACCGTGTCACCGTTCTCCAGCGTGGACTCCAGCGGCACCAGCCGGCTGTTCACCCGTGCCCCGACGGTCCGGTGGCCCACCTCGGTGTGGACGGCGTAGGCGAAGTCGACCGGAGTGGAGCCGCTCGGCAGGGAGAGGACGTCACCCTTGGGGGTGAAGACGTACACCTCCGCACCCGACATCTCGAACCGTAGCGAGTCCAGGAACTCCCCCGGATCGGCGGTCTCGCGCTGCCAGTCCACCAGCTGGCGCAACCAGGGCATCGCATCCACCTCGGCGGCCGACCGGGAGCCCGAGCGTGCACTCTCCTTGTACTTCCAGTGCGCGGCCACGCCGTACTCGGCCCGGCGGTGCATGTCATGGCTGCGGATCTGGATCTCGACCGGCTTGCCGGTGGGCCCGATCACGGTGGTGTGCAAGGACTGGTACATGTTGAACTTCGGCATGGCGATGTAGTCCTTGAACCGCCCGGGCACCGGGTTCCACCGCGCGTGCAGGGCGCCCAGGGCGCCGTAGCAGTCGCGCACCGAGTCCACCAGCACCCGCACGCCCACCAGGTCGTAGATGTCGGCGAAGTCCCGGCCGCGCACGATCATCTTCTGGTAGATCGAGTAGTAGTGCTTGGGACGCCCGGTCACGGTCGCCTTGATCTTGGCCGCCTTCAGGTCCTCGGCCACCTGGGTGCGCACCGTGGTCAGGAACTCCTCGCGGGCCGGTGCCCGCTCGGCCACCAGGTGCACGATCTCGTCGAAGACCTTCGGGTAGAGCGTGGCGAAGGACAGGTCCTCGAGCTCCCACTTGATGGTGTTCATGCCGAGGCGGTGGGCAAGCGGGGCGTAGATCTCGAGCGTCTCGCGGGCCTTGCGCGAGGCCGACGCCGGGCTGACGTAGCGCCACGTGCGTGCGTTGTGGAGCCGGTCGGCCAGCTTGATCACCAGCACACGGATGTCGCGCGCCATCGCGATCACCATCTTGCGGACGGTCTCGGCCTGGGCTGCCTCGCCGTACTGGACCTTGTCGAGCTTGGTGACGCCGTCGACCAGCACCGCGATCTCGTCCCCGAAGTCCTGACGCAGATCGGCCAGCGAGTAGCTGGTGTCCTCGACCGTGTCGTGCAGCAGGGCCGCGGCCAGCGTCGGCGGGGTCATGCCCAGCTCGGCGAGAATGGTCGCCACCGCGACCGGGTGGGTGATGTAGGGGTCCCCGCTCTTGCGCTGCTGGCCGGCATGGGCACGCTCGGCCACCCGGTAGGCACGTTCGATCAGCGAGATGTCACCCTTGGGGTGGTTGCTGCGGACCACCGAGACGAGCGGGTCGAGGGCCGCCGGAGTGCCGGCGCGCGCGCCGAACCGGGCAAGCCGGGACCGCGGGCGCGCAGGAGGAACCTGGCGCTCACCCGCAGCGGCCTGCTGCTGGGCCACGTCCTCGCTCATCCGCCCATCCTACGCGCGCTGCGCCGGTGGGCGTCGGGAGGTCAGTAGGTGACGAGGGCGTGCAGGTCACGGCCCGGCAGGCGGCTGCGGCCCTGGAGATCGCCGAGCTCGAGCAGGAAACCCAGCCCGGTGATCGTCGCACCGGCTCGCTCCAGCAGGGCACACGCCGCGGCCGCCGTCCCGCCGGTGGCGAGGACGTCGTCCAGCACGGCCACCCGGGCCCCGGGCCGGATGACATCCGCCGGGATCTCGATCGTGGCCGAGCCGTACTCGAGCCGGTACTCCTGGGTGTGGACCGGTGGCGGCAGCTTGCCGGCCTTGCGCACGGTCACCAGCGAGCAGCCCAGCACCGAGGCCAGCGGGGCGGCGAGCAGGAATCCGCGCGCCTCGATCCCGGCCACGGCATCGACCGCGCCGCTGAAGACGTCCGCGAGGTGCCCGATCACGGCTGAGAACGCGGTGCCGTCCGAGAGCAGCGGCGTGATGTCACGGAAGGTGACGCCCTCCTGCGGGAATCGGGGCACGTCCCGCACGCGGGAGCGGATCAGCTCGCTCAGCCCGTCCGAGACGGGCACCGGCGTCATCCGTGGGTCCGCCGCTTGCGGCGCGGCTGGGCGGCCTGCCCCTGGTGGCCGCCTGCCACCAGACCCCCGGTGCCCGTCGGCTCGGCGCTCTCCCCCACGGCCGCGGCGGCGAGGACGCCCTCCCGGCGCTCCCTGACCTGCTCACTGTGCTCGAGGACCGTCGGCCGGCGCGACTCCAGCAGCACGTGCAGCGGCGTGGCGAGGAAGATCGAGGAGGCGGTGGAGGCGATCATGCCGATGAACAGGGCCAGCGCGATGTCGCGCAGCGTGCCGGCGCCCAGCAGCAGGGCCCCGATGAAGAGGATCGCCGCCACCGGCAGCACGCCCACCACCGAGGTGTTGATCGAGCGCACCAGGGTTTGGTTCACGGCCAGATTCGCACCCTCGGCATAGGTGAAGCGCGTCTGCTCCGAGAGGCTCGCCGTGTTCTCGCGCACCTTGTCGAAGACCACCACGGTGTCGTAAAGCGAGTACCCGAGGATCGTCAGGAACCCGATCACCGTGGCCGGGGTCACCTCGAAGCCGATGGCGGCATAGACGCCCACGGTCAGGATGACATCGAACATCAGCGCGACCAGCGCGCCGACCGCCATCGTCCACCGGCGGAAGTACAGCGCCATCACGATGCTGACCAGCACCAGGAAGATCACCAGGCTCTGCAACGCCTTGGTGGTGACGTCCTGGCCCCAGAACGGGCCGACGAAGGAGGACGTGACGTCCTCGGCGGGCACGCCGTAGGCGTCGGCGAGCTCGGCCGCGGTCTCGGTGGTCTCGAGATCGGTGAGTTCGCCCGTCTGCACCTGCACGGTGTCACCGCCCACGATCGTCACGCGCGCCACCTGGTCGCTGCCAACATCGTCCAGGACCTCGTGCGCGAGGTCCTCCTGGGGATTCTGCGTCCCGGAGATCGTGAACTGCGATCCGCCGGTGAACTCGATCCCGAGGTTGAGTCCACGCAGGCCGAGCACGAGCGCCGCGAGGATGAGCAGGCTCGCTGCCGCGATGAACCAGCGGCGCCGGTGACCGACGATGTCGAAGGACCGCTGGCCCGTGTAGAGGTCGTTGCCGAACCGTGCGAAGCTGGCCATCAGCGCTCACCGTCCTTCATACCCGGGCCACTCGTGGCCTCGGCCCGATCCGTCGGACCCGTGCCGTCCGTGCTGTCCGGGCCGGGTTCGCTGCCGTCGCCGGTCTGTTGTTCGCGGGCGGCGAGGTCGGCGGCTCGCCGACGCTCGGCGATCGTCGCACCCGACGCCTCGCCACCGGTACGGATCCGGCCGCGACCGCGGTAGAGCGGCACCTCCGATCCCAGGTGACGTGGATCCAGCCCCGAGAGCCGGTGGCCCTGGCCGAAGAAGTTCGTCCGCACCAGCAGCTGCATCACCGGATGCGTGAACAGGAAGACCACGACGACGTCGATGAAGGTCGTCAGCCCCAGCGTGAAGGCAAAACCGCGTACCCCACCCACGGCGAGCACGTACAGGATGACGGCGGCGAGCAGGTTGACCGCGTCGGAGGCGAGGATCGTGCGCCGGGCACGGGCCCAACCGAGCTCGACGGCGTCCTCGAGCCGCCGGCCCTCGCGGACCTCGTCCCGGATCCGTTCGAAGTAGACGATGAAGGAGTCGGCGGTGATACCGATCGCGACGATCAGTCCGGCCACCCCGGCGAGCGAGAGCCGGTAGCCGATCAGCTGGGACATCGCGGTGATGGCCCCGTAGGTGATCGCACCGGCGATCAGCAGGCTGGCCATCGTGACCAGACCCAGGCCCCGGTACTGCACAAGGCAGTAGACCACGATCAGCCCCAGGCCGATGAGCCCGGCCAGGATGCCGCGCTCGAGCTGCTCGTCACCGAGGGTGGCCGAGATCTGATCCTGGCTCTGCACCTCGAAGACGATCGGGAGCGCGCCGAAGTTCAGCTGGTTGGCCAGTGACTGGGTTTCCTCCTGGGTGAAGGGCGACTGTGAGCTGCCCTGAATGATCGCCTCACCACCGGTGATCGGCGAGGTGACGTTGGGCGCCGAGATGACGAGGCTGTCGAGCACCATCGCGAACCGGTTCTGCCCGGTCTGCGCCAGGCCGGCGAGTCGCTCGGTGATGTCCGCGAAGACCTCACCGCCTTCATCGTCGAAGGCGATGGCAACGACGTACTCGTTGGTGACGATGCCCTGCTCGGTCGTGAAGAGTTGGGAGTTGGCGGTCGTGATCGCCGTCCCCGAGAGCTCGGAGGGCCCGAGGATGTACTTGGCGGTGCCGTCCTCCGAGCACGCCACCAGCGGCGTGTCCGGGTCGGAGGACCCCGAGCCGACGAGGTTGGCGCTGTCGAGGCAGTTCAGCGTGTAGAAGTCCACCAGCACCTGCTCAGTGATCCACGCGGTGTCGGAGGCGCTGGTCGGCTCGGTGGCCGGCTCGTCGGAGATCTCGCCGTCACCGTCCTCGTCCGCCGCCTCGCGGGCCGCCTCCTCGATCTCGGCGTCGGTGTACTCGGTCTGCGCGTCGGGCTCGTCGGTGGGCTCCTCCGCCGGCTCGTCCGTGGGCTCCTCGGTCGGGTCCTCGGCCTGCTCCAGCGCCGAGGGGTCGATCGGGCCGGGCCCGGACTCGGCGAGCAGCACCCGGAACCGCATCTGCGCACTGCGGCGGACCAGGTCCAGGGTCTCCTGGCTCGGGGTGCCCGGCAGCCCGACCACGATGTTCTCACCGCCCTGGCTGGAGATCTCCGCCTCGGCGACGCCACCGGCGTCCACGCGCTGACGCATGATCCGGATCGCCTCGTCGATCTGCGCCCCCGTCACCTCACCGCCCTCGGCGGTGGGCTGCAGGATCAGCTGCGTGCCGCCCTCGAGGTCGAGCGCGAGGCTCGGACTCATCTCACCGTCGCCGAAGCGGGCGGAGGCGAACAGGCCCCCGAACGTCACCCCGAGGATGAGGACCAGGTAGATCAACGTGCGCACGGGGTGGACCCGGGTGCGTGTAGCCACTCGTACTTCTTCCTAGCAGGCGCCGGAGCGCGGCGTCCGACGGTGGGGAGAACTCAGATCCGGTCGTCCCGGCGGATGTCCTTGAGCTCGTCGCGGGTCTCGAACCCCTCGGGCCGGGTGGGGTCCTCGGAGTGGTCGGCCTCGACGCCGGCGGCGTGCTCGGACTCGCCGACCTCGGCCGTCTCCTCGCCGTCCTGCTCGTCGGTGGCCTCGGTCTCGTCGGTGACCTCGGGCTCGATCAGCTTCGCGAGGGCAGCCTTGACGAACCTCACGTGGGTGCCCGGCGCGCTCTCGAGGGTGACGACATCGCCCTCGACGTGCACCACCGTGCCGATCAGGCCACCGATCGTCTGCACCTCCTGGCCCACCTGCAGGTCGTCCCGGAAGGACAGTCGCTGCTGCTGCTGCTTGCGCGAGCGCCAGTTCAGGAACAGCAGGGCGCCGAGTCCCACGACGAGGATGATGAGAAAGGTGGGATCCATGAGACGCGGTGCTCCAGTACTGGGTGAGGATGACGGACTGTCAGCGATTGTAGGTGACCGGGCCGGGGGGACCAACCAGGCTTCTCACCCCGTCGGCGCTCTTCACTCCCAGAGTGCGCCGGTCTGCGTGGGCGGGGTCAGGCCCAGATGCTCGAACGCCGCAGCGGTCGCGACCCGGCCGCGGGGGGTGCGCGCCATGAAGCCCTCCCGCACCAGGAACGGCTCGGCTACCGTCTCCACCGTCTCCGGTTCCTCCCCGATGGCGACCGCGAGGGTGGTCAGGCCGGTCGGGCCGCCGCCGAACTGACGGCACAGCGCCCGCAGCACCGCACGGTCGAGCCGGTCGAGCCCGCGCGGGTCCACCTCGAAGACCTCCAGCGCCGCCATCGCCGCCGCCAGGTCCAGCGCGCCGGTGCCACGCACCTGCGCCCAGTCCTGCACCCGGCGCAGCAGCCGGTTGGCGATCCGGGGCGTGCCCCGCGCCCGTGAGGCGATCTGTGCCGCGGCCTCGGGGTGCAGCTCGGCGCCGAGCAGCCGCGCCGAACGGGTGAGCACCAGCTCCAGCTCGTCGGTGGAGTAGAAGTCCATGTGGGCGGTGAAGCCGAACCGGTCCCGCAGCGGAGCCGGCAGCAGTCCGGACCGGGTGGTGGCCCCCACCACCGTGAACGGCGGCAGCGAGAGCGGGATCGCCGTCGCACCCGGGCCCTTGCCGACGACGACATCGACCCGGAAGTCCTCCATCGCCAGGTACAGCATCTCCTCGGCCGGCCGGGCGAGCCGGTGGATCTCGTCGATGAAGAGCACATCGCCCTCCTGCACCGAGGACAGGATGGCGGCGAGGTCGCCGGCGTGCTGGACGGCCGGACCGGAGGTGATGCGCAGCGCTCCCCCGACCTCGGAGGCCACGATCATCGCCAGGGTCGTCTTGCCCAGGCCCGGGGGCCCGGCGAGCAGTACGTGGTCGGGCGGCTTCGAGCGCGCGTTGGCCGCGTCGAGCACGAGGGAGAGCTGGTCGCGCACGACCGGCTGGCCGATGAACTCCTCCAGCCGCCGGGGCCGCAGGGCCGCCTCGGCCGCCCGGTCGAGCTCGTCCGCCTCGGCTGCGAGCAACTGGTCCTCGTGCTCAGCCACGGGCGCCTCCGCCGAGGCGCTGCAGCGCCGCACGCAACACCGCACCGGTGTCCTCGCCGCCGGCGGCCGCGTTCTCGGCCAGAACCTCGTCCACGGCGGTCTCGGCCTGCTTGACCGCCCAGCCCAGGCCGGTCAGCGCAGCGACCACGTCGCTGCGCGGTCCGCCGGCCGCAACGGGAGGTGCACTGGTGGCTCCCACGCCCGCCGGGCCCAGCCGGTCACCCAGCTCGAGCACGATCCGCCGGGCGCCCTTCTGCCCGATGCCCGGCACTCGTGTCAGCGTCTTCAGATCCTCCATCGCCACGGCGGTGCGCAGCTCGTCCGGCGAGAGCACCGCGAGCATGGCCAGCGCCAGGCGCGGGCCCACACCGCTGACGGTCTGCAACGTCTCGAACACGTCCCGCTCGGCGGCATCGGCGAAACCGAACAGCGTCATCGAGTCCTCGCGCACGACCAGGGTGGTCGCCAGCGTCGAGTCCGTCCCCGTCCGCAGCGACGCCAGGGTGCCCGGGGTGGCGTGCACCCGGTAGCCCAGGCCTCCGGCCGAGACCACGCACGCATCCAGACCGATGTGGTCCACGCGCCCGGTGACCGAGGCGATCATCTGGTTTCCTCCCACCGCCGGTGCGGCTTCCCGCACCTCGAGCGAACATCTGTACTAGGGCGAGGCTACCTGCCCACGGCGCGCCCACGCCCGCGACCCGCCGTCCTTGCGCGTGCCTCGGCCGCCGCCCAGGCCTGCTGCGCCGCCGTCTGACGGGAGGAGCTCTCGTGCACCGCCCCGACGGCGTGGGCCCGCCACGCGTGCGTGATGGCCAGCGCGAGCGCGTCGGCGGCGTCCGCAGGGCGGGGCACCTCCGGCAGCGCGAGCAGCCGGCGCACCATCTGCTGCACCTGGGCCTTCTCGGCCCGCCCGTTCCCGGTCACCGCGGCCTTGACCTCGCTCGGCGTGTGCAGCGCGACCGGAACCTGCGCACGACTGGCCGCGACCATCGCCAGCCCGGCCACCTGCGCCGTCCCGGTGACCGTGCGCACATTGTGCTGAGCGAACACCTGCTCGACGGCGACCGCGTCCGGCTCCAGCCGTGCGATCCAGGCCTCGATCTCGTCGGCGATGCGGCGCAGCCGTTCACTCGCCGGCTCCTCCGGCGAGGTGCACGCCACCCCGACGTCCACGAGCCGCAGGCCCCGTCCGCGTCCGGAGTCCACCACCCCGAGGCCGCACCTGGTCAGGCCAGGGTCGACACCGAGGATGCGGAAGCTCATGGCCTCCACTCTCCCAGGACACCGGTCACCGGGCCGGAAGCGACACGAGCCGGGTCAGGACTCCTCGGCGGCGGCGAGCACCTCGTCGGAGGCGTCGAAGTTGGCGAACACGTTCTGCACGTCGTCGCTGTCCTCGAGCGCGTCGAGCAGGCGCAGCACCTTGCGCGCACCCTCGACGTCCACCTCGATCTGGGTGGCGGGGACGAACTGGGCATCCGCCGAGTCGTAGTCGATCCCCGACTCCTGCAGCGCGGTGCGCACGTCCACCAGATCGGTGGCCTCGCTCATCACCTCGAAGGACTCACCCAGGTCGTTGACCTCCTCGGCGCCGGCCTCCAGGACCGCGGCGAGGATGTCGTCCTCGGTCATGCCGTCGGTCTTCGACACGATCACGATGCCCTTGCGGGTGAACAGGTAGGAGACGCTACCGGGGTCGGCGAGGTTGCCGCCGTTGCGGGTGAAGGCCACGCGCACGTCCGAGGCGGCCCGGTTCTTGTTGTCCGTCAGGCACTCCACCAGCACGGCGATACCGCCGGGGGCGTACCCCTCGTACATGATGGTCTCGTAGTCGGCGGCGCCGGCCTCCTCGCCGGAGCCACGCTTCAGTGCGCGGTCGATGTTGTCGTTGGGCACCGAGGACTTCTTCGCCTTCTGGATGGCATCGAAGAGGGTCGGGTTGGCCGCCGGGTCCCCGCCGCCGGTGCGCGCCGCGACCTCGATGTTCTTGATCAGCTTGGCGAAGAGCTTGCCACGCTTGGCGTCGATCGCGGCCTTTTTGTGCTTGGTCGTCGCCCACTTGGAGTGACCCGACATGTGTTCACCTCTCGCATCCGCATCGTGTGCCCCGCGGCCTGACGGCCGTGCGGGGCGGAGAATTCAGCCGTGCGCCCGGACCAGATCGACGAATGCGCGGTGGATGCGCACGTCCCCGCTGATCTCCGGGTGGAAGGCCGTCGCCATCAGCGCACCCTGACGTACTGCCACGATCCTACCCGCCGCCGCACCCGTGCTCACTGTGGCCAGGACCTCCACGCCCGCACCGGCCTGCTCCACCCACGGCGCCCGGATGAACACCGCCCGCATCGGTGGGTCCTGCTCGCCGGCGCGCAGAGCGGGTGCGTGCAGGTCCTCCTCGAAGGAGTCCACCTGGCGGCCGAACGCGTTCCGGCGGACGGTCACGTCGAGCCCGCCCACGGTCTGCTGGCCCTCGATCCCGTCCAGGATCCGGTCGGCCAGCAGGATCATCCCGGCGCAGGACCCGTACACCGGCAACCCGGCGGCGATGGCCGCGCGCAGCGGTGCCATCAGGTCGAAGCGGCGCAGCAGCTTGTCGATGGTCGAGGACTCCCCGCCCGGGAGGACGAGCCCATCGACCTGCGCGAGCTCGGCGGGCCGGCGCACGCGGCTCGCGTGGGCACCGGCCGCCTCCAGTGCCCGGACGTGCTCGAGGACGTCGCCCTGCAGGGCGAGCACGCCGATCGTCGGCTCGCTCATGATTGCGTCCGGCCGTCGGTGGCGGTGATCGTGGTGCCCTCGTCCTGCAGTCCCAGCGCGATGACCTGCCCGTCCCAGCCCTCCCGCCACTGCCGGACGAATCCGGGCAGCTGGGCCGGGAACACCTCCCGGTCCACCCGGGCGAGCTCGTCGGCGTCCCACCAGCACACCTCGTCCATGAAGCCCTGCTCGATCTCGGTCCAGCCGGCGGTGCTCACGGCCGCGGCGCTGGGCACCCGGGCCAGGAAGAACACCTCGTCCTGACGGACGGTCTCGGCGAAGAAGTCGAACGAGGCCTGCCTGGTCAGGACCGGTCCCACCAGGTCCCCGGGTGCCACCCGCAGTCCGGTCTCCTCCGCGAGCTCACGGACCGCCGCCTGCCGCGGGGTCTCCCCCGGCTCGATCCCCCCGCCGATCGTGAAGTACCAGGAGCGCTCCGGCCGGTCGGCATCGTGCCCGCGGGCGAGCAGCACCCGCCCGTCCTCACCGAGGACCACCACCCGGGCGGCCCGCCGGAAGGCCGTGCCGTCCGCCAGCCGCTCCCAGTCCGGGCCGAGGTTGGCGCCGCTCATGAGGGCTCGGCTCACCAGCCCCGCTCGGCGAGCCGGTGCGGCACGGGCACGTCGTCGACGTTGATGCCGACCATCGCCTCGCCGAGGCCGCGTGAGGCGTCCGCCACCTGGTCGGGGTCGTCGAAGAAGGTGGTCGCGCGCACGATCGCCGCCGCACGCTGGGCCGGGTTCCCGGACTTGAAGATCCCCGAACCGACGAACACGCCCTCGGCCCCCAGCTGCATCATCATCGCGGCATCGGCCGGTGTCGCGATCCCGCCGGCGGTGAACAGCACCACCGGCAGCCGGCCCGCCTCGGCCACCTCGCGCACGAGCTCATAGGGCGCCTGCAGCTCCTTGGCGGCCACGAACAGCTCGTCGGTGGGCAGGTTCTGGAGGCGGCGGATCTCCTGGCGGATCTGACGCATGTGCGTCGTCGCGTTGGAGACGTCCCCCGTGCCGGCCTCCCCCTTGGAGCGGATCATCGCGGCACCCTCGGTGATCCGGCGCAGCGCCTCGCCCAGGTTCGTCGCACCGCACACGAAGGGCACGGTGAAGGCCCACTTGTCGATGTGGTTGGCGTAGTCGGCGGGGGTGAGCACCTCGGACTCGTCGATGTAGTCCACCCCGAGGCTCTGCAGCACCTGCGCCTCGACGAAGTGGCCGATCCTGGCCTTGGCCATCACCGGGATCGAGACCGCCGAGACGATGCCGTCGATCATGTCGGGGTCGCTCATGCGGGAGACACCGCCCTGGGCGCGGATGTCGGCGGGTACGCGCTCGAGTGCCATCACCGCGACGGCTCCGGCGTCCTCGGCGATCTTCGCCTGATCCGGGGTGACGACGTCCATGATCACCCCGCCCTTGAGCATCTCGGCCATGCCGCGCTTGACACGTGCGGTGCCGTGCTGGGCCTGCTCGGCGCCCGGCTCGGACGGGACGGATGGGGCGGTCGGGGACTCTGACACGGTGGCCTCTCGGAGCTGGGCAGGCGGCGACGCCGCCGGGACTGGCGCCATTCTAGTGCCGGCGCCACCGGCGCCGTGCCTGCCGGCGTGGGCGTCTCACCGGCGCGGTCGTCTCGCCTCCGGGCGCCGTCAGGGACTGCGGGTGGCGGCGGCCCGCGCGATGGTGCCCCGCACCTGGACCAGGTGCTCCAGCAGCTCGACCTCCGTGGGCCGCGGCGGCACCGGCCGCCCGTGCACGGCCTTCTGCCGCCGCAGGGCCAGCGTGGTGGCATCGCGCTGGAACGTGCGCATCGCCCGGCGGGAGCGGTCCCCGAATCGCGTCGCCCAGGTCTTGGCCTCGCTGCGCAGCCGCAGCGAGGCCAGCATGTCGACCTCGTGCGGGGCGAACCAGCCGACCTGGGCGTACTCGCTGAGCCGGGCGCGGATGACCCTCGCCTCGTGGCGGCGCAACCACCACAACAGCAGCACCATCGCAGCGAACACCGGCACCTGCACGGCGGCGTAGACGACGAAGAAGTTCGCCGCGAAGAGCGCGCTGCCGTTCCAGAGCGCGTGCAGGGCCATCGCGGCGACAAGCCCGAGCGGGAGCATCCACAGCACGGCCCCGCGCCGCCGGGCCCTGGCAGCCAGACCGAGCGCCAGCCCGCTGCACGCGCAGAAGAGCGCGTGCGCGAAGGGCGACATCAGCCCACGCAGGGCAAACACCTCGAGGACGAGGTCGGCGTTGCTGGAGAAGTACAGGATGTTCTCGGTGAAGGCGAAGCCGGCGCCCACCGTGGCGGCGTAGACCACACCGTCGACCGGACTGTCCAGGTGCTGGCGGCGCACCAGGAAGATCAGCAGCACCCCCGCGCCCTTCACGAGCTCCTCCACCACGGGCGCCACCACCACGGCACCGAGGGCGTCAGCGGCGGAGGGGTCGCCGGTGCGCACCTGGATCAGCGCGATGGCGGTGGTGTTGAGCACCAGTGCCGTGAGCACCGCCACCCCGGCACCCCACAACAGTGCCACCACGAGCATCGGCAGCGGCTCGGGTTCCCACCGGTCCAGCCACCGCACGCCGGCCAGCACGATCGCCAGTGGCACCAGCGCCAGCACGAACGCCACGGAGGTGCTGGCCAACCCGGTGGCGAGAGCGATGTAGCCGAGTGCGACGAGCAGGGCGAGCGCGCCCACCACCGAGGTCAGGACCTGGAAGACGTACCGGTTGCGTACGCGCTGGCCCGGGGCCCACACCTGCGGCACCGGTGCGTTCCCCGTGGGCGGCACCGCGCCGGGAGGTCCGGCGCCGTACCCGGCCCGCCCGTACCCGGCCGCTGTGTACCCGGGAGATCCGCTCATATCACCCGGGCGGCGTGGCCGGTGGGCCGGGGGGTACTCGAGCGGCATGGACCGACCCTAGCCGTCGGCCTGCGTCGGGCGCGGGTCGAGGACGTCGACCGAGTCGTCCATCTCGAAGGGCTGCGGCATGGCCGCGCGACCGGCGAGGCGGAAGAGGCGCACCGGCCAGGTGCGCCGCACATGCTGGATCTGGACGATCGCGTCGTTGTGGAACCGGCGTGCCAGCTGGACCCGGTACACGTGGTGAGCCAGGCGATTCAGGTGCGCAGCGCCGTCGGCGGTGGCCGTCAGGGCTTGCTGGTCCTGGGTGCTGCCGAGCGCGGTGCGCAGCGCCCGCGTCAGTTCGCTCTCGGCGGGGCCGCGGGCGTGGGCTCGCTCACCCTCACCCTCGCCCTCCCCGACCAGCCGTTCCGACTCCACCGCCGCCCGCCACCCGGCGTCGGCGACGACCATCGATCCGGCTGGATCGAGAACACCCGACTCGGCGAGCGCGATCGCTGCCTCGGCGCGGTGGACGAGCTGGGCCTCCAACGTCGCCCGCGAGGTGGCCTCCCGGCGGTGCAGCCGGTCGAGCCGGCGAGCGGCGGCGACCAGCACCAGCGCCACCGCGGCCAGGACCGCGATCACGATCAACGCGATCTCGGCCGCGCTCATCCCTGCCGCCCGAAGAACCGTCCGAGCAGCGGGCGCCGCGGCGCCGACTGCTGCGGAGTCACCATCGCGTAGACGTCCAGGATGCGCGCGGCCACCTCGTCCCAGTCGAAGCGCACGACGGCGGAGCGTGCGTGCGCGCGCCTGGCCCGGCTCTCCGCGGGGTCACCCAGGGCCCGGCAGATCGTGTGGGCGAGAGAGGCGGAGTCGGCGGTGGTGAACAGGAAGCCGGAGGCGCCGTCGTCGAGAACCCGGCGGAAGGCGTTGAGGTCACTGGCGACCACGGTCGTCCCGGCGCTCATCGCCTCGACCAGTACGATGCCGAAGCTCTCCCCACCGGTCTGCGGGGCGACGTAGACATCGGCGGAGGCGAGCAGGGAGGCCTTCTCCGCATCACTGATCCCACCGAGACCCTCGACGGCGCTCGCGTGCTCACCCCACGGGCGCAGCGCAGCATCCAGATCGCCGCGCCCCGCGACCAGGAAACGCGCGCCGGGGTACTGCGCGCGCACCGCGGCCACGGCGCCCAATAGCACCGGCAGCCCCTTGCGCGGCTCGTCGAGCCGGCCCAGGAACGCGATGGTGGGCGCCTCGGGGCGCCCTTGCCAGGGCGGGTGGACCGGCGCCTGGGCGAACGTGCGGGTGTTGACCCCGTTCGGGATGATGACCGCATCCCCGCCGAGATGCTCGACCGCGGTGCGGCGCGCATCCTCCGAGACGGCGATCCGGGCACTGATCCGTTCCAGCCCGGGCCGTACCAGCGGGTAGGCGAGCTGCAGCGCGCGCGAGCGCTCCTGCGCGGAGTGGAACGTCGCCACCACGGGCACCTCCGCCAGGCGCAGGCTGATCAGCCCGACCGACGGCGCGAACGGCTCGTGGATGTGCACGACGTCGAACTCACCGGCCGCGAGCCAGCGACCGGCGCGAGCGGCCACGACGGGCCCGAAGGCGAGCCGTGCCACGGAGCCGTTGTAACGCACGGGGACGGCTCCGCCGACCGACTCCACATAGGGCGGCAGCTCGGTGTCCTCCTCGGCGGGGGCGAGCACCGATGTCGGGTGCCCGAGCTCGATGAGCCGTTCCGCGAGGTCGCGGATGTGAAACTGCACCCCGCCCGGGGCGTCGAAGGAGTACGGGCAGACCAGGCCGACCCTCATCGGACCCCCTCGCCGGCGGCCCGCGCCCGGGCCAGTCGCTCGGGGTCGAGATCCTCGACGAAGACCTTCTGCAGCATGTGCCAGTCCTGGGATACCTGCGCCAGCCGTGCCGCATAGGCGGTGAACCAGGCGCGGGTCAGGTCACGGATGAGGACCTGACCGTCGGCGCTCCGCCGGTCCGGGACCGCCACCTCGGCGAGGAACTCCACGTGGATCCCCCACGGGCTGCGCGCAGCGCGGCGCCGCGCCCCGGTGAGCCGCTCGTAGGAGATCATCACCGGGATCAGCCGGTGCCCACCGGCCAGCGCCAGTGCCGCCGGGCCCGGAGCCACCCGGACGGCGGGCCGTCCCGTGACCTCCAGCTCCACCTCGACCCCGGTGGCCGAGAGGTCGCGATCGGCGAGCAACGGGACCACACCCGGCCGCCGGGCTGCCGTGAGCAACCGCCGGAAGACCCCGCCGCCGCGCTCGTGCGGGACGATGACCATGCCGAGGGATTCCCGGAACGCGAGGAACTCCGCGAACAGCTCCGCCGGCTCGAGTCGTTCGGCCACGGTGGTCACGGTGCCGAGGTGCCGGTTGGCCCATGCTCCTGCGAGGTCCCAGTTGCCGGCGTGGCCCAGGGCCAGGACGACCGAGCCGCCGCTGCGGACGACCTCGGCGACCTGCTCGTGGCCACTCGCACGTACCCGTGCGTCGACCTCCGCCTCGTCCATGCCCGGCAGCTGGAAGGCCTCGCAGTAGTAGCGCAGATAGGAACGCATGCCCCGGCGGGACAGACGCCGGAGCTGCCGCGCGGTCGACCCGGGCAGGAGTCGCCCGAGGTTGCGCTCGAGCTGGCGCACGCCGGACACCCGGAGGGCGTGCGCGACCACGGCGACGGCGTCGAAGATGCCGCGCGCCCACGGCCTGGGCATCCTCGGCACCAGCCGCCAGGCGAGGGAGAAGAGCCGGGCCGGGTCGAGCGCCGTCATGCCTGTCCCCCGCCGGCCGGTGCGCGGTAGACCACCACGCTGCGTTGCACGACGGTGACGATATTGGCGATCGCCAGCACCCCCAGCGCGATCACGAGCACGAGCACCGGCGCTCCGAGCCCGACCGCGAGCGTGGCGGCGCCGGCGAAGACCAGCCGGTCGGTGCGCTCGGCGATGCCGGCCCTGGCACTGATGCCCAGTCCCTCGGCGCGCGCTCGCGCATAGGAGACGAGCATGCCCAGCATCACGCACGCCATCGCCAGGCCGAAGCCGACGCCCTGCCAGCGCTGCTCGTCCTGGCCGAGCAGGTACAGCCCGAGGGCGGTGAAGATCGCGGCATCGCTGACCCGGTCCATCGTGGAGTCGAGGTAGGCACCGAAGGCGCTCCCGCCGCCGCGCTCCCGGGCCATCAGACCGTCGATGGAATCGGCGAAGGCGAGCACCACCACGACTGCCACACCGACGACGAGGTGCCCTGGAGGCAGCAGCCACAGGGCTGTGGCGCTCGTGGCCACCGTGCCCGCCACGGTCACCACGTTCGCGCTCACACCGGCGCGCACCAGCCCCCGGGCGAGCGGACCGAACAGGGCGTTGGTGAAAGAGCGGCCGCGGTTACCGAGCACCATCGCCGCTCCCCCACGCCCGGGACAGCTCGGCGCGGGTGTCCGCGAGCAGCTCCGGCACAGCCTTGGTGCGCGCGATGATCGGGAGGAAGTTCGCGTCCCCGGACCATCGCGGGACCACGTGCTGGTGCGCGTGGGCGGCCACGCCCGCACCGGCCACCGGCCCGGCGTTCATGCCCAGATTGAAGCCGTCCGGGTGCTTGCACGAGGTCAGGGTGGCCATCGCCGTCGCGGTGAGCTCGGTCAGCTCGCCGCGCTCGGCAGCGCTCATGGCGGTGAGATCGGGGACGTGACGGTAGGGGCACACGAGCAGATGGCCGGGGTTGTACGGGTACAGGTTGAGCACCACGTACGCCGAGGTGCCGCGGAAGACCACCAGACCGTCCTCGTCGGAGCGCTCGGGGGCCGCACAGAACGGGCAGCCGGGCCCAGGGCGGTCGTCGGTCGGCTTGGACTCGCCGTCGATGTACGCCATCCGGTGCGGGGTCCACAACCGGTCGTGACCGTCCGGGACCCGCGCGAAGGTGTCGGCCGGCTCCACCTCAGACCTGCACGCGGGAGGAGATCGCGTCCCGGACGATCTCGATCGCCTCCGCCACCGGCACCCCGTTGCGCTGCGTGCCGTCCCGGTAGCGGAAGGACACGGCACCGGCGTCGGCGTCCTCACCCCCGGCGATCAGCACGAACGGCACCTTGTCCTTGGTGGCATTGCGGATCTTCTTGTTGAAGCGGTCGTCGCTGGCATCGAGCTCGGCACGCACCCCCGCCTCCCGTAGCCGGGAGACGACGCCCTGGAGGTAGTCGTCGAAGACGTCGGCCACGGGCACGGCGACGACCTGCACCGGGGCCAGCCACGGCGGGAAGGCACCGGCGTAGTGCTCGGTGAGGACACCGAAGAACCGCTCGATCGACCCGAACAACGCCCGGTGGATCATCACCGGACGCTCGCGGCTGCCGTCGCTCGCGGTGTACTCCAGCTCGAACAGGTCGGGCTCGAAGAAGTCCAGCTGGATCGTGGACAGCTGCCAGGTACGTCCGATCGCGTCCTTGGCCTGCACCGAGATCTTCGGACCGTAGAAGGCGGCCCCACCGGGGTCCGGCACGAGATCGAGACCGGAGGCCTCCGCGACCTCGGCGAGGGTGCGGGTGGCCTCCTCCCAGGTCGCCTCGTCCCCGACCGACTTGTCCGGGTTGCGCGTGGACAGCTCCAGGTAGAAGTCGTCCAGGCCGTAGTCCTTGAGCAGATCGAGCACGAAGGTCAGCAAGGAGCCCAGCTCGGTGCGCATCTGGTCGCGGGTGCAGTAGATGTGCGCGTCGTCCTGGGTGAAGCCGCGGGCCCGGGTCAGGCCGTGCACCACCCCGGACTTCTCGTAGCGGTAGACGTGCCCGAACTCGAACAGCCGCAGCGGCAGCTCCCGGTAGGAGCGGCCGCGGGAGCGGAAGACGAGGTTGTGCATCGGGCAGTTCATCGGCTTGAGGTAGTAGTCGTGCCCGGCGCGCACGATCTCGCCGTCGGCATCGCGCTCCTCGTCCACCCGCATCGGCGGATACATACCCTCGGCGTACCACTCCAGGTGCCGCGAGGTCTCGAACAGATGGCCCTTGGTCACGTGCGGGGTGGAGACGAAGGAGTAGCCGGCCTCGACGTGGCGCCGGCGGGAGTAGTTCTCCATCTCCATCCGCACCATCGCACCCTTGGGGTGGAAGACCGGCAGTCCCGAGCCGATCTCCTCCGGGAAGGAGAACAGGTCCAGCTCCGCTCCCAGCTTGCGGTGGTCGCGGCGCTCGGCCTCGGCGAGCCGGTCGAGGTGGGCCCGCAGGTCGTCCTTGCTGGGCCACGCGGTCCCGTAGATGCGCTGCAGCTGCGGGTTCTTCTCGCTGCCGCGCCAGTACGCCGCCGCACTGCGCATGAGCTGGAAGCCGTTGCCGATCAGCCGGGTGCTCGGCAGGTGCGGACCGCGGCAGAGGTCCTTCCAGGCCACCGACCCGTCCCGCCGCAGGTTGTCGTAGATCGTCAGCTCGCCGGCCCCGACCTCGGCTCCGGCACCCTCGGCCGCGGCGGTCGCGTCGGCGCCGGAGCCCTTGATCCCGATGAGCTCGAGCTTGTACGGCTCGTCGGCGAGCTCGGCCCGGGCCTCGTCCTCGGTGACCACCCGCCGCCGGAACGTCTGCCCCTCCTTGACGATCCGCGCCATCGCCTTCTGCAGGTCCTTCAGGTCCTCCGGGGTGAACGGCGTCGCCACGTCGAAGTCGTAGTAGAAGCCATCGGTGATCGGCGGGCCGATCCCCAGACGCGCCTCCTCGTGGACGTGCTGGACCGCCTGGGCGAGCACGTGGGCCGCGGAGTGACGCAGGATGTCCAGACCGTCGGCGGAGTCGAGCCGCACGGCCTCGACCGTCGCGGCGTCGCTGACGTCGTAGTCCAGGTCCCGCAGCCGGCCGTCGACCCGGACGGCGACGACGTCGCGCTCCTGCCCGTACAGGTCCGTGCCCGTCGTGCCCACCGGGACGGTTCGCGGTGAGTCGTCGACGTGGAGAGTGATCTCGGGCACTGGGGTACTCCTGGAGGGACGGTCGGGAGGCATCGCGGGCGATGGCCACGGTCATCCCCGATCGTATCCACTCCCGGGCACGCGGGGCCGCCCCGCGGTGCGTCGCGTGTCACGACCCCGCCCACACGCGACGAAGCCCCGGCCGCCGGGGCCGGGGCTTCGTGGTGCTACCGATGGTGGGCGATACTGGGATCGAACCAGTGACCTCTTCCGTGTCAGGGAAGCGCGCTACCGCTGCGCCAATCGCCCCTATGAGTGCGAGGTGGGTACGGGATTCGAACCCGTGTATACGGCTTTGCAGGCCGCTGCCTCGCCTCTCGGCCAACCCACCGGGTGACGACACCAGACCCGTCGTCTCCTGCATGGGTGGCCGTCTCCGAGCGGATGACGGGACTCGAACCCGCGACCCTCACCTTGGCAAGGTGATGCTCTACCAACTGAGCCACATCCGCATGCAACCTCCCGCATCTGGTGCGGTTTGGCGTGCGACAGAGACTTTAACCCACCGGGTCGGTGAGGTCCAAATCGGCTTCGGTGACTAGCGTGAGCGCTGTGCTGCCCGCCCCGCCACCAGACCTTCCGCGCGCCGCCGGACCCCGTCCTCGCCCCGGACAGGCCTGGTTCCGGGGCGCCCACGCCTCAGGCGTGCTCGAGCACGTGGACCTGCGCGTCGAGCCGGACGCCCTCGACCGGGGCGGATGGTGGGCGGTCGTGGCCGAGTTCGACGGTCCGATCCACGCCTGGCGCTTCGCCCGGCTCGACACCGGCAGGCGGGTCGTATCCGAGGCCGGGCGGTGGTCCGGGCCCCGGGCCACGGACTGGACCTCGTCGATGGACCGCGAGCGCTACCTGCGGGCGGTGGCCCACGTGCGCGCCGCGGTCCGTGACGGCACCGTCTATCAGGTGAACGTGTGCCGTGAGCTGTCGGCACCGATGGCCCGGCGGCCCGACGCGGCGGCGCTGGCCGTCCGGTTGGCGCGCGGGAACCCCGCGCCCTATGCCGCGATGCTGGATGTGCCCGGCGACCATCCCGGCGATCCCGGGTCCTGGATCGTCAGCGCCTCCCCCGAGCTCTCGGTCGAGGTGAGCGACGGCCACCTCGTGTCCGGACCGATCAAGGGCACCGCCGAGCGGGAGTCGGGACTGCTCGCCAAGGACCGCGCCGAGAACGTGATGATCACCGACCTGGTCCGTAACGACCTGCACCAGGTCTGCGAACCGGGGTCGGTCACGGTCACCGACCTGCTCCGGGTCGAGCACCACCCCGGCCTGGTGCACCTGGTCTCCCGGGTGAGGGGGCGGCTGCGCGAGGACCCCGCGACGCATCCGGGCGCCTGGGCGAAGATCCTGGCGGCCACCCACCCACCGGGGAGCGTCTCCGGCGCCCCCCGCTCCACCGCGCTGCGGCTGATCGACGAGCTCGAACCCGTCCGCCGCGGACCCTACTGCGGGCAGATCGGCTGGATCGACGCCGACCGTGGTACCGCTCGCCTGGCCGTGGGGATCCGGACGTTCTGGTGGGACGCGCAACGGCTGCGATTCGGCACCGGCGCCGGGATCACCTGGGGTAGTGACGCCGGCCAGGAATGGGCCGAGACCGAGCTCAAGGCGGCTCGTCTGATCGCGCTGACGAACGGCTGAGCACACCCCGGCACACGTGCTCGAGCACCACCGCATCCCTGCTACGATCATTTCTCGTCACGCCGTCATCGGCGCGGCACCCGGGCGATTGGCTCAGTGGTAGAGCGCCTCGTTCACACCGAGGAGGTCACTGGTTCGAACCCAGTATCGCCCACCGGGTCCGGGACGGCCTCATGGTCCGCAGGAGTCTCTGCTCATGTCCCGGAGCCACCCGGCGGGAGTCCGGCAGGCGCAACGGCGCCCGACCACCGGCCCTCGCCTCATGCGCCACCGAGCGGCAGCACGGGCGCGAACGTCATCCCCGGACCGTTCCACCTCGGCTCCGCGGGATCGCTCCACGCGATCTCGAGGCGTGTGATGCAGTGCGTAGGAGGGTCTTCACCGTCCTATGAAGTCGTGCCTGCCCAGGAGGACCACGTGCCGTCAGCCGGCCCCCGGACGTCCCACCGCTCTGGACGCCGGACCCCGCGCGCCCAGGACCCGGCGCCCATCCTGCCCATCCTTGCCCGGCGGGTGCGCGAGGTCGAGGCCAAGTCCGTCAAGGGCAAGGTGGGGCCGACCAACCGGATCAAGTTCCAGGTGATCGCCCTGCTCGTCCGCGAGGAGCGCACGCGGATCAAGTCCGACGAGAGCATCACCGGCAGCGCGCGGTCCGAACTGCTCAAGCGTCTCGACGGCGTCGCCACGATCCTTGCGCGCACGGCCGCTCAGGACACCTCCCTGCTGACGCTGCTCGATCCGCAGAGCAAGCCCTCGGTCGCCGCCCAGCGGATGCGCAACGAGTGGCTGCTGGAGTCGGGGGTCTCCCTGTCGGAGGAGGAGCTCACGATCAAGGCGCCGCTGCAGCGCAGCACCACCGTCGTGCCTGCCGCCCTCGCCGACCGGCAGGTCGTCCCCACGCAGGTGCGAGCCCGGGTGCGGGCGACACCGTTCCTCGAGCCCGACCTGAGCACTCCCGCCCCCTCCTCCGAGAACGGTTACCTGTCCGGCTGGGACCTGATGGATCCGCTGTACCGCGCCTTCGAGCAGGGCGCCGGCGGCGGCGCAGCCAGCATGAGGCTGCCGGCAGCGCCCCGGTGGGACCGGTTCTCCCCCGCCGGAAAGGAGCTGATGCTCCATCAGGTGCGGCTGCTGGAGGCCGTCCGGCGCGGGCACCGCACGTTCCTGCTGGCCGACGAGCCAGGGCTGGGCAAGACGGCGCAGTCGGTCCTGGCCGCCTCGGTGGCCGGTGCGTATCCGATGCTCGCGGTCGTCCCGAACGTGGTGAAGATCAACTGGGAACGCGAGGTCCAGCAGTGGACGCCGCAACGCCGGGTCACGGTGATCCACGGCGACGGCCGCGACGTCGACGCCTTCGCCGACGTCTTCGTGGTCAACTACGCGGTGCTCGACCGCCACCTGGCGTGGCTGTCGACGCTCGGCTTCGGGTCGATGGTGGTCGACGAGGCGCACTTCATCAAGAACCTGTCCTCACAGCGGTCGCAGCACGTGCTGGCGCTGGCCCGGCAGATCCGGGAGCGCACACCCGGCCACGACCCGCTGATGATGGCCCTGACCGGGACGCCGCTGATCAACGATGTCGAGGACTTCAACGCGATCTGGCAGTTCCTCGGCTGGACCGACGGGTCCCACCCGAGCCTGCCGCTGCGGCGGCGGTTGGAGCAGACCGGCCTGACCCCGGCCGATCGGGACTTCTACCCGGAGGCTCGCGCCGCCGTCATCGATCTGGGCATCGTGCGGCGCACCAAGCACGAGGTGGCCACGGATCTGCCGTCCAAGCGCGTCGCCGACCTCCCGGTCGAGCTGGACAACGAGGTGGGCCGCTCGATCCGCGCGGCCGAGCGCGAGCTCGCTCAGCGCCTGGTGGGCCGCTACCGCCGCCTGCTGGAGAGCCGGGAGGGCGGTTACGATCCCGGCGCCGGGCCCGACCTGGAGCTCATGCGGCGGGTGGCCCGGGCCGAGCTGGAGTCCAGCTCCCCCACGGCCGACGGCGAGAACGTCTTCACCATGGTGCGCCGGATCGGCCAGGCGAAGGCGGCCGTCGCGGCCGACTACGCGGCCCAGCTGGTGCACTCGGTGGGCAAGGTCGTCTTCTTCGCCAAGCACATCGACGTCATGGACACGGCCGAGCAGGTGCTGGCCGATGCCGGCCTGCGTACGGTCTCGGTCCGTGGGGACCAGTCGAGCAAGGCGCGCCAGGCCGCCATCGACTCCTTCCAGTCCGACCCCGAGGTCTCGGTGGCGGTCTGTTCGCTGCTCGCTGCCGGGGTGGGCCTGAACCTGCACGCCGCCTCCAACGTCGTCCTGGCCGAGCTCTCCTGGACCGCCGCCGAGCAGGAGCAGGCGATCGACCGGGTGCACCGGATCGGCCAGGAGGAGTCCGTCACCGCCTGGCGGATCCTGGCTGCGCACACCATCGACACCAAGATCGCCGAGCTGATCGACTCCAAGCAGTCCCTGGCGGCCCGGGCCCTGGACGGCAGCGACGCGGAGGTCACCTCGAGCGAGACGGTGCAGGTCGACGCGCTCGTGCACCTCATGGTCTCCGCGCTGTAGGACCCGCGGCGGCACGCGGCGCCTCGCGACGACGTACCGTCATCACATGAGCCACGCCCACGCCCGCCCCACGCGCCGCCACGCCCTGGCCGGTGTCCTCGCCGGCGGGACCTTCTTCGCCGTCGGCTGGCTGGTGGGCATCCTCACCGATCCGCCCGCCGCACCGCACCGCGCCCTGGGTGCCACTGTGGTCGACCTCAGCCCGACGTGGCTGAAGGACTTCGCCATCGAGACCTTCGGCACCGCCGACAAGCTCGTGCTCTTCCTGGCGATCGCGGTGGTGGCGACCGCGCTCGCCGCCGGCATCGGCGTGCTCGCCGGCCGCCGCCCCGTGGCCGGGATGCTCGCTGTGCTCGTCCTCGGTGGCGTGTGCGCGGTCGCCGCGCTCGGCCGCCCCGATACCGCCGACCTGGCCGTGCTCCCGGCGCTGGCGGGCTCCCTGGTCGGTGCTCTCTCGCTGGCGGTGCTGACCCGGCCCCTCGCGACTGCCTCCGACGACGGCCGGCGGCGGTTCCTCGGCACGGCACTCGGGGTGAGCGCCACCGCAGCGGTGGCCGCCACGGCGGGAGCGGTCCTGGGCCGCACCCGGGCCTCCGTCGAGGGCGCACGCGAGAGCGTCACCCTTCCGGAGCCCTCCCAGGTTCCCGACGCAGCCGAGTCCGACCTGGCCGGGGCCCAGGTCGAGCTCGAGGGCATGCCGGAGTACGTCACCGACAACGCGGACTTCTACCGGATCGACACCGCCCTCTCGGTCCCGCAGATCGATCCCGCCGAGTGGGAGCTGCGCATCCACGGTCTCGTCGACCAGGAGGTGCGGCTGACCTTCGACGAGCTCACCGACGCCGCGCTGACCGAGGCCATGGTCACGCTCACGTGCGTCTCGAACCCGATCGGCGGCGACCTCGTCGGCAACGCCACGTGGCTCGGTCTTCCCATCCGGGACCTGCTGGCCCGCGCGGGCGTCCAGGAGGGCGCCGACATGGTGCTCTCGACCAGCGCCGACGGCTGGACCGCCGGCACCCCGCTGGAGGCCCTCACCGATGACCGCCACGCGCTGCTGGCCATCGGGATGAACGGGCAGCCGCTACCCACCGAGCACGGCTTCCCGGTCCGGATGGTGGTCCCCGGGCTGTACGGGTATGTCTCGGCGACCAAGTGGGTCACCGAGATGAAGGTCACCACCTTCGCCGAGGACGTCGCGTACTGGACCCCGCGCGGCTGGTCCGAGCGCGGTCCGATCCGGACCGCCTCCCGCATCGACGTCCCGCGCTCGGGTGCCTCGGTCCCGGCCGGGCAGGTACGTCTGGGGGGAACCGCCTGGGCGCAGCAGCGCGGGATCACCCGGGTCCAGGTGCAGATCGACGACGGCCCCTGGGAGGACGCCGAGCTGGCGGCCGGTGTCAGCATCGACACCTGGCGGCAGTGGTCGTTCACCTGGACCGGCGCCACCAGCGGCCGGCATGCGGTGCGCTGCCGCGCCTGGGACGACGAGGAGGTGCAGACCGCCGAGACGGCCGCGCCGGCGCCGAGCGGAGCGACCGGCTACCACGTCATCTCCCTCGAGGTGGACTGAGCCGCGCACCTGATTCGGCCCGGACGAGCCGCTGCGCTCTCGGACCTCGCCGCGCCATGGCAGGCTGTGCCTATGCAGACCTGGCCCGGACATTCCTACCCGCTGGGTGCCACCTTCAACGGTACCGGCACCAACTTCGCCCTCTACTCCTCGATCGCCGACCGGGTCGAGCTGTGCCTCCTCGACGACGACGGCGTCGAGGAGTGCATCGAGGTCACCGAGGTGGACGCCTTCGTGTGGCACGTCTACCTGCCCAGTGTCCGGCCCGGGCAACGCTACGGCTACCGCGTGCACGGGCCGCACGACCTGGAGTCAGGGCACCGCTGCAACCCGGCCAAGCTCTTGCTCGACCCCTACGCGAAGGCGATCGACGGGCAGATCGACGGGAACGAGGCGCTGTACTCGTATCACTTCGGCGACCCGGACGGCCCGCTGAACACCCAGGACTCGGCCGGGCACACCATGACCTCGGTGGTGACGAACCCGTTCTTCGACTGGGGCCACGACCATCCCCCGGAGACCGAGTACCACGAGAGCATCATCTACGAGGCGCACGTGCGGGGCATGACGATGCAGCACCCCGAAGTGCCCGAGGAGATCCGGGGCACCTATGCCGGGATGGCGCACCCGGCGGTGATCGCCCACCTGGTCGAGCTGGGCGTGACCGCGGTCGAGCTGATGCCCGTGCACCAGTTCATCGAGGACCCCTCCCTGGTCGAACGCGGACTGACCAACTACTGGGGCTACAACACGATCGGCTTCTTCGCCCCGCACAACCGCTACTCGGCGTGGGGCTCGCGCGGCGAGCAGGTGCTCGAGTTCAAGAGCCTGGTCAAGGCGATGCACGCCGCCGGGATCGAGGTGATCCTGGACGTGGTGTACAACCACACCGCCGAGGGCAACCACCTGGGCCCCACGCTCTCCCTGCGCGGGCTCGACAACGCCTCCTACTACCGCCTGGTGGACGAGGACAAGGCCCACTACTTCGACACCACCGGCACCGGCAACTCGCTGCTGATGAGATCCCCGCACGTGCTCCAGCTGATCATGGACTCGCTGCGCTACTGGATCACCGAGATGCACGTGGACGGCTTCCGCTTCGACCTGGCCGCGACGCTGGCGCGCCAGTTCCACGAGGTCGACCGGCTCTCCTCGTTCTTCGACATCATCCAGCAGGACCCGGTGATCTCCCAGGTCAAGCTGATCGCCGAACCGTGGGACCTGGGCACGGGCGGCTACCAGGTGGGCGGCTTCCCGCCGCTGTGGACCGAGTGGAACGGGCAGTACCGCGACACCGTGCGCGACTTCTGGCGCGGGGAGCCCTCCACGCTCGGTGAGTTCGCCAGCCGGCTGACCGGGTCCTCGGACCTGTACGAGCACACCGGGCGCACCCCGATCGCCTCGATCAACTTCGTCACCGCGCACGACGGGTTCACGCTGCGCGATCTCGTCTCCTACAACGACAAGCACAACGAGGCCAACGGGGAGGACGGGCGGGACGGGGAGAGCCACAACCGGTCCTGGAACTGCGGTGTGGAGGGGCCCACCGACGATCCGGAGATCGAACGGCTCCGGGCACGCCAGCAACGCAACTTCCTCGCCACGCTGCTGCTCTCCCAGGGTGTGCCGATGCTTGCGCACGGCGACGAGCTCAGCCGGACCCAGGACGGCAACAACAACGTCTACGCCCAGGACAACCCGTTGAGCTGGGTGGACTGGGACCTGGACCCGCAGGCGCAGTCGCTGCTGGACTTCACCCGCACGCTGATCGCCTTCCGGCGCGACCACCCGGTGCTGCGCCGGCGCCGGTTCTTCAACGGCTCGACCTCGGCCGCCGGCGGTTTGCCGGAGCTGCCCGACATCGCCTGGTTCGACCCGAACGGCGACCTGATGGACACCGAGGCCTGGACCACCTCCTACGCGCGCTCGCTCGCCGTCTTCCTCAACGGGCAGGCGATCGAGGAGCCGGACTCCCAGGGCCGCCCGATCGAGGACGACTCGCTGATGATCCTCATCAACGCCGACGCCGACGACCTGGACTTCACCCTCCCGGAGGCCACCTACGGGCAGGGCTGGAGTCCGGTACTGAGCACCGACAGCGAGCAGGATCTCGACGCCGAGCTGGCCGCCGAGGAGACGGTGACCGTGACCGGGCGCAGCGTGGTGGTCTTCGCGCGGCCCGCCCCCGAGGAGGACGAGGGAGAGGGCGAGGAGCAGGCCCCATGAGCGTGCGCACGCCGGTCTCCACCTACCGTCTCCAGCTCGGGGCGGACCTCACCTTCGACGACGTCGCCTCGCTGACCGCCTCGCTCGCCCACCGGGGTGTGACGGACCTGTACCTGTCCCCCATCCTGACGGCAGCGCCCGGCTCGACGCACGGCTACGACGTCGTCGACCACTCCCGCATCAGCGAGGTGCTCGGCGGACGGGCCGGACTGGAACGGATGGTCGCCGCGGCCCGCGAGCACGACCTGGGCGTCATCGTCGACGTGGTGCCCAACCACATGGCGGTGCCGACCCCGGCCAGCCACAACCGGCAGCTGTGGTCGCTGCTCGAGCACGGGCCGCACTCGCCATTCGCGTCCTGGTTCGACGTCGACTTCTCCGACGACGCCCAGGTGCTGATGCCGGTGCTCGGCCGCCGGGTCGGGGCCGCGATGGCGGCCGGGGAGATCACGGTGCGCACGCTCGACGAGCCCGAGCACCACCTCACGCCCGAGCGGCCGGTGCTGTGCTACTACGAGCACCGCTTCCCGATCCGGGAGGGGACCGAGCACCTCCCCCTGCCGGATCTGCTCGAGCGTCAGCACTACCGGCTGGCGTACTGGCGGGTGGCCGACGAGGAGCTGAACTACCGCCGCTTCTTCGACGTGGGCTCGCTGGTCGCGGTGCGCGTGGAACGTCCCGAGGTGTTCGAGGCCACCCACGCCCTGCTGCTGGAGCTGATGGAGGCGGGCCTCGTGGACGGCCTGCGCATCGACCACCCGGACGGTCTCGCGAACCCGGGCGAGTACCTGCGGCGCCTGCACGAGGCCACCGGGGGCCGCTGGATCGTGGCGGAGAAGATCCTCGAACCCGACGAGGACGTGCCGGGCGACTGGCCGGTGGCCGGGACCACGGGCTACGACGCGGCGTGGCGGATCAACCAGGTCCTCACCGACCCGGCCGGGGCGCTCCCGCTGGGTGGGTTGCTGAGTGAGCTCACCGGCGACGTCGTCGGCACCCTCGACCGGGTCGTGGCCGAGGCCAAGCGCGAGATCGCGACCGGATCGCTGTACGCGGAGGTGCACCGGCTGGCGAGCCTGATCGCCGAGCTGTGCCACGACGACGTGCGGCTGCGCGATCACACCCTGCGCGCCATCACCGAGTGCGTCACCGAGCTGGTCGTGGCCTGCGACCGCTACCGGGCCTACGTCGTCCCCGACCGCCCGCTCGCCGCCGCCGATGCGGCGCTGGTACAGGGATGGGCCCGGGAGGCCGCCGAGGAGCTGGAGCCGGAGCGGCTGGAGACCCTCGACGTGGTCACCGATCTCGTCCTGGGCCGTGAGGTCGGCTCCGCCGGGCGTCAGCACGAGGCCCGCCGCGACGAGGTCATCGTCCGCTTCCAGCAGGTCTGCGGGGCCGTGACGGCCAAGGGCGTGGAGGACACCGCCTTCTACCGCTGGACGCATCTGACCTCGCTGTGCGAGGTCGGTGGCGCACCCGGGCGGTTCGCCGTCGGGCCGGACGTCCTGCACGCATGGGCGGCTCGCGCGCAGGCGCACCACCCCCTGACCATGACCGCCGGCAGCACGCACGACGCCAAGCGCGGCGAGGACGTCCGGGCACGCATCGGTGTGCTCTCCGAGCTCGGCGAGGCGTGGGTGGAGCACGTGCACCGGTTGCGCGCCCTCACCGAGGACATCCGGCCCGCGGATCTGGACGGACGCACCGAGAACCTGCTCTGGCAGACCCTGGCCGGGGTCTGGACCGAGGACGGCCCGATCACGACGGAGCGGCTGAACGGCTACCTGATCAAGGCGGCGCGCGAGGCCAAGGAGTGGACCGCGTGGACCGCGCAGGACCGCGAGCGGGAGGAGGCCCTGACCGGGTTCGTCGACGCCCTGCTCACCCGCGAGGACGTGACAGCGCTGATGGGCGACTGGGTCGAGCGCACCCGCGAGCCCGTCCGGGTCGCCACCCTGGGGGCCAAGGCGCTGCAACTGATGCTGCCCGGGGTGGCCGACGTCTACCAGGGCACCGAGACGACGGGGGTCAACCTCGTCGACCCGGACAACCGGCGCCCGGTCGATCACGACCACCTCTCGGCGATGCTGGCCCGGCTCGACGGCGGCGCCACACCGCACGACCTGTCCTCGGAGAAGCTGCGCCTGACCACGGCGCTGCTGCGGCTGCGGCGCCGTCACGCGTCGGCCCTGGTGGGCGCCGACGCCGGGTACCAGCCCTTGCCGACGTCGACCACCCACGCCCTGGCCTTCGCCCGCGGACCGGCCGCTGCCCCGGCCGTGGTGACGGTCCTCACGCGCCTGCCGGTGCTGCTGCGCTCCACCGGTGGGTGGGGTGAGCACTCGGTGGTGCTGCCCGAGGGCCGGTGGCGATGTGCGGTCACCGGACGCCGCTGCGACGGCGGCCCGGTCATGCTGGCCGAGCTGCTGGCCACCTCGCCGGTGGCGGTCCTCGAACGCGACGATGAGGAGCACTGAGCATGCGGGTCTGGGCACCGAGGGCCGAGCAGGAGGTCCAGATCGAGCTGGGCTCCTCCCGTGAGCCGCTGACCGCGGCCGGGGACGGATGGTGGGAGCTGGGCCGCGAGCTGCCCGCCGGGACCGACTACGCCTTCGTCCTCGACGGGCAGGGGCCCTATCCCGATCCGCGCAGCCCGTGGCAACCCGGCGGCGTGCACGGGCCCTCCCGCACCGTCGACCTGACGGCGCACGCGTGGCAGGACGGCTCCTGGCCCGGCCGGGACGTGCGCGGCGCCGTGCTGTACGAGCTGCACGTGGGCACGTTCACCGAGGCGGGGACGCTGGACGCCGCCGCCGAGCACCTGCCCTACCTGCGCGAGCTCGGCGTGGAGATGGTGCAGCTGATGCCGGTCGCCGCGTTCCCCGGCGAGCGGGGCTGGGGATACGACGGCGTCGCGCTGTACGCCGTCCAGGACTCCTACGGCGGGCCGGCGGCCCTGCAGCGGTTCGTCGACGCCGCCCACCGGCACGGGCTGGCGGTCAGCCTCGATGTGGTCTACAACCACCTGGGCCCCTCGGGCAACTACCTGGCCTGCTTCGGCCCCTACTTCACCGCCGAGCACACCACGCCGTGGGGCGACGCGGTCAACCTCGACGGACCCGGATCGGCGCACGTGCGCCGGTTCATCATCGACAACGCCCTGCGATGGCTGCGCGACTTCCACCTCGATGCCCTCCGGCTGGACGCCGTGCACGCCCTGGTCGACGACTCCCCCACGCATCTGCTGGCCGAGCTGGCCGACGAGGTCGAGGCGCTCGCGCAGCGTCTGGGCCGCCCGCTCTCGCTCATCGCCGAGTCCGACCTCAACGACGTCGCCATGGTGACCCCCACCGGTGCCGGCGGCCTGGGCATGACCGCGCAGTGGGCCGACGACGTCCACCACGCGCTCCATGCCTACCTGACCAGTGAGCGGCACGGGTACTACGTCGACTTCGGCTCCCCGGCCACGCTCAGTCATGCGCTGGAGAAGGTCTTCGTCCACGACGGCGGCCACTCCACCTTCCGCGGCCGCCCGTGGGGTGCGCCCGTGCCCGAGGAGACCGACGGCCACCGCTTCGTCGTCTTCACCAGCAACCATGACCAGGTCGGCAACCGCGGCCGCGGTGACCGGCCGGCCGCCGTCCTGAGCGACACCCAGCTCGCGGCCTCGGCCGCGCTGCTGCTCGGCTCGCCCGGCACGCCCATGCTGTTCATGGGCGAGGAGTGGGCTGCCTCCACGCCCTGGCTCTACGTCACCGACCACCGTGAACCCGAGCTCGCCGAGGCCGTCCGGGAGGGCAGGGCACGGGAGTTCGCCGAGCACGGCTGGGACCAGATCTACGGGCCGGGCGCCGAGGCACCCGATCCGCAGGATCCGCAGACCGCGGCGGCCGGCGTGCTGCGCTGGCAGGAGCGGGGCACCGGACGCCACGCCCGGATCGAGGATTTCACGCGTGAGCTGATCGCCCTACGCGCTCGGACACCCGATCTGGGCTCCGGTGACCGCCGCGCCACCCGGGTCGAGGCCACGCCGGAGTGGGTGCTCATGCACCGGGGCGAGTGCGTGGTCGCCGTCAATGTGGGAACCGGCATCTGCCATGTCCCACTGCCGCGGGCCGACCGGCACGAGGTGCTGCTGGCCTGGGACGAGTCCGTCCGCCTGGAGGGCGACCAGCTGCTGCTGCCGCCCGGCGCGGTGGTGCTCGCAGGCCGGTAGCCCCGCCGGGCACCACGCGCCGGGGATCAGTCGTGCGTAGTGCGCAACCACTGCAGCAGATCGGCGGTCAGGTCCCGGTCCCAGGCGAGTTCGCGCCCGTCCAGCTCGCGCACAGGGGCACACAGGCGCACGCTCGAGCACAGCCAGACCTGCTCGGCCACGGCCAGCTCGCTCACCTCCACCCGCCGCGCCGACGTCGCCAGACCCGCGCGCTCGGCGAAGCGGAACGCCCGGTCCTGCGTCGTCCCCGGCAGGATGCCCTGGTCGGTCCCCGGCGTCACCAGGGTGTCCCCCACGCGCAGCAGCACCGAGGCCGTCGGGCCCTCGAGCACCGCGCCATCGGAGCTGACGAAGATGACGTCATCGGCGCCGCGGGCGTGGGCATGGCGCAGGGCGGCCATGTTGACGGCGTAGGAGGTGTACTTCGCCCCCTGCAGCAACCAGGGTGAGGTCTCGGCGACATCGGAGCGGTAGCCCCGGTCCAGGGTGAGCGCCCGCACTCCCTCGGTCCTGGCCCGGGAGGTGTCCGGGGCCGGCGCAGCACGCACCCAGCCGGTGCATCGGCCCGTCCCCTCCTCGCCCCGGGTGAGCACCAGCTTCACCGACAGCTCGGGGGCGGCGCCGGCGCCCTGGATGGCCGCCGCGACCGCCGTTCGCCACACCTCGAGCCTCGGGCTCGGCAGGTCCAGCAGCTCGGCCGAGGCCGCGAGCCGCTCCAGATGTGAGGTCAGTGCCTGCACGTGCCCGTCGATCACGCCGATCGTCTCGAAGACGCCGTCCCCGCGCGTGGCGCCGAGGTCGGTGACCCGCAGGTGCGGGCGGCCCGGGTCGGCGACGGCGTAGCCCGGTCCGTGCAGCTCCTCCGCCGTGGTGGGCGCTGTCAGCAGGATCAGGCTCGTCGTCGCCATCGCTCCTCCAGGGTCGTGGACGGGCCCCTGCCCGCCGGGTGGGATGACTGCTGTGGTCAGCGTAGGCCCCGGCCGGCCGTAGCTCCCGGACCGGACGGTAGTGTGCCGCCATGGCGACTCTGTTCACCCGCATCCTGAACCGGGAGATCCCTGGCCGTTTCGTCTGGGAGGACGAGCTCTGCGCGGCCTTCACCTCGATCGAGCCGCTCCAGCCGGGGCACACGCTCGTGGTCCCGCGCCGGGAGGTCGACCACTGGTGGGACATGCCGGAGCAGGAGTGGACCCACATCGGCGCCGTGGCCCGGCACATCGGCCGGGCCCAGCGAACGGCGTTCACGCCCGTGCGCATCGGTCTGCTGGTGCAGGGGTATGAGATCCCGCACGCCCACGTGCACGTGTGGCCCTCGCAGTCCTCGGCCGATTTCGACCTCACGGCCGCGGCCACCGACGTCCCCGCGGGTGAGCTCGACGCCGCCGCCGAGCGGTTGCGCTCGGCGCTGCGCGAGGCGGGCCACGGCGACGCCGTCCCGGCCTGAGCCGCGCTTCCCGGCCGCGTGCCGGGCGGGCATCTCCTATGCTCGGGCCATGGCAGTCATCATCGTCGTCACCGAGGAAGCCCTGCGCGAGTCGGACGTCACCGGGATCACCCGGCTGCACGACTCCCCCGAGACCCGGTTCCACGTTCTCGTGCCGCAGGACACCGAGCGCAACCTGGTGACGGACTTCATCGACCATCTCAGCCTGTTCGAACTGAAGGAGGCCTGGGAGGAGCTCACCCGACGCCCGGACCCCCAGGAGGCGCGTGCCGAGGCGGGTGAGGCGCTCGCGATCTCGCTGCGGCGCTTCGCCGAGGCCGGTGCGCACGCCGAGGGTGCGCTGATCGGCGACGACCCGATCCCGGCGCTGCGTCAGGCCGTCAACGGGCTCGAGGCCGATGAGGTCGTCGTCGTCACCCGCCCGCACGCGGTCGAGGACACCTTCCACCGGGACTGGGCCTCCCGGGCCCGGGACTCCCTCGGCCTTCCCGTGCTGCACCTGTACTCGGGAACCAACCGCCTGGGCTGAGTCTCAGAAACCGGTGTCGGTGGGGCGCGGGTAGTAGCGCCGCAGCGCGCGCAGCTGATTGATCTGGGCCAGCAGCCGGTAGAGCCGCCGGCGCGGGCTCCGGTCGGCGCCGTAGGCGAGCGGGTGCACGGCCCGGCGGCGCCGCAACACCGCCCGGGCACGTGCCAGGAGCTCGCGGTCGCGCACGTACCGCCCGAGCACGAACGTCGGGATGTAGGCGTAGACCCCTTCCTGGCGCGCCTGCTGCGGCGGCAGCGGCTCCTCGAGCACGAAGTCGGCCACCAGCGCGCGGGCGGTGCTCGCTCCGCCCACATTGACGTAGTAGTGGGACCGCCCGGGCCGAGGATTGATGTCGAGCAGGCGCGCGACACCGTCACGCGGATCGACCTTGAAGTCGACGCTGGCGAAACCCCGGTAGTCGACGGCGTCGAGCACCCGCCGCACGGCGTCGACGAGCGCCGGGTCGTAGTCGACCATGATGATCGCCGAGTTCCCGATGAAGGTGGGCTGGTGCATCGCCAGCAGCACCCGGCCCGACGCCGCCATCGTCAGGACACCGCGGGCGTCCCGGTAGCAGTTGACCACCCGGTTCGCGGTGTCATCGCCCGGGATGAGCTCCTGCAGCAGCATCGTGCCCTCGTACCCGGCCGCGGCGATGCGGTCGAGCTCGGTCACCAGTTCCTCGGCGTCGGCCAGCCGGTAGACCTTACGGCGGCCGGGAAAGCTGAGCTCCTCGAACTCGGCACCCGCGAACGGCTTCATCACGATCGGGAACGTGAGGTCGCTCGCAGCACCACGCCAGTCCTCCGGTCGGCGGGGCACCGGGGCCACCTCCACCGTGCGAGGCGTGGGCACCCCGCACGCCGCCAGCACCTCGTTCATCGCGCGCTTGTCACCGAGCTGCTCGATGGCGGCCGCGTCCGCGTACGGGATGGTGTAGTCCTCGGCCAGGCGAGCCCGGTTCCGGAGCACGAACGCCAGCTGGTGGTCGGAGTTGACCACCAGCACCCGGTGCGAGCCCGGGTGGGCACGGGCCACCGCGGTCAGCGCTGCCAGTGTGTCCTCCTCGCTCGCACCCGCGCCGGTGAAGACGTTCTCCAGGATGGCCGAGTCGTTGATCGGCCCCCGGCCCTGTTCGCTGACCACCACCGATCGGACGCCGTAGGCCTCGTGGAACGACCGCGCCATCGCGTAGATGCCCAGGTCGGTGCCGAGCAGAACCGGGCACAGGTCGGGTCCAGGCACGACGGATCCTTCGTCAGGGGGCGGGGCGGTGGGACGAACCCGCGCGAGTCTACCGACTCCGCGTCGGCGCGCCCCGGACGACCACGGCGCCGGGCGTTCTAGCCTGGGCGTGTGAACGTGCAGCGCACCCCCGTCGCGCCCCCGGAGTTCGAGGCCGCGCTGCTGAGTCTGCGCGGCCACCGGATGCGCCGCGAGTTCCACCTCGAGGAGGTGCCCGCACCCACGCGGATCGCTCCCTACGCACTCGCGCTGACGGGCGAGGTCAACCCGACCCGGGACCCGGAGGACATGGTCGGCAACGGCCGGTTCGTCGTCCTCTACGACCCCGAGGGACAGGAGGCGTGGGACGGGCAGTTCCGCGTCATCGTGATGGCGCGTGCGAGCCTGGAACAGGAGTTCGCCGCCGACCCGATGCTCGGGGAGGTGGGCTGGTCCTGGCTCACGGAGGCGCTCGCCGCCGAGGAGGCCGAGCACCACGCCCTCTCGGGCACGGTCACCCGGGTGCTCTCGGAGACCTTCGGCGGGCTGGAGCTGCGCAGTGGTGAGGTCGAGATCGAGGTCCGCGCGTCCTGGACACCGGAGGGCACCGACATGGCGGCGCACCTGCGTGCGTGGGCGCTGCTGACCTGTCAGGCTGCGGGTCTGCCCCCCGTCCCCGACAACGTGAGTGCGTTGAAGCCGAAACGATGACCTCCACACCTCCTCCCACCCCGGCCCCCGATGAGCCGGACTCGGCCGTTGAGCCCCCGGCGCCCGCCACTGCCGATGCGCCCGATCTGGTTCCGCTCACCGAGCCGTCCGAGGGGGTCCCCGAGGTCGTGGTGACCGAGGCCGGCCTGCGGGACGTGATCACAGCGTTCACCGCGGGCCACGGACCGGTCGCCGTGGACGCCGAGCGCGCCTCCGGCTACCGCTACGGCCAGGCCGCCTACCTGGTCCAGCTGCGCCGGGACGGTGCCGGCACCGCGCTCATCGACCCGCAGGCGCTGCCCGACCTCGGCGCCCTCGGGAGTGCCCTGGCCGGCACCGAGTGGGTACTGCACGCGGCCGGTCAGGATCTGCCCTGCCTGGCCGAGGTCAACATGGTGCCGGGCCGCGTGTTCGACACCGAGCTCGCGGGCCGGCTGCTCGGGCGCGAACGGGTGGGTCTGGGCGCGATGGTCGCGGCCGAGCTCGGGCTCGAGCTCGCCAAGGAGCACTCCGCGGCGGACTGGTCCACCCGGCCGCTCCCCCAGGCGTGGCTGCGCTACGCCGCCCTGGACGTGGAGGTGCTGGTCGCCCTCCGGGACCGGCTCCACGACGAGCTCGAGCAGGCCGGGAAGCTGGAATGGGCCTGGCAGGAGTTCGACGCCGTCCGCACGGCACCGCCGCCGCCGCCGCGGCTGCAACCGTGGCGGCGCACCTCGGGCTCGCACCAGGTGCGCGACCCGCTCGGGCTGGCCATCGTGCGCGAGCTCTGGCAGGTGCGCGACGCCGAGGCCCGCCGGGTCGACATCTCCCCCGGCCGGCTGCTCAGCGACAGCGCGATCGTGGCCGCCGCGACCACGCGGCCGAGCACGCTGGCCGAGCTGACGGCCCTGCGCCCCTTCAAGCACAAGGCCGCGGCCCGCCGCAGCAGGCTGTGGTTCGACGCGGTCGCCCGCGCGACGGCGCTGCCCGCCTCCGACCACCCGGCGCGCCGGGGACCGGCGTCCGACACCCTGCCGCCGCCACGGGCGTGGAAGGACCGCAACCCGCCGGCCGCGCGGCGGCTCGACGCGGTGCGGCTCACGGTGCGCACGCGCGCCGAGGAGCTGGCGCTGCCGCAGGAGAACCTCCTCACGCCCGAGTACCAGCGCAGGCTGGCCTGGGATCCCCCGCGTGAGCACAGCACGGAGGGCGTCGCAGCCGCACTGGCCGCGCTGGGGGCCCGGCCGTGGCAGATCGACCAGCTCGCCGCACCCCTGGCGACCGCGCTGCACGCCGGCCCCGAGGACGGGTTAGGCTAGGGGCGACAAGTACCTAGTACTCCCAGTCCCACTGACGTGACCCGGAGGTCTCGATGCCCCTGCTCGGCCGTGATGTCGTCCTCGTGGACGCCGTGCGATCCCCCTTCGGGCGTGCGCGCCCCGACGGGCTGTACGCCCACACCCGTGCCGATGACATCGCCGTCGCGGTGGTCCGCGAGCTGCTGCGGCGCAACACCGCGCTCGTGCCCGACCGGCTGGGCGACCTGGCGCTGGCGGCGACCACACAGGAGGGCGACCAAGGGCTGACCCTCGGGCGCACGGTGGGCATCCTCGCCGGGCTGCCGCGCGGTGTGCCGGGTTACGCGATCGATCGGATGTGCGCGGGCGGGATGACCGCCGTGACCAACGTCGCCGCCCAGATCGCGGTGGGGGCCTACGACGCCGCCGTCGCCGGCGGGGTCGAGCACATGGGCCACCACCCCCTCGGCGCCGCGGCCGACATCAACCCCCGGATCGGTGCGGAGCGGCTGGTGCCCTCGGACTCGTTGACCATGGGCGCCACGGCGGAGAACCTCCACGACCGCTACCCGCAATTGACCAGAGCGCGTGCCGACGCCTATGCCGAGGCCTCCCAGGCGCGCTATGCGCAGGCGCTCGCGGCCGGGCACATCGACGCCGACCTCGTCCCGGTCGCCGTGATGGACCCCGAGCGGGGCTGGGGCGTGGCCACAGCGGACGAGCCACCCCGCCCGGGTACCACCGTGGCCGGCATGGCGGACCTGCCGACCCCCTTCCGCCCCGGCGGGCGGGTCACCGCCGCCACCTCCTCGCCGTTGACCGACGGCGCCACCGCGGCGCTGCTGATGGACGCCGGCACCGCCGCCGAGCTGTCGCTGACGCCACGATTGCGGCTCCTCTCCTACGCCTACGCCGGGGTCGAGCCCGAGGTGATGGGGGTCGGGCCGGTCCCGGCCACCCACCGCGCGCTGGAGCTGGCCGGACTGACGATGGATGACATCGGCCTCATCGAGATCAACGAGGCCTTCGCCGTGCAGGTGCTCGCGTTCCTCGACGCGTTCTCGATCGAGGACCAGGACCCACGCGTCAACAGCTACGGCGGGGCGATCGCCGTCGGGCACCCGCTCGCGGCCTCCGGGATCCGGCTGATGAGCCAGCTCGCGCACCAGTTCGCCCTCCATCCGCACGTGCGCTACGGGCTGACCACCATGTGCGTCGGGCTCGGCCAGGGTGGCACGGTGGTGTGGGAGAACCCCCATCACGCCGGCGCCGGGGCGCCACAGACCGATCACCGCGCCGAGAGGGAGCACCGATGAGCGAACGCATCACCCACGCCCTGGTCCGCGACGTCCAGCTGGAGGACCTGGGTGTCCTCGCCCTGGTCACGCTCGACAACGGCGCAGGCCCCCGCAAACCCAACACGCTGGGACCCGAGGGCATGGCCGAGCTGCGGGCTGCCCTGACCCGGGTGAGCGAGCGGGCGCGCGCCGGCGAGATCGTGGCCGTGGCGGTCACCGGCAAGCAGTTCCACTTCGCTGCCGGAGCCGACCTGCACGGCGCGGCCGAGATCACCGACCGCGCCGCGGCCCGGTCGATCGCCGAGGCCGGTCACGAGGCCTACGCGCTGCTGATCGACATGCCCGTGCCCACCTTCGCCTTCGTGGGCGGGGCCGCACTGGGCGGCGGCCTGGAGCTGGCGCTCTCGTGCCACTACCGGACCGTCAGCGCCGCCGTGCGCGGGATCGGCCTGCCGGAGGTGTTCCTCGGGCTGGTTCCGGGCTGGGGAGGCACATTCCTGCTGCCCCGGCTGGTCGGTATGGAACGGGCGCTGCGGGTGGTCGTGGAGAACCCGTTGCGCCAGAACACCCAGCTGGACGGGCCGGATGCGGAACGCCTCGGGATCGTCGACGCCGTGCTCGAACCGGCCGACTTCCTCACCGAGTCCTTGCGCTGGGCCGCCCAGGTGGTGCGCGGGGAGATCGTGCCCGAACGCTATGAGGGGGACGACCCTGCCGCTGCCCGCGCGCTGGTGGAGTCCGCCCGGGTGGAGGTGGACGCGCGCCTGCACGGTGCCACCCCGGCGCCCGGCCGCGCGCTGGACCTGCTCAGCCTGGCGGCTGGGGGTGACCGTGAGGCGAGCGTCGAGGCCGAGAACGAGGCCCTGACCGACCTGATCACCTCCCCCGAGTTCGCTGCCTCCGTCTATGCCTTCGACCTGACCAGCCGCCGCGCCAAGAACCCCGTCGGTGCTCCCGATGCCGAGCTTGCCCGCCCGGTCCGCCGGATCGGCGTCGCCGGTGCCGGCCTGATGGCCTCCCAGCTGGCGTTGTTGTTCGCCCGTCGCATGCAGGTCCCGGTCCTGATGCGTGACCTCGACGACGAACGGGCCGAGCGCGGGGTCCAGTTCGTCGCCGACGAGGTCCAGAAGCTGGTGACCAAGGGCCGGATCTCCGGGGCCGAGGGCAACCGCATCCGGTCCCTGGTCAGCGCGACCACCGAGCTGGGCGACCTCGCCGATGCCGACCTGGTGATCGAGGCCGTGTTCGAGGAGCTCGACGTCAAGAAGCAGGTGTTCACCGAGCTCGAGTCGGTCCTGGGCCCGGAGGCGATCCTGGCCACGAACACCTCGGCGCTGTCGGTCTCGGCGATGGCCGCGGACCTGCAGCACCCGGAGCGGGTGGTCGGGCTGCACTTCTTCAACCCGGTGGCGCAGATGCCGCTGGTCGAGGTCGTCCGCGCCGAGCGCACCGACGATCCCTCCTATGCGACGGCGTTCGCGGTGGCGGCGGCGTGCCGCAAGTCGGCCGTCGCGGTGGCCGACGCACCGGGCTTCGTGGTCAACCGGCTGCTGGTCCGCCTGCTCGGTGAGGTGCTCGGCTCGCTCGAGGACGGCACGGACGTGACGGTGGCCGACAGGGCGCTGTGGCCGCTCGGGCTCCCCATGGGCCCCTTCCAGCTCCTGCAGCTGGTCGGGCCCGCCGTCGCCGGCCACGTGCTGGAGACCCTGCGGGAGAACCTCGGACCCCGCTACCCCTCCTCGCCCGGGCTCGAGGCCATGATTGCCGACGGCGCCCGGTTCGTGGAGTTCGAGTCCCGGCCCACGGCCTCCTCACCGGTGGATACGGCGATCGCGCGGTACTTCGGCTCGCGTGATCACGTCGGCGGTCAGGACGAGGCCGGCCTGCTGCGCCGGGTCCGCGACGCCCTGGCCGAGGAGGTCGAGCTCATGCTCGCCGAGTCCGTCGTGGCCGAGGCGGCCGACATCGACCTCGCGATGGTCCTCGGCGCGGGCTGGCCGTTCCACCTCGGAGGCATCACGCCCTACCTGCGCCGTACCGCCTGAGGATCAGCCGTACTCAGGACTCACGCACGGACCGCCTCGAACAGGGTCCGCTGGGGTGGCGCGTGCGCGGGGTCGACGCCGTCGAACAGGCTCGAGACCGACTCGCCGAGGTGCACCCGGCGGATGGCCTCGGCGAACAGCTGCGAGGTCGATCGCACGGTGAGGTCGTGCCAGTCGGCGGGGGCCGGCACGGTGTCGGTGGTGATCACCTCGGAGATCATCGGGTGCTCGCGCAGGCGCTGCATCGCCGGCCCGGTGAACAGGCCGTGCGTGCACACCACCGAGGCGCCTACGCACCCGGCATCTGCCAGGCGCTCCATGAGCTCGACGATCGAGCCACCCGTCGCGATCTCGTCATCGAGCACGATGGCGCGCTTGCCCGCCACGTCCCCGACGATGGCATCGATGGTGACGCGGTCGTCGGCGAGCCGTTGCTTGTTGCCCGCGGCCACTGGCAGGCCGAGCAGCCGGGCGAACTGGGTGGCGGACTTGGCGTTGCCCAGATCGGGTGAGACCACGATCGAGTCCCCCAGCTCCTGGGAGCGGAAGTGGTCGGCGAGCACGCCGAGCGCGGTGAGGTGATCGACCGGGACCGAGAAGAAACCGTGCACCTGTGGGGCGTGCAGCGTCATCGTCAGGACCCGGTCCACCCCGGCGGTGACGAGCATGTCGGCCACCAGCCGGCCACCGAGGGAGATACGCGAGGCGTCCTTCTTGTCCGAGCGCGCATAGGCGAAGTGCGGCATGACGGCCGTGATCTGCGCCGCCGAGGCACCGCGGGCGGCGTCGATCATCAGCAGCAGCTCCATCAGATGCTCCTGGGTGGGGGGCACGAGCGGCTGGACGATGTAGACGTCACGCTGACGGCAGTTCTCGAGCAGCTGCGCCTGCAGGCAGTCGTTGCTGAACCGGGAGATGCGGGAGGGGCTCAGCTCCAACCCGAGCTCACCGCAGATGCGCTCCGCGAGCGCGGTGTGCGCGCTGCCGCTGAAGACGACGATGTCCTGGGAGGCGATTCCGCTCGCGTTGCGCATGCCGGTTCCTTCGCGCTGGGGTGATGGCCACATGCTAGGGGAGGTCTAGGGCAGGTGTGGGGCGCTCGCGCCCTGGACCTGCCGGGCCACCGCTGCCGCCGTCTCACGGGCGATGTCCTGCGCACGCAGGCCGAGGTCCTCCTCGAGCTGAGCCCGCGAGGCATGGGAGAGGAACCGGTGCGCGATCCCGTGCACATGCACCGGGAGCGGTGAGCCGGCCTCGGCGAGCCGGTCCCGCACGGCGCTGCCGAAGCCGCCGGTGACGATCCCGTCCTCGATCGTCACCACCCGGTCGTACCCGGCGGCGACCTCGACGAGGGCGTCCGGGACCGGGATGACCCAGCGCGGATCGATCGCCGTGGCACCGATGCCCTGATCACCGAGGCGCTGGGCCACCTCGGCGGCGGTCGCCGCGAACGGCCCGACACCGACGACCAGCACACGTGGGCCGCCGTCACCGGCCGCCCGGGCGAGCACATCCAGTCCGGAGGTGTGGCTCAGGGCGGGCAACGGTTCGGGCAGCGATCCCTTGGGGTAGCGCACCACGGTGGGCGCGTCGGCGACCGCCACCGCCTCGCGCAGGGCGTGGCGTAGCGTCGCCTCGTCCCGTGGAGCGGCCAGCCGCAGGCCAGGGACCAGACGCAGCAGCGCGAGGTCCCACATCCCGTTGTGGCTGGCGCCGTCGTCACCGGTCAGGCCGGCCCGGTCGAGGGTGATCGTCACGCCCGCCCGGTGCAGGGCCACATCCATCAGCAGCTGGTCGAAGGCCCGGTTGAGGAAGGTGGCGTAGAGCGAGACCACCGGGTGCAGGCCGGCGAAGGCCATCCCGGCCGCCGAGGTCAGCGCGTGCTCCTCGGCGATCCCGACGTCGACGACGCGGTCGGGGAACTCGCGCGCCATCGGGGCCAGGCCGACCGGCTCGGGCATCGCGGCGGTGATGCCCACCACATCCGAGCGCGTCCTGGCGATCTGCAGGATCTCGTCGGCGAACACCTTCGTCCACCCGAACCGGGAGGGCACCAGCGGCAGGCCGGTCTCCGGGTGGATCTTGCCCACGGTGTGGAAACGGTCGACGACGTCGCTCTCGGCCGGGACGTAGCCGCGGCCCTTCTCGGTGACCACGTGCACCACCACCGGGCCGCCGAAGCCGCGGGCGCTGCGCAACGCCGCGTCGAGGGCCTCGAGGTCGTGCCCGTCGACGGGCCCGATGGACTTCAGCCCGAGCTCGTCGAAGAGTCCGTGCTGCGGCCGCAGCACGTCCTTGAGGCCCTTCTTCATCCCGTGCAGCGTGTCGTAGGCGACGCGCCCGGGACTTCCGGCCCGCTGCAGCGTGCGCTTGCCCCAGCCGAGCACGCGTTCGTAGTTGCGGTCGGTGCGCACCGCGTCGAGGTAGTGGGCCAGGCCACCGACCGTCGGTGAGTAGGACCAGCCGTTGTCGTTGACCACGATCACCAGGCGCTGGTCCGGGGAGTCGGCGAGGTTGTTCAGCGCCTCCCACGCCATGCCCCCGGTCAGCGCACCGTCACCGATGACGGCGACCGTCGAGCGGTCGGTGTCACCGGCGAGCAGGCGCGCCCGGGAGATCCCGTCCGCCCACGAGAGCGCGGTGGAGGCATGGGAGTTCTCGACCACATCGTGATCGGACTCCGCGCGGCTGGGGTAGCCGGACAGTCCCCCGCGCTGACGCAGCGAGGAGAAGTCGCGGCGCCCGGTGAGGAGCTTGTGGACGTAGGACTGGTGCCCGGTGTCGAAGACGATGGTGTCCCGCGGGGAGGTGAAGACCTGGTGGATGGCCAGCGTCAGCTCGACCACACCCAGGTTGGGGCCGAGGTGCCCGCCGGTCCGCGAGACCGAGGCCACCAGGAACTCCCGGATCTCCTCGGCCAGCGCCCGCATCCGGCGCGGACCCAGTGCGCGCAGGTCCTCCGGACCACGCAGCCGCTCCAGCTCGCTCACCTCGTGCTCCCGTCCTCGACCTGCATCTGCCTCCATGCTACGTGCCCCTCACGCGGAGGTGCGCGTGCGCAGGTCCCGCCCGCGCAGCTGGTGGCGCTCGACGGGCTGATCACCGGCCTCGAGCAGCAGCGCCCGAGCCTGGTCCAGCTCCACCAGGAACTCGTCCGCGTGGGTGCGCAGCATCTCGATGCGCTGCTCGTCCCGGCCGACCCACCGGAAGTCGCGGCGGAGCGTGTGACGGTGCTCGACGACGAACAGCACCCGCTCGCACCCCGTCACGTGCAGCTGCCACTGCAACTGGTCCGCGTAGGTGCGCGCCGCGGCGTCCAGGTCCTCCACCGAGGTCTTGATCTCGGCGATGGAGTGAGTGCCGATACCGTCCGGGGTGGCGAGGTGGCGAGGATTGCTGCCCGCGCACAGCACCGCGCTGGGTGCGATGCCGAACCGCTGGTGCACCCAGGCCGCGATGATCGGCTCCCGGACGATGCCGTGCTCGAACTGCGGCAGCCGCGGGCCGGCCCAGCCGGTGAGCTTGGCCTCCAGCAGCCCACGCCGTTGCTTGGAGGTGCGCCCGGTGGAGGTCACCAGGCGGCGGGCGTCGGTGGCTGTCACACCCCACAGCCGGGCCCGCAGCCAGGCCACCCGGTTGCGCGAGGAGACGACCTCGCCGGCGGGGGTGCGCACATACCGGTAGCCGTCGATCACACCCCGCACCCTATGCCGCCGCAGGCTGCTGCCGGCCCAGCACGCGCCGACCGGGCACGTACCGCCGCGCCGGATCGAGGGAGGCCTAGGCTGAGGGGTATGCGACTGCTCCCGGGTCACACCATCAGCCACGACCTGACCTACGACGACGTCTTCCTCGCCCCGTCCTACTCGGACGTGTCCTCACGCTTCGACGTCGATCTCTCCTCCACCGACGGCACGGGCACCACGATCCCGCTGGTGGTGGCGAACATGACCGCGGTCAGCGGACGACGGATGGCCGAGACGGTCGCCCGCCGCGGGGGGATGGCGGTTCTCCCCCAGGACCTGCCGCTCGCCGAGGTCCGGCGCACCATCGCCTCGGTCAAGGGGCGCCACCCGGTGCTGGAGACACCGGTGACGGTCACGCCCACGGACACCGTGCACACGGTGCTCACGCTCGTGGACAAGCGCGCGCACGGGGCCGCCGTCGTGCTCGACCAGGGCCGGCCGGTGGGTGTGGTGGCCAGATCCGACTGCCACGGCGTTGACCAGTTCACCCAGGTCCACGAGGTGATGAGCGCCGATCCGACCGTGCTGCAGATGGACGCGCTGGAGGGGCCCGGCGGACTGGAGGCTGCGCTCGAGTCCGCCTTCGAGGCCCAGCACGCCGCCCGGCGGCGGTTCTCACCGGTCGTGGACTCCTCCGGCCGGCTGCGCGGCGTCCTCACGCGCGTCGGTGCGCTGCGGTCCTCGATCTACGCTCCCGCCCTGGACGACCTCGGCCGGTTGCGGATCGCCGCGGCGGTGGGCGTCAACGGTGACGTCGCCGCCCGGGCGCGCGGCCTGCTCGAGGCGGGCGCCGACGTCCTGGTCGTGGACACCGCGCACGGGCACCAGGCGAAGATGATCGAGGCGCTGCGGGCGGTCCGCGAGCAGGAGCCCACCGTGCCGGTCGTGGCCGGCAACGTCGTCACCGCCGACGGCGTCACCGACCTCGTCGAGGCCGGCGCCGACATCATCAAGGTGGGCGTGGGCCCCGGCGCCATGTGCACCACCAGGATGATGACAGCCGTGGGCCGGCCCCAGTTCTCCGCCGTGGCCGAGTGCGCCGCACGGGCGAGGGAGCTCGGCCGGCACGTCTGGGCCGACGGCGGCATCCGCCACCCGCGTGACGTCGCCCTCGCATTGGTGGCCGGAGCCAGCCAGGTGATGGTCGGATCCTGGTTCGCCGGGACCTTCGAGTCCACCGGTGACCTGCACGTGGAGGCGGACGGTCGCCGGTACAAGGAGAGCTTCGGGATGGCGTCGGCACGCGCCGTCGCCGCCCGCACCGCGAGCGACTCCAGCCCGTTCGCACGGGCGCGCAAGAGCCTGTACGAGGAGGGCATCTCGACCTCGCGGATCTACCTCGACCCCGAGCGGCCCGGGGTGGAGGACCTGCTCGACCACATCACCGCGGGCCTGCGCAGCTCGTGCACCTATGCGGGCGCACGTACCCTCGCGCAGTTCCGTGAGCGCGCCGTCGTCGGACTGCAGTCGCGGGCCGGCTACGACGAGGGCCGTCCCCTGCCCGGAGGTTGGTGAGTCGATGAGTGCGACACCCCGCGCCCTGCCCTACGGCACATGGCCCTCCCCCGTCCCGGCCGAGTCGCTCGCCTCCTCGACGCTGCGGCTGTCGCAGATCCGTCTCGTGGGCACCGACACCTTCTGGGTGGAACAACGCCCGTGGCAGGAGGGCCGCTGCGCCCTCGTGCGGCGCCGCGAGGACGGCGCGATCGAGGACGTCGTGACCGCGACCACCGACGGTGGCACCTTCGACGTCCGCACCCGGGTGCACGAGTACGGCGGCGCGGCCTATGCGGCGACCGCCTCGCTCGTCGTGGTCTCCCGCCGCGAGGACGACCGCCTGTACCGGGTGGACCTAGGCGCCGACGGCGCCCCTGGGGCGCCGGTGCCGCTCGTGCCCGCCGACGGACGGCGCTACGCCGACCTCGAGATCGATGTCGACCGCGCCGTGGTCTACGCGGTCGCGGAGGACCACGGCGAGCCGGGTGGCCAGCGCACCGACCCGGTCACGACGCTGGTCAGCATCCCGCTCGACGGGTCGGCTCTGACCCGGCCGGACCTGGTGGCCGTGCTGGTCGCCGGCAGCGACTTCGTCAGCTCACCCCGGCTCAGCCCCGACGGCGCCCTGCTGGCGTGGATCACGTGGGACCACCCGGCGATGCCGTGGGACTCATCCTTCCTGCACCTGGCCACGGTCGCCGACGGCGGCGCGCGCCTGCTCCACCACCGCACCGTCGCCGGTGACCTCGACGTCTCGGTGGCCGAGCCGCTGTGGACCCCGACCGGGGACCTGGTGCACATCGACGACCGCACCGGCTGGTGGAACCCCTACCGCACCGAGCTCGAGGGCGCCCACCGGCGCACCCGCCCCATGCATCCCGCCGACGCGGAGTTCACCCTCCCCCCGTGGGGGTTCGGACCCCGCACTATCGACATGCTCGGCGAGGCGCACCTGATCGCGGGGTACACCGTCCAGGGCCGCCGCCGGCTGGCCGCCGTGCGCACCGACAACGGCGCACTGGAACCCTGGGACGGCGACTGGGCCCCCGTCGGCGACGTGCGCGCGCAGGCCAACCGGGTGGTCTTCCTGGGAGAGAGCCCCACCGCACCGGAGTCGATCGTCGAGCTCGATCTGGCCGCCGGGACCGTCACGGTGCTGCGGTCCACGACCGATCTGACGCTGGACGAGCGCTCGATCTCACGCGCCGAGAGTGTCAGCTGGCCCTCAGCGACCGGGGTGGCGCAAGGCTTCCTCTACCGCCCGCAGCACGCGGAAGTCACCGGCGAGGAGCAGGAGGCTCCGCCGTTGCTGGTGCTCTCGCACGGCGGCCCGACCGGAGCCACCACGCCCGGGTTCGACCTGAGCGTGCAGTTCTGGACCACCCGTGGTTTCGCGGTGCTCGACGTCAACTACGGCGGCAGCACCGGGTTCGGGCGCGCCTACCGGGAACGGCTGCGTGGTCGCTGGGGCCACGTCGACGTCGAGGACTGCAGCAGCGGAGCCCGGTGGCTGGCCGAGCAGGGCGTCGTCGACGGCGCTCGCACGGCGATCCGGGGCGGGTCGGCGGGAGGCTACACGACGCTGGCGGCACTGACGTTCACCGACACCTTCGCCGCCGGTGCCAGCCACTACGGCATCGGAGACCTGGAGGCGCTGGCGGCGCACACTCACAAGTTCGAGAGCCGCTACCTGGACACGCTCGTGGGCCCCTATCCGCAGGAGGCCGCGACCTACCGGCAGCGCTCGCCCGTGCACCACGTCGAGTCGCTACGCGTACCGATGATCCTGTTCCAGGGCACCGAGGACCGCGTGGTGCCACCCGAGCAGGCGCACCGGATGGCCGACGCCGTCCGCTCCGCCGGCATGGAGGTGGAACTGCTCATGTTCGAGGGCGAGGGTCACGGCTTCCGGCGCAGCGAGAACCGGCGTGTGGCGCTGGAGGCGGAGCTGGCCTTCTACGGCCGGGTCTTCGGCTTCGACCCCTCCTGAGCAGGACCCTGGGCACGGGGCCGGGCCGGCAGATGTGATCTGCCGGCCCGGTCTCGTGGCGTGGTGCGGTCCTCAGCCCTTCACGAGCTGCCGCAGCACGTACTGCAGGATCCCACCGTTGCGGTAGTAGTCCGCCTCACCCGGGGTATCGATGCGCACGACGGCGTCGAACTCCACTGCCTCACCCTCGGCCTTGGTGGCCGTGACGTGCACGGTCTCGGGGGTGCTGCCCTCGTTCAGGGCCTCGACGCCCGAGATGTCGAACGTCTCGGTCCCGTCCAGCCCGAGCGACTCGGCGCTCTCCCCCGCCGGGAACTGCAACGGGAGCACACCCATGCCGATGAGGTTGGATCGGTGGATCCGCTCGAAGCTCTCGGTGATGACCGCCCTCACACCCAGCTGGGCCGTGCCCTTGGCGGCCCAGTCGCGGGAGGAGCCCGATCCGTACTCCTTGCCACCGAGGATGACCAGCGGGATGTCCTGCTCGGCGTAGGCCTGTGCGGCGTCGTAGATCGTCGTCTGCTCACCGGTGAGGTGATTGAGCGTGAAGCCACCCTCCACGCCGTCCAGCAGCTGGTTGCGCAGCCGGATGTTGGCGAAGGTGCCGCGGATCATCACCTCGTGGTTACCGCGCCGGGACCCGTAGGAGTTGAAGTCCTTCCGGGCCACGCCGTGCTCGGCGAGGTAGGTACCGGCCGGCGAGTCGGGTTTGATCGAACCGGCCGGCGAGATGTGGTCGGTGGTGACCGAGTCACCGAGCTTGGCCAGCACCCGCGCACCGGAGATGTCCTGCACCGGCTCCGGCTCGGCCCCCATGCCGTCGAAGTACGGGGGCTTGCGCACGTAGGTGGACTCGGAGTCCCACGCGAAGGTCGAGCCCTCGGGCGTGTCCAGCTGGCGCCAGTGCTCGTCCCCGGAGAAGACGTCGGCATAGTCGGAGGTGAACATCTCCCGGTTGATCGAGGAGTCGATCGTCTCCTGCACCTCCTGCGGGCTCGGCCAGATGTCGGCCAGGAAGACGGGCTTACCGTCCTCGGAGTGACCGAGCGGCTCGCTCTCGAAGTTGAACTCCATCGTCCCGGCCAGCGCATAGGCGATCACCAACGGCGGAGAGGCGAGGTAGTTCATCTTGACGTCGGGGTTGATCCGGCCCTCGAAGTTGCGGTTGCCGGACAGCACCGAGACGACCGCGAGGTCATTGTCGTTGACCGCCTCGGACACCTCCGGGTCCAGCGGTCCGGAGTTGCCGATGCAGGTGGTGCAGCCGTAGCCGACCAGGTGATAGCCCAACTTCTCCAGGTAGGGCCACAGGCCGGCCTTGTTGTAGTAGTTGGTGACGACCTGCGACCCGGGCGCCATCGAGGTCTTCACCCACGGCTTCACCGTGAGCCCGGCGTCGACGGCCTTCTTGGCGAGCAGGCCGGCGGCCAGCATCACCGAGGGGTTGGAGGTGTTGGTGCACGAGGTGATCGAGGCGATCGCCACCGCGCCGTGAAAGAGTTCGTAGCTGTCGCCCTCGGGCGGCGTGACAGTGACCGTCTTGCGCACGGAGTCAATGACCGCAGGGGCGTCCGAGGCGGGGAAGGACTCCCGCGAGGCCTCGTCCACGCCGTTGGCCACGTCCGGGGCGTAGGCCGGCAGGTCGTGCTGGAAGGCGGTCTTCGCACGTGAGACCGCGATCCGGTCCTGCGGGCGCTTCGGCCCGGCGATCGAGGGGACCACCGAGGACAGGTCGAGCTCGAGGTACTCGGAGAAGACCGGCTCGACATCGGCGTCGTGCCACATGCCCTGCTCCTTGGCGTAGGCCTCGACCAGCGCGACCTGTTCCTCGGAGCGGCCGGTCAGGCGCAGGTACTCCATCGTGACCTCGTCGATCGGGAAGATCGCCGCGGTCGAGCCGAACTCGGGGCTCATGTTGCCGATGGTGGCCCGGTTGGCGAGCGGGACCTGCGCGACGCCGTCGCCGTAGAACTCGACGAACTTGCCGACCACCCCGTGCTCGCGGAGCATCTCGGTGATCGTGAGCACCACGTCCGTGGCGGTGACCCCCGCCGGGATCTCGCCGTTCAACCTGAAACCCACGACCCGCGGGATGAGCATCGAGACGGGCTGGCCGAGCATCGCTGCCTCGGCCTCGATACCGCCGACACCCCAGCCCAGCACGCCGAGACCGTTCACCATCGTGGTGTGGGAGTCCGTGCCCACACAGGTGTCGGGATAGGCCCGCAGCACCGTCTCGCCCTCGACCTCGACCTCGCGCGTCATGACAGTGCGCGCGAGGTACTCGATGTTGACCTGGTGGACGATCCCGGTGCCGGGCGGAACCACCTTGAAGTCGTCGAAGGCGGTCTGGCCCCAGCGCAGGAACTGGTACCTCTCGTGATTGCGCTGGTACTCGAACTCGACGTTGCGCTCGAAGGCGTCGGGGCGGCCGAAGACGTCGATCTGCACGGAGTGGTCGATGACCAGCTCGGCGGGCGAGAGCGGGTTGATGGTCGAGGGGTCCCCCCCGAGGTCGGCGACGGCCTCACGCATCGTGGCGAGGTCGACCACGCACGGCACACCGGTGAAGTCCTGCATCACCACCCGTGCCGGGGTGAACTGGATCTCGGTGCTCGGCTGGGCCGTCGGATCCCACTCGGCGAGGGCGCGCACGTGGTCGGCGGTGATGTTGGCACCGTCCTCGGTGCGCAGCAGGTTCTCGGCGAGGACCTTCAGGCTGTACGGCAGTCGCTCCAGGCCCGGGACGGCGTCGAGCCGGAAGATCTCGTAGTCGGTCTCGCCCACCCGCAGGGTGCTCTTGGCGGAAAAGCTGTCCACGGTGCTCACGTGCCACTCCTCGAAAGCGTTGTCGGCGCAGGACCGTCGCACTTACGTGACGATCGCGTCCCGAAATTTATCTCGATATCGAGATAAATCCTACCGCAGCGGGCACGGACTCGCGAGCGGTGCGCGCCGTCAGGATCCGCCTTCCGGTGTGAGCACCGCCACGGCCTCGACGTGGTGGGTGTGAGGGAACAGATCGATCGCATCCAGCTGCGCCACGCCGTAGGACTGCTCGCGGGCGTAGGCCACGTCCCGTGCCAGCGCGGCCGGGTCGCAGGCCACGTAAACCACCCGCCGCGGCCGCGCGGCGAGCACCTGCTCCACGACCGCCTCGCCGGCGCCCGTTCGGGGCGGGTCGAGGACCACCACGTCCGCGGCGCGGGCGTCCCCGTCGCCGGACCAGGACTCCAGCACCTGCTGCACCTGGCCCTGGTGGAGCTGCACCTGCGGCCGGTCGTGCAGGTTGCGCCGGGCGTCCTTGATGGCGCGCTCGTCGGACTCCACGGCACGCACGAGCCCGTCGCCGCCCACCGCATCCGCGAGCGGCAACGTCAGCAGCCCGGCACCGCTGTACAGGTCGAGTACATGGTCACCGGGGCGCAGCTGCGCGCCGGCCAGGACCGCGCGCACCAGCTCGACCGGGGCCTGGTCGTGCACCTGCCAGAACCCGCTCGCCGCCACCCGGTAGCGCCAGTGCCGCCCGCCCACCTCGACCCGCTCCTTCGCGTTGCGACGTCCGCCCCGCAGCGGCGCGCCGTCGACGAGCACGACCCGTTCGCCGTCGCTGGGAGCGACCGCATCGATACGTGCGCCGGGCCGCCAGGTGCGGGCGAGCAGGGCCGGTGCATCGATCGCCTCCACCGCCAGCGGCATCGACTCCAGGGCCACCACCTCGTGGCTGCGGTGGCGGTACATCCCAGCCCGGCCCTGCGGGTCGGCGACCAGCTCGATGCGGGTGCGGTAGCGCAGCCCTTCGCGCTCGGAGTCCTGAGGTACGCCGCGCACCTGCAGACCGGTCAGCAGGGGGTCGTGGGAGTCGTACCCGCCGATGCGCTGCAACGCGTCCTGCAGCACCGCCCGCTTCCAGGCGAGCTGGCCCGCTGGGCTCACGTGGGCCAGTTCCCCGCCACCGACGCCACCCGGGCCGGCCTCGGGCCAGACCGAGGGCACCCGGTCGTCGGCGGCCTCGAGGACCTCCACCGCATCGGCCCGCCAGTGGCCGCGCCTGCTGCTGTCGGTGACCAGGGCGCGTACGCGCTCGCCGGGGATCGCGTGCCGCACGAAGACGACTCGTCCCTCGGACCTCGCGAGGCAGTGCCCGCCGTGCACGGCCGGGCCCACGGTCAGCTCGATCAGCTCGCCGTCGTCGGTCATGGTCACTGCTCCCGTCCTGGTTCGTCGTGCACAGCGCTGCCGGCGCCGGGGCCGATCAGCTCGGCCGACCTCAGCTGCCAGGGCACCGACGCCATCACCACACCCGGCATGTGCAGCAGCCGGGCCTTGAGGCGCGCCGAGCTGCGATTGTGCAGGATGCGCTCCCACCACGATCCCACGACGTACTCGGGCACGTAGACCACCACGAGGTCGCGCGGGGACTCGCGCCGGATCGACTTCACGAACTCCAGCACCGGGCGGGTGACCTCCCGGTAGGGCGAGTCCAGCACCGTCAGGGGCAGCGGCACGCCCAGCGCGTCCCACTCCCGGCGCACCCGCGCGGTGTCCTCCCGGTCGACGGCCACCGAGATGGCCTGCAACGTCGAGGGCCGGGTGGCGCGCGCGTAGGCGAGGGCGCGCATCGCCGGCTTGTGCACCTGGGAGACCAGCACGACGGCGTGCACGCGTGAGGGCAGCGCCTTCGCCCTGCCCTCGTCGCCGAGCGTCAACTCGGCGGCCACGGCGTCGTAGTGGCGCCGGATCAAACCCATGAGCCCGAACAGTACGGCCATCAGGCCCACCGCGATCCAGGCACCGTGGGTCGCCTTGGTCACGACCACGACGGTCAGCACGACGGCGGTCAGCACGAACCCGGTGGCGTTCACGGCCCGCGCGCGCAGCATCTGCGCTCGCTCCTGCGCGGCGATGACGGTGCGCAGCCGGCGGTTCCAGTGCTTGACCATGCCCAGCTGGGCGATGGTGAAGGAGACGAAGACGCCGACGATGTACAGCTGGATGAGCTGGGTCACCTGGGCGTCGAAGAGCCAGATCAGGGCGATCGCCGCGACCGCGAGGCTGACGATGCCGTTGGTCAGCGCCAGCCGGTCGCCGCGGGTGTGCAGCTGGCGCGGCAGGAACCCGTCCTTGCCGAGCACCGAGGCGAGCTGCGGGAACCCGGTGAAGGCCGTGTTGGCGGCGATCACCAGGATCACCGCCGTGGCCGCCACGACGATCACGATCAGCCAGGGCACGGAGGCGAAGACCACCTCGGCGATCTGTCCGATGACCGGGGTCTGGACGAAGCCCTCGGGCACGGGTGCGCCGTCGATGCGCAGATCCCGGGCCGGGTCCTCGACCACCCGGACGCCTGTGGCGCGGGCCAGTCCCAGCACGCCCAGCAGCATCGTGGCTCCGATGAGGCCGAGCAACGCGAGCGTGACCGCCGCGTTGCGGGCCTTCGGACGCCGGAACAGGGGCACTCCGGTGCTGATGGCCTCCACGCCGGTCAGGGCGACGGCACCCGAGGAGAAGGCACGCAGGACCAGGAAGGCCCCGGCGATACCCAGCAGCCCCTGGTCGAGATTGTCCATGGGCACGACGTCGTAGTCGGCGCTGGCTGCGCGGCCGATCGACCCGGCCGCCCACTGGAGGCCGCCGACGACGGCCATCACGCCCATGGCGGCGAGGAACAGGTAGACGGGCACGGCGAAGCTGCGGCGTGAACCCTGGCCGCCCCGCACGTTCGCGAGCGCGACCAGCACCACCATCCCGGTCGCCACCCACTCCTCGTGGCCGCGCAGCTGGGGCCAGATCGTCGTCAGGTACTGCGCACTGGAGGACAGCGAGACGGCCACCGTCAGGACGTAGTCGACCAGCACGGCGGCCGCGACCGAGAGCCCGGCCTTCTTGCCGAGGTTGTCGGTCGCCACCTGGTAGTCGCCGCGGCCCGCCGGATAGGCCTTCACGAGGTGGCGGTAGGACGCGACGACCATGAGCATCACGCCGACGACGGCCAGGCCCACCCACGGCGAGATCACCGCCGCGGCCACACCCGCCAGCGAGAGGGTGAGGATGATCTCGTCCGGCGCGTAGGCCACGGAGGAGAGCGCATCCGCGGCGAACACCGGAAGGGCCTCGCGCTTGCGGAGTTGCACGTGGCCGATCCGGTCGCTGCGGACGGGTCGGCCGACCACCAGCCGTTTAGCGGCTTCGACGAAGTCTGGCACGCGGCCATGCTACGCGCGGACGGCCCCGGTGGGGCCCGGGCGACGGTGTAGCGTCTGCACCGTGCACTTCGTCATCATGGGCGCCGGTCGCGTCGGCACCACTCTGGCCGAGACGCTGGAGTCGCGCGGGCACTCGGTCTCGATCATCGATCAGAACCCGGACGCGTTCCGGCGTCTGCCCGAGTCCTTCGAGGGCCGGCGCGTGACCGGGATGGGGTTCGATCGCGAAGCACTCGCCCAGGCAGGGATCGAGGACGCCTACGCGTTCGCGGCCGTCTCCAGCGGTGACAACTCCAACATCATCGCCGCCCGGGTGGTCCGGGAGACGTTCGGGGTCGAGAACGTCGTCGCCCGGATCTACGACCCGGCGCGTGCGGAGATCTATCAGCGGCTCGGGATCACCACGGTGGCCACGGTCCGGTGGACCGCCGACCAGGTGCTGCGCCGGATGATGCCGGTGGGTGCCGCCCATGAGTTCCGTGACGCCTCCGGTGCGGTGACCATGTGCGAGCTCGACCTCAACCCCGGCTGGCTCGGGCAGCAGGTGCGCCAGGTGCAGGCCGCCACCGGCGCCCGGGTGGCGTTCCTGTCCCGCCTCGGCGAGGGCTACATCCCCTCCCCCGACGACGTCCTGCAGGAGCACGACGTCCTGCATGCCCTCGTCTACACCGAGAACCTGGATGAGGCCCAGCGCACCCTGAACCGCCCACCGCGGCCCGAGGAGGACTGATGCGCGTCATCATCGCCGGCGCCGGCAGCGTCGGGCGATCCATCGCCCGTGAGCTCATCGGTCACGAGCACGAGGTCACCCTGATCGACAAGAACCCGGCCGCGATGAAGATCTCCTCGGTCAGCGCCGCCGACTGGCTACTCGGTGACGCATGCGAGATCGCCAGCTTCGCCGGCGCCCACCCTGAGGCCAGCGACGTGGTCGTGGCGGCCACCGGGGACGACAAGGTGAACCTGGTGGTCTCGTTGCTGGCCAAGACCGAGTTCGGCGTGCCGCGGGTGGTGGCCCGGGTCAACAACCCGAAGAACGAGTGGATGTTCGACGAGGCGTGGGGCGTGGACGTCCTGGTCTCGACCCCGCGGATCATGACGGCCCTGGTGGAGGAGGCCGTCTCGGTCGGCGACCTCATCCGGATCTTCACCTTCCATCAGTCCGGCGCCAGCATGTACGAGATCACGCTCGCCCCCGGTGCGACCGTGGTCGGTGAGCGGGTGGCCGACATCACCTGGCCGGCCGGCTCCGTGCTCGCCGCGATCATCCGCGGTGACGAGCCCCTCCCGCCGAGTCCGGACGACACGCTCGAAGCCGGTGACGAGTTGCTGATCATCGCCAGCTCCGCCGAGAACGGTGAGCTCAGCGCGCTGCAGCAGCTGCTCGGGGACGGACCCACAGCCACGTGATCCACAGCACCAGCGCCCACATCGGCAGCCCCATCACCAGGCGCGCCGTTCCCAGCCACCCCGCCTCGGCCTGCAGGTAGAGCGGGACCTGGACCGCCAGCCGCGCCACGAAGGCCCCGAACCACAGCCAGGACGCCCGCGTGTACCGGCGACGCTGGGCGCGATCGGCGCGCCACGCCATGTCCTTGCCGGTCAGCAGCGCCACCAGCACCCCGACCACCGGCCAGCGCGCGAGGATCGAGACGAGCACGCCGACGGCGAAGACCGCGTTGACCAGCAGACCCCAGGCGAAGAAGTCGGACGCCTCACCCGAACGCCAGGCCCAGACGGCGCCGATCCCCACGCCCGCGAGTCCGCCGATCGCCTGGGTGACCGGCGTCCGGCCGATGAGCCGGGCCACCGTGGCCACGACCGCGACGGCGACCGAGGAGATCAGCGCCGGCGTCAGGTCGCGGGTGAGGACGAACACCACGACGAACACCAGACCCGGGGCGACGGACTCGACCAGGCCGCGCACGCCTCCGATGGACTCGGCGATGCTGAAGGTGTCGGACGTCAGCTGCCGCACGCCGCGTGCCGAGGCGTCCTCGGTGCTGTCGGTGTGGTCTGTGCTGTCTGTGCTGTCTGTGCTGTGCGTGCTGTCGGTGCTCTCCGGGCCGGCGGTCACGAGACTGCTCGCTGCGGCAGGATCCGGTAGCTCGGGTTGTAGATGGCCGGCCGGGGCTGGCCCGGGGCCGTCCGGCACAGCATCCCCTCCACCTTCAGGCGGCGACCGGGGTCGATCCCGGTGATGTCCCGCCGGCCGAGCCAGACCAGGTCCACACTGCCGGACCCGTCGTAGAGCTCGGCCACCAGTTCGGGAGCCTGACCGGACGGTGAGTACGTCACCGACCGCACCACGCCGGAAAGGGCGACACGCTGCCGGGCGCTGCAGCGCGCCACCGGTACGGTCCCCTGCCGCTCGGCCTCGTGTTGCTCCGCCCCGGCGTCCAGTTCCGACTGGGAGGCGAGAACGCTGCGGAGCCGGTCGCGCCAGGTCACCGGGTCTCCGTGATCTCGGGCCCGCGCGCCGGTACCTCGATACCGGCCGGCTGGTCCTGTGCCGCGGGGGTGCGCTGACCGGGCAGATGCAGCGGGAGCAGGTCGCGCGGAGGGCGCGGGTCCTCCCCGCGCACGACGACGACGTCCCCGAAGATCTCCTCCATCGTGCCCGCGGCCGTCGCGTCGATCGCCGCGCGGCCGGTGAGCACGCCGCGCAGGAACCAGCGAGGTCCGTCGACGCCCAGGAACCGCGCCGGGCGGTGGCCGCTCCGTCCGTCGGGCAGGCGGACGGGCAGGCGGGCGAGCAGCTCCGCACCGAACGGGCCCGGCCGCTCGTCCACCGAGCCGCCCTGCTTGCCGACCTGGGTCTCGAGCTCGGCCCGCAACGTGTCCCACAGGCCCGCGGTGCGGGGAGCGGCGAAGGGCTGGATCTGCAACGACGAGCCCTCCAGCGCGAGGTTGACCCCGACCACCCGCCGGGTCTTGCGGTCCAGCTCCATGCGGACCTGCATCCCGGCACGCTTGGGTACCCACAGCGAGCCCAGGTCGAGCCGCTGCCCACGGGAGCGAACCTCGGTGGAGTCCCAGGGACCGATCAGGCCCTCGGCCACCGCCTCGTCGGCCTGCTCGGTCTCGGGCGTCGCCGGCTCCTCGATCGGGGAGGCGTCCTCGGTCCCGGCGGCGCGTCGTCGACGCAACCATGCCATCAGTTCTGTCCTTCCATCGCGACGACGCCGCCGGTCGACCCCAGTCCCCCGGAGCCACGCTCGCTCGCAGGCAGCACCTCGACCTCGATCAGGTCGGCCACCGCCACCCGCTGGATCACCAGCTGCGCGATCCGATCGCCCCGATCGATCTCGACGGCCAGCGTCGGATCGGTGTTGTGCAGGATCACGGTGATCTCGCCGCGGTAGCCCGCATCGATCGTCCCCGGCGCGTTCAGGACCGTCAACCCGTGGCGCGCGGCCAGACCCGAGCGCGGGTGCACGAATGCGGCGTAGCCCGCCGGCAGCGCGAGCGCGATCCCGGTGGGCATCGCGTGGCGGCCCCCCGGGGGGATCTGCGCCGACTCGCGGGCCTGCAGATCCAGGCCCGCGTCGCCCGGCCGGGCGTAGCCCGGCGGCGTCAGCTCGGCGTCGAGCCGCTGCAGCAGCACCTCGACCGGCATGTCCTCGCTCGTCGTCACGGATCCCAGGCTACTGGCCGACGGCAGTGGTCGTGGTCGTGGCACCCTGGTCTGCATGGCTCCCTCTTTCACCGAGCGCGTCCTGCCCAATGCGGTGGGCTGGCTCCTCGCACCTGCGGCGGGTCTGCTCCTCGGGCTCGCCCTCGTCCCGCTGGACGCGGTGGTCGCGCTCGCCGCCGGCCTGGCCGCGACCGCCCTGACGGCGCTGGTGCTCGTCCTCGTCTCGCCCGTGGTGAGCGTTCACGACGGTGTCCTGGAGGTGGACCGGGCACGTCTCCCGGTGTCGCTGGTCGGGCAGGTCACGCCACTACGCGGCAGCGAACTCACCCGGGCCATGGGTCCGGACCTGGACGCTCGGGCGCACGTGCGCTACCGGGCCTGGGCGGGCTCCGCCGTCCGGATCGTCCTCGACGACCCTGCCGACCCGACGCCGTACTGGCTGGTCTCGACCCGGCGCCCGGCCGAACTCGCCAGGACGCTGGGCCACGCCCCGGCCGAGTAGGGCCGGCAGGGCGCTGCCATGCCCGGTCGCGGCGCGGCTGCGCCGTCTCAGGCGGCGCACTCCGAGCAGACCGGCTGACCGCTCTTCTCGTAGGCCAGCTGGCTGCGGTGATGCACGAGGAAGCACTCGGAGCAGGTGAACTCGTCGGCCTGACGGGGCAGGACGCGGACGGAGAGTTCCTCGCCGCTCAGGTCCGCGCCCGGGAGCTCGAACCCTTCCGCCGCTTCGGTCTCGTCCTCGTCGACCGCAGGTGAGTTCTTCTCCGAGCGCCGTGCCTTGAGCTCCTCGAGGGAGTCCTCGCTCATGTCCTCGTCGGTCTTGCGCGGTGCGTCGTAGTCGGTCGCCATGATGGGCAATCGCTCCGGTTTCTCTCGATCGGACTTCTGGCACGTACAACGTTCGGCGCGCCGACTTGTTCCCGTGGCGGGTGAATTGTGCACCATCGGCCGCCCGATTGCTACTCGCGGACCGCCTGCAGCCTCACCCCGGCTGCGCCGGTGCGCATCTCGAGCTCGGGCGCGAAACGATCCACCGCCACTCCGACCTCAATGCGGCGCATCCGCGCCACCACCTGGCACCCTCGAGGATGAGCTGGGTATCGGCTCGCAGCAGCCGCGCACGGAGGCGACATGATCGAGTTGGAACTGGTAGGGATCCATCAGGACGGCGAGCACCTCGTCCTCATGGGCCCGGACGGGGAGCGCTACCGCCTCGAGATCGACGACGCGCTCCGGGCGGCGGTCCGTCGGGACCGGCCGCAGCTGGAGCAGGTGCGCACCGAGGGTGTCGTACGCCCTCGCGAGATCCAGGTGATGATCCGCTCGGGATCGAGCGCCGAGGAGGTCGCCGCCGAGTATGCGATCCCGCTCGAGACGGTTCGGCGGTACGAGGGCCCGGTGCTCGCCGAGCGTCAGCACCTCAGCCAGCAGGCCCGCGGACTGACGATCACCCGCCAGCCCGGGGCGCCCGTGCTCGAGGACGTGGTGATCGACCGCCTCGCTGCCCGGGGGGTGAGCACGGACTCGGTGCAGTGGGACGCGCGCCGGATCGCCCACGAGCCCTGGGAGCTGGTGCTGCGCTTCGTGACCGGGGACCGGGAACGGGTCGCCACCTGGCAGGTCGAGCTGTCCGCGCGCACCCTGCTCGCGCTGGACGACGAGGCCCGGTGGTTGTCCGAGACCGAGTGGTCCGCCGGCCAGGGGTCACGACGGCACCTCTCGGCAGTGCGGGGCGCCCCCGTGTACGACCTCGAGAGCGACGAACCGCTGGACCTGACCGGGTCCCTGGCCGCTGTCGACGCCGGCCTGCCCACCGGGACCTCGGACGAGGACACCCCCGCCGCCGAGGCGGCCGACGGGTCGGAGGCCGACCTGACCGAGGCACTGCTGGAGCGGCTGGCCGCCGACCGCGGCGTGCGGCAGTCCCTCGAGGAGGACAACGATCCCGAGGGCGCCGAGCACGAGGTGCAGGAGCCGATGCTCTGGGAGGATCCACCACCCGCTCATCCGCCGGCGTCGCGGCCGCACGAGCGCCCGGATGCGACGATCCTGCCCGGCCCCCGCGGCAGTGAGCGGGAGGACCGGGACCCGGACGACGGCGACGACGAGGCCAGCGGCGAGTCGCGCCCCACCCAGGACGGGCCGCAGGAGCAGGTGTCCCAGGCACGCAGGTCCCGCCGCCGACGCACCAGCGTGCCCTCGTGGGACGAGATCGTGTTCGGCGCCAGGAACGAGTGAGACCGCTGCCGTCCGGGCGCTAGCCCTGGACCACGACCAGCGGCACCAGCGTCTCGGCATCGGTGACGCCGCCGTGCATGCCGACCAGTGCCAGCGATGCCGCGCTCTGGCTGCGTGAGTCCATGACGGCCTGGTTGCCCCGGGCCGCCACGACCACGTCACCGACGACCGGGGCGGCCGCCGGTGTGGTGGGCCCGATCATGCCCGAGTCGATCACCTCGGCACGGGTCAGGACCTGAGCCTGCTCGCCCAGCGCCGCACGGTAGCGCCCGGCGACGGCGTTGGCGCTGCCCGGTGCGCAGTAGAGGTGGACCGCCCGGGGCTCACCCGCCACCAGGTCGACATCGCGCGTCAGGTCCTCGCGCCCGGCGAGGTCGATCCGCTCGTGCGCAGCGACGTCGACCATGCCGTGATCCGCGGTCACCAGCAGCAGCGTCCCCGGCGGCAGCAGCCGCGCCAGCCGGTCCAGCTCGGCGTCGGTGACCGCGAGCAGCTCCTCCCAGCCCGGGGACTGCCATCCGTGCCGGTGCCCGTGCGAGTCGAGTTCTCCCCAGTACAGGTAGACGACGTCCACATCGGGGTCGCGGAGCTCGGCCACGGCGGTGTCCACCCGCTCGCGCAGGGACTCCGCGGCGGCGTACTCGCCGCCACGCCAGGCCGCGCGGGTCAGTCCGGAGTCGGCGAAGCGCCACGGGCCGACGCTGACCGCGGTGCGACCGGCCTGCTCGAGGTGCTCGAAGACGGTGGTCTCGGCCTGCCACTGCTCCGGTACGGCCGGCCCGTTCCAGGAGACGAGATTGACGACGGCGCGTGGCGCGGCGCGGACCGAGTAGCCGAGCATCCGGGTGCGTCCGCCCTCCCACCCGGTGCCCAGGTAGGTGACATTGGTCGCGGTCGTCGAGGGGAAGGTCGTGCGCACCGAGCCCACGCGGTCGGCGCCGGTCAGGAACGGCGCCGAGCCCGAGCGCTGGTCCAGGTTGTGCCCTCCGAGCCCGTCCACCAGGACCACGCACGCCTTGGTGGCGGCGGGAAGACCGAGCCGGGCGCGGGCCGACGACATCCGGGCCGCCGGCTCCGGCGGGAGGTCGAGCCCGAGGCTGCCCACGGCCCCGAGCAGGACGTCACCGAGACGCCCGCGCTCGCCCGCACTCACCCGCCGGCGGCGACCGTGGCGCCGGAGAGCGCGGTGGCGAAGGCGATCGCTGCCTCCATCGCATGCGGTCCCTCCGCCTGGGCGCTGATCCGCACCACCAGATCATCCGGCACCGACGTCCCCGTCAGCCCGTGGTCGGCCTCGCACTCGGGGTCGGGGCAGGTGGCCGGTTCCAGGTCGAGGCGTGAGACGGCGCCCCAGCTCAGGGCGATGGTCAGCTCCGATCCCCCGGCGCCCTGGCGGTACGCCGCCGGATCGTTCACCCCGTGGGTGAGGCCGACCGAGCGCACCTGCCGGAGCGGGATCGCCTCCGTGGTCGCGGCGGCGTTGACACTGCCGTCCGGCTGCTCGCCCGGGATGTCGTCGACGTGGGCGACCACGAGCCGCGTCGGCGTCAGGACGAGTGTGGTGATGTGTCGCCGCACCTCCGTGCGGTCGAACATGGTCTCCGGGTGCACGAGGAAGGAACGGACCTCCTCCCCCGCCAGGGCGACCTCCAGCACATCCGTGACCAGGGAGGGGTAGTAGCCCGCGCGCTGGATCTCACGGCGCAGGTCTCGCAGTCGGTCGGTACGCACGCTCACTCCCGTAGTCTCCCACTATCGCCCGTCACGGCAGCACCCGGCGGGCGACGTCCCCCCGGCGGGGCTGAGCCACGTCGACCTCCATCCCGAGCACGGCGGCGCCGGCGCCGGAGACCAGCACCGGGTACAGCTCGATGGCCGAGACCTCCGCCAGCTCGTCCTTGAGCACGGCGACCCGGGCGATGATGTCCTCGAGCGCCGCCACATCGACGGCCGGCAGACCCCGGTGGCCGAGGAGGCGAGGGGCAGCCCGGAGGGTCCGGACCATCTCGGTGATGTCACCATCGGTCAGCGGTGGCACGCGGAAGCTGACGTCGTCGAGCAGTTCGCTCGCATCGCCGGCCAACCCCAGGCTGATGATCGGGCCGTACAGCGGATCCTCCGCCGCCCGCACCACGCACGCCACCCCCGGGGGTGCCATCGCCTGCACCTCGAAGGCAGCCGATCGTCCCAGCAGGACCCGGACCTGTTCCTCGATCTGCCGGTACGCCTCGGTCAGATCCGCCGGCGTCAGCAGATCGAGACGGACCGTCCCCAGGTCCGAACGATGACGCAGCACCTCTTCGGTGGCCTTCAGCGCCACCGGCCAGCCGATCTCATCGGCCGCGCGCTGCGCCTGCTCGAGACTGTCCACCCGCACCTGGGGCCAGCTGGTGATGCCGTGGGTGTCCAGCAGCGTGCGCGCTGCCCCGGCGGGCAACCGCCTGGTCGTCCCCGCCGGCACCCCGCTCAGCTCGGACTGCACCAGCTGCTTCGCACCGCGACGATCGATTCCGCCGGGGTCGACGCGCGATCCACGGCCCTGCTCGTTCCACCGCTGGTAGCCGCGCGCCGCCGCCAGCGCGGCGACGGCCTGCTCGGTCGAGGGGAAGGTCGGCACCCGGACCGGCGCCGCCACCCCGTCCGGGCCGGCGGCCGGGTCCGGCGCTGCCTGGCCCGGCGGGCCGAGCAGGCCCCCGGTGCGGTACACCGTGGCGGCAACCGTCCGTCCGGACCGGGCTGCCAGCCGCCGGATCTGCTGGGTGATGGCCGCCCGGTCGTCCTCCAGCAGCGCCACGTACCCGATGACGGCGATGTCCCAGTCGGTGCGCGTCAGCGCATCGTCGATGCAGGACCGGTAGGCCGTGGCATCGGCGCCGGAGCTCAGCGCCACCGAGCCTGCTGCCTCGGTCAGTCCGTGGTGGCCGATCAGCTCGGACAGCGCAGCCGCCTGCGCGCCGCTGTTGGTGATCACCAGCACCCTGTCCCCCGCCGGTAGCGGCTGTTCGCTCAGCAGGGCCGCCAGGTCCAGCATCTCCGCGTCGGAGGAGGTCAGCAGCACCCCCGCCTGCCGGACGAGCTCGTCCAGCGCACGCCGCGGCGTCGTCGTGGTCGGCACGGCGTGACCGGGTGGTCGCAACTGGCCGGTCGCTCCCGCGATCATCGCCACCACGGGCCCCTGCTCGGAGAGGTGACGTGCCACCCGGGAGAACTTGCGCGGGTTGCCGATCGACTCCAGCCGCAGACACACCACGCCGGTGGTCGGTGAGGTGGTCCAGTACTGCATGGCGTCGTTGCCCGAGATGTCTACCCGGTGCCCGGCCGAGAGGAAGGAGGAGAGTCCGAGATCCCGGTCCGCCGCACCATCGAGGAGCTGCAGGCCCGCCGCCGCCGACTGGCAGAACACGCCCACACCACCGGCGCGGAGATCGCCCCGGCGCAGCGTCGCGTTGACGGCGCCGGACCCGGCGACGGTACGCACACCGAACGAGCGCGGGCCGACCAGGCGCATGCCGTGCTCGCGCAACCGCCGCACCAGGGTGCGCTGCGGAACCTTCCCACTGGCATGCCCCGCCTCGTAGCCACCGGTGTAGAGCACCACCGCGCGCACGCCGCGGGCGGCGAGTGCCGGGACGAGCTCGAGCACCTGCGGTGCGGGCGCGGCCACCAGCGCGAGGTCGGCGCGGACGCCGTCGGGAAGGTCCTCGACGCGTGGCGGGTGGCCCGGCAGACCGGCGATGCTGACGCGCCCCTCCCCGGCCCCCGCCAGGCCCTCCGCCAGCCGCGTGGCCATCGCGGTGCCCTCGGTCCCGGATCCGACCAGCAGGATGCCGTCGGGTCCGAGCACGGCGGCCATGCTCAGCGCCTCCGCGCGCCGTTCACGTTCGGCCAGCACTGCCAGGGAGCGGTCGGTGGGTCGGATGGTGAAGGAGACGCTGACCAGCCCGTCGTCGAGGTGCTGGTCGACGTCGTACCCGGCATCGGTGAAGACCCGCAGCATCCGGGTGTTCTGCGGCAGGACGTCCGCGACGAACCGGCGGATCCCGAGCTCGCGGCCGGCCGCGGCCAGGTGCTCCAGCAGCACCGATCCCAGACCCTTGCCCTGCACGGCGTCGGAGACGTTGAAGGCCACCTCGGCCGTGTCGTCCTCGATCCGGTCGAAGCGTCCGATCGCGACGAGCTCACCACCCGCGACGAGCACGAGCGCGACGCGCTCGTGATGGTCGACGTGGGTGAAGCGGTGCAGGTCCCGCGCCGGGATCCGCTCCAGCGGTGCGAAGAAGCGCAGGTAGACCGACTCCGGCGACTGCCGCGCGTGAAAGCGCTCGACGGCGTCGGCATCGCCCGGGGCGATCGGCCGGATCCGCATCGTGGTGCCGTCACGCAGCACCACGTCGGCCTCCCAGTGCTCCGGGTAGGGCGCCCCCTGCGCCATGTCGTCGCCGTCCGCCATACCCACGATCCTATTGCCCCGCCCGCCGGTGTGTGCGGGGCTCTGCTCGGCCCCGTTCGGGGGATGATGGAGGCATGGCACGTCACTCCGCACCCGGCTCGCAGCAGCATCCGGTGGATTCCACGATCATCGACACCGACGTCTCCGCCGAGATGCGTGGGTCGTTCCTGGAGTACGCGTACTCCGTCATCTACTCGCGGGCGTTGCCGGACGCCCGGGACGGTCTCAAGCCCGTCCAGCGCCGCATCCTGTTCCAGATGGCGCAGATGGGCCTGCGCCCGGACCGCGGCCACGTGAAGTCGGCCCGCGTCGTCGGCGACGTCATGGGCAAGCTGCACCCGCACGGGGACGGCGCCATCTACGACGCCCTCGTCCGGATGGCGCAGTCGTTCTCGCTGCGTCTGCCGATGGTCGACGGGCATGGCAACTTCGGTTCCCTCGACGACGGTCCGGCCGCGCCGCGCTACACCGAGGCCCGGCTGGCTCCCGCCGCGATAGCCATGACGGCGGATCTGGGCGAGGACGTCGTCGACTTCGTGCCCAACTACGACAACCAGCTCACCCAGCCGGAGGTCCTCCCGGCGGCGATCCCCAACCTGCTGGTCAATGGCGCCTCCGGCATCGCGGTGGGAATGGCGACGAACATGCCACCGCACAACCTGGTCGAGGTGGTCGCGGCGGCCCGGCATCTCATCGCCCACCCGGATGCGGACCTGGAGGCGCTGATGCGCTTCGTGCCCGGGCCCGACCTTCCCGGGGGCGGCAAGATCGTCGGTCTGGACGGGATCCGGGAGGCCTACGCCGGCGGGCGTGGTTCGTTCCGCACGCGGGCCACCGTCCGGGTCGAGAACGTCACCGCCCGCAAGAAGGGCATCGTGGTCACCGAGCTGCCCTACCAGGTCGGACCGGAGCGGGTGATCGAGAAGATCAAGGATGCGGTGCAGGCGAAGAAGCTGCAGGGCATCGCCGCGGTCAACGACCTCACCGACCGCACGAACGGCATGCGCCTGCTGATCGAGATCAAGAACGCCTTCAACCCCGAGGCCGTCCTGGCCCAGCTCTACCGGCTGACACCGCTGGAGGAGTCCTTCGGTATCAACAACGTCGCCCTGGTCGAGGGCCAACCACGCACGCTGGGCCTGCGCGAACTGCTGCAGGTCTACGTCGCCCACCGGCTCGAGGTCGTGCGCCGGCGCACCGAGCACCGCCTGGGCAAGCGCACCGAGCGGGCGCATCTGGTCGAGGGTCTCCTGGTGGCCATCGCCGACATCGACGAGGTGATCGCGGTCATCCGCAGCAGCGATGACGCCGAGTCCGCGCGGACCCGGCTGATGGGTGTCTTCGACCTGTCCGAAGCCCAGGCGGAGTACATCCTGGAGTTGCGGTTGCGCCGGCTCACGAAGTTCTCCCGGATCGAGCTGGAGGCCGAGCGGGACGAGCTCGCCCGGGAGATCGCCGAGCTGCGCGCCATCCTCGCCGACGAGGCGCTCCTGCGCGGGCTCGTCTCGGACGAGCTCGCCGAGGTGGCCGCTGCCCACGGCACGCCGCGCCGGACCGTTCTGCTCGAGTCCTCGGGAGCCACCGCGACGGCCGAGGCCGCACCGGCGCGGCGCGGCCGGGCGGCCGGCGACGTGCCGCTCGAGGTCGCCGACACCCCCTGCCGCGTGCTCCTCTCGGCGACCGGTCTGCTCGCCCGCACCGCCGACGACACCGACCCCGCCCGCACCGGCTCGCGTAGCGCGCACGACGCGCTGCACGCGTCCGTGAGCGGCACCGCGCGAGGAGAGGTCGGGGCGATCACCAACCGCGGCCGGATGCTCAGACTCCCGGTCATCGAGGTACCCGCACTGCCCCCGACCGACGCCGCACCGAGCCTGTCCGGTGGCGTGCCGGTGAGCGAGGTGCTCATGCTCGAACCCGGGGAGCGGGTGCTCGGCCTCGCGAGCCTGGCCGAGGGCGCACCGCCGATCGCCCTGGGCACGCGCTCCGGTCTGGTCAAGCGGGTCGCCGGGGACCACCCCCGTCGCGACAGCTGGGAGGTCATCGGCCTCAAGGACGGGGACGAGGTGGTGGGTGCGGCGTGCGCCGCCGAGGAGGACGAGCTGGTCTTCATCTCCTCCCACGCACAGCTGTTGCACTTTCCCGCCGCCCTCGTGCGCCCGCAGGGGCGGCCCGCCGGTGGGATGGCGGGTATCAGGCTGGCCGAGACGGACTCGGTGCTGGCCTTCACCGTGGTGCCGGCCGCGCGGGCGGAGAGCGCGGTGCTCGTGACCCTGGCCGGTAGCTCCGGCGCCCTGCCGGGCACGGTGCCCGGTTCGGCCAAGGTGACGCCCTTCACGCTCTACCCCGGCAAGGGGCGCGCGACGGGCGGGGTCCGTGCACACCGGTTCGTCCGCGGGGAGGACTCACTGCTGCTGGCCGCGGTCGGCCCCGATCCGGTCCGGGCGGTCGGGTCGGCCGGTCAGCCCGTCGAGCTCCCTGAGCTCGACGAGCGACGGGACGGCTCCGGGAGCGCGCTCGAGGCACCGGTGGCGGGACTGGGCTGAGGGGGCTGAGGGCCCGCTGCGGCCCCCCACCGGCGCAGCAGACCGGCGGCGAACAGCACCTGCGCAGCGATGTAGGTCGTCATCACGAGCAGATCGTGCGCGGGAGCCTCGTACCAGGAGGAGAACACCTCGAGCGCGATGAGCGTGTCGGAGACGAAGAACAGCACACCTCCGAGCCCCACGACCAGGTTCACCGTCGTGGCGAAGGTGGCCGCGGCCACGAGGACCACGCCGTACAACGCCACCAGCGGAAGCAGATCCGCAGCCCCCGTGACCGATGCCGCGAACAGGGCGACGAACCCGGCGAGGTAGCCCAGCACCACCCACCAGGACAGCCTCGCCCGCCGCAGCACCGAGAAGGTGACCAGGAAGCACGCCTGGGCCACGAGAAAAGCCGAGACCATCGCGACGAACCCCGCGTCACCGGCCAGCACGCGGGGAGCGGCATCCCCGATCCACGAGAACAGCAGTGCGCACGCGTACCCACGCAACGCCGGGCTGTGGTGCGGCAGGCCCGCACGGCTCCACACCGCTCCGGCGAGAGCCGGCACCAGCAGCACCTGTGACCCGTCGGCGAGCACCTCGGCACCGACGGCCTGTGCGAGCAGATGGACCGCGGCGACGAGCACGAAGGCCACATCCCAGGCCCGATGTCCCGACACTCCCTCACACCTCGATCGTGTAGGTCGTGGAGCCGCGGGTCGGCTCGAACCCGAGCCGGTCGAAGAGGCCGTGGGCGTGCTCCCGGGTGGCGTGGTCGACCCCGAGCGCCGCGTACTGCATCCCGGAGCCGGCGAACGCTTCCATCGCCCGGCACAGCAGCGAGGTCGCCACGCGCTGCCCGCGCCAGGGCGCACGCACGCCGAGCATGTCGATGTACCCCTCGCTCCACCCCAGGGTCGGCCAGTCCTGCTCGTACCGGCTGGCCAGCAGGTAGCCCGCGATCTGGGCGCGGTCGCTGGTGCGGTCCAGCACCAGGAAGCTCCAGCCGGGCACGAAGTAGGTGCGACCCTCCGCCCAGAGGGTGGGGCTCTGGGTGGCGGCGAGGTCACCGAACGCGTCGTTGTGGGCGATGCGCACCTGGTCGTCGAGCTCGGGCGACCACGGCTCGATCGCCAGCGGTCGTGCCAGCTCGATCCGCGGCACGCCGATGCTCAGGTCGCGCCTCATCTCGGTGTGGTAGCCGGCTTCGGTGAAGCCGTGCCGGCGGACGAGGTCCTCGGCGTGCCCCATGCCGTCCTCGACATGGACGACGATGCTGCCGGAGACGTGCCCGGAGTCGGCGAGCACGGCCCGCCCGCGGTCGATCTGCCAGGTCAGGATCGATGACCCGACCCCGCGATGGCGGTGAGCCGGATCGACACCCCCGTCCAGGAACACACGGGCCGGGCCGTCGGCGCCCGGCGGGATCCCGACCAGTCCGTAGCCGCACAGGTGACCGGCCTCGTCGAAGCCGGCCACCGAGTGACGTTCCACGTCCGACCACTGGGTGGCGAAGGTATCGGCGACCTCCTCGCGCGTGCTGCGATACGGCGGGTCGTCGTGCTCCTCGATGCGTTGCCACAATGCAAAGAGCTCGTCGGCGTCCGTCGAGGACATCGCTCGCCAGCTGAGGCCGTGCGCCACGCCGCCCGGTTCGACCCTCACGCGCCGGCCTCCGGTTCGCAGCGGTAGCGCACCGCGTGGCCGACCACGCTCATGCCGGCCACCTGCAACCCCTCCACGGTGGGGCGCAGGTCCGCGTCGACGTCTGTCCGGATGACCATCTCCCGGGAAGCGTAGGCGCCCGGCAGCAGCCGGAGCAACGCACCGAGTGTCGCCGGGTCGGCCTCGCCACCCGGAGCGGGCTCCACCGTCAGGACGTCCCCACCCTCCCCGGGAGGGGTCCGGGCGGCCCCCGGCGCCGAGGGCACCGCTCGCGCACGCAGCGTCGAGGCCTCCCACCACTCGAGGATCCCGGTGGCACGCGCGTGCAGCGTCAGGGCGGGCTCGCCTCCCGCCGGGGCCGGCGTGCCGCGAGTGAGCTGCGCGAGCGTGCCCTCCAGGATGTGCAGACGAGCCACCGGGGCGTAACCGGCCGCGGCACACAGACGCCGCCGGCCGATCAGCTGCTCGTCGACGACGATCTCGGTACGGGCCGCGCCCAGCCCGCGTGCGCGGGCGTCCTGCCAGCGCAGCAGGGCGCGGCCGATCCCCCGGCCCCGCCACGAGGGCTCGAGCTCGGCGGCCAGGTGCGCCACAGCGCCGGTGCGCCGGACCGTGGCCACGGCGCGCAGGACGCCACCGGGGTCGAACCCGGCGAGCGAGTCGGTCTCGAGGTCACACCCGCCGTCCGCGAGCAGGCGCGGACTCAGCTCAGCCGGCGCCGGGTGACAGCCGCGGTCGACCGCCAGTACCCGGGTGAGCAGCATCCGGACGCCGTCCTCGTCGGCTGTCTCCAGTGGCCGCCACCGCAGCCCCAGGTGCCGTCCGGGCACCGGGAGGTGCCCGGAACTCACGCGTCGATCCGATCCCTGTCCAACTCCCCCGCGCCGGCGATGATGAAGTCCTTGCGCGGCGCCACGTCGTTGCCCATCAGCAGGTCGAAGACGAGCTCGGCGTCCTCCACGTCCGCCATGGTGATCTTGCGCAGGGTGCGATGGGCGGGGTCCATCGTGGTCTCCGCCAGCTGATCCGCGTCCATCTCGCCCAGCCCCTTGTATCGCTGGATGGGCTCCTTGTACCGCCGACCGGAGCGCTCCAGGCGCGCGAGCAGCCGGCTCAGCTCCGCCTCGGCGTAGGTGTAGGAGACCTCACCCTTGCGCTTGCCCTGGGCGACCACCTCGACCCGGTGCAGCGGTGGCACCGCCGCGAAGACCCGCCCGGCCTCCACCAGCGGGCGCATGTACCGGAAGAACAGCGTCAGCAGCAGCGTCCGGATGTGTGCGCCGTCGACATCGGCGTCGGTCATCAGGACGACCTTGCCGTAACGCACCGCGTCCAGGTCGAACGAGCGACCCGACCCGGCACCGATCACCTGGATGATCGAGGCGCACTCGGCATTTTTGAGCATGTCCGCCAGTGAGGCCTTCTGGACGTTGAGAATCTTCCCCCGGATGGGCAGGAGGGCCTGGAAGTCCGACTGACGGGCGAGCTTGGCCGTGCCCAGGGCGCTGTCACCCTCGACGATGAAGAGCTCGGACCGCTCGACGTCGTCACTGCGGCAGTCGGCGAGCTTGGCCGGCAGGGTCGAGGTCTCGAGGGCGTTCTTGCGGCGCGAGATCTCCTTGTGGGTGCGGGCGGCGATCCGCGCCCGCATCTCCCCCACGACCTTCTCCAGCACCATCGCACTCTGCGCCTTCTCGGAGCGCTTGGCAGAGGTCAGCAGCGACGTGAGCTCGGTGTCGACGACCCGGGTGACGATGCTGCGCACCGGTGCGGTGCCGAGGACCTCCTTGGTCTGACCCTCGAACTGTGGTTCGGGCAGGCGCACCGTCACGACGGCGGTCAGTCCCGCCATCACGTCGTCCTTCTCGATACGTTCCTTCCCGCTCTTGCCGGTCATCTTCAGCCGGCGGGCATTGGCCTCGATCTGCTTGCGCACGCACTTGACCAGGCCCGCCTCGAATCCGGCCAGGTGGCTGCCACCCTTGGGGGTGGCGATGATGTTGACGAAGCTGCGGACCTCGGTCTCGTACCCGATCCCCCATCGCAGCGCCACCTCCACCTCGCAGGTGCGCTCCACGTCGACCGGGCGCAGGTGGCCCTGACCGTCGAGCTGTTGGACGGTCTCGGTGAAGGTGCCGGTGCCGGTGAGCCGCCAGGTGTCGGTGACGGCGCTGTCGGCCGCGAGGAAGTCGACGAAGTCGCTCACGCCACCGTCATGCCGGAAGACCTCCTCGACGGGCCCCTCCTCCCCGGGCGTCCCCGCGAGGCGGCGCTCGTCCCGGATCGTCAGCGTGAGGCCCGGAACCAGGAAGGAGGTCTGCCGGGCACGGGTGATCAGCTCGTCGTAGGAGAAGACGGCGGAGGTCGGGAAGATCTGCCGGTCCGCCCAGTAGCGCACCCGCGTGCCGGTCACCCCGCGCCGGACCTTGCCGACCCTGCGCAGCTCGGAATGGTCGGTGAAGGGCGCGAACGGTGACTCGGGGTCGGGTCCGGCCGCGTCGTCGAAGGTGCCCGGCTCCCCCCGGTGGAAGGACATCGCGTGGGTGAGACCGCCGCGGTCCACCTCGACGTCGAGCCGGGCCGAGAGCGCGTTCACCACGGACGCACCGACTCCGTGCAGCCCGCCGGAGGAAGCATAGGAGCCACCGCCGAACTTGCCACCGGCATGCAGCTTCGTGAAGACGACCTCGACACCGCTCAGACCCAGCGTGCTCACCTCGTCGACCGGGATACCGCGGCCGTTGTCACGCACCTCCACGGACCCGTCGGGATGGAGCACGATCGCGATGGCGTCGCCGTGCCCTTCGAGTGACTCGTCGACCGCGTTGTCGATGATCTCCCAGAGGCAGTGCATCAGTCCGCGCGAGTCGGTGGACCCGATGTACATGCCCGGGCGCTTGCGTACCGCCTCGAGCCCCTCGAGCACCGACAGGTGACGCGCGGTGTAGCTGGATTCCGTCGATGTCTTGGCCACGACTCCATGCTAGGTCCCGCTCGCACGTCCGTGCGGCACCGCCACCCCGGGCTGTGGATGCGCCCCGCCCTCGCCGGGGTGTTCCGCAGTGAGCGAACTGGCCGCCCGCACGGGACGAACGGGGGCGGTGAGATGGTTACATAGCGATGTGAGCACACTGACAGCCGACAACGCCCAAGACGCCCTGACCGCGGCCGACCGCTGCGACGCATGCGGTGCGCAGGCCTACGTGCGCGTGCTCCTGCCCGCTGGAGAGCTACTCTTCTGCGCCCACCACGCGCGCAAGCACTCCGAGAAGCTGGCCTCGGTCGCCACGCACATCCAGGACGAGTCCGACCGCCTCCACGAGTCCGACGAGAACCCGCAGGACTGAGGCGACGGGCTCGCCCACCGGGCCTCGTGCCGGGTGAGGCGAGCCCACCCTCACTGAGGCCAGGCTCGGCTTGGATGCGCCCGGACCCGGGCTCGTCCTAGAGTCCTCGCATGGCCACCACCGCACCTGCCGAGTCCCGTTACCACCAGCTGCTGCGCGAGCAGATCGGGCACGAGCTCGACGCGCACCTGCAGTACGTCGCGATCGCCGTCTGGTTCGACGGCCACGACCTCCCGCGCCTGGCCGCACACTACTACCGGCAGGCGATCGAGGAACGCAATCACGCGATGATGATCGTGCAGCACATGCTGGACCGCGATCTGCCGGTCGAGCTACCCGCGGGCTCGGCGGTGACGAACAGCTTCTCCGACGTCCGTGAGCCGATCGCGCTCGCTCTCGCGCAGGAGCGCCAGGTCACCGAGCAGATCGAGGCGATCTTCCAGGCCGCGCGCGCCGGGAACGACGTCATCGGCGAGCAGTTCATGCTCTGGTTCCTCAAGGAGCAGGTGGAGGAGGTCGCCTCCGCCAGCACCCTGCTGACCGTGGCCGAGCGCGCCGGCGAGAACCTCTTCGACCTGGAGAACTTCGTCGCCCGGGAGGCCATCGGGGACAGCGGCCAGTCCACGGACGCCCCGGAGGCCGCCGGCGGAGCCCTCTGACCCGCTGCCGGCGGTCCCGCCACCAGCACGCAGACGAGCCCAGCACCCCGCGCGGGGTGCTGGGCTCGTTCGTTGCGTGCCTGCGCTGAGCCTGGACCGGCCCAGCCGACCAGCTCAGTCGAGGTAGTCGCGCAGCACCTGGGAGCGGCTCGGGTGGCGCAGCTTCGACATCGTCTTGGACTCGATCTGACGGATCCGCTCACGGGTCACGCCGTAGACCTTGCCGATCTCGTCCAGCGTCTTGGGCTGGCCGTCCGTCAGGCCGAACCGCATCGAGACCACCCCCGCCTCGCGCTCGGACAGCGTGTCCAGCACCGAGTGCAACTGCTCCTGCAGCAGGGTGAAGCTCACGGCATCGGCGGGGACGACAGCCTCGGAGTCCTCGATGAGGTCGCCGAACTCGGAGTCACCGTCCTCGCCCAGCGGTGTGTGCAGCGAGATCGGCTCACGGCCGTACTTCTGCACCTCGACGACCTTCTCCGGAGTCATGTCGAGCTCCTTCGCGAGCTCCTCCGGGGTGGGTTCGCGACCGAGGTCCTGCAGCATCTGCCGCTGCACCCGCGCCAGCTTGTTGATGACCTCGACCATGTGCACCGGGATACGGATCGTGCGCGCCTGGTCGGCCATCGCGCGGGTGATCGCCTGGCGGATCCACCACGTCGCGTAGGTGGAGAACTTGTAGCCCTTGGTGTAGTCGAACTTCTCCACGGCGCGGATCAGCCCCAGGTTGCCCTCCTGGATCAGGTCCAGGAACAACATCCCGCGGCCGGTGTAGCGCTTGGCGAGGGAGACCACCAGGCGCAGGTTCGCCTCCAGCAGGTGGTTCTTGGCCCGCCGGCCGTCGCCGGCGATCCACTGCATCTCCCGGCGCAACTTCGGCGCCATCGCCTGAGCCTCGGTGCCGAGCTTCTCCTCGGCGAACAGACCGGCCTCGATGCGCTTGGCCAGCTCGACCTCCTGCTCGGCATTGAGGAGCGCGACCTTGCCGATCTGCTTGAGGTAGTCCTTGACGGGGTCGGCGGTCGCTCCGGCCGTGACGACCTGCTGAGCGGGTGCGTCGTCGTCGTCGGAGTCGGAGTAGACGAAGCCGCCTGCCTCTTCGGTCTCGGCGTTCGCGACGGCGGTCTCGGCCGCAGTGGCCGGGGCCTCCTCCGTGGCGGGCGCCTCGGTCTGGATACCGTCGGTGTCCGCCTCGACGGGCTGCGGGCCGGGCGCACTCTTCGCCCCGGCCGTGCCGCGCTTGGCAGCGGGCTTCTTGGCGGCGGGCTTCTTGGCGGCAGCCTTCTTCGCTGCCGGCTTCGCGGCGGCCTTCTTCGGGGCGGCGGTGCGGGTGCTGGTCTTCGGCGTGCTCGTGGCGGCCTCCTCGGTCGCTTCGGGGACGTCCTGCACCGTGGCGGTGGTCCGACGGCGGGAGGTGGCGTTGGCCACGGCACGAGCGGGTACGTCGGTGACGACGATCTTGGCGTTCTGCATGGCGCCCAGGACCTCCTTGAGACGGCGGGGCTTGACGTCGGCCTGCTCGCACGCCTCCCGGAACTCCGTCGCGCTCACCGAACCTCGCTCGAGCCCCGTTCTGAACGCCTCCCGCAGAGCAGAATGCTCGAATTCACGGGGCAGCACGACAGCGGAACGAGGCGACGGCACAGAGGACCTTTCGGCGGGGGGACGGGCGCGGGACGGCGAACTGAACGTCGCGGCGTCCTACAATTATAACTGCCCGAGATGGATGCGCCCGCTGTGCAGGTCTGCTACGGGCGTGGCGACTCCCACCTCAACGCCGAGGAGGGGCCGCTTGTTCCGCCCGGTCGGACCGGACAGGCGACGTCAGCCCCGGTCAACCGTGCAGGCGCCGAACCGGCTCCGATCGCGGCGCCCCCGATGTGGCCGGCGTCAGCGGGACTCCTCGCCCCGCGCGGGCTTGACGGCCAGGACCGGGCACGAGGCATCGAGGAGGATGCGTTGCGCGTTGGAACCCAGAATGAGCTTGCCCAGCGGCGAACGGCGCCGCAGCCCGATCACGATGGCGCTGGCACCACGGTCGTCGGCGGCCGACATGAGGGCCTCGGCGACGTCCTCACCGAGCGGGACGGTGCTGACCTCGGCGGTGTGGCCCGCCACGGTCGCCTGCGCCTCACCCGCGGCTGCGTCCAGATCGTTCTGCTCGGAGCCGCGAGGGGCGTGCACGAGCACGAGCAGGCCCTCCTGCCGGCGCGCTGCTTCCTCGAGCCCTGCGGCGAGCGCTGCGCGCCCCTCCGCTGTTGCGATGAATCCGACCACGATCACGACGCGCTCCTCCCGTTGGTCACGGGGCCGACCCTAGCGCGTCGGAGCACGTGCAGCAGAAGTTCGGGTCCTAGTCCAGCAGCTCCTGGTCCCGTCCGTACGGGTGCTGCGGCGGCGCCGCCGCCCGTACCCAGCCCGGCGCGACCCCAGCGGCCAGAATCGTGCGCAGGAGGTGGGCGAGCGAGTAGTCGGCGTCCAGCGCACACGCGCGGTCGAGCAGCTGCCCGGCACTGGCGCCGTCCCCGGACCACCAGGCCAGCCACGAGGCCGTGGCCAGCGGAGCGACGCGCCAGCGGCGGGTGGCGTGCGAGGCCAGGCACATCAGCGCCTGGCGAGCGGGACGCTGGTGCTCCTCCACCGGCTGCACATCGCCGACGAACAGCTCGGCCAGGACACCGTCGCGTTCGCCGGGGTCGAGGACGCGCCCGGCCGCCGCGGCGAGCATCACGCCGTCGCGCACCCACGTGTCGCTCAGGCCGGCGAGCACCTCGCCCAGCAGCGCCGGCTCCGGCGGCGGCTCCGCCGCGGATCCGCTCGCTGCCCGCTGGACGAGCACCGTCCACCGCTCCAGGCACCCGGTGCGCCAGGCCTGGAGGCCCTCCCGGTCACGCGTCTGCTCCCGGCGGCGCCAGTGCCGCACCGCAGCAGCGCTGGCGGCGCGGCGCCCGTCGGCGACGAGGTCGGCCTGCGCGGTGAGGTCGCGACGGTCTTCGACATAGCTGCGGCCCTGGTAGACCAGCGAGGCCGTCGTCGCGGAATGCGCCAGCGCCGACGCCGCGCGGCCGTGCTCCGGGCAGCACCCGGGCCGCGCGCACTCGAGACAGCGAAAGGCCTTCCGCGACATGAGCCAGGTGGCGCACGGGTCGCTCCAGGGGCGGGTCAGCCACCACTCGAGCACCCGCCCGGCGGGCCGCATCAGCGCCAGGGTCTGCTCCCACGGTTCCTCGCTGACGATGACGCACAGGACCTGTGTCGCCCTCTCCGCGCACAGGTGGGCCTCGACGTTGCGGCGCACCTCCGCCAGGCCCAGGTCACGCAGATCGAAGCGGGCGAGGAGGCCGAGGCGGATCTGGTCGTCATCGTGGTGGACGGCGATCAGGACCACCGACTCCTCGGGCCGGAAGCCGAGACCGTAGGGCAGCCAGGAGAGCACGTCCACCGGATCTGCGAGGTCGAGCGGTATCGCCGGGCCCGGGGGCTGCGGCATCGCGGCGGTGGTCTGGTCGTCGTCGTGTGCAGGCATGGCCCCATCAGATCGGGCGGGCACGCCGCACCGATCGCCGGCGGCCGGGGGCTGTGGACGGGAGGTCGTCGGCCGGCTCGTGTGGAGACCGTCGTGGCCGGCGGATGCTGCGGCGTGAGCCGCGCACGTAGGCTGGGGCGGTGACGACCGAACAGCCGAACGAGGGCTCAGTGCAGGGCCGCCTGGAGTCGATGCGCACCGCCGTCTCCGCACGGGTGCTGGCCAGTTTCGACGAGGTGATGCGCCAGCACGCGTCGATCGGCGCCGAGATCGAGCCGTTCGGGACGGTGGCCGGATCGTTGCTTCCCGGCGGCAAACGCCTGCGTGCAGGTTTCGCCCTCGCCGGCTGGACCGCGTTCGGCGGCGATGAGGGCGACCCTGCCGGTATCGCGGCGGGCGCCGGCGTGGAGCTCTTCCAGATGGCGGCCCTCGTGCATGACGACGTCATCGACGACTCGCTCACCCGGCGCGGCGTGGCTGCCGCACATCAGCAGCTCGCCGAGCTCCATCGGGCCTCCGGCTTCACCGGGAACGCCACCCGGTTCGGAGCCTCGGGGGCGATCCTGCTGGGCGACCTGCTGCTCGTGGCGGCCGTCCGGGAACTGAACCGCGCCGTCGCCGGCTTGGACACCGGGGCACGCGCACGCGCCGACCACCTCGTGACGGACATGATGGCGGGGGTCACCCTCGGTCAGTACCTCGACATCCATGCCCAGGCCGCACCGTGGACCGATGAACCGGCGGTCATGCTCGACCGGGCCGAGCGGGTGCTGCGGGCCAAGGCGGCCCGGTACAGCGTCGAGCAGCCCCTGTGCCTGGGTGCGGCGATGGCCGGTGCGGACGCCTCCGGGCTGGAGCGGTGCGCCGCGATCGGGCTTCCGATCGGTGAGGCGTTCCAGCTACGTGACGACCTGCTCGGGGTCTTCGGGGACGAGGCCGTGACCGGCAAGCCCGCCGCGGATGATCTGCGTGAGGGCAAGCGGACCGTGCTCGTGGCCATCGCGCTCGAGCGGGCACCGGCCGCGCACGCCCAACGGCTGCGCTCCTGGCTCGGCGATCCCGCGCTCACCGCCGATCAGGTGGAGCAGCTGCGCGAGCTCATCCGGGCCACTGGCGCGGTGGAGGCGGTCGAGGCGATGATCGGCCGGCGCACCGAGGCGGGCCTGGCCGCCCTCGAGGACGCGGCGATCGAGCCCGAAGCGGCAGCGTTGCTGCACGCGCTTGCCGCCGCTGCGGTGAGCCGCTCGGCCTGAGCCTGCAACGTCACCCTCGCCCGGGACCACGCCGGGCAGCCGCGCCGGGCCTCAGAACGCCAGCGGCTGGGCTGCTCGCCGCACGGCGTGGATGCGTCCCGCGCGCAACGCCTCGATCGGGGGTTCGCCGAGCTCGTCGTTCGGCGAGTACAGCCACGTCATGCACTCCTCGTCGCTCATCCCCGCGTCACCGAGCTGGACGAGTGTGCCCCGCAGCGACGCCAGCGGCTGAGCGCCGCCGTCGTCGACGCGGGTGAGCAGACCGGCCGGGATCGCCCAGGCCTCGTTGTCCCCGCGGCGCACTGCCAGCAGCCGGCGCTCGGCCAGCATCGTGCGGACGTCCCGCAGCCGCACGCCGAGCGCCTCAGCCACCTCCGGGATGCTCAGCCAGTCCGACGCGTGCGCAGTCTCATCGATCACGCCCTGCAGCCTACGCGTCCACCAGGGTTGTCGACTCGCTCACCAACCACTACTGTCACATCAGCCACACCATTCCCATACACCTCAGTACACGCATGCGTCACGTCAGACACGCCGGCACCATGCCGGAGACCGCTCGGGGGAGCCATCCATGACACGCACCACCACCCGCCGCTCCACACGCCGCCCGTCGGCGTTCGCGACTCTCGGCGCACTGGGCGCGGCCACGGCCGTGGGGCTCGGCGCGACCGCAGTGCCCGCCGCTGCGGCGCCGCAGCCCGCGCCGTCACCGGTGCGCGGCGAGATCCTGCGCTCCGTCGCACCGCAGCTCGCTCCAGTCACGGCGCACACGCCGGCCCGGCGCGCCGAGACGCTCTACACGGTGCGCGCGGGTGACACCGTCAGCCATCTCGCGCTGCGGTACGGCACCTCGGTGCGGGCGATCGTCGACGCCAACGACCTCGGGCGCCGCGCCATCATCCGGATCGGCCAGACGCTGCGCATCCCCGGATCCAGCAGCTCCGGCTCGAGCAGTTCGGGGTCGAACAGTTCCGGCTCCGGCAGCTCCAGCTCGGGCAGTTCGAGCTCGAGCAGCGCCAAGACCCACCGCGTGGTCGCCGGTGACACCGTCTCGGCCCTCGCCGCCCGCCACGGCACCACCGTGCGCGCCATCATCAGCGCCAACGGCCTCAACTCCAACGCCCTGATCCGCATCGGCCAGACCCTGCGCATCCCCGGATCCAGCAGCTCCGGCTCGAGCTCGGGCTCCGGCTCCAGCAGCTCCGGCTCGAGCTCGAGCTCGAACAACTCCGGATCCAGCAGCTCCAGCTCCGGCAACTCGAGCTCCAGCAGCGCCAAGACCCACCGCGTGGTCGCCGGTGACACCGTCTCGGCCCTCGCCGCCCGCCACGGCACCACCGTGCGCGCCATCATCAGCGCCAACGGCCTCAACTCCAACGCCCTGATCCGCATCGGCCAGACCCTGCGCATCCCCGGATCCAGCAGCTCGGGCTCGAGCAGTTCGGGGTCGAGCAACTCCGGCTCGAGCTCGAACAACTCCGGCTCGAACAACTCCGGCTCCTCGAGCGGTTCCCAGTCGAGCGTCGTCCACCGCGTCATCAGCGGCGACACGGTCTCGAGCATCGCCACCCAGTACGGCTCCTCCGTCAGCGCGATCATGGAGGCGAACAACCTGGCGTCCGCGGGTGTGATCCGGGTCGGTCAGCGCCTGCAGGTGCCCTCGGGTCTGGTCTCGAACACGTTCCTGCACTACACCTACGGTTCCGATGTCACGGCCGCCGCCAACGCGAACAAGCGCACGCTGCTGGCGACCTCGGTGCCCAGCCGCGAGCAGATGCAGCAGATGATCCGCTCCACCGCCACCCGGATGGGTGTCGACCCGGCACTCGCGCTCGCCGTCGCCTACCAGGAGTCGGGCTTCAACATGCGCGCGGTCTCGCCCGCGAATGCGATCGGCGTCATGCAGGTCATCCCCACCTCGGGCGAGTGGGCCTCCACCCTCGTCGGCCGGCAGCTCAACCTGCTCGACCCGCAGGACAACGTCACCGCGGGCGTGGCCATCCTGCGCACCCTGCACCGCATGACCGACGACGAGCGCGAAGCCATCGGTGGCTACTACCAGGGCCTCGGCTCGGTCCAGCGCAACGGCCTCTACGACGACACCCGGCGGTACGTGGCCAACATCCAGACGCTGATGACACGCTACTCCTGAGCCCGAGGTTCGGCGCCGGCCGACCATAGACTCAGGTCATGGCCACCACCGTCGCCGACCCGCTGATCGGCCGCCTGGTCGACAGCCGGTACGAGATCACCGCGCGCGTCGCGCGCGGTGGCATGGCCACGGTTTATCGTGCCCTCGACCGCCGGCTCGACCGGGTGGTGGCGCTGAAGGTGATGCACGCTCACCTGGCGGAGGGGACGGACGTCGCCGCCCGTTTCCGCCGCGAGGCGCGCGCGGCGGCACGGCTGGCCCACCCAGGCGTGGTCGGGGTCTACGACCAGGGCAGTGCAGACGAGCTGAACTACCTGACCATGGAGTTCGTGGACGGGACGAACCTGCGCAGCGTGCTGCGCCGCAGCGGCGCACTGCCCGTCGGTGAGGCCCTGCGCTACGCCGAGCACGTGCTCAGCGCTCTCGCCGCCGCCCACCACGCGGGTCTGGTGCACCGGGACGTCAAACCCGAGAACATCCTCGTCGCGCGCACCGGCGAGGTGAAGGTCGCCGACTTCGGGCTGGCCCGTGCGGTCACCGAGGCCACCGCCGCCTCGACGGGCAGTCTGCTGGGCACGGTCGCCTACCTCTCCCCCGAGATCGTCACCTCGGGCAAGGCGGACGCCCGGGCCGATGTCTACGCCGTCGGCGCGATGCTGTACGAGATGCTCTCCGGCAGGCAGCCCTTCCTCGGGGAGACCCCGATCCAGGTCGCCTACCAGCACGTGCACGACGACGTCCCCGACCCGTCCGACTCGGTGCCCTGGTTGCCGGTGGCCGTGGACGACCTGGTGCACGCCCTGACGGCGCGGGACCCGGACCGGCGGCCGGACGACGCCGGAGCGGCGCTGGGTCTCCTGCGCCGCACGCGTGCCGAGCTCGACCCCCATCAGCTCCGGCTCCGGGCCGATGTCCACGGCGTCGACACCGAGGACCAGACGCCGTCGGTGACCGCGACGGTCCCCGCCACCGACGCGGTGGCCGGCGAGGACGGGAGCGGCGACGACGGGCACGAGGCTGACGAGCACACGGCCGCGATGGGACGGACAGGAACCGTCTCGCTCCCGATCGGTGCGGTCTCTCCCGCCCGCGAACCCGGTCCGGCCCGCCGGCGGGTGCGCCGCCGCCGTGGCCTGGTGCTCACCCTCGTGCTGCTGCTCCTCCTCGGAGCCGGGGGGGCCGGCGCGTGGTGGTTCGTGACCATCGGGCCCGGCGCCTACTCCCCCGTGCCGCCCGTCGAGGGTCTGACCGAGGCGGACGCGCTCGGGCAGCTGGAGACGGCGGGCTTCGCTCCCCGCACGACGGTGGCGTTCTCGGACGAGGTGCCCGAGGGGCGGGTGATCGAGACCGACCCGGCCGCGGGCGCCGAGCTCATCCGCGACGGTGAGATCTCCGTGGTGGTCTCCCGTGGAGTGGAGATGCTCGCCGTGCCTGAGCTGGTCGGTGCGCAGGAGGAGGACGCCGTCAGCGCCCTCGAGGACGCCGGCCTGCCCGTGGCCGACCCTGTCGAGCGCACCTACTCCCAGGAGGTGGAGGAGGGCGTCGTCATCTCCTCCGATCCAGAGCGCGGTGAGGTGGTGCCGCACGACACGCCGATCCGGATCACCGTCTCCCAGGGTCCGGAGCCGATCACGCTGCCGAACGTGGTGGGGGCGACCGAGGAGACGGCGATCACGGAGCTGGAGGAGGCGGGCGCCGCCGCCCAGATCGACGCCCGGGTCCACGACGACGAGGTCCCGGAGGGGCACGTCCTCGCACAGGACCCCGGTGCGGGCGACGGCCTGCGCGGCGACCTGGTCATGCTCACGCTCTCACTCGGCCCCGAGCTCGTCGAGGTCCCCGATGTCTTCGCCCAGCAGTACTCCGAGGCCGCAGCGGCACTGGAGGAGCTCGGGTTCGTGGTGGAGCGGGAGAACTTCGTCGGCGGTGTCTTCGGCACGGTGCGTTCGCAGTCGGTCGAGGCGGGCTCCATGGAGCCTCGGGGCACCGTGATCGTCCTGACGGTGGTGTGAGGCGGAGCCGGGAGTTCACGCTCAGTTGTTGGGCTCGCCCGGTCGGGCGCCCTCCTCCTGATAGGCGTAGCGCTCCTGCCGCCAGGCATCACCGTGGCGGTGGTAGCCCCGCTGCTCCCAGAAGCCCAGCTCGGGCGACCCGTCCGCGAGGTAGTTCCAGCCGCGCAGCCACTTCGGCCCCTTCCAGGTGTACAGGTGCGGCACGATGAGCCTCATCGGCGCCCCGCGCTCGTGCGCCAGCGGCTCCCCGTCGAGATGGGTGGCGAGCAACGTCCGCGGCGAGAGCAGGTCATCCACCTCCAGGTTCGCTGCGTATCCGAACTCGGCGAACACCAGCACCTGGTGCACATCCGGGGCCGGCGGCGCGAGCTCGAGGACGTCGGACGCCCGGGGCCCGGACCACCGCTGGTCGAGGGCCGACCAGCGGGTGGCACAGTGCATGTCCGCGACGACCTCGTGCACCTCGAGGCCGGCCAGGTCCGTCCACTGGAAGGCATGCTCCACGCCGTCGGCCGTGGCCCCTCCCACGGTGAACGCCCAGCGCTCGGGTCGCACCCGCGGGACCGGGCCGTAGTGCATCAGTTCGGGCTCGGACCGCCAGTGCTGCCCGGGAGGCAGCACGCGGTCGAGCGGCGCATCCGATCCGTCCGTGCGCCCCACCGCCTCAGGCCCCCCGGAGCATCTCCGCGACCAGGAACGCCATCTCCAGGGACTGCTGGTGGTTCAGGCGCGGGTCCACGAGGGTCTCGTAGCGGCGGGTCAGGGCGTGATCGTCGATCTCCTCGCTGCCGCCGAGCACCTCGGTCACGTCGGAGCCGGTGAGCTCGACGTGCAGGCCTCCCGGAACGGTGCCGAGCCCGCGATGGACCTCGAAGAACCCCCGGACCTCGTCGATGACGTCGGAGAAGCGGCGGGTCTTGTACCCGCTGGCGCTGGTGATCCCGTTGCCGTGCATGGGGTCACACACCCAGGTCACCGGGCGCCCGTCCCGTTGCACACCCTCGACCAGTTCCGGCAGCGCGTCGCGGATCCTGGACGCACCCATCCGGGTGATGAAGGTCAGCCGACCGGCCTCACCGTCGGGGTTGAGCCGGTCCATCAGGGCGAGGGCGTCCTCGACCGTGCTGGTCGGGCCGAGCTTGACACCCACGGGATTGCGCACCCGGGCGAAGAAGTCCACGTGCGCGCCGTCGAGCTGGCGGGTGCGTTCACCGATCCACAGGAAGTGCGCGGAGCAGTCGTAGGGCGCTCCGGTGCGGGAGTCGATCCGCGTCAGCGGTCGCTCGTAGTCCAGCAGCAACCCCTCGTGACTGGAGAAGAACTCCACCGTGCGCAGCGCGTCGAAGTCGGCCCCGGCGGCACCCATGAACCGGATGGCCCGGTCGATCTCGGCGGCGAACGCGTCGTACTGGGCATAGGCCGGGTTCTCCATGAACCCGCGGTTCCACTCGTGCACACGCCGTAGGTCGGCGAATCCGCCCTGGGTGAAGGCGCGGATGAGGTTCAGCGTGGTGGCGGAGTTGTGGTACGCGTCCAGCAAGCGCTGCGGGTCCGGTTCACGGGAGTCGGCCGAGAAGTCGTACCCGTTGATGATGTCGCCGCGATAGGCGGGCAGAGTGATCCCGTCCCGGGTCTCGGTGTCGGAGCTGCGCGGCTTGGCGTACTGGCCCGCCATCCGCCCCATCTTGATGATGGGCATGCTCGCGCCGTAGGTCAGCACGACGGCCATCTGCAGGATCGTCTTGATCTTGTCGCGGATGTTGTCCGCGGTCAGCTCGCTGAACGTCTCGGCACAGTCGCCACCCTGCAGGAGGAAGGCCTCCCCGCGGGAGGCCTCCGCCAGCAGCTCCCGCAGCCGGTCCGCCTCGCCCGCGAACACCAGCGGCGGGGAGGACTCGAGTCTGCCGGTGGCGCGACGCAGTGCGTCCCGGTCGGGCCAGCGGGGCTGCTGACGAGCCGGGAGCTCGCGCCACTGCTCGAGACCGGACAGGACCGCGGGATCATGAAGGACGCTCACGCGCCCAGGATACGTGCGTGAGCGTCCACCCCGAACCGCGCGGGTCAGTGCTCCTGCGGCGTGGCCGGGACGAGCGGCTGGCCGATCCCCGCGAGCAGCTCGGCGAACCAGCCGGCCGAGACGTCGAACGCCTTCCCGCCCGCGATGCGCGGGAAGGCGATGGCGGTCAGCTCGTCGCCGTTCTCCTCGTCGTGGCCGATCACACCCGACCGGCCCGCCAGCGCCGTGTCGACCGCGAGATCGGTCATGGAACGGATCAGTGCCAGATCGTCCTCGTTGGCCGGGGCCGACCTCGAGAAGTACCCGGACTTCTGGACCATCACCTTCTCGGCTCCGATGAGGTCGGCGAACTGCTTCGCGAACCACGCGCCGGGGTTGATCGTGTCGAGCATGACGTGCCCGAAGGGGTCGCGCTTGACCTCCTCGCCGGCTGCCTCCAGCTCGGCGACGATCTCGGGCACGCCGGCCCCCTCGGAGAGGAAGATGTTGACGTTGCCGACCTCGTCCATGATCGTGCGCAGCCGGGCGGCCTCGGACTGCAGGTCGACCGCCAGCTCCGGCAGCAGGACCGCGTGGATGTCCCACCGCTCCTTGGTCAGACCGAGCGCGGGGTTCCAGGTCTGCTCGCTCCACCACTCGCGGTAGTCGCGGGCGGCCGCCGCGGTGAGCCAACCGCAGTGGCGACCCATGACCTCGTGCACGATCAGCATGCGGGGGTTCGAGCGGTGCTCACCGATGATGTTCTGCGCGAACCGCGAAGCCTGCTGCGCGGCCGTGGTGGCACCCAGCGACTGGCGGATGGGGACGATGTCGTTGTCGATCGTCTTGGGCAGACCCACCACGGTGAGGTGGTGGCCGTTCTCCTCCAGGTAGGCCGCGAGGTCGGCCGCCGTGGTGTTGGTGTCGTCACCGCCGATCGTGTGCAGGACGTCGACGCCGTCGGTGCGCAGACGCTCCGCGGCCACCTTCAGCGGGTCCTCACCCTCGGCCACCAGCCCACGCTTGACCAGGTCCGCGGCATTGGTGAGCTTGACGCGGCTGTTGCCGATGGGCGAGCCACCGAACCGGTCGAGGACGTCGATCGCCTCCCGGGCCGCACCGTCGACGACGAGGTAGTTCCCCGTCAGCAGTCCGTGGTAGCCGTACTGATAGGCGATGATCTCGACGTCGGGGAGAACATCGCCGTAGCGACGCACCAGGCCGGCCACCGCTGCGGACAGGCAGGGCGCGAATCCGCCTGCGGTGAGCAGCGCGATCCGGCGGATCGGGGCGTTCTGGGACATTCTCGGCCTTTCGACTGGGGTGCAGGTGCGGGCCGCCTGCGGCGCGGGCCCGTGCCTTCATGCTACTGACCACCGGCCCTGCGGAGGCGCACCACCCGGCGCCGTAGAGTGGAGGGCATGCCCGATCCCGAGGACCGCGACCCCGCAGGCCCGCGGCCGGAGCCCTCCGACCGCGAGGTCGAGGAGCGCTGGGCGGAGCTGACCTCCCGGCTCCAGGGTCTGGGAGCCGGCAGCAGTGCCGGGCAGGACGAGGACGACGCCGATACCGATGCCGCTGCCTCGACGGGGCCCCGGGACTACGCGATCGCCGAGGAGCCCGAGGAAGCCGGCTTCGTTCCCCCGGACCCGCCGGCGCTCAGCGGGTCCGATCCGCTGCCCACCCTGGCCTGGCTCGCCGCGCTCGGCGGCCCGGTCGCGACGGTGATCTTCCTGATCGTGTGGCCGGGCGCGCCCTCCTGGATCTACCTGGCAGCTATCCTGACCTCGGTCGTGGGCTGGCTGGTGCTGCTGTGGCGCATGCCGCGCTCGCGCGACGACGACGCCGACGACGGAGCCGTTGTCTGACCCACCCCCACCACCCGCACCGGTAAGGTGTGGGCACTCGTCACGTCCCTGTCGAAGGAGCCAGCCATGAATGAGGTCGACGTCCCCCTGAAGGTCACCACCCCGGACGAGCTGTCGATCCCGGATCTGCTGGTGGACTGGGCGTCGCAGGACCCCGATCGGGTGCTGCTCGAGCTTCCCGACGGCGACGGCTGGTCGCCGGTGACCGCGCGCCGCCTGCACGAGCAGGTGACCGGGGTGGCCCGCGGGCTCATCGCCGGAGGCGTCCAGGCCGGGGACCGGGTGGCGATCATGTCCAAGACCCGGGCCGAGTGGACCATCGCCGACCTGGCCATCTGGTACGCCGGCGGTGTCACGGTGCCGATCTACGAGACCTCCTCCGCGGAGCAGGCCGCCTGGATCCTCTCCGACTCCAAGGCTCGCCGGGTGTTCGCCGAGACCGCCGAGCTCGCCACTCTCGCCCGCGAGGCCGCGGCGGACGCGGGTCTGGAGGAGGTCTGGGTCTTCGACGACGGCGCCCTCGACCGGCTCACCGAGGCGGGTGCGCAGGTGCCGGAGGAGGCTGTCCGCGAACGCTACGACGCGCTGCGCCTCACCGACCTGGCCACGATCATCTACACCTCGGGCACGACCGGCCCACCCAAGGGCGTCGAGCTCACCCACGGCAACTTCGTCGAGCTCACCCGCAACGCGGTCGCCGCCCTGGGCAAGGACATCCTGCACGACGACGCCCGCACGCTGCTGTTCATGCCGCTCGCGCACGTGTTCGCTCGCTTCGTCTCCATCCTCACCATCTGCGCGGGCGTCCCGATCGGGCACGTGGGCGACCCCACGACGCTGCTCACCCACATCGCGACCTTCCGCCCCACCTTCATCCTCTCGGTGCCGCGCGTGTTCGAGAAGGTCTACAACTCCTCGGAGCAGAAGGCCGCGGCCGGTGGCAAGGTGAAGATCTTCCAGTGGGCGGCGGAGGTCTCGACCGCCTACTCCCGCTCCCTCGATGACGGCGGCCCCGGGCTGGTGCTGCGCGCGAAGTACGCCCTCGCCGACAAGCTGGTGCTGCACAAGATCCGCGCCGCCCTCGGCGGGCAGGTCGAGTACGCGATCTCCGGCGGCGCGCCGCTGGGCGACCGGCTCGGCCACTTCTTCCGGGGTGTGGGCGTGCGGGTGCTGGAGGGCTACGGCCTCACCGAGACCACCGCCCCGGTGACGGTCAATGTGCCCGACCGCTCGAAGATCGGCACGGTCGGGCCCGCGCTGCCGGGGATCAGCCTGCGCATCGCCGAGGACGGCGAGATCCTCGCGAAGGGGATCGCGGTCTTCGAGCACTACCACGACAACCCCGAGGAGACCGCTGCGGCGATCACCGACGGGTGGTTCCACACCGGCGACCTCGGCGAGATCGATGAGGACGGCTACCTGCGCATCACCGGCAGGAAGAAGGAGATCATCGTCACCGCCGGCGGGAAGAACGTGATCCCCTCCCAGCTGGAGGACAAGATCCGTGCTCACGCCCTGATCAGCCAGTGCGTCGTGATCGGTGACCAGCGCCCGTTCATCGCAGCGCTGCTCACCCTCGACGCCGACATGCTCGCCACGTGGCTCTCCAACCAGGGGCTGCCCGAGATGAGCGTGCAGGAGGCGGCCGAGCACCCACAGGTCCAGGAGGCGCTGCAGGGGGCGATCGACCGGGCGAACGCCTCGGTCTCGCGGGCGGAGTCGGTCCGTCGATTCGAGGTGCTCGGCGAGGACTTCACGGTGGCGGACTACCTGACCCCGAAGATGAGCGTGAAGCGCTCGCTGGTGCTGGACAACTACAGCGAGACGATCGAGGCCCTGTACGCCAAGGCTGCCGCGGAGCGCGCACAGACCTGACGGGGTGTCACCGGTGGCGATGTCACCGGTGACACGTAGCGTGCGCGGTGATGATCGAGAACCTGCTCCGACCCGCCCCCGGCCGGCGGTTGCTGCGCGAGGACGAGGCGCCACGCGGCGCTCCCGTCCAGCTCGGCCTGGACGAGATCGGCACGCCCCTGGTCGATGCGACCTTCGTGGTCGTGGACCTGGAGACGACCGGTGGTTCGCCGCGCGAGAGTGCCATCACCGAGATCGGCGCCGTCAAGGTGCGCGGGGGCGAGGTGATCGGTGAGTTCCAGACCCTGGTCAATCCGGGCACCGGGATCCCGCCGACGATCACGGTCCTGACCGGGATCACCAACGCGATGGTGCTCACGGCCCCACCGATCACCGAGGTGCTCCCGGCCTTTCTCGACTTCTCCCATGGCGCGATCTTGGTGGCGCACAACGCCCGGTTCGACGTGGGGTTCCTGCGCGCCGCGTGCGAGCGGATGGACCTGGCGTGGCCGCGCCCCCAGGTCGTGGACACCGTGGCGCTCGCACGCCGGGTGGTGACCAGGGACGAGGCGCCCAACCACAAGCTCGCCAGCCTCGCGCGGTTGTTCGGCTCCGCCACCGCCCCGGATCACCGCGCGCTCACCGACGCCCGGGCGACGGTCGATGTGCTGCACGCGCTGCTCAGTCGGATGGCCGGCCTCGGCGTGACCCACGTGGAGGACCTCGTCACCGCGGCCGACCCCGTCCCCGCGGCGCGGCGTCGGAAGTCGACTCTCGCGGACGGTCTCCCGACGGGCCCGGGCGTCTACCAGTTCCTCGGGCCGAGTGGCGACATCCTCTACGTCGGAACGGCGGTCAACCTGCGCCGTCGCGTCCGCAGCTACTTCACGGCGGCCGAGAAGCGCCGGCGGATCAGCGAGATGGTCGACCTCGCCACGGCGGTGCGACCGGTGCCCTGCGCGACCGAGCTCGAGGCCGCTGTGCGCGAGCTGCGCGCGATCGCCGAGCACCGGCCCCCCTACAACCGCCGTTCCCGTGCTCCCGAGCGTCAGCCGTGGGTGCGCCTCACCGACGAGGCCTACCCCCGGCTGTCCGTCGTGCGCCACGTGCCCGAAGCCGCTGCGGGCCGGGCGATCGGGCCCTTCAGTTCGCGCGACCAGGCCGAGCTCGCCGTCGCCGCACTGGTGGCAGCCACCGGGCTGCGCACCTGTCGCCAGCGACTCCCCCGCACGCCCCGCCCCTCCGCGTCGGCCTGCGTTCTCGCCGAGATGGGCTCGTGCGTCGCGCCGTGCGTGCAGCACACCGGCGGGGAGTACGACGAGCGGGTGCAACGAGCGCTGGCCGCGCTGGGAGGGGACGCGAGCGATGTGGTGGCGGCTGCTCGCGCGAGTATCACCCGGCTCTCGCGCCAGCAGCGCTACGAGGAGGCCGGCCGGCGCCGCGACGAGCTGCTGGCGTACCTACGTGGGGCCTCCCGCACCGAGCGGCACGCGCCGCTGCGACGGGCTCCCCAGATCATCGCCGCCTGTCGCCGCCCCGACGGTGGCTGGGAGCTGCTGCTCGTGCGGTACGGCCGGTTCGCCGGCACCGCGGTGAGCTCGCGGGGTGCGCCCGTGATGAGCGTGGTGGAGGCCCTGGCAGCCAGTGGCGAGCAGGTGGAGGCGCCGGCCGGCCTCCCGGGGGCTGCCACCGCCGAGGAGACCGAGCTGATCCTGCGCTGGCTGGAGCGACCGGGGTGCCGGCTGGTCGAGGCGACCCTCGAGGCGCCGGACGAGGCGGCCGAGGGCAGCGGCGAGGCCGGGTGGTGCCTGCCGCTGACGGGTGCGAGCGCGGCGCTCCCCCGGCTGCACGAGCTGCTCTCGCGTCAGACCGAGCACGAGGTGCTCGGGCCCGACCCGCAGGAGTCGGTGGCCCGCCTCGCCGCGGCGATGGGGAGGCGCACCTCAGGCGTCACCGGCGCGGCATGATGGAGACATACGCGGCGTCCCAGCCACCGACGGCGCGCCGCCCAGATCAGGACACCGAACCGAGGAGACGCACATGATCACGGCGATCGTCCACATCGACGTCGAGGCCGACCGTATCCCGGAGGTCGCCGGCGCGGTCGCCGACCTTCCCGGCGTCACCGAGGCCTACTCCACCACCGGCGATGTCGACATCATCGCCATCGTCCGGGTCGATCAGCACGACATGCTCGCCGACGTCATCGCGGACCGGATCTCGAAGGTGACCGGGGTGGTCCGGACCCGGACGTTCATCGCCTTCCAGGCCTACTCCCAGCACGACCTGGAAGCGGCGTTCGCCCTGGGCCTGGACGACTGAGGACAGCCTCCCGCGCACGCCCGGGTCTCAGCGATCCGGGCTCAGTCGTCGTGGCTGGCCTGCACCCAGCCGGCGAGCGCACGCGCGGCGGCGCCCTCGTCGATCGAACGCCGAGCGGCCTCGATCCCAGCCGCGAACCGCTCCAGCAGCGAGCCCTCGCCCATGCCGGGCGACCCGCCGTGCGCAACGAGACCCGCCGCGGCATTGAGCAGCACGGCGTCCCGCACCGCCCCGGGTGCGCCGGCGAGGAGGTCCCGGGCGACCTGGGCATTGACCGCGGCGTCCCCGCCGCGCAGATCCGCCAGCGTGGCACGGGCCATGCCGAACTCGCGCGTCGCGTCGATGACGTGCTCGCGGACCTCGCAGCCGGCGGCCTCCCAGACCCGGGCGGGCGCCGTCGTGGCGAGCTCGTCCAGGCCGTCCTCACTGCGGAAGACCAGAGCGCTGGTGCCGCGCTGCGCGAGGACGCCCGCCATGATCGGTGCCATCCGCAGATCACCGACCCCGATCGCACCCGCGCGCGGACGCGCGGGGTTGGTCAGCGGCCCGAGCACGTTGAACGCCGTCGCCACGCCGAGTCCGCTCCGCGCGGCGGCGGCGTGGCGGAAGCCGGGGTGGAAGACCCGGGCGAACAGGAAGGTGATCCCCGCGCGGGCGGCCACTCGCTCGACGGCCCGCGGGTCGAGGTCCAACCGCACGCCGAGCGCCTCGAGCACGTCGGCGGAGCCGGAGGACGAGGACGCCGCACGATTGCCGTGCTTGACCACCCGGACCCCCGCACCGGCCACCACCAGCGCCGCCATCGTGGAGATGTTGACGCTCCGGTGCCGGTCTCCGCCGGTACCGACGATGTCGACGGCGTCGTCGTCGATCGATACGGGCAGGGCGTGACGCAACATCGCCTCCGCGAGTCCGGTGACCTCGGCCACCGTCTCCCCCTTGGCGCGCAGGGCCACCAGGAGGCCACCGAGCGCGACGGGTTCGCTCGCCCCGGACATCACCTGATCCATCACCCAGGACGTCTCCGCCGCGCTCAGGTCCTCCCCGGCGATCACGGAGGTGATCAGGTCCGGCCAGGTCGGCCCCGGCGCGGGGACCCTCATCGGCGGCGGACCAGATCGGCCATGGTCTCCTGCAGCGTGATCGGATCCAGCGGCATCGAGACCACGGCATCGGCTTCCGACCACGACGCCAGCCAGGCGTCCTGGGCGCGGGCGATCAGCAGCAGCACCGGTGGGCACCGGTAGATCTCGGTCTTGAGCGAACGGCACAGGCCCATCCCACCGAACTTCGCCGACTCGCCGTCGAGCACGAGCAGGTCGTAGCTGCCGTGCTCGACGTAGTCCACGACGGCGTCCGGTGTGGCGGCCTCGTGCCACCGGATCCGTGGGGTGTCGATCGAGGCGCGGCGGCCCACGCCGGTGAGCACCTGCTCGCGGGTGGTGACGTCGTCGCTGTACAGCAGCACCGACACCGTCTCCTCGGCCCCGGGGGCCTTCGCATCCTGCTGCGCGGCGGTCATCATGATCCTTCCGTCGCGGGGCGCTGGGCCCGCACCGTCGTGGTCCGTGCTCATCCTAGCCACCCTGCCACCCGGCACGGTGACGCGAGCGAGACGACGGCCAACGCCGGTTCGTCATCTCCTCGCCGGCGCGACGCGCCCGTAGATCACGTTTGGCCCACAATTTCGCCGGTCGGTGCCGATACCCCGGCGCGCGGTCCCCACCACGCCCCGAATCGGGCCATAATGACAAGGTGTCGTCTGCAACCACCACCCCGCACCTGGCGGTGAACCGTCCCAACCTGACTCAGGTGGGCACCATCGTCTGGCTCTCCTCCGAGCTGATGTTCTTCGCCGGGCTGTTCGCGATGTACTTCACCCACCGGTCGGTCGCCGGCCCCGAGGTGTGGAACGAGGGCTACGAGTTCCTCAACATCACCTTCTCCGGCATCAACACCGTGATCCTGGTGCTGAGTTCGGTCACGTGCCAGCTCGGCGTCTGGGCAGCGGAACGATTCCAGGCGGTGCGCACCGGCCGTGTGTGGCAGATCACCCGCTGGGGGATGCAGGAGTGGTTCATCCTCACCTACCTGATGGGGGCGACGTTCATCGCCGGTCAGGTCTTCGAGTACGCCGAGCTGGCTCACGCCGGTCTGACGCTGCAGAACTCCACCTACGGGTCCGTCTTCTACCTGGCCACCGGGTTCCACGGTCTCCACGTGGTCGGCGGACTCATCGCGTTCCTGTTCGTGCTGCTGCGCTCCTTCGCCGCCCATCGGTTCGGCGAGCACGAGGCCACGACCGCGCTCGTGGTCTCCTATTACTGGCACTTCGTCGATGCCGTCTGGATCGTGCTGTTCGGCGTGATCTACCTGCTCCCGATGCTCTGACGCGACCGTCAGAGGCGTCCATCCGTTCCCCCACCCGATTCGAGGATTCGTAGAAGTGAAGGCTTTAGCGGCGAGGCGACGGCACCGGTTGGCGCCGGTCATCCTGATGACGCTTGCGCTCCTGCTCACCGGCGCCGTGTACGCGGCGTTCGCTCCGAGCGCGGCCCAGGCCGAGACCGCCAGCCCCGACGATCTGACCCAGGGCGAACGTCTGTTCATCACGAACTGCTCGACCTGCCATGGCCTCGAGGCCGAGGGCACGCCCGAGGCGCCCTCGCTGATCGGCGTCGGGGCCGCATCGGTGCACTTCCAGATCGTCACCGGCCGGATGCCGATGGACGCGAACTCGCCGCAGGCCGAGGCCAAGCCGCCGCAGCTCACCGAGGAGCAGGCACGTCAGGTCTCCGCCTACATCGCCGCCATGGGTCCCGGGCCGTCGATCCCGTCCGCGGAGCAGGTCGACCCTGCCCTCGGTGATGCCGCCGTCGGTGGTGCGCTCTTCCGCACCAACTGCGCGATGTGCCACAACGCGGTCGGCGCCGGAGGCGCCCTGACCGAGGGCAAGTACGCCCCGGCGCTGTACGAGTCCACGCCCACGGAGATCTACGAGGCGATGCTCACCGGTCCGCAGTCGATGCCGGTGTTCAACGACGCCACGCTCACCGAGCAGGACAAGCGCGACATCATCACCTTCCTCGTCGAGCAGCGCGAGCCCAACCCGGGCGGCCTCAGCCTCGGCTCGATCGGGCCGGTCTCCGAGGGTGTGTGGGTGTTCGTCGTCGGGATGGGTGTGCTGATCGGCGCCGCGGTGTGGATCGGAGCGAGGTCGTCATGAGTACTGGGAACAGTGGGAACGCTGAGAACACAGAGCTGACCACGCGGGACGGCGAGCTGGTCTCGTTCGAGAACCCTGGTCTGGGTCCGCACCGCCCTCGGCTCGGCGACGAGGACCCGAAGGCCGCCAAGCGCTCCGAGCGTCAGGTCGTCGGCCTCTTCGTCGTCTCGATCCTCGCCACGATCGGTGGCGTGGTGGGCTACTTCGCCTTCCCGGTGGCCGAGGCGGACGCGGACAACGTCCGGCTCTCCACCCTGGTCCTCGGTCTCGGTCTGGGGCTGGGCATGCTCGGGATCGGCACGGCCGCCGTGCACTGGGCGAAGAGCCTCATGAACGACCACGAGAAGATCGAGGAGCGGCACGAGCAGCGTGGCGACGATGCCACCCGTGAACGCGCCGTCGAGATGCTGCAGGAGGGTGCCGACGATTCCGGCATCGCTCGCCGCCCCGTGCTCAAGGGAGCCTTCGGCGCGGCGCTGGCACTCGCGCCGCTGACCTTCGTGGTCCCGCTGGTCGGGAACCTGGGTGCGGACTGGAACGTCTCGAAGTTCCGGCACACCGCCTGGGCCGGGACCCCGGACGGCGGCCCGCGCTATCTCGCGACCGACCCGACCGACCGCCGGATCAAGGCCTCCGACATCACTCGCGGCAGCATGGTCCACGTCATGCCGCACCGACTGCCGGAGGAGGAGCACTACCTCGAGGAGAAGGCCAAGGCGGTCGTCATCCTGATGCGGGTCGATCCCTCCATCCTGAAAGAGCCCGAGGAACGACGAGGCTGGTCCTATGAGGGCATCGTCGCGTACTCGAAGGTCTGCACCCACGTCGGATGCCCCGTCGCGCTCTACGAGCAGCAGACCCATCACGTCCTGTGCCCGTGCCACCAGTCCACCTTCGACATCACCGACCAGGCGAAGGTGGTCTTCGGACCGGCGAAGCGACCCCTCCCCCAGCTGCCGATCGCAGTGGACGACGAGGGCTACCTCTACGCGCAGCAGGACTTCGACGAGCCGGTCGGCCCGAGCTACTGGGAGCGAGAGAGATGAGCACCCGTACGCAGGTACCGCAGCAGCGCAAGACGTCGCCGGCCGTGGCCGGCGGGGCGGACTTCCTGGACACCCGTGTGGGTGCCTCGAAGCTGGTGAAGGAGTTCGCCCGCAAGGTCTTCCCGGACCACTGGTCGTTCCTCCTGGGCGAGATCGCCCTGTTCAGCTTCGTGGTGCTGATCCTCAGCGGAGTCTTCCTCACCGCCTTCTTCGTGCCGAGCATGGCCGAGACGCACTACCCCGAGGACGCGCTGCCCGTCAGCATGCAGGGGTTGGAGATGACCGAGGCGTTCGCCTCGACGGTGCACATGTCCTTCCACGTGCCCGGCGGACTGCTGATGCGCCAGATCCACCACTGGGCAGCGCTGATGTTCGTCGGCGCCATGGTCGTGCACATGATGCGCGTGTTCTTCACCGGTGCCTTCCGGCGCCCGCGTGAGCTGAACTGGTTGGTCGGCTTCACGCTCCTCATCCTCGGCCTGGCCGCCGGCTTCACCGGCTACTCGCTGCCCGATGACGTGCTCTCGGGCAACGGCCTGCGGATCGCCGACGGCGTGCTCCGGGCGATCCCGCTCATCGGCAGCTACGGCAGCTACGCGCTGTTCGGCGGGGAGTTCCCCGGTACCGACATCATCCCGCGCCTGTTCACCGCGCACATCCTGCTCGTGCCGGGGTTGATCCTCGCGCTGATCGCCGTGCACCTGTTCCTCATCGTCTGGCACAAGCACACCCAGTTCCCGGGCCCGGGACGCACCGACCGGAACGTGGTCGGCTACCCCCTGTTCCCCGTCTACACCGCCAAGGCCGGTGGCTTCTTCTTCATCGTCTTCGGCGTGCTGGCGGTGATGGGTGCCACGATGAGCATCAACAACGTCTGGAACTACGGCCCCTACGATCCGTCGATCGTCGGCGCGGGCGCCCAGCCCGACTGGTACATGCTGTTCCTGGAGGGATCGCTGCGCCTGATGCCCGGCGAGACCGAGTGGGTGATCGGCGGCTACACGCTCTCCATGAACGTGCTGGTCCCCGGGGTGGTGGTGCCCGGCATCCTGTTCACCGTGCTGGCGCTGTTCCCGTTCATCGAGAACTTCGCCACCAAGGACACCGGCGAGCACCATGTGCTCGACCGGCCCCGCAACGCCCCGGTCCGCACGGCCGCCGGTGTCTCGATCCTCAGCGCCTTCTTCGTGCTGGTCGCTGCCGGGTCCAACGACATCATGGCCACCCACTTCCACCTGTCGCTGAACGCGATCACCTGGGCGTTCCGGGTGCTGATCTTCGTGCTCCCGGTGGTCTCGTTCGTCGTCACCAAGCGCATCTGCCTGAGCCTGCAACGCAAGGATCGCGAGCTGGTGCTGCACGGGCACGAGACGGGACGCGTGGTGCGGTTCGCCTCGGGTGAGTACATCGAGGTTCACCGCCCCCTGGATGACTACGAGCGCTGGGTGCTGGTCGCCCACGAACCCCGACGCCCGCTCGAGATCGCTCCCGAGGAGGACGCCTCCGGTGTGCGCCGGCCCACCTACAGCAGGGATCGGCTGCGTCAGCGGGTCTCGCGCTTCTTCTACGAGGACCGGATCGAGCCGGTGACGCCGTCCGAGTTGTCCGCCGCACACTCCCACGGCGAGCACGACGAGGTCGAGGCCAGTCCCGCCCGCGAGACGATCGGAGCATCCTCGCGCTGATCGGGTTACGGTGGGATCGTGGGGGTCGCCGCCCGGTGACCGCCCGCCCGTACCCGGGCCGGTCGGCCAGGGTACGGCTGACAGGAACACTGTCACGACACCACGATCGCCACGTCTCTAACAGGAGGACCCCGATGGCTGAGTACACGCTTCCTGACCTGCCCTACGACTATTCGGCACTCGAGCCGCACATCTCCGGCAAGATCATGGAGCTGCACCACGACAAGCACCACGCGACCTATGTCGCGGGGGCGAACACGGCCCTGGAGAAGCTCGAGGAGGCGCGCGCAGCTGACGACCTCGGCACGGTGAACTTGCTCGAGAAGAACCTGGCGTTCAACCTGGGTGGCCACATCAACCACACCATCTTCTGGAACAACCTCTCCCCCGACGGAGGCGGCGAGCCGGATGGTGAACTCGCGGCGGCGATCACGGAGTTCTTCGGGTCGTTCTCCGCCTTCCAGAGCCACTTCGCCGCGAATGCCGCGGGGATCCAGGGTTCGGGCTGGTCGGTGCTCGGATGGGACAGCCTCGGTGAGCGGCTGGCCATCTTCCAGCTCTTCGACCAGCAGGCCAACGTCCCGGTCTCGATCACTCCCCTGCTCATGCTGGACATGTGGGAGCACGCGTTCTACCTCGACTACCTGAACGTCAAGGCCGAGTACATCAAGGCGTTCTGGAACATCGCGAACTGGCAGGACGTGGCAGCACGCCTGGCGAAGGCCCGGTCGACCTCGACCGTCTGAGTCGCGCCCAGGGCACGTCCCGACGACGCACGGCCCGTACCTGCCGTGAGGCAGATACGGGCCGTGCGTCGTCGTGGGGTGCTGCTCGATCCGGGCGCCCGGGCCACCGACCCGGCGCCCGGCAGCAGCCGCGCACAGCAGCGGGGCCGGAGCGCACACGGCGTGTGTGCTCCGGCCCCGCTGCGTCGTCTGTGCAGGTGCCTCAGTGGGCGTGGTGGTTGCGACTGAACTCCAGCACGTGCCCGACCAATCCGATGACGGAGACCGCGACACCGATACCGAACAGCCACCACCCGACCGCCGCGCCGAGGAAGACCAGCGAGACCGCCACTCCGAGCACGAAGGGCCACCAGCTCCACGGTGAGAAGGTGCCGTACTCCCCTGCAGCCTCGGCTACGTCGGCCATCGGATCGTCCTCCGGCCGCGGGTCGATCCGGCGGCTGAGGGTCATCAGGTAGAACCCGACCATCCCCCACAGCCCGACCACCAGCGCCAGCGCTGTCGATCCGACCGGCTCCCAGCTCGACCAGAAGCCGTAGAGCAGGAACAGCGGGACGAAGAACCCGACCAGTCCGAGGAAGAACAGCGCCTCGATCCGCATCGGCTTGTACGGCTCGGTACGGGGGCCGTGCGTCTCCTCGCTCATCGGCGCTCTCCATCCTTGTCATCACCACTGCGGTCCTGGGCGACCTCGGCCTCACCGCGCCGGTCGGCGTCACCGTAGACCTTGTCCAGCAGATCCGGATCGGGATTGGCGTAGTCCATGGCCGCGACCTCGGGGTGGTGCAGGTCGAAGGCCGGGCGCTCGGAACGGATCCGGGGCAGGGTCACGAAGTTGTGCCGGGGCGGCGGGCAGGAGGTGGCCCACTCGAGCGAGTTGCTGAAGCCCCAGGGGTCATCCACCTCGACCTTCTTCCCCGTCCGCCACGTCTTGTACACGTTCCACAGGAACGGCAGGGTCGACAGCGCCAGCACCACCGAGGAGATGGTGGACAGCTGGTTCATCCACACGAAGTCCGGCTCGGGGAGGTAGTCCGGGACACGACGCTGCATGCCCATCACGCCCAGCCAGTGCTGGATCAGGAACGTGCCGTGGAAGCCGAAGAACAGCAACCAGAAGTGGACCTTGCCCCAACGGTCGTCGAGCATCGTGCCGGTGAACTTGGGCCACCAGAAGTAGAAGCCGGCGAACATCGCGAAGACCACGGTCCCGAAGACCACGTAGTGGAAGTGGGCGACCACGAAGTAGGTGTCGGTGACGTGGAAGTCCAGCGGCGGGCTCGCGAGGATGATGCCGGTCAGCCCGCCGAACAGGAAGGTGACCAGGAAGCCGATGCACCACAGCATCGGTGACTCGAAGGTGAGCTTGCCGCGCCACATCGTGCCGATCCAGTTGAAGAACTTCACCCCGGTCGGGACCGCGATCAGCATCGTCATCACCGAGAAGAACGGCAGCAGCACCTGGCCGGTGGAGTACATGTGGTGCGCCCACACGGTCACCGACAGCCCGGCGATGGCGATGGTGGCGAAGACCAGACCCATGTAGCCGAAGATCGGCTTGCGCGAGAAGACCGGGATGATCTCGGAGACGATGCCGAAGAACGGCAGCGCGATGATGTAGACCTCGGGGTGGCCGAAGAACCAGAACAGGTGTTGCCAGAGCATCGCCCCGCCGTTCTCGGCGGCGAAGATCTGCGACCCCAGGATCCGGTCGGCGCCGAGACCGAACAGTGCGGCCGCGAGGATCGGGAAGGCCATCAGCGCCAGGATCGAGGTGAGCAGGATGTTCCAGGTGAAGATGGGCATCCGGAACATGGTCATGCCCGGCATCCGCATGCACAGGATCGTGGTGATGAAGTTGACGGACCCGAAGATGGTGCCGAACCCGGTCATCGCCAGGCCCATCACCCACAGGTCACCACCGAGCCCGGCGGTGTAGGTCGCATTCGACAGCGGTGTGTAGGCGAACCATCCGAAGCTCGCGGCGCCACGCGGGGTGAGAAAGCCGGCACTGGCGATGATCCCGCCGAACAGGAACAGCCAGTACGCGAACATGTTCAGCCGCGGGAAGGCGACGTCCGGAGCGCCGATCTGTAGCGGCACCAGGATGTTGCCGAAGCCGACGAACAGCGGCGTTGCGAACAGCAGCAGCATGATCGTGCCGTGCATGGTGAACAACTGGTTGTACTGCTCACCGCTGGCCACGATCTGGATCCCGGGCTCGAAGAGCTCGGCGCGGATGATCAGGGCGAGCAGTCCGCCGAAGCAGAAGAAGATGAAGGAGGTGATCAGGTACAGGTACCCGATGGTCTTGTGGTCGGTGGTGGTCATCCACGCCACGACCGTCCGGCCCAGGCTGCGGCGTCCCTCCCGCAGGCCCGGGACCGCCTCGGTGTCGCCGACCGTGCCCTGCACGTCGTCCTGGATGGCCATCAGTTCTCCGATCCCTCGTCCTCGGTGCCGCCGATCGGGCTGGACACGTCGGCCGCGTTCTGCCGGTCGTACTCCGGCCCGAGGTCGCCGGTCTGGCCGGCCTCGCGGAGCGTCGCCATCTGCGCCTGGTACTCCTCGGCGGAGACGACCGCGACGTTGAAGTACATGTACCCGTGGTACTCCCCGCAGAGCTCGGCACACTTGCCCACGTAGGTGCCCTCCTCGTTCGGCGTCAGCATGAAGCTGTTCACCTCACCGGGGATGGTGTCCATCTTGTAGAGGAAGGCCGGGACCCAGAACGAGTGCGCGACGTCCCGGCTGCGCAGGGTGAACTCGACCGTCTCGCCCACCGGCAGATACAGCGTCGGGAAGTCGGCCGTCGCATCCATGGTGCCGTCGAGCTGGGCCTGGATCCCCGTGTCCCAGACGTCCTCGTCGGTGTAGACGAAGTCCCACGTCCACTGCCGGCCGTAGACGTCGATGTGCACATCGGCCTCGGTCTCGGGGTTGGTGATCTCCTCCTGCAGCGTGGCGGTGTAGTAGAAGAGCACGCCCACCATCACCAGCGGTACGAAGGTGTAGAGCAGCTCCAGCGGCAGGTGGTACCGCAGCTGCACCGGGAGCCTGTCGTCCCCCTTGCGCTTGCGGTAGGCGATCACGCACCAGATGATCAGGCCCCACGTGATGACCCCGACGATCAGGGCCGCGATCCACGAGCCGTTCCACAGGGTGACGACGTTGTCGCTGTGCTCGGTGATCCCCGGTGTCCCGGGCAGCCACCCCCTCGAGACCTGTTCCGCAGAGCACCCGGCGAGAGCGAGCGCAGAGACGAGCCCGAGCGCCCCGAGGCCGACCGCGCGGCGCCTCGTGGTCCGGGAAGAGGGCGTTGGCACGATCCTCAAGCCTTCCGACGTCATGATCCTGATCTACCGGCCACCGTCACGGTGCTGACCACTGACGCGGACACAGGCGTGCTGCGGTCTGCCGGCACCGCTCACTCTATCCTGAGATCGGCGACGGGAGCGCACCCGGCACGCCCTGGGGAGCCGGCCCGGACCGGCCGCCCACGCCCGCGAACGCCTGGTGTCAGCGTGCCGCGAGCACGTCCACGACGTGTGCGTAGGCGGGGCCCTGTTCGCTCGCCGGGGTCAGGACCAGCACCCGCGAACCGACCGGGACCTCCACCAGGGCGTCGACGATCGAGCCGGAGCCCACGAACCCGGCATAGGGCCCGTCGCCGCCGGTCCCCTCGAGCGGCCAGCTGCTCCCGGCCGCGGTGCCGTCCCAGGCCGTGGTGGCGTAGCCGATGGCCACCGACTGCCCGGTGGCCACGGCCTCGCCGGAGCCCTCGGCGATCACGATCGAGTCCAGCTCCTGCGGTTCGGCGGCGTCCTCGGGCACGGTGACCGATGCCGGCTCACCCAGCCCTCCGGCGATCTCCACGGGCAGATCGGCGGCCGGGGTGACCTCGGCAGCGTCGGCCTCCCCGGTGGCGCCACGACCGAACGCGTCGACGACGTCGACGACGAAGACGATGGTGTCCTCGGCCCCGATCCCGGCGTTGGGGTTACCGCCCTGCGGGCCGTACCCCAGGTCATTGGGGATGCTCAGCAGCAGCCGGGAGCCGACGGGGTGCCCGGGTATCCCCTGCGTCCACCCCTGGACGACGCTGTTCAGGGAGAACATCGACGGCTCCCCGCGGCTGTAGGAGTCGTCGAACGTCTCCTGCTCGCCCCAGACGATGCCGGCGTAGTGCGCCACCACGACGGCGCCCTCCTCCACCTGCTCACCGTCGCCCTCGGAGAGCACCTCGACCTGCAACCCCTCGGGGGGTTCGGTGTCGTCGAAGCCGAACGCCGGCGCGTCGCCGAACTCGCCGTCCACCTCGGGCAGGGCCACGTCCTCGGCGGCCGTGCTCGGTGCCGCATCCGTCTCCGGCGCGGGGCTCGGGCCCTCGTCCGCCTCGGCGCAGGCCGTCAGGGCAAGGCCGGCGGCGAGCAGGAGTGCCAGGGAGCGGGCAGGGCGGAGCGTCACAGGTGTCTCGTCTCGGTCGGAGGAGGTGGGAGGCGGGCGCGCGCTCGAGGAGCGATCACACACGCCGACGGCCGCGCGGCACTCGCGGGGAGGCTACGCGGCCGTCGTGGCTCGGGTGGAAGGTGGCGTCAGTGGAAGGAGTCGCCGCAGGCGCAGGAGCCACCGGCGTTCGGGTTGTCGATCGTGAAGCCCTGCTTCTCGATGGTGTCGGCGAAGTCGATCGTCGCACCGGCGAGGTAGGGCACGCTCATCTTGTCAACGATGACCTCGACGCCGTCGAAGTCACGAACCGCATCGCCGTCGAGGTAACGCTCGTCGAAGTAGAGCTGGTAGATCAGGCCCGAGCAACCGCCGGGCTGGACGGCCACACGCAGGCGCAGGTCGTCGCGACCCTCCTGCTCGAGGAGCGTCTTCACCTTGGTCGCAGCGATGTCGGTCAGGGCGACCTCGTGCTCGAGCGCTTCCGTGGTGGGCGTGGTCTGCGTCATCTGTCTCTCCGAAGGTCGTGCGCGCCGGTCTCCCGGCCTGCTAGCGGGAGCAACACCCGCCGTGCTCCCGGTATTCCCCGGCTCGTCCGGCGGGCCGGGGTCGCGAGGGCACCTACTGGGCGGCTTCCTGCCCGTCCAGGGTACGTCACGGAGCCCAGGTGCGCCGGATCCGCTCGGCCCGTCTCACCATGTCGTCCCACGGGTCCGCAGCGGCGGGCGGGTCCTGGTGCGCCAGACCTGGCGTGCGCGGGTCCCGGACGGGGTAGGTCGCGCTGACGCCGACCCGGGCGCCGTCACGCCGGCTCACCTGCACGTCCTGCCCGACGGCGACCACCGGCACCCCGTGCGCCATCGCGGCCCGCCCGACCGCGGCCACCACGCCGGTGTGCATGGCCGTGCCGTCCAGGGTGGTGCAGCCCGTGAGCACGAGATCGACCTCCCCGGACAGCTCGACCACCCCGGTCTCGGCCGCCACCACCTCCGCCCCGGGCAGCAGCCGGGCGCCGAGCACGGCGAGCGCGAAGGCGGAACCACCGCCTGCGCCGGTGCCCTGATCGCGGGTGGGGCGAACCACCGGGCGTGGTCGGCTCCGCAGCTGCAGGCCCGAGCCGGCGCCTGCGGGGCCCCCGCCCTCATCGGCTGCCGCGAGGATGCGCTCGGCGATCTCGCCCACCGCTCGTTCCGCCTCCTGCGCCTGGGCCGGGGAGATACCGGGACGGCTCGACAACGCGGCGCCGGCCCCGTGCAGGCCGAGCAACGGCAGATCGGTGGCCGCGGCGACATCGAGCTGCACGTCGCCCAGTCGCTCGCGCAGTCGCGGGAGCGAGGCGAGGGCGTCGTCGAACCCCAGCAGCTCGGCTAGGCGTCGCAGGAACCCGAGGCCACCGTCGTGGACCGCGGTCGGGCCCAGTCCGATCACGATCCGGGACGCGCCGGTCTGCAGCGCGGCCATCACCAGGTCGGCCACCGGCGCGGTCGTCCCCGTCCGGAGCAGCACACCGGCGTCGCTGCCCACGGAACCGCCGCCCAGGGCCACGCTGGTCTCCGCGAAAGCCGTACCGCCCGAGCGCCCGGGCACGTGCAGGAGCGCGGCCGGCACCCGGCCCGGATCGCCGCCCGGGATGTCCACCGGTCGCACGAGCACCGGGACGAGCTCGCCGCCGCGGGCGCTGCGCACCGACTCCACGAGCTCCTCGTCGCCGTCGCTCATCGGGCGCTCGAGCACCTCGTGGCCGGCGGCCACCCACGCACCGGCCAGCGCGCGGGTGGCCTCCACCGCGGACAGGGCGGGGCCGATGGCCCCGACAGAGATCAGCACACGCACAGGGCCAGTGTGCCACCGCGGTCGGGGCCCACCGGCGCCTCGACTAGGCTGGTCGATGTGTTCGGACGGAAGAGGAACGAGGACCTGGCGCCCATCGTCGAGGACGAGGCGCCCGCGGGCAAGGGACGGCCGACCCCCCGACGGCGTGAAGCCGAGGCGCGGAACAAGCGGCCGCTGGTCCCGACCGACCGCAAGGCCGCCCGGCGCGAACAGCGGGCCAAGTACGCCCAGGCCCGGGAGCGCATGAACGAGGCGATGGTCACCGGTGACGACCAGCACATGCCCGCCCAGCACCGTGGCCCGGTGCGGCGCTACCTGCGCGACTACGTCGACGCCCGGTGGAACCTGGGCGAGCTGTTCCTGCCCATCGCCGCCCTCATCGTGGCGATCATGCTCGGTGCCAGCTTTCTGCCCGGCCTCACCGAGGTGGCACTGATCGCCTTCTACTCGCTGTACATCATCGTCTTCGTCGCCCTCACCGACGCCATCGTCCTGGCCTTCCGGCTGCGGCGGAAGGCCCGCATCAAGTTCGGCCCCGAACGGGTGGGCCGCGGGGTGATCCTGTACGTGATCATGCGCGCCTTCCAGCTACGCCGCACGCGGCTGCCCAAGCCGCAGAACGTCCGTGGAGCCTTCCCGGTCTGAGCGCCGGCTCGGCAGCGCCTCAGCCCGCGACCCGTAGGATCGCGGTATGCACTTCCGACACCTCGGCCGCTCCGGCCTGAAGATCAGCGAGATCACCTACGGCAACTGGATCACCCACGGCTCCCAGGTGGAGAACGACACGGCGACCGCGTGCGTGCGCGCGGCGCTGGACGCGGGGATCACCTCCTTCGACACCGCGGACGTCTACGCCAACACCAAGGCCGAGGAGGTCCTGGGCGCGGCGCTGGCGGGCGAACGCCGCGAGAGCGTGGAGATCTTCACGAAGGTCTACTTCCCGACCGGCCCGATGGGACCGAACGACACCGGCCTGTCCCGCAAGCACATCATGGAGTCGATCAACGGCTCGCTGCGCCGGCTGGGCACCGACTACGTCGACCTCTATCAGGCGCACCGGTACGACTACGCCACGCCGCTGGAAGAGACGATGCAGGCGTTCGCCGACATCGTCCGGGCCGGCAAGGCCCACTACATCGGGGTCAGCGAGTGGACCGCCGACCAGCTGCGCGCCGGCCACGCCCTGGCCCGGGAGCTGGGGATCCACCTGGTCTCCAGTCAACCGCAGTACTCGATGGTCTGGCGGGTGATCGAGGACGAGGTCGTGCCCACCTCGGCCGAGCTCGGTGTCTCCCAGATCGTCTGGTCGCCGATCGCCCAGGGCGTGCTGACCGGCAAGTACCTGCCCGGTCAGGATGCCCCGGAGGGATCGCGCGCCGCCGATGCCAAGGGCGGCGCGAAGATGATCGAGGGGATGCTGAATCGCGAGAACCTGCTGCAGCGGGTCCAGGACCTGCGCCCGGTGGCCGAGGAGCTCGACCTGACGATGGCCCAGCTCGCCGTCGCGTGGGTGCTCCAGAACGACAACGTCGCCGCGGCCCTGATCGGCGCCTCCCGTCCCGAGCAGGTCGCCGAGAACGTGGCGGCTGCAGGCGTGCGGATCCCGGGCGAGCTCATGCAGCGCATCGACGAGATCCTCGGCGACAGTGTGGTGCGCGACCCGGCGCAGACGGAGAAGTCCTCCCCCAAGGAACGTCTCTGCTGAGAGCCCCCTCGGCCGGCGCGGCGCTCAGCCGCGCCGGCCGCGGTTGATCCGCCCGGGCCAGGCCGGGCCGGCGTAGATGAACGCCGAGTACGCCTGCACCAGGGTGGCGCCGGCGCGCAGATAGGCCTCGACGTCGGCCGCGTCCGAGATCCCGCCGACACCGATGACGACGGGCCCGGGCCCGAGCACGCGGCGCACCAGGCGCACGACCTCCAGCCCCCGGGGGCGCAGCGGCGGCCCCGACAGGCCCCCGGGGCCGTGCGCGTGATCGATCGTGGTGTTGACGGCCACCACACCGGCCAGCTCGAGCTCGCCGGCGAGGCGGGCGACGGCCTCGACGTCGGCGTCGGCCAGGTCGGGAGCGATCTTGACCAGGACCGGCACCTCGCGGGCGGCGGCCGCGGTCGCCGCGTCCCGGACGGCGCTGAGGATGGGACGCAGGGCGTCGGTCTGCTGCAGGTCGCGCAGGCCCGGGGTGTTGGGCGAGGAGACGTTCACGACGAGGTAGTCCGCATAGGGCGCCAGCGCCCGTGCGCTGGCGGTGTAGTCCTCGACGGCCGCCGCCGCCGGCGTGATCTTCGACTTGCCGATGTTGACGCCGAGGACCATCCGCCGGCCGTGCGGGCTGCGGCGCAGCCGCGCCAGCCTGCGGGCCGCGGCGTCGGCGCCGGCATTGTTGAACCCCATCCGGTTCACCAGGGCCCGCTCCGGCAGCAGCCGGAACAGCCGCGGCGGGGGGTTGCCCGGCTGCGGCAGCGCCGTCACGGTCCCGACCTCCACGAACGCGAAGCCGAGGGCGTCCAGGCCCGCTGCCATCGTCGCATCCTTGTCGAAACCGGCCGCCGCGCCCAGGACGCCGTGCAGCTCGCGGCCGAAGACGCTCCGCACGGGAGCTGTGGCCGTGCGTCCCAGCACCGCGCGCACCGTCTCCCGCAGCGGCGCGAGGGACCCGGTCGCGCGGATCAGCGCACCCGCGAGGCGGTGGGCCGCCTCGGGCTCGATCCGGGTGAAGACCTGGGAGAACAGCATGCTGTACGGGCTGACCACGCCCACACCCTAGCGCTCAGCCGTGCGCGATCCTCGCCGGCGAGGATCGCCACATCCAGAACAGGCCGAGCAGCGGCAGCACCGCGGGCACGTACCCGTACCCGGCGCCGAAGTGCGACCACACGCTGGCATGGGGGAACAGATCGGGCTGGGCGAGGCTGAGCGCCCCGACGGTGAGGACGCCCACGAGTTCGAAGGTGACCGTCACCCAGGCCACCCGACGCATCCGGCGCCCGTTGTGCGCCATCGCCACGGTCGCCGCGAGGTAGACCACCGCGGCCACCGCCGAGAGCACGTAGGCCAGCGGAGCCTCCGAGGCGTCCCGGATCAGCTGGACGGCCGCCCTGGCCGTCGCGGAGACCGCGAACACGCCGTAGACGAAGATCAGCACCCGCCCCGCACCGTAGGCGGGCCTACGGGTGTCCTCGGCACTTCCCGCCTCACTCCCGGACTCTCTGCCGGCCCCGCCTGTGCTCATCCGCCCCCTCCCGACACCCAGATCTGATGGACGCGCAGCTGGAGCACCATCATCGTCACGCAGGCGGCGACGAGCACCACCGAACTCCACCTCGACCTCTCGGCCACCGCGACCACCGCCGCCGCCGGGAGCAGCAGCGCCGTCGTCACCAGATAGCCCCACAGCAGCACGCCGTCGACCACGTGGCCGCGAGCGGTGAGCACCGCGGCGACCACCATCTGAACCACGATCCCCAGCTCGAGCACGGCACCGGCCAGCAGCTGGCGCAGGATCACCGCCTGGTCACGCACCGCTCGCACCACGCCCCAGATCGCGAGCAGCAGGGCTGCACCGACGAGCACGGCGATGACGATGGACACGGGTGCACAGTAGTGCGTCGCCCGCGGTGAGTGGCAGTCACGACCGTTGGACGGACCGGTGGGCGGCTCGCATACGATGCATGACGTGACCGATCTGACACTGACCAGCAAGAGCCCGCAACGACTGACCACCGACGTGCTCGTCGTCGGTGTCGCGGAGGAGTCGGGCAAGCCCGTGATCGAAGCAGCCGCCTCCTTCAGCCGTGCCACGCGGGCGGCGATCGAGCGCGCGATCACCCTGCTCGGCGTCACGGGGCGTGCGGGTGAAGTGACGAAGATCCCCGCCGGGGCCGAGCTCAAGGCCGAGCTGCTGGTCCTGACGGGCACGGGGGCGCCCGCTCCGTCGGCTCACGTGGGCCGTGAACGGTTGCGGCGCGCCGCCGGTTCCGCTCTCGCGGCGCTGAGCGGGCCGGCGCGCGTGAGCCTCGCCCTCCCCATCGGCGATGCCGCGGACCTGCAGGCGGTCGCGGAGGGGGCCCTGCTGGGCAGCTACCGGGCCGTGCCGGCCCAGGACGCGCAGGCGGCCGCCGAGGAGATCGAGATCCTCACCACCGCCGCCGGCACCTCCGGCAAGGCTGGCCGGGCCGCGCTGGACCGGGCCCGGACCGTCGCCGAGGCGGTGCACGGCACCCGCGATCTGGTCAACCTCTCCCCCAACGTGCTCTATCCCGAGTCGTTTGCCGCGCGTGCCCGTGACCTCGTCAAGGGCACCAAGGTCAAGGTCAGCGTGCTGGAGGAGAAGGCGCTCGCCGAGGGTGGCTACGGCGGTCTGATCGGCGTCGGGCAGGGTTCGGCCCGCGGGCCTCGCCTGGTGCGGCTGGAGTACCGCCCGCCCCGTGCCCGCCGCCACATCGCGCTGGTGGGCAAGGGCATCACGTTCGACTCCGGCGGGTTGTCCCTGAAGCCGGCCGCGGGCATGGAGAAGATGAAGAACGACATGGCGGGGGCCGCAGCCGTGCTGCACACCGTCGTCGCCGCGGCGCGCCTAGGCCTGCCGGTGGCGGTCACCGGGTGGCTCGCGCTCGCGGAGAACATGCCCTCCGGGTCCGCACAGCGGCCCTCTGACGTCATCACCATCCGCGGCGGGACCACCGTCGAGGTGCTCAACACCGACGCCGAGGGGCGCCTGGTGATGGCCGATGCCCTGGTCGCCGCGACGGAGGAGAAGCCGGACACGGTCATCGACATCGCCACCCTGACCGGTGCCCAGATGGTTGCCCTCGGCAACCAGGTCAGCGCCGTGATGGGGACCGACGACGTGCGCGAGCTCGTCGTCGAGGCGGCCGGGCAGGCGGGCGAGCAGTTCTGGCCGATGCCGTTGCCGGACGAGCTGCGCGCCTCGATGAACACCCCGATGGCGGACATCGCCAACATGGGCGAGCGCTACGGCGGGATGCTCGTCGCGGGCCTGTTCCTGCGCGAGTTCGTCGGCGACACCCCGTGGGCCCACCTCGACATCGCCGGTCCCGCCTTCAACGACTCCACCCCTCGCCACTACGTACCCAAGGGCGGCACCGGCGTCGGGGTGCGGACCCTGCTGGAGTTGCTCGCCGCTGCCGGCGCGTGAGCAACCCCACCCCCGCCCTGCGCCGCCTGCAGTTGGGAGGCGGCGCCGTCAGTGCCAAGATGGACGTGCACGCCGCCCCGGCCAGGGTGGTCGCGCCGGCGAGGAGGAGGGTGAGGTGACCACAGCGCAGCAGCCGTGGGACGTCGTCGTCCTGGGGGGCGGCAGCGGTGGGTACGCCGCGGCACTGCGCGGTGCCCAGCTCGGTCTGCGCGTCGCCCTCGTCGAGCGCGACGAGGTGGGAGGCACCTGCCTGCACCGTGGCTGCATCCCGACCAAGGCCTGGCTGCACGCCGCCGAGGTCGCCGATCAGGCGCGCGACGCCGCCCGGATCGGCGTGCGGGTCACGGTCGAGGGAATCGACGGCGGCGCGGTACGCGACTACTCCGACGGGATCGTCGCCCGGCTGCACCGTGGGCTGCAGGGCCTGATCCGCGCCGGTGGGATCGAGGTGGTCCGGGGCACCGGTCGCCTGGTCGCACCGGACACCGTCCGTGTCACCACCCCCGACGGCGCAGCTCACGACCTGCTCGGCCGTCACCTGGTGCTGGCCACCGGTTCCCGCAGCAAGGTCCCGGACGTGTTCCCCCGCGGCGCGCGGATCCTCACCTCCGAAGACGCGCTGCGCCTCACCGACATCCCGCGGCGCGTGGTCGTGGTGGGCGGCGGTGTCATCGGCGTGGAGTTCGCGAGCCTGTGGCGCTCCTTCGGCGCCCAGGTCACGATCCTGGAGGCACTGGAGCGGCTTCTGCCGGCCGAGGACCCCGCCATCTCGCGCGGGCTGGAGCGAGCGCTGCGGGCCCGGGGCATCGAGGTGCGCACCGGCGCGCAGGTGCGCAGCACCGAGGAGACCGGAGACGAGGTCCGCGTCCTGCTGGCGGAGGGTGAACTCACGTGCGACACGCTGCTCGTCGCCGTCGGCCGCGAGCCCGTCACCGACGGCCTGGGCCTGGCTGAGGCGGGGATCGCCCTCGAAGGCGGATGGGTGCGCACCGACCAGCACCTGCATACCGGTGTCGGCGCCGTCTACGCGGTCGGGGACCTGGTCGCCGGACCACAGCTGGCGCACCGGGGCTTCGCGCACGGGATCGCCGTCGCCGAGCGGATCGCCGGGATGGAGCCGGTCGTGGTCCCGGACGAGCAGATCCCGCGGGTCACCTACAGCGACCCCGAGGTCGCCTCGGTGGGTCTGACCGAGCCCGCCGCTCGCGAGCGGTTCGGCACCGACGGCGTCGAGACGATCGAGCACTCCCTGGCCGGCAATGGCAAGAGCCAGATCCTCGGGACGTCCGGGATGGTGAAGCTGGTACGGCAGACTGGTGGACCGATCGTCGGTGTGCACCTGCTCGGCAGCCGGGTGGGAGAGCAGATCGGCGAGGCACAACTCTGGGTGGGCTGGGAGGCCTACCCTCAAGACATCACCCCGTTCGTGCACGCACACCCCACACAGAACGAGGCGCTGGGCGAGGCCGCACTGGCCCTGGCCGGTCAGCCGCTGCACGCTCACTCGTGAGAAAGACCCTTCGAGAAGGAGACTGAAGAGGCCATGTCCCAATCCGTACAGATGCCAGCCCTCGGTGAGAGCGTCACCGAAGGCACAGTCACCCAGTGGCTGAAGTCCGTGGGTGACACGGTGGAGGTGGACGAGCCGTTGCTTGAGGTCTCCACCGACAAGGTCGACACCGAGGTCCCCTCCCCCGTGGCCGGTGTGCTCGAGAAGATCCTGGTCGAGGAGGACGAGACCGTGGAGGTGGGCGCCGACCTCGCCGTCATCGGCTCCGGCGAGGAATCCTCCGACTCCGGTTCCGACTCCGGTGAGCAGTCCGAGCCCGAGGACGCCCCGGCCGCGGAGTCGAGCGACCAGGCGCAGGCCGAGGAGGACGAGCCGGCCCCCACCCAGGAGTCGCCCCAGGCGAGCGCCGAGGACTCCGAAGACTCCGAGGACGCTGCCGAGGAGTCCTCCTCCGAGCAGGCCTCGAGCGGGTCCGACGACGGTGAGCGCACCGCGGTGACGCTTCCGGCACTCGGCGAGAGCGTGACCGAGGGAACCGTCACCCAGTGGCTGAAGTCCGTGGGCGACACGGTCGAGGTGGACGAGCCGTTGCTGGAGGTCTCCACCGACAAGGTCGACACCGAGGTCCCCTCCCCGGTCGCCGGCACCCTCCTGGAGGTCGTCGTCTCCGAGGACGAGACGGTCGAGGTGGGCGGGACGCTCGCCTACGTCGGGTCCGGGCAGCCGGCGTCCGCGTCCGAGGGCCAGCCCGAGGAGAAGGCGGAGCAGAAGTCCGAGCCCGAGCCGAAGGCCGAGGAGAAGGCTGAACCGGAGCCCGAGCCGGAGCCGCAGGAAGAGGCGGAGCCGCAGGAGAAGTCCGAGCCGGAGCCGCAGGAGAAGCCGCAGCCGCGTGCCGAGCAGGCACCTGAGTCCAAGGCCGACGAGAAGCAGGGTCCGGGTGAGGAGGGCGGCTCCCGCGACAGTGGCACCCCCTACGTCACTCCCCTGGTCCGCAAGCTGGCCGCCGACAAGGGCGTGGAGCTGAGCAGCCTGACCGGTACCGGCGTCGGGGGCCGGGTGCGCAAGCAGGACGTCCTCGACGCGGCCGAGAAGGCAGCGGCACCGTCCGAGTCCGCTCCCACCGAGCAGGCCTCGTCCGAGCAGTCCGAGGGCCAGCGCTCCCAGGCGCCGGCACCGAAGGTGGAGGTCTCGCCGCTGCGCGGCACCACCGAGAAGATGTCCCGGCTGCGCAAGATCGTGGCGCAGCGGATGGTGGAGTCCCTGCACACCTCCGCCCAGCTGACCACCGTGGTCGAGGTCGACGTCACCAAGGTGGCGCGGCTGCGGGCGCGCGCCAAGGACGATTTCCAGGCCCGCGAGGGCGTCAAGCTCACGTTCCTGCCGTTCTTCACACTGGCGGCGACCGAGGCGCTCAAGCAGTTCCCGAAGCTCAACGCGAGCATCGACGGTGACGAGGTCATCTACCACGGCAGCGAGAACGTGGGTATCGCGGTCGACACCGAGCGCGGTCTCCTCGTGCCCGTGATCAAGGATGCGGGCGACCTCAACATCGCCGGGATCGCCCGGAAGATCTCCGACCTGGCCGCGCGCACCCGCGACAACAAGGCCACCCCGGACGAGCTCGGCGGTGGGACGTTCACGATCACCAACACCGGTTCGGGTGGTGCGCTGTTCGACACCCCGATCCTGTTGCAGCCGCAGGTCGGGATCCTGGGCGTGGGCACCATCGTCAAGCGTCCGGTCGTGGTGAGCGACGCGGACGGAGCCGAGGTGATCGCCATCCGGTCGATGGTCTACCTGGCCCTGTCCTACGACCACCGCCTGGTCGACGGCGCCGACGCCGCCCGCTTCCTCACGGCGATGAAGGGCCGCCTCGAGGAGGGCCGGTTCGAGTCGGCCCTCGGCCTGTAGTTCCGCCGCCTCCGGGCGGATGAGCGACTGAGCATCAGGGTACCCGCGGCCGGCGCCGCGGGTACCCTGACTCATGTCACCGCCGCCCGGGAACCCGACGGTTCGGTGACCGACGCTGGGAGGATGTCGTGGCAGTAGTACTCATGGCCGGATCGTCGGGATTCCTCGGCACGTCACTGATCGAGCGGTTGCGCGCAGGCGGGCACGAGGTACGCCGGCTCGTGCGCCGCGAGACCCGCGAGCCGGACGAGATCCGCTGGGACCCGGCCGCGGGTTCCCTCGACGCGGCTGCGCTCGAGGGCGTCACCCATGTGCTCAATCTCGCCGGTGCCGGCGTCGGCGATCGCCGGTGGACGCCCGCGCGCAAGCAGACCATCCTGTCCTCGCGCGTGAGTTCGACCACGCTCCTCGCCCGGCGCATCGCCGAGTGCGGCAACCGCGAGCTCGCCCTGGTGAACGCCTCGGCAGTCGGCTTCTACGGTGACGCCGGAGAGCAGGTCTGCACCGAGGACACGCCAGCCGGGGACTCGTTCCTGGCCGAGGTCTGCCGAGCCTGGGAACAGGCGGCCGACCCCGCGCGCGCGGCCGGGAACCGGGTGGTGCACCTGCGCACCGGCATCGTGCTGGACCCCTCCGGTGGCGCGCTCGCGAGGATGATGCCGCTGATCCGCTTCGGGCTCGCCGGTCCCCTGGGCAACGGGCGCCAGTGGTGGCCCTGGATCACGCGCGAGGACGTGCTCGGGGCGATCGAGCACCTGCTCCTGAGCACCGAGACCGCGGGACCGGTCAACCTCAGCGCACCCGAGTCCCTGCGCAACCGGGAGGTCGTCGCCGCGCTGGCCGCTGCGGCCGGGCGGCCCGCCGTACTTCCCGCACCACGGCCCGCGCTGCGACTCGCGCTCGGTGAGTTCGCCACCGAGCTCACGGCCTCCCAGCGGGCGGTGCCGGCGGCCCTGCAGCAGTCCGGGTATGAGTTCGTCTGGCCGGAGATCGGCCCGGCCGCCGCGCACCTGATGTCGGCGCGGTCCACCTAGCAGTCGCGCACCTCGGCCACCCGCCACGCCCCCTGGAGCCGGGAGAGCTCCATGGTGGCGCAGCGGGGCTGCGTGGCGTCGACCGTCTCCGAGCGTCCGCCCGGTGCATCTCGGCGGTAGTCGCTGTGCGCCACCTCCAGCCGCACCCGGGCCGAGGCACTACCGAGCTCGAGGAGCTCGACCTCGCTCACGTGGCTGGTCAGCCCGTCGAGCTCCACGCCGGCCGCGACCAGGCGGGCCAGCACCGCCGCATCCGCCTCGGCGGCAGCCGAGCCGGGCACGGAGACCTCGGTGAGCAGCTCCCGGTCTCCGCTCTCGAGCGCCCGGTCACGCAGGTCGGTCAGCTCCACGACGCGCTCGAGGACGTCTCCCGGCGACGAGGGCACCACGACCTGGCGAGCAGCCGGAGCCGGGTCGGTGGTCTCGGAGGCGACCAGGGCGCCGACGGCGATGACGACCGCGGCCAGGATCGCCACCGGGCGGACCGCCCGCCGGCGGTGGCGGGCCCGCCGTCGCCGGGCCGGCGCCCTCGTGGTGCGGGTGCGAGACGCGTGACTGCGCAGGGTCGCGGCGGCGAGGAGACGAGCCTCGGCGGCACGGACCGGCGCCTGCTCGGTGGCGAGTGAGCGGGCCGCGTCCCGAGCGCTCGGGCGTGAGCTCGGGTCCTCGCTGAGCAGGAGCTGCAGCGCCTCGTGCACCCGCGGCCGGTCGGCCGGCCGCGCGGCACCGACGGCGAGGGCACCCACGGCGTAGACGTCCGCCTGGGCGCTCAAGGCCCTCCCCTGGGCGAGCTCGGGGGCCGTGAAGCCGGGAGTGCCGCGCTCGCAGCCGGGTATCGGGGCGACGTCGATGAGGACGGGTCGCACCGAGGCGGGATCGCCCTCCTCGGGCGCGAGCACCACGTTCGACGGCGCGACGTCCCCGTGCACGAGGCCGGCCGCGTGCATCGCGGCCAGCGCGCTCAGCAACCGGCGGGCCAGGGCCAGACACTCCCCCTCCGTCAACCCCTGACGGGCGGTCAGCATCGTTCCCAGCGTCGGACCGTCGATGTGCTGGCAGACGGTGGCAAGCTCCCCACCGGACATGTCCACGCAGGCGAGTGCCCGCGCCACGCCGTCGGAGGCGACCGAGGCGAGCGCCTGCCAGCGGCGTTCGAGGCGCTCCCGCTCGGGTGCGGTGGCAGGCCGGACGATCCGGATCACCACGCGCTCACCGTTCGCGGCACGAGCGGACCAGACGGCCTGGCCACTGCCGGCACCGGCCACCCCGGTCACCTGGTAGCCGGGGACCTGCGGATGCCTGTTCATGCTGCACAGCCCACCACAGCCGCGACTGATCCCGCTGCGGCCATCCACAGGGCCGCATGGCGGACGGCGCGCGGGCGGCGCGAGCGTGGGCGCGGCGGTCGGCCTAGAGTGGTCGGCATGCGCACCTACCGGTGGGATCTGGGAACGCGTCTCGTCCCGTACCGCGAGGCATGGGCCCACCAGCGTCGGGTGCACGCAGGCGTCGTCGCGGGCCAGGGCGAGGAGCTGGTGCTGGTCGAGCACGAGTCCGTCTACACGGCCGGTCGCCGCACCGCCTCCTGGGATCGTCCGGGCGGTGATCTCGAGGTCGTCGACGTCGATCGTGGTGGCCGGATCACCTGGCACGGGCCGGGTCAGCTCGTCGTCTACCCGATCGTCCGGCTGCGCGAGCCGGTGGACGTCATCGCCTACGTCCGCGCCCTCGAGCAGGCGGTCATCGATGCGCTGGAGCAGCAGTGGGGGATCCGCGCGACCCGCGTGGAGGGCCGGTCCGGGGTCTGGCTACCGGGCGCCCGGGGCGAACAGGATCGGAAGCTGGCCGCCGTCGGGGTCCGCGTGGCGAAGGGGGTGACGATGCACGGGGTGGCGCTCAACGCCTGTCCGGACCTGGGGTCCTTCTCCGCCATCGTGCCGTGCGGGATCAGCGATGCCGGCGTGACCTCGATCTCCGAGCTCACCGGTGCGCACGTGAGTGTGTCGGCGTGCGCGGACGTACTCGAACTCCATCTGCGCGACCGGCTCGCGCCGCTGCGGTCCCAGCCGCGCCTGCCCCACCCCATAGGCTGACAGCACACGCGACGAAGGGAGCGCCGGTGGCACTCGCCCCGGAAGGACGACGGATGTTGCGCGTGGAAGCACGCAACGCCGCCGTACCGATCGAGAAGAAGCCGTCCTGGATCAAGACCCGGGCCACGATGGGCCCGGAGTACAACGAGCTGCAGTCGCTGGTGCGGCGGGAGGGCCTGAACACCGTCTGCCAGGAGGCCGGCTGTCCCAACATCTTCGAGTGCTGGGAGGACCGGGAGGCCACCTTCCTCATCGGAGGGGACCAGTGCACCCGCCGATGCGACTTCTGCCAGATCGACACCGGCAAGCCCGCCGCTTTCGATGCCGACGAGCCCCGCCGGGTCGCGTCCTCGGTGCAGGCGATGGGTCTGCGGTACTCGACCGTCACGGGTGTGGCGCGGGACGACCTCGAGGACGGCGGAGCCTGGCTCTACGCCGAGACCGTGCGCCAGATCCACCAGGTGAACCCGGGCACCGGCGTCGAGCTCCTCATCCCGGACTTCAACGCCGACCCGCAGCAGCTCGCCGAGGTGTTCTCCTCCCGCCCGGAGGTCCTCGCGCACAACCTCGAGACGGTGCCACGCATCTTCAAGCGGATCCGCCCGGGGTTCCGCTACGACCGCTCACTGAGTGTGCTGACCTCGGCGCGTGCCGACGGCCTGGTGACCAAGTCGAACCTCATCCTCGGCATGGGTGAGACGGTCGACGAGGCGGCCGAGGCACTGCAGGACCTCCATGACGCGGGCTGCGACCTCGTGACGATCACCCAGTACCTGCGACCGAGCCCTCGTCACCATCCCGTCGACCGGTGGGTCCGGCCCGAGGAGTTCGTCGCGCTGTCGGAGGAGGCCGAGCGCATCGGTTTCGCCGGCGTCATGGCCGGACCGCTGGTGCGATCGTCCTACCGGGCGGGGCGGCTGTGGGCACAGGCCAAGACGCGCCGGGGCGAGACGGTCCCCGACTCTCTGGCCCACCTGACCGAGCCCGGCAGCGCCCGTCAGGAGGCGGCCACCCTGCTCGGCCGCTGAGCGCGGCCGGCGACGACCGGCCGGGGGACACTGCAGCGTCCCCCGGCCGGTAGGCTGTGGGCCATCATGGCGAAGAACACCTCAGACTCGGCCACGCCGAAGCCCAAGAAGCGCCGCTGGTACCACCAGATCTGGGAAGTCTTCCAGATGGTCCGGCGGGCTCAGCCCTCGATCGTGCTCTGGCTGGCGCTGGTGCTGGTCGGTGTGGTGGCGATCGGTGTGCTCATCGGTCTGCTCTTCGATCAGGTGCTCTACTTCTCCCTGCTCTCCGTGCCGTTCGGCCTGCTGGCTGCGATGTTCCTGCTGGCACGACGTGCCGAGACCGTGGCCTATGCGCGCATCGAGGGCGAGCCCGGCGCCGTCTCGGCTGCGCTGGGCACGATCCGGCGCGGCTGGAACGTCCAGGAGGAGCCGGTCGCCGTCGATCCCCGGACGCAGGACATGGTCTTCCGCGCCGTCGGTCGTCCCGGCGTGGTGCTCATCGGGGAGGGCCCGGCGCATCGTGTCCCCAAGCTGCTCGAGGGTGAGCGCAAGCGCGTCGCACGCGTGATCCCGAACGTGCCGATCATCCTGCTGCAGTGCGGCAACGACGAGGGCCAGATCCCGCTGACGAAGATCGCGAACAAGGTGCGGCGGCAGAAGGCCACGCTCACCCGCAACGAGGTCGCCGAGGTCTCCAAGCGGCTGCGGGCGCTGCGCTCCAACACCCTGCCGATCCCCAAGGGCGTCGACCCACGCCGCGCCCGGCCCGACCGCAAGGGCATGCGCGGACGCTGACGCCCGCGGTCACAGCCGCCGGATAGTGGTGCCGGCCGCCCGGTCGTGAACTCCGCGTCCGTCGGGGCCGGTCACGACGGCCGGGATCACCAGGCAGAGCAGGAGCGTGCGGACCAGCCCCCGCAACGGTCCGGGCAGCCCGCCCCCGGGCCCGCGCACGCCCAGACCCAGCAACCGGTGCCCGATCGAGGACCCGAGGCTGCCGACGAGCAGGAACGTCATGGCGGCGAACACCGCGACGGTCGCCAGCGGGTGGTAGTCGAAGAATCCTGCGCTGATCGCCGAGGCGATCAGCCAGTCGATGGCCAGGGCGGCGACCCTGCGCCCCCAGAACGTCTCGTGGCGCTGGTCATGGGTGGTCACCGCCTCAGCGTACGTGGCCGGGCCGGTCCAGATGCAGGACGTGCCCGCGGCGCAGGAGGGCCACCGTTTAACATGGCCGACACATTGCGGTCACGGTGGAGAAACGACCGACCCCTACCGTGATGGCGTCGAGGATACGTGTGTCCCACCATCAAGGAGCAATGGATGTTCAGTAGTGCCGAGGAAGCCATCGCCTATACCAAGGAGCAGGACGTCAAGTTCGTCGACGTGCGCTTCTGCGACCTGCCGGGGGTGATGCAGCACTTCAACATCCCGGTCGAGGCGTTCAACGAGGACGCCTTCAAGGACGGCTTGATGTTCGACGGCTCGTCGATCCGCGGATTCCAGGCCATCCACGAGTCCGACATGAAGCTCGTGCCGGATGTCACCAGCGCCTTCATCGACCCGTTCCGCAAGCAGAAGACGCTCGTGGTGAACTTCTCGATCGTCGACCCGTTCACGGACGAGGCCTACTCCCGCGACCCGCGCAACATCGCCGCCAAGGCCGAGGCCTACCTCGCCTCGACCGGGATCGCGGACACGGTCTACTTCGGCGCGGAGGCCGAGTTCTACATCTTCGACGACGTGCGCTTCCAGACGACGCAGCACTCGTCGTTCTACTACATCGACTCCAACGAGGCCGCCTGGAACACCGGCCGCTCCGAGGAGAACGGCAACCAGGGGTACAAGACCCGCTACAAGGGCGGCTACTTCCCCGTGGCGCCGAACGACCAGATGGCCGACCTGCGCGACAGCATGGTCACCGTCATGCAGCAGAACGGCCTGGAGGTCGAGCGCGCCCACCACGAGGTCGGGACCGCGGGCCAGCAGGAGATCAACTACCGCTTCAACACGTTGCGCTCGGCCGCCGACGATCTGATGAAGTTCAAGTACATCGTCAAGAACGTGGCCTGGGAGGCCGGCAAGTCCGCCACCTTCATGCCGAAGCCGCTGTTCGGTGACAACGGCTCGGGCATGCACTCCCACCAGTCCCTGTGGAAGAACGGCGAGCCGCTCTTCTACGACGAGCGCGGCTACGGTGGCCTCTCGGACATTGCCCGGTGGTACATCGGTGGTCTGCTCGCGCACGCCCCGTCCCTGCTCGCGTTCACCAACCCCTCGCTGAACTCCTTCCACCGGCTGGTGCCCGGGTTCGAGGCTCCCGTGAACCTGGTCTACTCGGCGCGCAACCGCTCCGCCTGCATCCGCATCCCGGTCACGGGCAACTCGCCGAAGGCCAAGCGCGTCGAGTTCCGCGTGCCGGACCCCTCGTCGAACCCGTACCTGGCGTTCTCCGCCATGCTGATGGCCGGACTCGACGGCATCAAGAACCGCATCGAGCCGCCGGAGCCGGTCGACAAGGACCTGTACGAGCTGCCGCCGGAGGAGCACGCGCAGATCGCCCAGGTGCCGGACTCCCTGCCGGGCGTCCTCGACGCGCTGGAGGCCGACCATGACTACCTCACCGAGGGCGACGTGTTCACGCCGGACCTCATCGAGACCTGGATCGACTACAAGCGCACGAACGAGGTGGACGCGATCCGGTTGCGTCCGCACCCGCACGAGTTCGAGCTGTACTACGACCTCTGAGTCGTCACCAGCACCCTCTGAGGAGTGAGCGCAGCGAGCCCCCGGATCCCTCGACGGATCCGGGGGCTCGCTGTGTCAGGACAGTCGCGCGGTGAAGGTGGCGCCGTAGGCCTGATGGGTCCGAGCGCTCACCCTGGTCCCGCCCGGTACCCGGCTGACCGTGACGCCGTCGTCAGCGATATCGAGGCCGAGCGGGCGGCCGCGCACGATCACGGACACGCTCTCGCGCGCCATCGTCGGGTCGGAGAGCGCCAGCTCGACCGCCCCTGCGTGACGCCGCATGATCACCGAGGCCGGGCCCTCGACGGAGAGCCGTTCGGCCTGCTGGTTGCCGGCCACGAACACGTTCGCGGCCACGAGGTCGAGTCCCGTGTGCTTGATGGCCTGGATTCGCGGGGTGTTCCGCAGGACGGACAGCGGCCCCGGGTAGGAGGTCAAGGTGCGCTCGTCCGCGTGCGGGACCAGCGCATAGGCGATCGCCGCCGGGCGGGCGGCGGCGGGATGGTCCACGCTGAGGCCGAAGACCTGCTTGGTCACCCGCGTGTTGGGGTTCGTGAGCCGGATGGCTCGCCGGCTCCGCGTGACCGAGTCCAGGGTGAGGTCCACGTCCTGCTCGTCGAGCAGGACGTACCCGACGGCGGAGCCCTGGGTGGCGTTCAGGTAGCGCACCCATGCCAGGGGTGCGCTGCCGGTACCGGACCAGGGGCTCCCGTCGCGGTGCGCCCCGCTGATCTCGACCTCGTCCTCCGGCGCGGCGATCCGGGAGTCGAGGGTGGTGACCGCGTCCCGGCGGGAACGTCCCTCGATGCCGGCCGCGAGCACGACGATCTCCTCGTCGAGCATGAACCAGGACTTGGTGGCCCGGACGTTCTCATACACCACGAAGTCCTCCGGGAGGATCCCGGCCTGCTTGTCCACGTACGGGACGTCGTCGGAGATCACCATGCCCGCGATCCCCAGCCCGCCGAGCGTGGCCCCGCCGGAGTGCGGGTTCGTCGCCTGCGGGAAGTAGACGTAGGTGTTCTGCGACTCGGAGGAGGAGGTGAAGCCGAGCGGGTGGTCGGGGTTCTCGTACCAGCGCTCACCGTAGAGCTCGGGGATGCTCTGGCGTTGCTCCACGGGTGCGGTCACGCCGGCGAGCCTGTCCGGCGCCACGGTCGTGTAGTGATCCACGCCGTAGCACTCACGCTGGTCCATGCCGCTGAGGTAGAGCTGGTAGGCCCCATCACCCTGGAACCAGGGCAGGAGGTTCTCGCCGTTCATGTACTCGTACTTGCTGATGCGCTCGGAGCTGCGCGCCAGTGCGAAGGCGTAACCCGGACGACGATGCACGGTGCGGTCCATCGCGTCGAAGCCGACCGAGTGCTCGTCGGGGTTCAGGTCCGCGGCCGCGATGGATGTGTCGCCGACGATGTCCGCGAACCGGGCGATGCTGACCGGGGAGGCGAACCCGCTCGAGTCGAGCGTCTCCGGCGAGCTCTCGTCCAGGTGCTTGACGTAGGCCGCCAGGGCGCGGGCGTCCTCGGCCGGCGCGTAGGCGCTCAGGTCGACGATGGCCTCGGCGACGATGCGCACGTCCGTGTACCCGGTGGTGGTCCGGGAGACGGCTCGTCCCTTGACCGCCTCCATCATCCAGCCTTCGTAGATCACGGGAGCGAACCCGTGGCGCACCCAGCCGGTGACGACCTGGACCAGGTCGGCGCTGCTGGAGCGGGAAGCGCCGTCGAGGATCTTGACCGTCTGCACCACGCGGGTGAGCAGGCCCTTGCCGTAGGAGCCGGTGTAGGCCACGGAGTGGTGCTGGATGAACGACCCGTCCGCGTAGTAGCCGTCGGTGACACCGTGCCGGAGGTCGTAGGGGTCGATGGTGGCGAAGACCGTCGCCTGGTCCGTGATGGCCTTCGCGATCCGGGCGTCGTCCCCGGTCAGCGCGCCCTGCAGGATCCGGTTCGTGGTGATGTCGGCCAGGTTCGCACCGGTGTGGAACCGGGAGTCGAGGTCGACGTCACCGTCGACGCCGGCGCGCAGATAGGCATCCATGGTGGCGACATAGGTGCCCACGAGCCCGGGCCGGTGGGCGTCGACCTCCTCGGCGAGCAGCACGAGCGCGCGGGTGACATCGGTCGGGAACCCGATCTCCCAGGTGAACCAGTTCCCGTAGTAACCGGCGTCATGGTCGGCGAGGTGGTGCTCGTGCAGCCACGCGAGGCCGTCGATCACCTGCCGCTGCACGGCGAGGTCGCCGTAGAGCTCCGAGCCGGGTGCGCGGGTGGCCAGAGCGATCTCGTACAGGAAGGTGGTGGTACGGCGCAGCGTGGTGTCGTCGGAGCCGAGGGGCACACCCTCGAAGAGCTCATCCGGCCCGGCGGCGGACAGCGCCGCCAGTCGGCTGCGGGCGGTGGACTCGATGGCTGCCACCTTCGCAGCCACCTCCGGGCGCGCATTGGTGGCGGTGGTTCCCGCCAGCATCGCCACGGCGTTGGTCAGCAGCCGGGCGTGGTCGGCCGGTGCCTCGGCGTGCGCGGCCAGCGGTGCGCCCACCCCCAGCGCTCCTGCGGCGGGGATCATGGCGAGTACCTGGCGGCGGGTGAGCTGCATCGTTGCGGTTCCCTGGGTAGTCCGGTGCGGCGGGTGAAGCCTCTGTTCATTCAACCAGGTCGGGCCGCCCCGCCCAAGGCTTGACGACTCTGCCGTGGACGACCCGCTCCATCACGCTGCACGCTCTTGCGCCGACGAAAATCATTCTCAGCCGCAGCCGATCGACACGGTAGACCTTGACAGTGACCTACCTCACACCTAGCGTGCCTGTCAGTGGTGCACGGGCGCAGCCGCACTCGGAGCAGGTCTGCTGCTCAGCGGTATCGCACCCGCACATGCGGACGCGGACCCACCGCCACCGGAGCCCACGGCTCACGACGTCACTGCGATGGTCGAGGCCATGACAGTACGGCAGAAGATCGGCCAGATGACGTGGACCCACGTCTACGGCTCGTCGGCCGACGACAGCTCGATGGCCGCCAGCAACCAGGCCCGGTACGGCGTGGATACGCCGGCGCAGGTGGTCGAGAAGTACGACCTCGGTGGCGTGCTCTACTTCTCCTGGTCGGGGAACACGAGCAGCCCCTCCCAGGTCACTGCCCTCTCCAACGGACTGCAGGACGCGGCGCTGGGAGAGGACGGCCCCGGCGTCCCGCTCGCGGTGACGATCGACCAGGAGGGCGGGCTCGTCGCCCGGATCGGGCCGCCGGCAACCGAGCTACCGGGGAACATGGCACTGGGGGCCACCTTCGACACCGACCTGGCCCGGGCCCAGGGCGAGATCCTGGGTTCGGAGATGCACGCCATGGGCATCAACGTCGACTTCGCCCCGGTCATCGACATCAACTCCAACCCGGACAACCCGGTGATCGGGATCAGGTCGATGGGAGAGGACCCCGACGCCGTGAGCAGGCTCGGCGTCGCGCAGATCGAGGGCATCCAGCAGTACATCGGCGCCACGGCCAAACACTTCCCCGGCCACGGTGACACCGAGACCGACTCCCACCTCGGGCTGCCCGTCGTCAGCTACGACCGCGCGACGCTCGACGACCACCTGGAGCCGTTCGAGGCGGCGATCGACGCCGGGGTCGACATGATCATGACGGCGCACATCATCGTCGAGGCGATCGACCCCGACCTGCCGGGAACCCTCTCGCCGGAGGTGCTCACCGGGCTGCTGCGCGAGGACATGGGCTTCGAGGGGATCATCACCACGGACGCCCTCGACATGGGGGCCATGACCGATCACTGGTCCCAGGAGGAGATGGCGGTGCTGGCGATCCAGGCCGGCTCGGACATCCTGCTGAACTCGCCCGACGTCGATGCCTCGATCGGTGCGGTGGAGCAGGCCGTCGCCGACGGTGTCATCTCCGAGGAGCGGCTGGACGAGTCGGTCACCCGGATCCTGGAGTGGAAGGCCGAGCGCGGCGTTCTCGACGATCCCCACGCCGACCCCGGTGCGGTGGACTCGGTGGTCGGCAGCGCCGAGCATCTGGTCACCGCAGCGACGATCGCGGGCCGGTCGATCACGCTGCTACGCAACGAGGACCGTGCCCTGCCGCTCGATGCCGACTCGGATACCGTTCTGGTGGTCGGAGCCGGGTCCGCCTGGCCGGAACGGCTGGGGCCGATGCTGGCCGATCGAGGATTCGACGTGATCGAGGAGTACGAGAACGGCAACTCGCCCTCGGCGGCCTACCGGGCGCGGGCCGTCGAAGCGGCTGCCGGGGCGGACGCCGTCGTCTTCACCTCCTACAACGCCGGCGCCAACAGCGCACAGCAGCAGATGGTGGCCGAGCTCGGCGTCACGGGCACACCGGTGATCGTCGTCGCCGCGCGTAACCCCTACGACATCAATGCCTTCGACGAAGCCGACGCGGTACTGAACAGCTACGGCTACAATCTCGTCAACTATGCGGCAGTGGTGCGCGCAATCGCCGGTGACATCAATCCTTCCGGTGAGCTCCCGGTGGACGTACCGACGGCGGACGGCACCGAGACGCTCCTGCCGCTGGGCTATGGGCGTCACTACCCCGGCCCACCCGACCACGCCGGCCCACCCGACCACGCCGGCCCACCCGACCACGCCGGACGTGGACACTGATTCCGCCGACCTCAGCGGAGAGGAGATGTGATGAGCAGACGTACCTGGCGAGGACTCGCGGTAGGCGCAGCGCTGGCCATCGGCGCGGCGGGATCGCTCGCGCCCATGACACCGGGCGGGCGACCCGAGACGCCGCCCGGCCTCGACCGGCCGCTCGAGCTCGGGGTGGAGGTCCTTCTCGACGACCTCAGCGAGCTGGAGGACCAACGGGTCGGCATCATCACCAATCCGACGGGTGTCACCTCGGACCTCACGCACACTGTCGACGCCCTCATCGCCGGCGAGGCCTCCGGCGGGTATGAGGTCACGGCCCTGTACGGCCCGGAGCACGGAGTGCGCGGCGGTGTGCCGGCCGGCGCTTACGTGGAGAGCTACGTCGACGAGCGCACCGGTCTCCCGGTGTACTCCCTCTACGGCCCCACGCGGAAGCCCTCGCCGGAGATGCTCGCCGACGTCGACGTGCTGGTCTTCGACATCCAGGACATCGGTGCCCGTTTCTACACCTACATCTGGACGATGTACTACGCCATGGAGGCCGCCGCGGAGAATGACTTGCAGTTCGTGGTCCTGGACCGGCCCAACCCACTCGGCGGCCGTATGGACGGCCCGGTGCTGGAGTATCCCGAGCTCAGTTCCTTCGTCGGACTGCGCGAGATCCCGCTCCAGCACGGGATGACGGTGGGAGAGCTCGCCCAGTACTTCAACGGCGAGCTGCTCGAGGCCCCGGCTGATCTCCGCGTGGTGGAGATGTCCGGATACCAGCCGGACGAGATCGTGGCCGACTGGGACCTGCCGTGGGTCCTCCCCTCGCCCAACATCCCGACGCGCGAGACGGCTCTGGTCTACCCAGGTACCGGCCTGATCGAGTCGATCAACGTCTCGGAAGGCCGCGGCACGACCAAGCCGTTCCTCTGGTTCGGCGCGCCCTTCATCGACGAGACCGAGTCGTGGGAGTTGGCCGAGGACCTCAACTCGCGTGGTCTGGAGGGCGTGACGTTCCGACCCGCGTCCGCCACCCCGTCCTCGAGCAAGCACGCCGGGGAGTTCTCCGGCGGTCTGGAGATCCACATCACGGACATGGCCACCTATGAACCTCTGCGGGTGGGCATCCACGTTCTGGATGCTCTGTTCGCCCACATCGAGGAGGTGGACTGGCGTGAGGGCGGTGAGTGCCGCACCGCGCAGGACAGCTGCTGGATCGACCTTCTCTCGGGGACCAAGGACCTCCGCGCCCAGGTGGAGGCCGGGGTGGACCCTGATGAGATCGTCGACGGATGGGACGAGGAGTTGGCCGCCTTCGCGGCCACCGCCGAGCCCTACCGGCTGTACACCGACGATCATCCGGGCAGGGGCCGCAACCACTGACCATGAGGTGGGGAGTCCGCGCGCCCAGTGCCCGGGCTCCCCGCTAGCATGGCCGCCGTGACCGACGCAGCGGACCTGGTGACCCTAACGGTGACGATGGCGGCCTCGCCGGTGGTCCTGGTCCTTACCAACCTGCTGTGGGTGGTGGTCGTCGTTGGGGCCATCGTCGGCAGCGTCATCGTCCTGCGCCGCCGGCGCAATCGGCCCGACCCATCTTTCGTCGGCGCACCGCTCGCCCACGCCGTCGTGATCGAGCAGAAGTTCCGGTACCGGATGGTGGGTGAACGGCGCTTGTACCGGATCACCTATCAGGTCCACACCGCCGACGGGCGGGGCTTCCTCGGCTGGGAGCAGAAGTATCTCTCGCTGCTGCGGGACCAGCCGAGGTTTGCGGCCGGCACACAACACCGGGTCGCCTACCTTCCGGCGGGCACCGACGAGGTCAGGTCGACGACGCCCACCAGCTGACCACCGAGCCCGTCGGGCAGGCTCAGCCGTAGAAGACGCGTTCCATGACGGCGCGCGCCCGCCGGGCCGCGCGCAGCCAGTCCTCCTCGAGGTCCACCGCGTGCCCCGGTTCGTAGCCGAGCAGCCGGGAGACGGCTGACAGCGACTGCCGCTCCTCGGGGAGCACATCCACCCGCTGGCCTCGCACGCGGCCGGTGGCCAGGACGATGGCATTGCGCAGCCGGGTGGCTAGCTCCCACGCCTCGATCAGCCGATCGGCGTCGGATCCGGAGAGCAGTCCCTCGTCCCGGGCGGCCAGCAGCGCCTCACGGGTCCCCGTCACGCGGAGCGCCTCGTACCGGCCGGCGTGCTGGAGCTGCAGCAGCTGCGCGGTCCACTCCACGTCCGAGAGGCCGCCACGGCCGAGCTTGAGATGGTGCGTGGCCGGCACGCCCCGGGGCAGCCGCTCGGACTCCACCCGCGCCTTGATGCGCCGCAGCTCGCGCAGCTCGGTGGTCTCGATCCCCTCCTGCGGGTAACGGTGGGGCGCGATGAGGTCGGCAAATCGCGCGGCGAGCTCGTCATCCCCGCACGCCACCCGGGCGCGCAACAGCGCCTGCCGCTCCCATCCCAGCGCCCAGCGCTGGTAGTACTTCGCGTAGGAGTCCAGGGTGCGCACCATCGGGCCCTGCTTGCCCTCCGGCCGCAGCGCGGCGTCGACCTGGAGCTGCGGCTCGCTGCTCATGGTGCCGAGCAGCGAGGTGATCGATCCGGCGACCTCCGCCGCCCACTCGTTCGCCACCTGCGGATCTGCCCCGGCCACCGGCTCGTGGACGAACATCACGTCCGCGTCACTGGCGTATCCGATCTCCTCGCCACCGAGTCGGCCCATCGCCACCACCAGGAACGCCGACGGCGCCCGGTCCAGCCCGCGCTTGGTGTTGGCCTCGTAGGTGGCCACCCGTAGCGCTCCGTGCAGTGCCATGTCAGCCGCGGGCGAGATCACCTCGCGGCAGGTGCTGACCGGCACGGTCTCGAGCACGTCCCGGATCGCTCCCCGGGTCAGCTCCCGGCGGCGCAGGAACCGGATCGCCGAGGCCGCGGCCTTCGCCTCATGCCGGCGCACCAGCATGGCGTCCATGTGCCCGGCCAGGACCTCCGGCGAGCGTGGGGCGAGGTCGGCGTCGTCGTCGAGCCAGGCGATCGCGTCGGTGAGCCGGGCCAGGTTCTCCGCCACATAGCCGGACGCCGAGAGCAGGTGCGCGAGCCGGTCGGCCGCGGCGCCGGAGTCGCGCAGCAGCTTCAGGTACCAGTAGGTACTGCCCAGCGTGTCGGAGAGCTTGCGGAAGGCGAGCAGGGCGCCGTCGGGGTCGCTGCCCTCGCCGAACCAGCCCAGCATCACCGGCAACAGCTGGCGCTGGATCGAGGCACGCCGGGAGACGCCTTCGGTGAGGGCCTTGATGTGGCGGGTGGCGCCCTCGGGGTCGCGGTAGCCGATCGCCCGCAGTCGCGCGCCCGCGGCGGGCGCGTCGAGGGAGGCGTCGTCGGCCGACAGTCGTGCGGTGGCGGGCAGCAGCGGGCGGTAGAACAACTCCTCGTGCAGGCGCCGGACCTGACGCCGCGTCGCCCGCCACCTGCTCTCGATCCCGTCGCCGCCCTCGACCGGGACCCGCGCGGCGCGGGCCAGGCGGCGCAGATCGTCGGCGCCGGTGGGCATCAGGTGGGTGCGGCGCAGCCGCGCGAGCTGGACCCGGTGCTCGAGCACGCGCAGGAACCGGTAGCAGCCGGCGAGCTCGGCGGCGTGGTCGCGGCCCACGTACCCGGCCGCGGAGAGCGCAGACAGCGCCTCGAGGGTGTTCGCGGACCGGATCGTCTCGTCCACCCGGCCGTGCACCAGCTGCAGCAGCTGCACGGTGAACTCCACGTCCCGCAGCCCACCGCGACCGAGCTTGATCTGCCGCTCGGTCTCGGCGACCGGCACGTGCGCCTCCACGCGCCGCCGCATGGCCTGGGCGTCCTCGACGAAGTTCTCCCGGCCGACGGCGTCCCACACCATGGGGCGGGTCGCCTCCAGGTAGGCGCTGCTCAGCTCCGCGTCGCCGGCCACGTGCCGGGCCTTGAGCAGGGCCTGGAACTCCCAGGTCTTGGCCCACCGCTCGTAATAGCTGACGTGGGAGTCCAGGGTGCGCACGAGCGGACCGTTCTTGCCCTCCGGCCGCAGGGCGGCATCGACCTCCCACAGCGGCGGCTCGTGCGCGGGCATCGAGCACATCCGCGCCATCGTCCCGGCGAGCTTGGCTCCGGTCCGCAGCGCCTCCCCCTCCTCCACGCCGTCGGCAGGTTCGGCCACGTAGATGACGTCGACGTCGGAGATGTAGTTCAGCTCCTGCCCGCCGGTCTTACCCATGCCCAGCACGGCGAGCCGCACCTGCCCGGCGCGGTCCCCGATCTCGGCCCGCGCCAGCGCCAGGGCCGCCTCGAGCGAGGCGGAGGCGAGGTGGGCGAGGGTGGCGGAGACGGCCGGGAGCACGGTCTGCGGGTCGGTGCTGGTGAGGTCCTCGGTGGCGATGGCCAGCAGGATGCGCCGGTAGGCCCGCCGCATCTCGTCGAGGACCCCGGTGGCGGCGGTCCCCGAGGCCACGGGCGCCTCAGCCTGCGGGTCCGCTCCCACCGCAGCGAGCATCCGGGCCCGCACGGCCGGTGCCGTGGCGCCGACGCCGATCCCGTCGACGCGGGCCGAGGCGACGATCTCGACGTCCGTGGGGTGGGAGATCAGCCAGTCGCCGAGGGCCTGGGAGGCTCCGAGTACGGCGATCACGCGCTCGCGCTCGGGCCCGTCCGTGGCGAAGATCTCGGCGAGCCTGGCCCCGTCGACGCCATCGGCCTCCCCCAGGCGCACGAGCGCAAGCAACGCGCGGTCGGGGTCGGCGGCGCGGCCGAGGGCGCTGACCAGCGCCGTCCTGCCCGCGGCGTCGGCGTCGTCGTAGACCGCGGCGAGGAACGAGGAGCACAGCAGATCGGCGTCGCGCTCGGCGTCGTCGAATCCGGCGCGCGCCAGCATCCCGGTGAGTGACACCGCCCGGCTCATCTCGACCGCCCTTCGGATCGCAGGTGGGCTGATGGCGTCCGGCTCAGATCAGGCCGACCCGTGCCAGCTCGTACGGGGTCACCTGCGCCCGGTAGTCGGTCCACTCCTGGCGCTTGTTGGCCAGGAAGTGGGTGAAGACCTGTTCCCCGAGCGTCTCGGCCACCAGCTCGGAGCGCTCCATCACGGCCACGGCCTCGTTGAGGCTACCCGGCAACGGCTCGATGCCGAGGGCTCGGCGTTCGTTGTCGGAGAGCTCCCAGACGTTGTCCTCGGCCTCCTCGGGCATCTGGTAGTTCTCCTGCACGCCCTTCAGGCCCGCGCGGAGCATGACGGCGAAGGCCAGGTAGGGGTTGGCCCCGGTGTCCAGCCCGCGGTACTCCACCCGCGCCGACTGACCCTTGTTGGGCTTGTACATCGGCACCCGCACCAGCGCGGAACGGTTGTTGTGCCCCCAGCACCGGTAGCTCGGCGCCTCCTGCCCGCCCCACAAGCGCTTGTAGGAGTTGACGAACTGGTTCGTCACGGCCGTGATCTCGGGTGCGTGGTGCAGCAGGCCGGCGATGAAGGCGCGGCCGGTGGCGGAGAGCTGGTACTCGCCGCCGGGCTCGTAGAAGGCGTTCGTGTCCCCCTCGAACAGGGACAGGTGCGTGTGCATGCCCGAGCCGGGCTGGCCGGCGAGTGGCTTGGGCATGAACGAGGCGGTGAAGCCCTGCTCGATCGAGACCTCCTTGACCACCGAGCGGAACGTCATGATGTTGTCGGCCGTGCTCAGCGCGTCGGCGTAGCGCAGGTCGATCTCGTTCTGCCCGGGCCCGGTCTCGTGGTGGGAGAACTCCACCGAGATCCCCATCGACTCCAGCAGCGTGATCGCAGCGCGCCGGAAGTCGTGCCCCTGGCCGCGCGCGACGTGGTCGAAGTAGCCGGCGTTGTCGATCGGGATCAGCGGATCGGTCTCGCTCTCGAGCGCCTTGAACAGGTAGAACTCGATCTCCGGGTGGGTGTAGAAGGTGAAGCCAGAATCGGCGGCCACCTCCAGGGAGCGCTTGAGCACGTTGCGCGGGTCGGCCGGCGAGGATTCACCATCGGGAGTGAGGATGTCGCAGAACATCCGCGCCGTGCCGTGCTTGCCACCTCGCCACGGCAGGATCTGGAACGTGCTGGGATCCGGGCGCAGGATGAGATCGGACTCGGAGACGCGGGAGAGTCCTTCGATGGAGGATCCGTCGAACCCGATGCCCTCGATGAAGGCCCCTTCGAGCTCGGCCGGCGCGATCGCGACCGACTTGAGCACACCCAGGACGTCGGTGAACCAGAGCCGGATGAACCGGACGTCCCGCTCCTCGATCGCCCGGAGGACGTACTCCTGCTGCTTGTCCATGCGACTGCTCCCGATCGTCTGGCCTTCGGACCGCCCGGGCGCCATCGCTCCCGGGTGGCCCCATCATGTCAGGTTCGCCGGGCCGCCCGGGCCGTCAGGTCCGGCGTCCGCCGTCGGGACACGCTCGAGGTCGGCCAGCCAGGCGGCGGCGTTGCCGTCGGACGGGGCGCGCCACTCCCCCCGCGGCGAGAGCGCTCCCCCGGCCATCACCTTGGGACCGTTGGGCAGCGCGCTGCGCTTGAACTGACTGAAGCCGAAGAAGCGGCGCACGAAGACCTCGAGCCACCCTCGGATCGTCGCCAGGTCGTACCCGTAGCGGTCCTCGGCCGGGAATCCCGGTGGCCAGGCCCCGCGCTCGGGATCCGACCAGGCGTGGTGGGCGAGGAAGGCGATCTTGCTGGGGGTGAAGCCGTACCGCAGCACGTAGAACAGGCTGAAGTCATGCAGGGCGTACGGGCCGATGGCGTCCTCGGTGCTCTGCACCTCGCCGTCCTCGCCGCTGGGCACCAGCTCCGGCGTGATGCGGGTGTCGAGCACCGAGCGCAGCACCTCGCTGGTGTCCGCACTGAACTCCTCGGAGGAGATCACCCAGCGGATCAGGTGCTGGATGAGGGTCTTGGGCACCCCGACGTTGACGGCGTAGTGCGACATCTGGTCACCCACGCCGTAGGTGCACCAGCCCAGCGCCATCTCCGACAGGTCGCCGGTGCCGACCACGATCCCGCCCTCGGCGTTCGCGAGGCGGAACAGATAGTCGGTGCGCAGCCCCGCCTGTACGTTCTCGAAGGTGACGTCGTAGACCGGCTCACCCCCGGCGAAGGGGTGACCGATCTTCGCGAGCATTTCCTGGGCGGCTGGCCGGATGTCGATCTCGGCGAACGACACGCCCAGCGCCTCCCCGAGCCTCCAGGCGTTGGAGCGGGTGTGCTCACCGGTCGCGAACCCGGGGAGGGTGTACCCGAGGATGTCGGTGCGGGGGCGGCCCAGACGGTCCATCGCCTGGGCGGCCACCAGCAGGGCGTGCGTGGAGTCCAGGCCGCCGGAGACCCCGATCACGAGTTTCGGGCTGCCGATCGCGCGCATCCGCTGCTCCAGGGCGGCGACCTGGATGTTGAAGGCCTCGTAGCAGTCCTGGGCGAGCCGTTCAGCGTCGTCGGGAACGAACGGGAACCGGTCGACCGCGCGGCGGAGGCCGATGTCGCCCTCGGGCGGGTTCAACCGGAACCGGACGCTGCGGAAGGCGTCGGTCCGGGACGCATGCGTGCGGCGGTTGTCGTCGAAGGTCCCTTGCCGGATCCGCTCCTGGCGCAGCAGGTCCAGGTCCACATCCGCCACGGCACGCTCGGGGACCTCACTGAACCGGGGCGAGCGGGCCAGCAGCGTCCCGGCCTCGTAGATCATGGTCTGACCGTCCCAGGCGAGGTCGTTGCTGGACTCCCCGCGACCGGCCGCGGCGTAGACATAGGCGGACAGGTATCGCGCGGACGCCGACCGGCACATCAGGTGACGATCGGCGGCACGGCCCACCGTGACCGGGCTGCCGGAGAGGTTCGCGATCACGGTGGCGCCCGCCAGGGCGGCCTCCGCGCTCGGTGGGACCGGCACCCAGACGTCCTCGCAGACCTCCACGTGCAGGACCAGGCCGGGCTGGTCCTCGGCCTCGAAGAGCAGGTCCGGGCCGAACGGCACGCGGTGCCCGTCGATGGTGCACTCCTGCCCGCGCTGGTCGTCGCCGGGCGCGAAGTGCCGGCGCTCGTAGAACTCGCGGTAGGTCGGCAGCAGCGATTTCGGCGCCACCCCGAGCACGCGGCCCCGGTGGATCACCACGGCGGCGTTGTAGAGGCGGCTGCGGTGACGCAACGGCGCGCCCACCACCAGCACCGGGGTCAGCGAGGCGCTGGCCGTGACCAGCTCGCCGAGCGCCTCGTCGGTGGCCAGCAGCACCGGATCGGCCAGGAACAGGTCCTCGATGCTGTAGCCGGTGAGGCAGAGCTCGGGGAAGACCGCCACGGCCACACCGTCCTCGTGACAGGCACGCGCCTGCTCCAGCACCGCCTGGGCGTTGCGGGCGGGGTCGGCCAGGGTGACGTCGATGGTGCACGTGGCTACGCGGGCGAAGCCGTGACCGTAGGAGGAACCGAACGACGGGGCGCGGGTACCAGCACTCATGGCTCCAGTCTGTCAGCATCCGGCAGATACGCTGAGTGCATGGAACAGCCCGCAGGAGCCGACCGTCCGTCAGCGCTGCCCGAGGTGGGTGGTGACCGGCGCGTGCGGGTCCACCACCTGGCGGCGGCGAAGGCTGCCGGCGAGCGGCTGACGATGCTGACGGCCTATGACGCGCCCACGGCGCGGATCTTCGATGCCGCCGGGATCGACATGCTCCTGGTGGGCGATTCGATCGGGGACAACATGCTCGCCCTCGAGAGCACCATCCCGGTCACGGTCGACGAGCTCGTTCCGGCGGTGCGGGCCGTGACCCGCGCGACCCGCCGTGCCCTGGTGGTGGCCGACCTGCCGTTCGGCTCCTACGAGGCCGGCCCGCAGCAGGCGCTCGGCAATGCCGTGCGGATGCTGAAGGAGGGGGGCGCGCACGCGGTCAAGTTCGAGGGCGGGGTGCGGGTGGCCGAGCACGTGCGGCTGCTGACCAATGCGGGCATCCCCGTGGTCGGGCACATCGGCTTCACGCCACAGTCGGAGAACATGCTCGGCGGCAAGCGCGTCCAGGGCCGAGGCGATGATGCCGCGGAGCGGCTGTGCGAGGACGCCGTCGCCCTCCAGGACGCCGGGGCGGTGGCGGTGGTGCTCGAGATGGTGCCCGCACCGGTCGCGGCCAGGGTCTCCGAGATCCTGCACATCCCGACGATCGGTATCGGCGCCGGCCCGCAGTGCGATGGTCAGGTTCTCGTGTGGCTGGACATGGCCGGGATGGGTGACTGGTCACCCCGGTTCGCCAAGCAGTTCGCGCGCCTGGGTGCCGCCCTGCAGCAGGCGGCCTCGGACTACGCCGGCGAGGTGCGCTCCGGCACATTCCCGGCGCCCGAGCACTCCTACGAGGCCTGAGCAGAGCGCCGGCACGAACGGGGCGCGAACGCCACGAAGCCGGCCCCCTCCGCCGCTGCGGGGGTGGGTCAGTCGCGGTTCTCGATCCACTCCGAGACGCCCTGGGCGAGGGCGTCGGCGTAGGCGTGCCGGCCCTCCTCGCTCTCCATCTGGGCGGCGTCCTCGGCGTTGCGCATCTCCCCGAGCTCGAGCTGCACGGCGGGCCGGCGGGAGAAGTTCAGCGTGGCCAGGTCATCGCGCTCCAGCAGCCCGTCGGTGCCGATGTCGCTGGGCTCGAACCCGCCGTCCACCAGCGCCTCCACCATGGTCTGCGCGAGATCGTGGCTGGGCTCGGCCTGCGACTGCGACAGCGGCGGGTCGGCCACCACCGCATGGAACCCGGAGTCCTCGGCGTCGGTCGAGGCGTTCGCGTGCAGGGAGAGCAACAGCTCGACGTCCTGGTCCTCGGCGAAGGTGCCGCGGCGGTCCACGCAGGGGCCGACGCCGTCGTCCTCGGTGCGTGTCATCACCACGATCGCTCCCTGCCGGCGCAGCTCCGCTGCCAGGAGCATCCCGACCTCGAGCGTGAACTCGTGCTCGGCGTAGCCGGAGGTGGTGCCGTTCCCGGGGGTGTCGCAGGCGCTGCGTCCGCCCCGGCCGTCGGCCACACGGTGGGTCAACTCGCTCGGGTCCTCCGGCTCACCACCGTTGTGGCCGGGGTCGATACCGATCCGGATGCCGATCAGCGGGCGGTCTCCGAGGCCTTCACCCAGGGGCTTGCCCAGAGACGACCCGGCGTCGGCCACGGCAGCCGGCGCGAGGGCCAGCGTGCCGGCCAGTCCGAGCACGCAGGAGCCGGCGACGCGCGCTATCGCATACCGCACTGCCATTCCCTTCGCTCGTCGTGTCGGGCCCATCATGCCATCAGGGGCCGGTGGTGCGTCAGTCCTCGTCCGGATCGTCCTCGTCCCGCCACCGGCGCTCCGCCTCTTCCCAGGCTTCGTTGCGGGCACGTACCCGTTCCAGCGCCTGGGCCGCCTCGGCTTCGCTCGGGTACGGGCCGATCCGACTGGTCCAGTCGCTCACCTTGCCGTGCTCGACCTGACCTGTCTCCAGATTGTAGTAGTACCCCTCATCAGAGGTGCCGTCGTGTCGTGCGGGCATGTCGCCACCCTCCTTCCACGATGCGAGTCTCCCACGCCGGCGGTCCGCCACGGCTCTACACTTCCCCCGTGGTCGCAACGGCGGCCGCACGCCCGCAGGCTCCGGACGAAAGCGCCCCATGACCAACGATTCTCACGACGCCCTGATCGAGACTCCCGACGAGCGCATCGGGTTCGGTATCGATGTCGGGGGGTCGGGCATCAAGGGAGCGCCCGTCGACCTCGTCACGGGCAAGCTGCTCACGAAGAAGTACCGCCTCCCGACGCCGATCGAATCGAGCCCGGAGGCGGTCGCCGAGGTCCTCTCGGCCGTGGTGTCCCACTTCGAGCTGCCCGCCGGCGCCCACATCGGCGTGACCTTCCCCGGCGTCATCAAGAACGGTGTCGCCCAGACGGCGGCGAACGTCGACAAGCGCTGGATCGGGACCGACGTCGCGGGCGTCACCCGGGACGCGACCGGGCACTCCGCGTTCGTGGTCAACGACGCCGACGCCGCCGGCTACGCCGAGGCCGCCTATGGTGCGGCGCTGGGGCAGCAGGGCAGCGTACTGGTGCTCACGCTCGGCACCGGCATCGGCAGCGCGCTGATCCACGACGGCGTGCTCGTGCCCAACTTCGAGCTGGGACACCTCGAGCTGGACGGCTACGACGCCGAGAAGCGCGCCGCCTCCTCGGTCAAGGATCGCGAGGAGCTCAGCTATCCCGAGTGGGCCGAACGGCTGCAGCGCTACTTCGCGCACGTGGAGTTCCTCTTCTCCCCCGACCTGTTCGTCGTCGGCGGCGGTGTGTCCAAGGACCACAAGGAGTTCCTGCCGCTGCTGGACCTCACGACGCCGATCATTCCGGCGAAGCTGCGTAACAAGGCGGGCATCGTGGGCGCCGCCGCCCTGGCCGCCGAGAACGACTGAGCAGTTCGCGCCGGTCGCCTCGGCCCTGAGGGGCGGAGGGATGAGCCGGCCGGTACGCCGGGTTCTGTCCCGAGGACTTGCCTCGGTGGCGGCCATCCATCTACGACGTACGTTGCCGCACGCCTCCAGCGACCTACCCGGGAGCTCGGGCGGGCCGCCCTCGAACGCTCCCTGTCTGGTCTTGCTCCGGGTGGGGTTTACCGAGCCGTGCCGGTCACCCGGCACGCTGGTGGTCTCTTACACCACCGTTTCACCCTCACCGCCCGGCGGACCGGACGGCGGTCTGATTTCTGTGGCACTTTCCCGCGGGTCGCCCCGGGTGGGTGTTACCCACCACCCTGCCCTGTGGAGCCCGGACGTTCCTCGGCACGGGTCTCCCCGCGACGCGACCGCCTGGCCGACTCATCCACCACCAGGGTACCGGTGCGCGCGGACGGCAGGCGCCGTCCGCCGTCGTAGGCTGCCGGGGTGCTGATCCTGCTCCCGCCCTCCGAGGGCAAGACGCCACCCCCGCGCGGGCGCCCGGTCGACCTGACGGCCCTCGCCCGACCGGACCTTCGCCCGCACCGCATCCGGGCGCTGCGCGAGCTGTCCGAGGTCAGCCGCGCACCCGACGCCCACCAGCGGCTGGGGGTGGGCGACTCGCTCGCGCAGGAGGTGCGGCGCAACCTGGACCTGGCCGGCGCGCCCGCCGCACCGGCCGCGCAGGTCTACACCGGCGTGCTCTACGAGGCGGCCGGCATGGCCGGCCTGCGCGGCACCGCCCGACGGCGTGCCAACGCCTGCGTCCGGATCGTCTCGGCCCTGTGGGGCGTGCTCTCCCCCGCGGATCGGATCCCGGCCTACCGGCTGTCGATGACGGCCGGTCTGCCGGGCATCGGAGCACTGGCCCCGTACTGGTCGCAGGCGCTGGGGCCGGCCCTGACCGATGACGACCCCGGCGTCGTCATCGACTGCCGCTCCGGCCCCTACGTCCCGGCGTGGCGTCCGCCGCGAGAGCTGGACTGGCTGGCCGTGCGGGTCGTGGCCGAGCGGGACGGGGTGCGCACCGTGGTCTCCCACCACGCCAAGCACGCCCGGGGCGTGCTCACCCGCCACCTGCTCACCCGCGCCCCGGCGCCACCACGGTCCGTGCGCGGTGTGCGGCGCGCGGCCGAGGAGCTCGTGGGCTCGGTGCTGCAGGAGGTCACCGTGCTTCCCGGGCGCGGCTCGGGGCCGGACACCTTGGAGCTGGTGGTGCCGCCCGCACGGTCCTGACCTGGACGAGGCCCTACCTGTCGGCCGGCGCCACGCTCGGCGTGGGCCCGGAGACGAGGCGCTCGGCGAGGCGATACAGGCCGAACAGCGCGACGATGGCGAGCGTGACGTGCACGAGGAAGGCCAGCGCGACGCCGGTGATGATGCCCGCACGGGCGAAGCGACCCCAGCTCAAGGCGAGCACGGAGGGGACCACGACCGCGGCGGCCGCCCCGGCAGCCAGTTCGGCCGCCAGGCTCCGTTCGCCCATCCACGGCAGCACCGACCACAGGTCGAACAGGTCGCCGGTGGCGACCAGGCCGACCGCGGTGACCATCCCGATCAGCAGCACCACCGCACCGCGCCAGCGCCACCGCCGCTGCGGCATCGTCCACATCGTGGCGATGCTCACGGCTGCCCACATCAGCCAGCTCCGCAGCACCGGGGTGCCCAGCTCGCGCAGCGCCACGCGGAAGATCCGGTCGGCCTCGACCCGGTCGATCACCGGCCCGTCATAGTCCCCCTCGACGACGATCGCATCGTGCAGGACCGCGGCGGCGGCATAGCGGCCGCTCCGCGGGACCAGCCAGGTGAAGATCCAGGGCACCGAGGCGAAGTCGGTCCGGAACCTCTCCAGGTCGATGGGCACCACGAACGGCTGGTCGTAGTCGTCACTGAGATAGCCGATCCGCCGCAGCAGGGTGAAGTCCCGGCCGTCGACGCTGCGGACCTCCAGCCGCACCGGGCCGCCGTCGGCGACGTCGAAGAAGCGCCCCATCAGTCCTGCCCGGGCAGTCCGACGCCGAGGACCTGGGTGAAGGAGTCGGCGTAGCGGCGCAGCACGGTGGTCGACGCCGGCAGCAGCCGGAAGCGCCACCAACCTCCCAGTGGAGCCAGCAACGAGCTGCCGACCATCGCACGGATGCTCACGGCGTGGGCCACGACCACCACCGTGGTCCCGGCATGCTCGCGGTGCAGATCCGCCAGCAGCGCCTCGGTCCGCACGCCCACATCGGCCGTCGACTCCCCGCCGCCGGGGGCGGCGATGGTGCCATCGGTGTGCCAGGCTGCCCGTTCGCCGGGCCAGCGGGCGTCGATCTCCTCCGGACGAAGGCCCTCCCAGTCACCGAAGTCGCACTCCCGGGCACGTGCCTCGATCTGCGCCGGCAGGCCGAGGGCCTCGGACAGCACGGCCGCGGTCTCCTGCGTGCGCACCATCGGTGACGTGAGGAGCACCGACGGTGCGGCCAGGTCCGCGAACAGATCGGTACCGATCCTGCTGACGAGCCGCGCCGCGGCGTGGGCCTGCTCCCGGCCCGTCATGGTCAGGGACGGCCCCGGCACTCCCGATCCTGAGTAGGCACCGTGCGGGGTGAGCGGGGTCTCGCCATGGCGCACCAGGACCACGTCCACCGCGGTGCCGGACGGGCCGCTCACGCTCACGGGAGCCGGACGAGGATGTAGCCGTAGTCCTCGCTGCGCAGGACTTCATCGGGCGCGGCGGCGGCGATCGCGGCCTTCTCGGTGAGGCTGAGGGTGAGGTGGACCCCGACGGTCGACTCCCCCTGCAGCGCCACCACGCCCAGTCCTCCGGTCTGGGAGCGCACCCTGTCGTACAACGCCATCAGCGTCTCGTCGATGCCCTCGGCCGCCACCTGCCGGCGGCGGGTGACGTCGGCGAGGTCCTCGTCGATCCGGGCGAACGCGGCATCCCGCTCGGCCTCGACCTGCCCGACCTCGGCGCGGATGGCGGCGAGCTGCTCATCGATCGCCGCCGCATCCTTCTCGGCGGCCTCAAGCCGCTCCATCACCTCCAGCTCCACCTCCTCCAGCGCGGACTGGCGGCGGGCAAGGGACTCGAGCTCGCTGCTGAGTGCCTGCAGATCCTTGGGCGACCCGGCGCCGGATTCGAGCCGCTGGCGGTCCCGGGCGGCGCGGTTCTCCACCTGCTCCACGTCGGACTCCGCCTTGCGTAGTTCGCGACGCACATCCGAGACGAGCGTGTCGGTGGCGGTCTTGGCCCGGCCCAGGTCCTCGGCACGGCCCTCGAGCTCGGTGAGCGTGCTCAGGGTGGGGTGGGATCTACGCTGGTGGGAGAGCTTGGCGAGCTGGGTGTCGAGCGCTTGCACGTCCAGCAGACGTCGCTGATCGGCAGCAGGGGCAGTGGTCACAGGGTTCCTCCGGTCTCGGCTCCGCCCAGCCTAGTGGTCCACGGGTCGGTGACCCGGGTGCTGACGATCGTCTCCACCCGTCCGTCGCAGTCCCCGTCCAGGGCGCGGGCGGCGACCGGCAGCCATGGCCACTCGGTCGCCCAGTGCGCGGCGTCGATGAGCGCGGGGGCACCGTCCTCCTCGCGGGCTTCGCCGGCCCGGTGGTGACGCAGATCGGCGGTGAGGTAGACGTCCGCGCCGGCGCGGCGCGCCGCCTCGAGGTAGGAGTCCCCGGCGCCTCCGCACACCGCCACGGTATGCACCGGGCGATCGAGGTCGCCGCTCACCCGCACGCCCGCCGCGGTGGCAGGCAGTCGTTCGGTCACCATCGCGGCGAACCGGCGCAGCGTGACCGGCTCCTCCAGCCGCCCGATCCGGCCCGAGCCGACCGCTGGGGAGGGTGCGTGGGTGGCGAGGAACGAGAAGGCGGGCTCCTCGTACGGGTGGGCCCGGCGCAGTGCCTCGGTGACCCGGTCGCGCCGGCCGGGCGGGACCACCATCTCCAGGCGGCGTTCGGCCACCTGCTCGTGGGTGCCGACGCTGCCGATCGCCGGGCGTGCGCCCTCGCCCGGGGTGAACTCGCCCGTGCCGGTCACCGACCACGCGCACCCGCTGTAGTCCCCCACCGCGCCCGCGCCGGCTGCGGCCAGCTCCCCGCGCAGCGCCTCGGCGTCCGGCTCCGGCACGTAGACCACCAGCACGTCGAGCTCCGGGCCGGGTGCGGGGACAAGGGGCGAGGTGTCGGCCAGGTCCAGCACACCGGCGAGCGCGTCGTTGACGCCACCCGCGGCGATGTCGGCATTCGTGTGGGCGACGTAGAGCGCGATGCCCTCGGAGACGAGGCGATGAACCACCCGGCCCTTGGGCGTGGTGGCCGCCACCGAGGTCACCGGTCGCAGCAGCAGCGGATGATGGGTGACCAGCAGGTCGGCGCCGGCGGCCGCGGCCTCGGCCACGACCTCCTCGGTCGGATCGACGGCGAAGAGCACCCGCTCGACCGGCGCCTGCGGCTCCCCCACCACCAGTCCGACGGCGTCCCACGCCTCGGCCGTGCTCGGCGGGTAGCGCCTCTCCAGCAGCTCGATCACCTCGCGCAGGTGCAGCGGTGCGTCCATCCCCCGAACCTACCCGCCTACGCTGACACTCATGAGCCCGGGCCCGGCGCTGCGCGTGATGACCTACAACATCACGTGCGATTCAGCGGCATCCCCACGCACGCCCTGGTCTCCTCGTCGCGGCGCGGTCACGGCGCAGATCGCCGTCGGGGCGGCCGACGTCGTCGGACTGCAGGAGGTCCTGCCCCACCAGCTCGCGGACCTGCGGGCAGCGCTGCCCGGCTACGACGTGGTCGGGGTCGGCCGCGACGACGGCGGGACTGCCGGCGAGCACGGCCCGCTGCTCGTGCGGAGCGAGCGATGGACCATCGAGGACTGGGGGACGTTCTGGCTCTCCCGCACCCCCGAGGTTCCCAGTCTCGCTCCCGGCACCGAGTACCCGAGGATCTGCACCTGGGCCCGCCTGCGGCCGGAGGTCCCGCACGGGGCATCGATCGCATCGACTCCGCCGAACCCAGCTGCGACAGCCGCCCGCGCCGGGCTCACCGTGTGGAACGTGCATCTGGATCACCGGCGTGAGGACGCGCGCGTCCTGGGCATGCGCGAGGTGCTGGCGAGGATGGGCAACGCCGCCGGTCCGCACGTCCTCCTCGGCGATCTCAACGCGTGGCCGGGTAGCCCGCCCCTGCTCGCCGCCGGCCGAGTGCTGCGCGACGCGTGGGCCGGGGCGCCCGCCACCCGACCCGGTGCCACCTTCCACGGCTGGGATCTCGATCGCGTGATCGGCACCGCCCGGGACGACTCCCGCCGGATCGATCATGTGCTGGTCTCCCCCGGCGTCCGGGTCACGTCGGTCAGTGCTCCCCTGCCGGCGGGCGAGCCGCTCCCCAGTGACCACCTGCCGGTGATCGCGGATCTGGAACTGACCGCGTCCTGAGCAGCATCGGAACCGCGACGAGATGGCATATCCCTCCCGGTATTCAGTGTTGCCAAGTACCGGTACCTAGCGTTACTGTCTACCAGTAGTCAGCGACACTGAGTAGAGGAGCGCGCATGGGCAGCCAGATGACCGAGATGCTCAAGGGCACGCTCCAGGGCGTGGTGCTCGCCGCCCTGGCCGCACGCCCGGCCTACGGATACGAGATCACCGCGCAACTGCGCGCGCAGGGCTTCACCGACCTGGTCGAGGGGACCGTGTATGCCCTGCTGGTGCGGGTGGAACAACGCGGCCTGGTGGATGTGGAGAAGGTCCCGTCCGAGAAGGGCCCGCCGCGGAAGGTGTACAGCCTCAACGACGCCGGCCGCACCCAGCTCGAGGAGTTCTGGACGTCGTGGACTTTCCTCTCCGAGCGCATCGACACCCTCCGCGACATCGACACCTCACGAGAAGGAGACGGCTGACATGGCGGCCAAGTGGATCGAGGCCCTGACGGGGTCCCTGGAGCAGAAGAAGCAGTACAAGCAGTCGAAGGCGCGCCTGGACGCGCTCCCCGAGCCCTACCGGAGCACCGCGAATGGTCTGCACCGCTACCTCATGTACTACGGCGGCTACATCTACGGCGACACCATCGTCCAGATGTTCGGCGACCTGGCCGATCTGTGGGAGCGGGCAGCCCTCGACTCCACCCCGGTCAGCGACCTGGTGGGCGAGGACCCGGTGGAGTTCGCCGAGACGTTCGCCCGCGCCTACACCGGGACGCAGTGGCTGGACAAGGAGCGCACGCGCCTGCTCCGGACCTTCGACGCAGCCACCGGGAACCCGCGATGACCGCCCCACGCGAGGAAGGGGTCGCGATCAGCGTCCGTGGCCTCACCCGCTCCTTCGGCGAGGTGCAGGTGCTCCGCGGCGTCGATCTGGACGTCGCCGCGGGCACCATCGTCGCCCTGCTCGGGGCCAACGGCGCGGGCAAGACCACGCTGGTGCGGATCCTGTCGACCCTGCTGCCCGCCGACACCGGCTCGGCCACGGTCGGTGGCTTCGACGTCACCACCCAGAGCCGCGAGGTCCGCCGTGCGCTCAGCCTCACCGGCCAGTTCGCGGCCGTGGACGAGGTCCTCACCGGCCGGGAGAACCTCGAGCTCGTCGCCCGGTTGCGGCACCTGAAGGACCCCCGCTCGATCGCGGAGCGGATGCTCACCCGGTTCGACCTCACCGAGGCAGGCACGCGGCGCACGGCCACCTACTCCGGCGGCATGCGCCGGCGGCTCGACATCGCGATGAGCCTGATCGGCGACCCGGCGGTCGTCGTACTGGACGAGCCGACCACCGGGCTCGACCCGCAGGGCCGCCTCGAGGTCTGGGAGACGGTCCGCCGGCTCGCCCGGGGCGGGACCACCGTGCTGCTGACAACCCAGTACCTCGACGAGGCCGAAGCGCTGGCCGACCTCGTCGCGATCCTGCACGAGGGCCGGATTCTCCGCAGCGGCACGGTGGCCGAGCTCAAGGCGCTCCTGCCGCCGACGGCGGTCGAGTACGTGCCGAAGCTCCCCTCGCTCGAGGACGTCTTCCTCGCGCTCACCACCACCACGAACGACCGGAGGAAGGCCTCATGATCGCCCACGCGCTCAGCGACACCGGGGCGCTCACCCAGCGCTCGTTGCGCCACATCCTGCGCAGCCCGGACACCATCATCACCACCGCGATCACCCCGATCGCCCTGATGCTGCTCTTCGTCTACGTGCTCGGCGGCGCGATCGAGACCGGCACGGGTGAGCCCTACGTCAGCTACCTGCTGCCGGGGGTGCTGCTCATCACCATCGCCTCGGGCATCGCCTACACCTCCTATCGGCTCTTCCTCGACCTGCAGGGCGGCATCGTCGATCGCCTCCGGACGATGCCGATCGCCGGACCGAGCGTGCTCTGGGCCCACGTGCTCACCTCGCTGGCCGCGAACCTGGCCGCGGTCGCGATCGTCACCGTCGTCGCCGTGCTCCTGGGCTTCCGGACCGGGGCCTCGGTGGGCGCCTGGCTGGCCGTGGTCGCCATCCTCACCCTGGTGATCCTCGCGCTGACCTGGGTGGCGGTGATCGCCGGCCTGTCGGCGACCACGGTCGACGGCGCCAGCGCCTTCTCCTACCCGCTGATCTTCCTGCCGTTCATCAGCTCGGCCTTCGTACCCACCGCCTCCATGCCCGGTCCGGTGGCATGGTTCGCCGAGCACCAGCCCGTGACCGCGATCGTGGACACCGTGCGGGCGCTGTTCGCCGAGGAGCCCGTGGGCAACGAGATCTGGATCGCGCTGGCGTGGCTGCTCACGATCCTGGTGCTCGCCTCCCTCGTCGCGACCAGGCTCTATCGCCGCCGGACGCGCTGAGCATCTGTGCCCGGCCGCGCCACGTCAGGCCCAGACCATCAGCGCGATGATGCTGAGGTAGATCACCGGGATCGAGACGCCTTCGAAGCCGATACCGCGCCGGTGCCGTGCGAGCAGGCCCGCGATGAGGATCGCGGTGATCAGCAGCGTTCCGCCGACCAGGATGAGACTGTCCTGGCCGGCGGCGCTGTAGACCGATCCCTCCAGGTACGCCACGTCGGCGAGGGCGAGCATGAGCATGTCGTAGACGTTGCCGCCGACGATGTTGCCGATGCCGAGGGTGAGCTGGCCCATCCGCACCGCCGTCATCAGCACCACGAGCTCGGGCAGCGAGCTGATCGCCGTCGTGAACGTGAATCCCACCAGCCCGCCCTCGAGACCGGTGGCTGCCACCAGCGACAGGCCCGCCCGGCCGACGATCCAGCCCGCCACCCCGACGATCACACCGAGGCCGGCCAGCGTGAACCACAGGCGGCGCAGCGGCGGCTGGTCGCCGGCGGTCTCCTCCGGGTTCTCACCGGCACTGTCGTCGTCGGCGGTCTGGGCCGTCCGGGTCGGCTGCCACATCGGGTCGCGCTGCATCTGGCGCAGCAGGACGAGGCCGTAGCCGTACAGCAGCGGGATCGCTAGGGTCAGCACGTGGACCCAGCCGACCATCAGCGTGGGGGTGGCGTAGGCGATCACCGGCACGGCGAGCAGGGCCAGCAGCAGCACCGATTGCAGGACGTTCTGCAGCGACGCGGCGGCGTGCTCGAGGTTGACCCGCCGGTAGACGAGATCGGCGATGGCCAGCCACACCGTCTGCAGGGCCACCCCTCCGACGGGGTTGGCCAGGGCGAAGGCGGCATCACCGCTCAACGCACCCGTCGCGACCGTGACGTTGCCCGGCAGGGAGGTGACGGCTCCGAGCAGCAGGGCGCCGCCGATGGCGTCGCCCAGCCCGGTGCGCTCGGCCAGGGCATCGGCCACCCGGGTGAGCCGGACGCCGGCGACGACGATGACGGCGGCCATGGCGAGCAGGGCCAGGGCGCTCGGCAGCAGGGGCCACATCCGGTTACCCTACGCATCTGCTCCTGATCGCGCCGGGCGGGCGAGATCAGGGATGCAGCACGATCTTGCCGACGTGCGCGCGGCGGGCGAGCTCCTGCTGGGCCTCACGTGCGCGCCCCAGCGGGAAGGTCGCCGCGAGGACCGGACGGATCTCGCCCTCCCGTGCCAGCTGCATCAGCAGCGCGAAATGGCTCGGCGTGTGCATGGAGGATCCGATGAGCTGGGCGTTGTGCAGGTAGAGACGGCGCACGTCGAGAGCGACGTCGAAGCCACCGAGCGCACCGGCCACCACCCAGCGCCCGCCCTCGCGCAGCAGCGGCAGAGCCTCGGGGACCAGGCCACCGGCAACGACGTCGAGTCCGACATCGACGCCCTCGGAGGTCACGCTGCGCAGCTGCGCGCGCAGGTCATCGCCCCGGTCGACCACCGCGTCCGCGCCGGCCGCCCGGACCGCGGGGATCTTCCCGGCGCTGGTGATCGCGACCACGCGCGCCCCGCGAGCATGCGCGAGCTGTACCGCGGCGAGTCCCACGCCGCCGGACGCCCCGGACACGAGCACGGTCTCCCCCGCCCGGAGCCGGCCCCGTTCGATCATCCCCAGGGCCGTGCCGTAGGCGGTCGGCAGGCTCGCCAGCTGGTCGTCGGTGAGCGGTGAATCGCTCACATCGTGCACCTGCGCGGCGGGCGCCGTCACGTACTCGGCGTAGCCGCCGTCACGCTCACTGCCCATGAGGCCCACGGGGTTCGCGTCGGGCCCGTCGTCATCGTAGATGGCGGGGTCGACCACGACGCGCCGGCCGAGCAGGTCCTCGGCCACGCCCGCACCGACCGCGCAGACACGACCGGCCACATCCGCTCCTTGGATACGTGGGAAGTCGATCCGGCCACGCCATCCGCGCTGGGCACCCGGGTCCTCGGCACTGCCGTAGGCCCCCTCCCGGGTCCACAGGTCCGTGTTGTTCAGCGCGACGGCGGCCACGCGCACCAGGACCTCGCCTTCACCGGGGGCGGGCACGGCCACCTCAGCCACCTCCAGCGCGTCAAGCCCTCCGTGACGGGTCAGGCGTGCCGCGGTCATGGTGGTCGGGAGTGTCATCGCTACCTCCGGGTATACTGATCGGTGAACTCACCCATAGTACACAGATCTGTGAAGCAGGTGCCCCGTGCCGGACCTCTCCGCCGCCACCCCCGCCAGCCGGCGCATCCTTGCCACGGCCGAGGACCTCTTCTACTCCCGCGGGATCACGGCCGTCGGTGTCGACCTCATCGCCGAGCACTCGGGCGTCACCAAACGCACGCTTTACGACCGGTTTGGCTCCAAGGACGCTCTCGTGGCCGAGTATCTGGCCGGCCGGGACCAGCGCTGGCGCGAGGCGGTGCTGGCCGCGATCGAGGCGTGCGATGACGCCGGCGAGGCGGTGCTGGCCCCGTTCGCCGCCCTACGCACCTGGACGGCGACGAGCACGCGCGGGTGCGCCTTCATCAACGCACTCGCCGAGCTGCCCGATCCCGCCCATCCGGCGCACCGGATCGCCGTGGACCAGAAGCGGTGGCTGCACCGCCTGTTCGCCGATCTGGCCACCCGGGCCGGTTGCGCCGAGCCGGCCGCGCTGGCCACCCGGCTGCTCCTGCTGCACGAGGGAGCGCTGGCCACCCAGCCGCTCGGGCTGGGCACCGTGTCCGAGAGTATGGAGACGGCCCGCGAGCTCGTCCGGGCCAGCCTGTCCGAGAGCCTGTCCGAGAGTGAGGCACGATGACCCCCACCGAGAACGAGAAGTCCCCGCGGGGCGTCCTGGTCACCGGAGCCTCCGGCGGGATCGGGCGCGCTGTCGCCCTGGCGTTCGCAGCGCGGGGGGACCGCGTCGCGGTCCACTACGACCACAGTATCGGGGCCGCCGAGCGGACCCTCGCCGATCTCCCGGGCTCGGGCCACGCGCTGGTCCGGGGCGACCTCAGCCGACCCGGGACCGCGCGTCACGTCGCCGAGCAGGCAACCGAGGCACTGGGCGGCCTGTCCGTGCTCGTGAACAACGCCGCCACCGGACCCAGCTCAGGCAACGCCCACCCGATCCAGGACTCGACGTTCGAGGACTGGACCGCCGCCTGGGAGGCCATGGTCGCCGTCAACCTCCTCGGCGCCGCCCACCTGAGCTGGGCCGTGGCGCAGCACCTCATCGCCGCGCAGGCAGGTGGGGCCATCGTCAACGTCGGTTCGCGCGGCGCCCTGCGAGGCGAGCCCGACCATCCCGCCTACGCCGCTTCGAAGGCGGGGTTGCACTCGCTCGGGCAGTCGCTGGCGATCTCGCTGGCGCCCCACGGGATCTCGGTGACCTCCGTCGCCCCGGGGTTCATCGCCACCCAGCGGCAGGCAGCCAAGCTCCAGGGCCCCGACGGCGGAGCCATCCGGGACCAGAGCCCCTTCGGTCGCGTCGGTACGCCCGAGGAGGTGGCTGCCGCCGTCCTGCACCTGGCCTCCCCCGACGCCCTGTGGTCCTCCGGCACCGTCCTGGACGTCAACGGCGCCTCCTACCTGCACCCCTGACCTTCCGGAGGAGCTCACCGCAGCTCGGTCCGGCGCTCGAGGAAGTCCGTCATCAGCTCGGCGACCTCCGCCTGCGCACTCTCGAGCAGGAAGTGGCCGCCGTCCAGCAGGTGGATCTCCGGCTCGTGGGCGTCGCGGCGGAACGCCTCGGCGCCGGCCGGGCCGAAGATCTCGTCGTTCCTGCCCCACACGGCCAGGACCGGGACCCGGGACGTGCGCAGGTACTGATGGAACCTCGGGTAGAGGCGCACATTGCTGACGTAGTCCCGGAACAGCCGCAGCTGGATCAGGTCGTTCCCGGGCCTGGCGATCAGCGCCGCGTCATGCAGCCAGGTGTCCGGGCTGACCACGCTCGGGTCCGGGACGCCGTGCACGTACTGCCAGCGGATCAGGTCCGCGCCCAACGCCGGGCGGAGCGCTGCCTCGTTGTCCGGCCCGGGGTCGTCGGTGTAGTCCCAGATGCCCTGCCAGAAGTCGTCGACGAAGCCGTCCTCGTAGGCATTGCCGTTCTGGCTGACGATTGCCCAGACCTGGGCGGGCTCCCGCAGCGCGAGGCGCCAGCCGATGGGGGCACCGTAGTCCTGGACGTAGATCGCGTAGGAGTCGACGCCGAGCTGGTCGAGCAGCCGGGCGGTGAGGTCCGCGAGCGCGTCGAAGGAGTACGCGAACTCCTCCACGCCGGGAGCGTCGGAGAGGCCGAAGCCGAGTTGGTCCGGCGCGATGACGTGGAACCGGGCGGCGAGGCGGGGAATGAGCTCGCGGAACATGAACGAGCTCGTGGGGTAGCCGTGCAGCAGCACGAGCGTCGGAGCCTGCGGCGAGCCGGCCTCCCGGTAGAAGATCGTGTGCCCGTCGACCTCGGCGAACCGGTGGTGCGTCTGGGTCGAGATCATGATCTAACTCCTATGCGATTGTTTGGTGGTTACGCCACCCAACCACGGATCGGGTAACCTTTCAACATGCCCACGATGGTTAGGTCGACCCAGGACGACGAGCACCTCCTGCTCACGCTGCTGAACTCCACGCCCATGGAGGCAGGCGCGGTGACGGACCTGCTCGCGGACAGCACCTATACCCGGGCACTGGCCCGCGACCTCGGCGGCGAGGGCACCGAGGCCGAGGTGCGCGAGCTCCGCCGGATCCGCGAGCCCCTCCAGGCCTCCACCATCGACGGCGCCCCGCACCCGGACCTGGACCTCGCCCTGGCGCAGGTCGTGCAGCGACCGCTGCCACTCTCGGCAGACGGTCTGCGGTGGGAGCTCGAGGGCCCGATCGAGAAGCTCGTCGCCGCGCGTGTGGTGATCGCCTGGGCCCAGGTGACGCTCACCGAACCCAGGCGGCTTCGCCCCTGCGGCAACGACGAGTGCCGGCTCTTCCTGATCGACCACTCGAAGTCCAACACTGCGCGCTGGTGCTCGATGGCGGTCTGCGGCAACCGCATGAAGGCCCGCAGACACCACGCGCGGCAGCGTCCGCCGTCATGATCGCGGCGAAGGGCTTGAGTCTCGCCCCAGGAGAGGGTCCATGGTGAGGGCGACCCTCCCCATCGAGACGACAGGATCACCGATGTCCGGCAACGCCACGACCGTGCATGATTTCGCCGAGCGCTACCTCGCTGCGGCGACCGACCCCGACCCCGACCCCGAGCAGTACGTAGCCCTGTTCGCCGACGATGCCGTCGTGCGCGACGAAGGGCGCGAGCACCATGGCCCGGCGCAGGTGCGCGCCTGGCGGACCCAGGCCCCGGCGGTGCGCTACGTTCTGCATGAGGTCTCGGGCGGCCCGGAGGCGCCGACGGTGACGGCGGAGATCTCCGGTGAGTTCCCCGGCAGTCCGGTCGTGCTGCAGTTCGCCTTCCGGCGCGACCCGCAGGGGCAGATCACCGAGCTCGAGATCGCACCCTGAGAGCACGCGGGCCGGCCGGCGCGGGGAGAAGGACGCCACAGTGGGGGATCGACTGAGCATCGGCGAGTTCTCCCGTGTGACCCACCTGAGCATCCGGACACTGCGGCGCTACCACGACCAGGGGCTGCTGGTGCCTGCCGAGGTCGACCCCTGGAGCGGGTACCGCTGCTACTCGACCGCTCAGGTCGGCCCGGCGCTGACGATCCGGCGGCTGCGTGAGCTCGACCTCCCCCTCGCCGACATCCGCCGGTTCACCGGCGACGGCCGGGGCACCGGGGAGGATGAGGACGGTCAGCCCGCCGCCCGGCAGGTCGTCGTCACCCACCTACGCCGTCTGGAGGACCGGCTCGGCCGGACCCAGCGCGCGGTCGAGGCGCTGCGCGAGCTGCTCGATCCCGAGGCCGAGCGGGAGGTCACGATCGAGACCCTGCCGGCCCAGCGGGTGCTGGCCGTCTCCGTCGATGTCCCACCCGGCAGCGACCTGAGCTGGTACGACGAGGCCATGCGCGATCTCGACGACGCGGCCGGGACGCGGCCGGTGCAGCCGCCCGGCGGGCGGTACGCGCACCACCTGTTCAGCGAGGGCCACGGCAGCGCGACCGTCTACCTGCCCTCCCACACCCGCCTCTCCGACGGCGCACCGCCAACCGTGCGCGAGGTGCACCTGCCCGAACGGACCGCAGCCGTCGCCACGCACACCGGGCCGCACGACGACATCGACCTCACCTACGGTGCCGTCGGTGCGTTCGCGGCCCGCCGTGACCTCGCGCGCCAGGACCTGGTGGAGGAGATCTACCTCGTCGGTCCGCGCGAGACACAGGAGCCGAGCCGCTGGCGGACCCTCGTCGCGTGGCTCCTCGCGCCGTGACCAGGCTCCGGCGCGCTCCAGGCCCTCACTCCGCCACGGTGGCAGTGCAGGTCACCGGCTCGCCGGGTCCGCCGGACTCCTGCTCCTCGAGCACGTCGGAGCCGTCCTGGATGACCGTGCAGCTCAGCACCGCCTCGGGTACACCCTGGACGGCGATGGACACCTCGTCGTCGGCCATGCCCAGGGTCTCGAAGGTGGCGGGCGTCGCCTCGCCGGCGGAGACGGTGGCCCCGGTGGTCTCCTGCGGGCTCAGTCCCGTCTCCCGGCTGGTGTACTCCACGCGCACGTTGTCGGCGTCGCTACCTCCCGAGACCACCTCGACCTCGTAGGTCACCGCCGACGAGCTCTCCATGGCGCTGCACCCGGCCAGGCCGGCCACCGCGACGGCGCCGCCGGCCAGGGCCGCCCAGGTGCGGGCCGCCCGCCGCGCCGGTGCTCGCGATGGCGTCGTCTTGCTCGCGATGAGTTCACACATCACAGTCCTCATTCCGTTTCGTGTAGCCGGCCCGTACCGGGCCTCGGACACCAGCCTGACGGCGAGACGGGCCGCCGGCATCGCCCCGTCGGGGGACCTCGCCGTCAGCCAGTCGGTGGACGGCCGCCCGGGCACGTGGGCCCGTGCGGGGACACGCGCCATCACTCGGCAGCTACTGTGCTCAGCGCAACCAGGGCCGGGCCGCGGCCCGGTGTTCGCGCTTCTTGGCCGGATCCATCGCGGCCCAGCTGCGCGCCGCCATCGCCGCGCGGGGGTTGGACTCGAACACGTCCCGGTGATCGGCGACGAAGCTCCAGTACAACCCGTCCCACGCCTGGGTCCACTCCCCGGGCGGCAGATCGGACATCTTCCGCAGGTAGTTGCTGCCGGAGACATACGGCTTGGTGGTGATCGCCTCGGCGGCGGCGAACTGGCTCATCGCGTACACGTTGGGCACCATCACCCAGTCGTAGGCGTCGACGAACATCGCCATGAACCATTCCCACACCTCGCCTGGGTGGACACGCTGCAGGCACAGGGCGTTGCCGAGCACCATCAGGCGCTCGATGTGATGGGCCCACCCGCGTTCCAGCACCCGGCCGATCACCAGGTCGACCGGTCCCAGGCCGGTGGTGGCGTCCCACCAGCCCGGGGGCAGGTCCCGGGCGTGGTGAAGCACGTTGCTGGTGCGCATTCGCCGGCCCCAGAGCCGGTAAGTGGCACGCAAGTACTCGCGCCAGCCGATGAGCTGGCGCACGAAGCCCTCGACGCTGGGCAGGTCCAGTCGCTGCTCGTCGGCGGCGGCCAGCGCGCGCCGCAGCACCTGTGCCGGTTCGATCAGCCCGCAGTTCAGCGCCGGGGTGAGGGCGGAGTGGAAGAGCACCTCGTGCTCGGTGCTGATCGCGTCCTCGTAGGGCCCGAACTGGCAGAAGCGCTCGTCCAGGAAGCGCCCCAGCGCCGCACCGGCCTCACCGGGTGAGGTCGGCCAGCAGAACGTCTCCGGATCCCCGGGCGCCCCGGGGGCGTGTTCGGCGACCCACTCGATGGCCTCCTGCACCCGGTGGTGCCTGCGCGCCGGGCCGAGCCGGGGATCGGGCACGGGGTGACCGGCCGGGAGCTTCTTGCGGTTGTCGGTGTCGAAGGACCACCGCCCGCCCACCGGCTCGTCGCCGTCCATCAGCACGTCCAGACGCCGGCGCTGCCAGGTGTAGAAGCGCTGCATCCGTGCCGAGCCCTGCCCGAAGTGCTCGTGGATCTGCGCCCTGATGGTCAGGAACGCCGGGGTCTCCAGCACGTCCTCACCGCGCAGCTCGTAGCCGCCCTCGCGTAGCTGGTCTCGGCAGTCGCGGCCCAGCCAGTCGTCGGTGACGTCCAGGACCGAGACCTGCGTGGGCCGCAGCTTCTCGATCAGGGCCACCAGGCCCGCACCCGAGGTCCGCTCGGCGCGGGAGTCCACGATGTCCACGTCCAGGCCGCGCTCGCGTGCCCGGTCGGTGAAGCGGCGCACCGCGGCACGGTGGAGCACGAGCTTGTGGGAGTGGAAGGGCAGCTGCCGGTACAGCAGATCGTCCTCGACCACGACGATCCGGGTGCCCGCCTCGACGCCCAGGTGGGCCTCGTGCAGCTGGTGCGGGTAGACCAGCCGGACCGGGCGAGTGCTGCTCACGAGGCGATCATCCTCACCGTCTCCTCCCCGAGCCCGGCCGGTGTGAGCTCGGCGACCATCTCACCACGCCGGGTATCGGAACACACCTGCGCCGGTGGGCGTTGTCCCTCTAGCGCACGATGCACCCCTCGCCGATCCGGCTGGCGCCGGTATCCTGACGGGCTGGGCCCCATCGCGCGCCACGGGACAGACGCCGCCACCAGCTGCAGACAGGAAGACCTTGCACGGAAACAACACCGCCCGGTTCGCCCACGCGGCCATGCTCTCGGTCACCTCGGGTCTGCCGGGAGCGGTGACCACCTCGGCGCAGCTCCAGGAGGATCTGGCGGAGGTGCTGGACCGGCTCCGGCTGCCCCGGACCCTGCTCGAGCGCGTGGCCGGAGTGAAGGAACGCCGCACCTGGGCCCCCGACGAGGACATGTACTCCGGGACGATCGAGGCTGCCAACCGCGCCCTCGAGCAGGCCGACGTCGAGCCCGGGCAGATCGATCTGCTCATCAACACCTCCGTCTCGCGGCCCCACCTGGAGCCCTCGGTCGCGGCGCGCCTGCACCACGGCCTGGGTCTGCCCTCCTCGGCGCTGAACTTCGACGTCACGAACGCGTGCCTGGGATTCGTCAACGGGATGAGCCTGGCCGCGAGCATGATCGAGACCGGCCAGATCCGCCACGCCCTGGTCGTGGCCGGGGAGAACGCCGCCGATGTGCACGCGGCCACGATCGAGCGGCTCCTGACCACCGAGCCCAGCCGCGATGAGCTGATGCAGGAGTTCGCCACCCTCACCCTGGGGTCGGGGGCGGCCGCCACCGTGATCGGCCCGGCCGGGGACCACCCGGGTGGCCACCGCCTGCTCGGCGGGGTGACCCGCGCGGCCACCCAGTTCCACGACCTGTGCGTGGGCAGCGCGGACGGCATGTTCACTGACGCCGCCGGCCTGCTCCGGGGTGGTCTCGACCTCGTCGTCTCCGCCTGGCACGAGGCCGAGCCCGAGTGGCGTTGGTCACAGGCCGATCGGTTCGTCACCCACCAGGTCTCCCGCGCCCACACCGACGCCATCACCGAGGCCATCGACCTGGACCCCGTCAAGGTGCCGACCACCTACGCCACCCTCGGCAACGTGGGCCCGGCCTCACTGCCGATCACCCTGGCCGCGGAGCAGGACTCCCTCGAACCCGGTGATCGCGTGGTCCTCATGGGAGTCGGCTCCGGGCTGAACACCGCGCTCATGGAGATCACCTGGTGACCGGTGCCGGCATCCCCGCCCCGCTCCACGATGGCCTGCCCGGCCTGGACGCCGAATGGAGCCGGGTGGTGCAGGTCCCCGAGACCACCGGCCTCGAACCCGAGCCGGTGACGCGCTCGTGGCACGTGCTGGACACCGGCCCCGTCCTGGAGGCAGCCGGCCACGAGATCACCGGCACCGTGCTCGCCGTGCACGGCAACCCGACCTGGTCCTACCTGTGGCGGCAGCTGCTGACGGCGAGCCTCGCCCAGGCCGAGGCCGGCGGCCCGGCCTGGCGCATCGTCGCGGTCGACCAGCTCGAGATGGGGTTCTCCGAGCGCACCGAGGTGGTCCGCGACCTGCCCCAGCGCATCGCCGATCTCGGCGCACTCACCGACGTCCTCGACCTCGGGCCCGTGGTCACCCTCGGGCACGACTGGGGCGGGGTCATCAGCCTCGGCTGGGCCCTGGCCCACCCCGACCAGCTGGCCGGCATCGCCCTGCTCAACACGGCCGTGCACCAAGGCCCCGGGCCGATCCCCGCCCCGCTGCGGCTGGCAGGAGCCGCCGGCGTCCTTCCCGCCGCCACCCGGTGGACCACGGCCTTCCTGGACACCACCCTCGCCCTGGCGCACCCTCCGCTGACGGCGCCGGTCCGGGCCGCCTACCGCGCGCCCTACCGCACCGCCGCCAGGCGACGGGGCATCGGCGACTTCGTGGCCGACATCCCCGTGGGCGGGCAGCATCCCAGCACGGAGGCGCTCGCCAGGATCGCCGCCGGCGTGCGGGGCCTGCGCGTCCCCACGCTGCTCCTGTGGGGCCCGCGCGACCCCATCTTCGGTGACCGCTATCTCGACGACCTCCTCTACCGCCTGCCCCACGCCCGCGTGCACCGGTTCGAGGGCGCCGGTCACCTGGTGGCCGAGGACGCCCCATGGGCCGGCGCCGTCCTGGACTGGCTGCCCGCGCCGCAGGGGTCCGCGGGGCTGCCCACCCGCGAGGGTGCCCCGAGCGACCCACCCACCGGCAGACCCTCCGAGACCGGGCCTGCCTTCCGGCCGCTCGGCGCCGCTCTGGAGGAGCGCGCCCAGGACTCCGGCGTCGCCGTCGTGGACATGGCGGGCAGGGCCCCGGTCCGCGTGAGCTGGCGACTGCTGGCCCGCAACGTCGAGCGCCTGGCGGCGGGTCTGCTCGGCGCCGGCGTCCGAGCCGGTGACCGGGTCAGCCTGCTGGTGCCCCCGGGGCCGGACCTCACCGCGTGCGTCTACGCGTGCCTGCGGATCGGGGCCGTCGTCGTGGTGGCCGACGCCGGCCTGGGCGTGGACGGCCTCTCCCGCGCCGTGCGCGGGGCGCAGGCTGACATCGTGATCGGCAAGCAGCCAGGGCTCGCGGCCGCTCGCACGCTCGGCTGGCCCGGCCGCCGGATCTCCGTGGACGCCCTCCCCGCGCCGGTGCTCGCAGCCCTCGGCGTGACCGCCACGCTGCCGGCCCTGATGCGCGACGGCGAACGGACCCTGACCGAGGGAGTGCGCCTTCCGCCGCACCCCGGGCCCGAGGAGGACGCCGCCGTGCTGTTCACCTCCGGGTCCACCGGGCCCGCCAAGGGCGTGCGCTACACCCACGCCCAGTTGTCGGCGGTCCGGGACGTGCTGACCGCCGAGCTCGGCCTGACACCCGAGACCGGCCTCGTGACCGGGTTCGCTCCGTTCGCGCTGCTCGGCCCGGCCCTCGGGACGCGCTCGGCGACGCCGGACATGGACGTCTCGGCCCCGCGTACGCTCACCGCCCGTGCCGTGGCCGACGCCGTGGCCGCCTCCGGCGCCCGCACCGTGTTCCTCTCGCCGGCCGCGGTGCTCAATGTCGCCCGGACGGCCGACGAGCTCTCGGCGGCCGATCGCGAGGCGCTGGGCGGTGTCACGCAGTTCCTCTCCACGGGTGCGCCGGTCAGCGCCGCCGTGCTGGGCTCGGTGGCCGAGCTGATGCCGGCCGCGGTGGCGCACACCCCGTACGGGATGACCGAGTGCCTGCTGGTCACCGACATCACGCTGCCGGACATCCTCGGCGTCGCCGGCGCCGACGACGCCGGGGTGTGCGTGGGCCGGCCGGTGCACGCCGCCCAGGTGCGCATCAGCGCGCTCGATCCCGACGGCAGGGCAGCCGGCGCACCCACGCAGGACCCGGGAGTGCTCGGCGAGGTCCTCGTCAGCGCCCCCCATCTCAAGGACGGCTACGACCGCCTCTGGCTGACCGATCTCGCCGCCGCCCGCGACACCCCGAGCGGTGGCCGCTGGCACCGCACGGGTGACGTCGGCCATCTCGACGGCGCGGGCCGGCTGTGGATCGAGGGGCGGCTGGCGCACGTCCTCACGACGCCGGCGGGCCCGCTCGCCCCGGTCGGACCCGAGCAGCAGGTCGAGCGTGCCGAGGCCGTCCGACGCGCGGCGATCGTCGGCGTCGGCCCGGCGGGCATCCAACAGACTGTCGCCGTGGTGGAGACCCACCCCCGGGCGCGGCGCGCCGGCCTGGCCACGGCCGAGGTCACCGAGCAGGTGCGCGCGGCGTGCGCCACTCCCCTGGCCGCCGTGCTGTCGGTCCCGGAGCTGCCGACCGACGTGCGCCACAACTCCAAGATCGACCGCGGCGCCCTGGCGGCGTGGGCGGATCGGTTGCTGGCGGGCGAACGCGCGAGGGCTCCCCGATGAGGGTGCTGGTCACCGGTGCCAGCGGGTTCCTGGGCCGGGCGGTGGCGGCTCGGATCGCCCGCGGCGGTCATGAGGTCACCACGCTGCAGCGGCGCCCCAGCGGCGCGGCCGGGGTCGGTGACCTCCTCGGGACCGTCACCGACGCAAACGTGGTGCGCCGCGCCGTCGAGGGTCAGGACGCGGTGGTCCACCTCGCGGCCAAGGTCTCCCTGGCCGGTGACCCGGCCGAGTTCACCCGGGTGAACGTGGAGGGCACCCGGCTGCTGCTCGAGACGGCCCGGGCGGCCGGGGTGCGGCGCTTCGTGCAGGTCTCCTCGCCGTCGGTGGCGCACGTGGGTCGTTCGCTGGTGGGGGCAGGCGCCGAGCCCGCCGACCCCGAGCGCACGCTCGGGCACTACGCCCGGACCAAGGCCGCCGCCGAGCTGCTCGCCCTCTCCTACGACTCCCCCGGCCTGGCGGTACTGGCCGTGCGCCCGCACCTGGTGTGGGGGCCCGGTGATCCCCAGCTCGTGGGGCGCATCGTCGACCGCGCGCGGCGGGGCCGGCTGCCACTGCTGGACGAGGGTGCGGCCCTGATCGACTCCACCTACATCGACAATGCCGCGGACGCGATGCTCGCGGCGCTCGAGCGCGCCGAGGTCGCCCGTGGCCGCGCGTACGTGGTCACCAACGGTGAGCCACGGCCCGTGGGTGAGCTGCTCGGGGGCATGTGCCGCGCGGCCGGGGTGCCGGCGCCGTCGTGGCGTGTGCCCGGGCGGCTGGCCCGGGCCGCCGGCGGAGCGGTGGAGCGGGTCTGGGCGTGGCGCCCCGGGCAGGACGAGCCTCCGATGACCCGGTTCCTCGCCGAGCAGCTCTCCACGGCGCACTGGTTCGACCAGCGCGGCACGCGCGAGGCGCTGGCGTGGCAGCCAGAGGTCAGCATCGACGAGGGCATGGCCCGATTGGCGCAGTCCTACCGCGGCGGATAGGGCTCGCGTCAAGCAGAGGTGCTCGTGGGCCGGTAGCGCAGGGCGATCGCGCCGGACCGGAAATCCCGGCGATCCACGAGTTCGAGTTCGATGCGTTCGCGCAGGCCCGCGAGCAACGTGGGCCCGCGGCCGGTGAGCACCGGCTGCACCAGGAACTCGTACTCGTCGATGAGCCCTAGGTCAGCCAGGGCGAGCGGGAGCGTCACGCCACCCACCCGCAAGCCCTCGCCCGGTTCCTGCTTCAGTTCCCGGACCGTGCGCCCCAGGTCGCCCCGCACGAGCTCGGCGTTCCAGTCGACGTCGTTCAGCGTGCTCGACACGACGTATTTCCAGGTCCGGTCGATCGCCTCGGCGAACGGACGCTCCCAGTCGCTCATCCACTCCGGCCACTCCCCTGACGGCGGCCGGCGCCACGCCGACTCCATCATCGAGTAGGTCACCCGACCCAGCAGCAGGGCGTCAGCGCGTTCCATCTCCTCGGCCCAGTACCGCATCGACTCCTCGTCCGGCGGCATCCCCAGCTCGTGATGGCAGCAGCCGTCGATCGTCACGTTGATCGAGTACCGAAGCGGTCTCATCTCGCTGCCCTCCTCCGGGGCGTCGTGCGCATGCCCGACGGCGTGAGAGTACCGCCGAGACGAGGGCGGTGTCAGCGCAATCGGTCACGAGATCAAGCCCCAGCCGGCGCTGGACGAGTCCTACCGCCGAGCCGTCGACGCAGGCGCCACCAGTCACAGCGAGCCGGCCGACATACCGTGGGGAGAACGCCTGGTCCGGGTGAGCGACCCGGACGGGCTGACCATCAATCTCGGCGCCCCGGCGCCGGCGTGAACAACGATCGTCCGGTGGGCCCAGAGGGACTCGAACCCCCGACATCCGCGGTGTAAACGCGACGCTCTAACCAACTGAGCTATAGGCCCTGGCGAGCAGTCAGGATAGCAAGCGTGCAGGTCAGCCGGTCACCGCGCCCGGTGCCGGCCATTGCCCGCGCTCGAGCAGCACCTCGCGCAGCACGTCGATGCGGTCGGAGACGATCCCGTCCACGCCGCGGTCCAGCAGGGTGCGGATGGTGGGGGCGTCGTCGATGGTCCACACGTGCACCTGCAGGTGCTGGGCGTGTGCCCGGCGCACGAACCGCTCCGTGACGATCTCCACTCCCCGCCACCGCTTGGGTACCTGCAGGGCCACCGCACCGGCCCGTGCCGCGGCCCGCCCGCGTCCGAGCAGCATCGCGCGCACCTCCCGCGGGGAGGCCGACGTGGTCAGCTCGGGGGCCGTGCGCCGCACCCGCCGCAGGCGGGCGTCGTCGAAGGCGCCGACCACCACGCGCCCCTCGGCGCGCTGCTCGCGCAGCACCTGCACGGCCGGGTCGACCACGTCGTCGGACTTGACGTCCACGTTGACCCACAGCCCGGAGAACTCCTCCAGCAGTTCGGCCAGGGTCGGGATCGACTCGCCGCCGCTGAGCGTGGCCGCCCGCAGGTCCGCCGCCGACAGCTCCGCCACGGCGACGCTCTCCCCGGTCACCCGGCCCAGGTCCGGGTCATGGACCACGAACGGCACACCGTCGCGGCTGGCCCGCACATCGGTCTCGATGAAGGTGTACCCCAGCTCCACGGCGTGGCGCACCGCCGCCAGGGAGTTCTCGATCCCGGCGTTGGCCGGCAGGCCGGCCCCGCCCCGGTGGGCCAGGGCCAGCGGGCCCTCGGGCAGCCTCATGCCGCGGCCTCGAGAGCGTGGATCGCCGTCAGATACTCGTCCACGTCCCGCGCGACGCCGCGCGGACTGTGAGTGGTCCAGCGGACCATGCCGCCGGCGTCGATCAGCACGGTGACGCGCTCAGCAGCGCCGTCGGCGTCCTGGAAGGCTCCGTAGGAGCGGGCGATGTCGCCGTGCGGCCAGAAGTCCGAGACGAGCGTGAAGGGCAGATCTTCGGCCGCGGCCCAGGCCCGCAGCGTCATCATCGAGTCGCACGTGATCACCACCAGGTGGGCGCCCGCGGCCGCGATCTCACCGTGCCGTGCGCGCAGCGCAGCGACCTCGCTGCCGCACACGCGGGTGAAGGCGAACGGCACGAATACCACCAGCACCGGTACGCCCCGCAGAGCTTCCAGTGACACGGTGGCGCCGTGGGTGTCCGGCGCCGCGAAGGGCGGCGCCGGCCGGCCCTCGCGGGCACCTCTCCCGGAGGGGTGGGTCACCGGCCCCGTCCGCGGGTGGTGAGCCGGAAGCCGGACCAGTTCTCCGCCGCCGAGATCGTGCTGGTCGAGTGCAGGCCGGCGGTGCGGGCTGCCTCGTCGACCTCCGGTGGGCGCACGTGCCCCGGACGTCCGGGCTTGGGGGTGAAGACCCAGATCAGACCGCCGTCCTCGAGGGTCGTCATCGAGTCGGTCATGAGATCGGTGAGGTCGTGGACATCGCCGTCGTCCTCGCGCCACCACAGGATGGCGGCGTCGGTGACATCGTCGAAGTCCTCGTCCACGAGCTCGCTGCCCGTGGCCTGTTCGAGCTCCGCGCGCAGTTCCTCGTCGACGTCGTCGTCGTACCCGAACTCCTGGATGACCTGTCCCTGCTTCACCCCGAACCGGGAACCCTGATGGTCCTCGGTGCTCGCGGTCCCTGCCACGTTCGCCTCTCCTTCGCCGACTCCGCCCGGATGGCGGAGGTGTGGGACAACCGAACCGCACAACCACGCCCGAGCGCAACCGAACGGCGCTGATCGGACCCTCACGGCCGTCCCCGAGCACCGCGGCCGGTGCCTGTGTCGGGGATGTCACACCTGTCTACGATGGCGTGATCATGTCAAGGCAGGACAATAGGATCGTCAGCGCAGTCCCTTGTGGTGTACACACGCCATGCACGGATGATCGCCGAGCGCCGTGACCCGGTGCGGAGAGAAGAGAAGAGTCGTGACCTCACGCAACGAAGCCGGACCTCTGATCAACGGCCTGCTCAGCCAGGTGCCGGACATCGACCCGGACGAGACCGGCGAGTGGCTCGAGTCGCTCGATGGCCTGATCGAGGCCCGGGGCGGCCCTCGCGCCCGCTACATCCTGCTCAACATGCTCAAGCACGCCCGGGAGCGCGACGTCGCCGTGCCCTCGGCGATCACCACCCCCTACGTCAACACCATCGGCGTCCATGACGAGCCGTACTTCCCCGGCGACGAGGCCGTCGAGCGCCGCTACCGCTCCTACCTGCGGTGGAACTCCGCCGTGATGGTCACCCGGGCCCAGCGGCCCGGCATCGCCGTCGGCGGTCACATCTCCTCCTACGCCTCGGTGGCCACGCTCTACGAAGTGGGCCTGAACCACTTCTTCCGCGGCAAGGACCACCCCGGCGGCGGCGACCACATCTACTTCCAGGGCCACGCCGCCCCCGGCATGTACGCCCGTGCCTACCTCGAGGGCCGCCTGAGCGAGGACCAGCTCGACTCATTCCGCCAGGAGCTCTCCCGCCCCGGCGGCGGCCTCCCCTCCTACCCGCACCCGCGGAACATGCCCGACTTCTGGGAGTTCCCCACGGTCTCGATGGGTCTGGGCCCGGCCTCGGCCATCTACCAGGCCTGGGTGAACCGGTACATGCAGTTCCGCGGCATCAAGGACACCTCTGAGCAGCGGGTGTGGGCCTTCCTCGGCGACGGCGAGATGGACGAGCCGGAATCGCGCGGGATGCTCCAACTGGCCGCCCAGCAGAACCTGGACAACCTCACCTTCGTGGTCAACTGCAACCTGCAGCGCCTCGACGGCCCGGTGCGCGGCAACGGCAAGATCATCCAGGAGCTCGAGGGCTTCTTCCGCGGCGCCGGCTGGAACGTCATCAAGGTCGTCTGGGGCCGCGAGTGGGACGCCCTGCTCGAGGCCGACAAGGACCGCGCGCTGGTCAACCTCATGAACAACACCCCCGACGGCGACTTCCAGACCTATCGGGCCGAGGACGGCGCGTTCATCCGTGAGCACTTCTTCGGGCGCGACCCGCGCACCAAGCAGCTCGTGGCCAACATCAGCGACGACGACATCTGGGCGATGAAGCGCGGCGGGCACGACTACCGCAAGCTCTTCGCCGCCTACAACGCCGCCGTCAACCACACCGGCGCACCCACGGTGATCCTCGCCCACACCGTCAAGGGCTACGGGCTGGGTTCCTCCTTCGCGGGCCGTAACGCCACGCACCAGATGAAGAAGCTCAAGGAGAACGACCTCAAGGGCCTGCGTGACTCGCTGCGCCTGCCGATCTCCGACGAGGCCATCGAGGCCGACCCGTACCTGCCCCCGTACTATCACCCCGGCATGGACTCGCCCGAGATCGAGTACATGATGGACCGGCGCAAGAAGCTGGGCGGATTCCTGCCCGAGCGTCGCTCCAAGTACACCGAGGTCACCCTCCCGGCCGACAAGGCCTACCAGCGCCTGGCCAAGGGATCCGGCCAGCAGGAGGCCGCCACCACGATGGCCCTCGTGCAGCTGTTCAAGGAGCTCCTGCGGGACAAGGACTTCGGCCACCGCATCGTGCCGATCATCCCCGACGAGGCGCGCACGTTCGGCCTGGACGCGATCTTCCCGAGCCTGAAGATCTTCAACACCAACGGGCAGAACTACCTCTCGGTCGACCGCGAGCTGCTGCTCAGCTACAAGGAGGACGAGGCCGGCGGGCTGCTGCACACCGGCATCAACGAGGCCGGCTCGGCCGCAGCCTTCCAGGCCGTCGGCACCTCCTACGCCACCCACGGCGAGGCGATGGTGCCGTTCTACTTCTACTACTCGATGTTCGGGTTCCAGCGCACCGGTGACCAGTTCTGGGCCGCCGGGGACCAGCTCACGCGAGGGTTCCTCATCGGGGCCACCGCCGGCCGTACCACGCTGACCGGTGAGGGGCTGCAGCACGCCGACGGCCACTCCCCCGTGCTGGCCGCCACCAACACTGCGGTGGTCCAGTACGACCCGGCCTACGGCTACGAGATCCGCCACATCGTCAAGGACGGTCTGGAGCGGATGTACGGCGCCGAGGCCACCACCGGCGAGGGACGTGACCCGAACGTCATGTACTACCTCACTGTGTACAACGAGCCGATGATCCAGCCGGCCGAGCCGGAGGACGTCGACGTCGAGGGCATCCTCAAGGGCATCCACCGCCTCGAGACCCCCACCGACGGCGAGGGCCCGGTCGTGCAGCTGCTGGCCTCCGGTGTGGCCGTGCCGTGGGCCCTCGAGGCCCGCGACATGCTCGCCGAGGACTGGGGCGTACGCGCCGGCGTGTGGTCGGTGACCAGCTGGGGTGAGCTCCGCAAGGACGGCCTCGCCACCGACCGGGAGCGGTTCGTCAACCCCGGTGGTGAGCAGCGCCAGGCGTACGTCACCGAGAAGCTGGCCGACGCCGGTGGCCCGTTCGTGGGCACCTCCGACTACGACTTCCAGGTCCCTGACCTCATCCGCGCCTGGGTCCCGGGCGACTACTGGACGCTCGGCGCCGACGGGTTCGGGTTCTCCGACACCCGCCCGGCGGTGCGCCGCCACTTCCTCATCGACACCCAGTCGATCGTCACCCGCGCCCTGCAGGCGCTCGCGGCGCGCGGCGAGGTCGAGGCCGACGTCCCGGCCCAGGCCGTGGAGAAGTACCAGCTGCTCGACGTCAACGCCGGCACCACCGGCACGGCGGGCGGGGACGCCTGACTGGCGCCCTCACCGCGCACACACCACGACGGCGGACCTCACCCGGGAGGGTGGCTCCGCCGTCGTCGTGTGTGCCGTCCGACAGGTGCCCGGGACGGGTGCCTCAGTCCTGTAACAAGCGCCTCAGTGGTTCTCGGCCGCCTCGGCGCGGGCCACGAACGGCTCCAACTCGGCCACGATCCGTGAGGTGCCGGAATCCTTGCTCGACTCGGCGAGGTCACGCAGGTGGCGACGGGCCTCTCCGACCCGGCCCGCCTCCAGTGCGGCCTCGACGATCTGACGGCCCGCCTCCGGGGAGTGATCGGCCGGAGACCAGTGGCCCACGCCCAGCCCGAGGGCATCGGCGGGCAGGTGCGCCGAGCGCAGCATCCGGATGCCCTCGATCAGGGCGTGCCCGGAGGTGTCGCGCTCACAGGCGGCGCCGAGCCGGCGCATCGCGCCGTCCTTGTCGTCCTCGAGGGACAGCCGCGCCAGCTCGATCAGCGGGTACCAGCCGCGCGGTCGCCCGGCCAGCTCCTCGGCCAGAGCCCAGTGGGCGGTGTCGGCCGCGCGGGAGGAGGTCACCGGTTCCGCCTCGGCGCTCAGCGGGTCCGGGTGCTCGACCTCGGCGGCGCGCCGGCGGACGATCTCGGCAAGCGTGGAAAAGGCCTCGACGTCGTTGGGGTCCTCCTCCAGCCGCGCCCGGAGCCGGGCCTCGGCATCGGCGTCGGCGGGCGGTGGTGCGGAGGTGACCCGCACCGGAGCCGCACGCCGCCGGACGTCCGGTCGGAGGGCGTCTCGCAGGCGCTTCAGGAGGGACATACGACCAGCGTATCGGAGCACCTCCGTCCTCACCTGCGCTGCGCCGGGACCGGCTCCACCACCCTCCTGGCAGGGCGCGTTTGTGGGAATCCCACAATCGCACCGGCTAGCCTGGAGGCCATGACGAGTGCGCGCGAGGACGGCTCCACGCCGGAGATGGTCCGCCGGTTGCGCGGCGGCACCGACCTGCTCACCGCGGCGGCCATGCGCCGACTCGACGCCGACCTGCCCTGGTACCGAGCGCTGCCCGCCGAGGATCGTTCCTGGATCGGGCTGGTCGCCCAGTCCGGGATCGCGAGCTTCATCGCCTGGTACGAGAACCCCGGGCGCGGCTCCTACAACGCCGCGGAGATCTTCCGTGCCGCCCCGCCGGAGCTGACGCGATCGATCTCGCTGCAGCACACGCTGCAGCTGGTGCGCATCGTGGTCGAGATCGTCGAGGAGCACACCCACGATCTGGCAGCCCCGGGCCAGCAGGCGACGCTGCGCGAGGCGGTGCTGCTCTACTCCCGGGAGGTGGCCTTCTCCGCCGCGGAGGTCTACGCGCGGGCGGCCGAGAGCCGTGGCGCCTGGGACGCGCGGCTGGAGGCCCTCGTGGTGGACTCCCTGCTGCGCGGGGACCCGGACGACTCCCTGCACTCGCGGGTGGCCGCCCTCGGCTGGGCCGGGCGCGGCAGCACGCTGGTGATGGCCGGTACGGCCGAGGAGTCGATGGACGAGGTCGCCGCCGCCGACCTGCGCCGGGCCGCACGGCGTGCCGCCCAGGACGCGCTGGTCGGGATTCAGGGCGACCGGCTAGTCGTCGTGCTCGGCGGGGAGGGCAACCTGCGCGAGCAGGCGCACGCGCTGCTGGACCGGTTCGGTCCCGGACCCATCGTGATCGGACCGGAGGTGCCCGAGCTGGCCGACGCCGGCCGTTCCGCCCGCGCGGCACTCTCGGCACTCGATGCCGTGCGTGCCTGGCCGAGCGCCCCCCGCCCGGTGCTCGCCGACGAGCTCCTCCCCGAGCGGGTGCTGACCGGGGACCGGGACGCGCGGCGCACCCTGATCGCCCAGGTGTACACGCCGCTGCAGTCGGTCGGCGGGCCGCTGCTGCAGACCTTGAGCGTGTACCTGAACGAGGGCCGCTCCCTCGAGGCCACCGCGCGCCAGCTCTACGTGCACCCGAACACGGTGCGCTACCGGCTGCGCCGCATCGCCACGGTCACCGGATGGGACCCGGTCGATGCCCGCGAGGGCTTCGTGCTGCAGATCGCGATCGCCGTCGGCAAGCTCGCCGAGGGCGTGGCACTGTGAGCCAGCGCACTGCCCACACCGACCGCTGGTTTGTAGGGTGGACACAAACGCCCCCAGCCAACTCGGTGCGATCCGTCGTGCCCGGGGCAGCGCCCGCGAGGGAAAGGTGAGAACGGTGATCGCACTACTGAGTCCAGGACAGGGAGCACAGGCTCCCGGCATGCTCGCGCCATGGCTCGAGGTCGCCGGAGCACCCGAGCTGCTGGCCACCTTCAGCGAGGCCGCCGGGCAGGATCTGCACACCCTGGGCACGAGCGCCGACGCGGAGACCATCAAGGACACCGCGCTCGCGCAGCCGCTCATCGTGGCCGCCTCCCTGCTGAGCCTGCACGCCTTGCAGGCCGAACTCGCCGCCCGCGAGCCCGCCCTGACCGAGGCCGGGGCGTGGGTCGATGTCGCCGCCGGCCACTCCGTCGGCGAGTTCGCTGCTGCCGCCGCGGCCGGGGTCCTGCCGGCCACCGACGCGCTCCGGCTGGTCGGGGTGCGCGGCAGGGCGATGGCCGAGGCCGCGAGCCGGGCCGAGACCGGGATGAGCGCCGTCGTCGGTGGTGTGGCCGAGGAGGTCGAGGCCGCCCTCGCCGCTCACGACCTCGTCGCAGCCAACGTCAACGGCGGCGGGCAGGTGGTCGCCGCCGGGCTGCGCTCCGACCTGGCCGCGCTGGAGGCCGACCCGCCGGCGCGCGCCCGGGTGATCCCGCTGCCTGTGGCCGGTGCCTTCCACACCTCCGCCATGGCCCCGGCCGTCGAGACCGTCCGCGCCGCCGCGGGCAGCCTGACGCCGGCCGACCCCGCCGTCACGCTGCTCAGCAATGCCGGCGGCGAGGCCATCGGTTCCGGCGCCCAGGCGCTCGAGGCGATGGTCGCCCAGATCTCCTCCCCGGTGCGCTGGGACCTGTGCCAGGAGGCGATGCTGACGGCGCAGGTGAGCGCCGCCGTCGAGCTTGCACCCGCCGGCGTGCTGACGGGCCTGGCACGGCGCAGCATGCGCGGGGTCGAGACCGTCGCGCTGAAGTCCCCGGACGACCTCGCATCCGCGGTCGACCTCGTCCTGCGCACCCGTTCCCCGAGGGAGTCCTGATGTCCAAGCCCACGCTCGCCCTGCGTCCCCCCGTGGCCGGCAGCCGGCTGTTGTCCGTCGGCGGGCTGCGCGGGGAGAACCTCGTGCCCAACGACGACATCGTCGGCCCGATCAACTCCTCCGACGAATGGATCCGCCAGCGCACCGGGATCAGCACCCGCGCACGCGCCGACCGGACCACCTCGGTCAAGGACCTGGCCGTGGGTGCGGCCCAGGACGCGCTGGCCAAGGCGTCACTGACCGGCGCCGACCTGGGCGCGGTGCTCGTCTCCACCGTCACCCACTTCGAGCAGACCCCCTCCCTCGCCGCGCTGGTGGCCGACGCCATCGGGGCCACTCCGGCCGCGGCCTACGACATCTCCGCGGCGTGCGCCGGCTATTGCTACGGCATCGCCCAGGCCGATGCGATGGTTCGCTCCGGCACCGCTGAGCACGTGCTGGTGATCGGCGTCGAGAAGATGAGTGACTTCATCGACCCGACCGACCGGTCGATCTCCTTCCTGCTCGGCGACGGGGCCGGCGCCGCCGTGGTCGGGCCCTCGGACACCCCCGGGATCGCTCCCACCGTCTGGGGCAGCGACGGCGGCCAGGCCGGAGCGATCTACCAGACCCACTCCTGGCTGGACTACCGCCGGGCCGAGCTCGGCGAACCGGTACCCACCGACACCCCCGAGCTGGCCGAGGAGGTCAGCCAGATCACCTCCCCCACGCTGCGCCAGCAGGGGCCGACGGTGTTCAAGTGGGTCATCTCCTCGATGCCGGACATCGCCCGCCGCGCCGTCGAGGCTGCCGGCCTGCAGCTGCACGACATCGATGTGTTCATCCCGCACCAGGCGAACATGCGCATCACCGACCAGCTGCTGAAGCTGATCGACTTCCGCGAGGACGTCGTGGTCGGCCGCGACATCGCCGACACCGGTAACACCTCGGCCGCCTCGATCCCGCTGGCCACCGAACGGCTGCTGCGCGAGGGGCAGGCACGCAGCGGCGACATCGCCCTGCAGATCGGCTTCGGCGCGGGGCTGGTCTACGCCGCGCAGGTCGTGGTCCTGCCCTGACGGCGGGCCGGAGCGAACCGGACCCCAGAACCCCCGCGCGCCGGTTGGCGGTGCGGGCCACCCGTCGGGAACACTGGACCCGATTGTCGACCCCCACGAGAACGGAGCACCCATGGCGCACAGCAACGAGGAAATCCTCGCCGGTCTGGCAGAGATCGTGAACGAGGAGACCGGACTGGCCACGGACGCGGTCCAGCCCGAGAAGTCCTTCACCGACGACCTCGACATCGACTCGCTGTCGATGATGACGATCGTCACCCTCGCCGAGGAGAAGTTCGAGGTCCGGATCCCCGACGAAGAGGTCAAGAACCTCACCACCGTGGGCGACGCCGTCTCGTTCATCGCCCAGGCCCAGGCCTGAGCCGACCCACGGCCCACCCGGGCGCGGCACCGGCCGGTGCCGCGCCCGGGGCACCACCCTCACCCCAATCCCTGACGGAGATCAGCCATGACCGACCAGCCGAACGTCGTCGTCACCGGCCTCGGGACGACCAACCCCCTCGGTGGTGACGTCTCGAGCACGTGGGCCGGAGCCCTCGCCGGCCGGTCCGGAGTGCGCACCCTCCCGCACGACTGGGTCGCCGAGTTCGACCTGCCCGTCACCTTCGCCGGGCAGCTCGCCGTGCCCCCCGAGGACGTGCTCCCGCGCCCCCAGATGCGCCGGATGGACCCCAGCGCCCAGTTCGCGATGATCGCCGCCCGCGAGGCCTGGGCCGACGCAGGCACCCCCGAGCTCGACGGTGAGCGCATCGGTGCGGTCATCGCCTCCGGGATCGGCGGCGTCACCACCCTCGTCAATGCCTGGGACACCATCCGGGACAAGGGTGCGCGCCGCGTGCTGCCGCTGACGGTGCCGATGCTCATGCCCAACTCCCCCGCCGCCTACGTCTCCATCGAGATCGGCGCCAAGGCGGGCTCGCACACGCCGGTCTCCGCCTGCGCCTCCGGCGCCGAGGCCATCGCCTACGGGCTGGAGATGATCCGCACCGGTCGCGCCGACGTCGTCGTGGCCGGCGGCACCGAGGCGGCCACCCACCCGCTGCCGATCGCCTCGTTCGCGAAGATGCAGGCGCTCTCGACCCGCAACGACGACCCGGCCGGCGCCTCCCGTCCCTATGACGTGGACCGGGACGGCTTCGTCCTCGGTGAGGGGGCCGCCGTCGTGGTGCTGGAGAGCGAGGAGCACGCCCGGGCCCGCGGCGCACGCATCTACGCCCGGGTGGCCGGTGCCGGCATGAGCGCCGACGCCTACGACGTCGCCCCTCCCGACCCCTCCGGTGCCGGGCAGTCGCGCGCCCTGCGGCTGGCCCTCGAGAACGCCGGGATCACCGCCGCGGACCTGGTCCACATCAACGCCCACGCCACGTCGACTCCGGCCGGCGACGGCGTCGAGGCTGCGGCCATCCGCGCCAGCCTCGGTGAGCACGCCGACCACGTCGCGGTCTCGGCCACCAAGTCGATGACGGGGCACCTGCTCGGCGGCGCTGGGGCACTGGAGTCGCTGCTGACGATCCTGGCCGTGCGTGACCACCAGGCTCCCCCGACGATCAACGTCGCGAACCCGGAGCCGGGCCTGCCGATCGACCTGGTGCGCGACACCCCGCGCGACCTGCCGGCCGGGCAGATCGCGGCGCTGAACAACGCCTTCGGTTTCGGTGGTCACAACGTCGCGCTGGTCATCACCAGCGCCTGAACCACCCACGACGGCGGCCGGTCACCGAGGTGACCGGCCGCCGTCGTTCGTGTGTGTCAGTGGGCCGGCTCAGCCCACTCGGTGCAGCCAGCGGACCGGCACCCCGGCGCCGGCGTAGCGGAACGGCTCCAGCTCGTCGTCCCAGGCCTGCCCGAGGGCCAGCTCCAGCTCACGCGCCATCCGGACCGGATCGCTCGCATGCTCCATCGCGGCCCGCACGCGATCCTCGGGCACGACGTTGTTCCCGTAGGCGTCCACCTGGGAGTGGAAGATCCCGAGCTCGGGTGTGTGGCTCCAGCGGCCGCCGTCGACGCCCCGGCTGGGCTCCTCGGTGACCTCGTAGCGCAGATGGGTCCATCCGCGCAGCGCCGAGGCCAGGCGAGCACCGCTACCGGCCGGGCCCATCCACGACGCCTCCGCGCGGTACATCCCGGGTGCCGCCGGTTGAGCGGTCCAGTCGAAGGACATCCGGGCCTCGATGACCGAGCCTGCTGCCCACTCGACATGCGGGCAGAGCGCGCGCGGCGCTGAGTGCACGAAAAACACACCGCGGGTGATCACACCAGACATGTCGTTTCCCTCCTGTGTTCGGTCGAGATGCGTCTTCCCCAACGTCCTCGGCCGTGCACAGTCACGAGACGACTCGCGGCTACCTGCCCCATCATGCCCTATCGGAGCCGGTTCGCGCATCCCTCGGCGCGCGGGAACGGGTTCAGAACCGGTCCCGGACCACCCATAGGGCCTCCTTGCGCACGGCCGGCTCCAGCCGGGACAGGTACAGCCGCCCGTCCAGGTGGTCGCACTCGTGCTGCAGGCAGCGTGCCATCAGGCCCTCACCCTCCACGACGACGGACCCGCCATCGAGGTCGGTGCCCTCGACCCGGGCATAGCGCCCGCGCCGGGTCGGGTAGAACAGGCCGGGCACCGACAGGCATCCCTCGTCCCCCTCCTGCGCGTCCTCGGAGACCTCCACCAGCCGGGGGTTGAGCACATAGCCGAGATCGCCCTCGATGTTCCAGGCGAAGGCGCGCATGCTCACCCCGATCTGGTTCGCGGCCAGCCCCGCTCGCCCGTCGTGGTCGACGGTCTCGAGCAGGTCCGAGACCAGCGAGCGGACGCGGCCGTCGATGGCGGTGATCTCGTCGCAGGGTGTGCGCAGGACAGGGTCTCCGACCACGCGGATGTCACGGAAGGCCATGGTCACGATCCTGCCACGGGCGGCGCTCCGCCATGACCGCAGGCTAGCTCGGCCTGACCGAGTAGGTGATCGTCCTGACGATGGTGTAGTCCAGGTTGTCCTTCGCCTGGATCGTGAGCGTGTAGTCCATCGTGCTCAGGAACTGGTTGGCGTAGGGGCTGGTGGTGGCGGGCACCGACCACTGTCCGGTGGAGGCGTTGAACGTCGTGTCCCGATAGTTGCAGGAGCTGACCCAGCTGCTGCCACTCCAGCACTGTGTGCCCAGAAAGCCGGTGCGGCGCAGGATGTACTGGACCGGCGAGACGACGGTGCCGTTGCTGTCGGTGGCCGTGCCGCACGCGGCCTGGTTCGGACCGCACCGCGCCGCGACGTTGGCACGCGTCACCGCCCCGGTGTTGGAGGCCCCGTCCAGCGGTTCGGTGAAGGTGATGGTGGGGGGACTGGGCGCCTCACCGCAGGTGAGCACGTTCGCCTGCGAGCGCGAGAACGGGGTGTAGAGGTACACGGCGGATTCCCAGGTGGTGCCGGCCACCCGGGCGAAGACCCGCAGGTAGTAGGTGGTGCCCGCGGTCAGTGCCGGCGAGAACTCGCCCGGGGACACCGTGACCGTGCGATTGGCGCCCGATCCCGTCATCTGCTTGGCCGAGGAGACGGGCTCGCCCCCCGAGGCGGCGGTGTAGGCCCGTACCCAGTAGGTGTAACGGGGATCGGACGCGGGGGTGGTCACCGTCATCGACGGCGACGGCGAGGAGGAGCAGGTCCCGCCCGTCGGCTGGCCGACCCGGTGGGTCATGAACCCCGAGGTGTTGACGGTACCGGTGTCGCTGAAGGCGGCCGCGGTCGGCTCGGCCGGCTGCAGCGCGACCAGGGCGGGCAACGCCACCACCAGCAGACTCGCCACCACCCGGCCGGTACGACCGGCACTGTCGGCACTGTCGGAGCGGTCCTCGGCATCCGGGGTCTCGCCGGATCCGGCTCGAGGCCGCCCGCGGGAGCTGCGCACGGAGGTCCACACCCCGAACACGACGCCGGCCGCGAGGACGCCGGCACCGAACACCACGAACGGGTTCGCCAGCGACGACAGGACGCTGCCCACCCCGGGCACCGAGAAGATCAGGCGATCGGCCTCGGTCACCGGGTACGGCTCGGCGTCGGGAGCGCCGTTGGCGTCGCCCTGCAGCGTCAGCAGCGCCTCACCTGCGCTCTCCTCGACGGCCACGATCCGGTGCGTGACCCTGGTGCCCTCGGCCGACTCGACACTGACGACGTCGCCGACCGCGAGGTCGGCCGCCGGCACCGTGCGGGCCACGCCGAGAGAGCCGGCGGGGATCTCCGGAGACATGGAGCCGGAGGTGAAGACGAGCGGAACCAGACTCAGAGTTGCGACGAGCACGGCGGCGACCAGGCTCAGTGCCCCGAGCACCGCGCCCATCCACAGCAGCGCGTCGGCGATCCTGCGCATCACGGAGCCTGCACCTGCACCGCGCTCAGCCCGATCTGCAGCGTGGTCAACTGGGCCTGCAGCGCGTTGGGCGAATCGGTGTGGAGCAGGATCCGCGCGCAATAGACGCGCACCTCGCCGGGTTCGAGCACCTGGTCGGTGGGATGGATGTCGGCCGTGCTCGTGGTGCTGACGGCCTGGTTGCTCACTGCGGTCCCGGAGCACGTGCCGGAACGGTTGAACATCTCCTCGCTCCCGGTCTCGGTCGGCGTGCTGTCGGGGTGGATCTGCACCCGCAGGCCGCTGCCGGATGCCACGAGGTCGTTGTTCGTCGTCGTGATGGTGGCGTTGTAGGCGAACGGGACGGTGCCCGCGTTGCGCACGGCGAACGGGCGGGCGATGCTCTCGCCGGGCGTGAGGTCGGCGATGGTCAGCTCGGAGTACCGGTACTGCCCACCCTGGCCCGCCAGGTTGGTGCTGTTGTCTGCGGTGGTCCCCACCGTGAGGTCGAGAGTGCCCGATTCGATGGGGCCGGTCTCGATCGTCGCCGTGTCGGTGTAGTAGGCCATCGTCCCCACGCCTGCGGGGAAGGCGAACAGGCCCAGGCACAGCACCAGGCGGATGTGCACCGAACGCACCCGACGGCGGCGCACCCGTGGCCGCCCGTCGGAGGCTGTGCTGGAAGGCTGGCTCATCGGGTGACTCCGTCCAGGAGGTCGTCGTCGGAGGACCGCCGGGTGATCAGGAAGGTGCCGGCCGCACCCAGGGCGAGGCCCACGAGCAGGAGCTCGGGCCCGAGGGTGCTGCCGGTGTCGGGCAGGGACGGGCCGCCGCCGGGATCACCGGGGCTGCCGGCACCGTCGTCGCCCGTGCCGGCATCGGTGGGCACATCACCGACCAGGGTGACGCGCAGCACCACGGGCATCAGGCGATTCTGCGTGTCGTTGCCGGAGGCGGGGTCGAAGGCGGCCCGCACATCGACCGGGACGGCCCGATCGACCGCCACGCCGTCCAGCGTGACCTGCCCAGGATTCGCACCGACATCCAAGGGCCTCCACGCGCCGCCGTCGAGGCGCACGCTGAGGGAGACGTCGGCGGCAAGCACGGGATCGCCGCTGGGGCTCAGGGCCGCAACTGTCATGGCCGCCGCGGACGGACCCTCGTTGCGTACGTGGAAGGTGTGGGTCTCCTCATCGCCCGGCACCCAACGTCGATCGGCGTCGAACAGCGGGAGGCTCAGTTCGGGCCCCCAGGTGCGGCCGTCGTTGCTGAGGCCGATCTCGTCGGCAGCGGAGGCGGCGGAGGGCCAGAGCAGGGCGAACAGCACGGCAGGCACCACGACGGCGAGGCGTCGTCGTCGGGTTGTCATGTGTCCGGACCTCCTTGGTCTCGGCTGCTTCGGCGTTCGAGGGCTGCCAGGCGGAACTTCCACACCGCGTAGACGAGCAGGGCTGCTGCCGCCGCGCTGGTCACGACCTCCCTGGTGGGGCCGGAGACCCACGTGGTGACGTGGCCCAGGTGCGGCACCGCGTACCAGAGGCGGCCCCGGATCTGGACCTCGCGGACCGGTTCGGCATCGGCCACGTTGTTCGTGTCCCCCTGCGTCCGCAGCACCCGTTCCCCGGATCCACCCAGGCTCGAGCCGACGGAGACGACGCGGTGGGTGACCACCGCGGCCTCTCCTGACGCGAGCTGGTAGGTGATGACGTCACCGACCGCGATCTCCTCGATCGCGACGGGCTTGACCACCACGAGCGTCCCGGGTGGGTAGCTCGGCTGCATCGAGCCGGTGAGCACGGCGTAGGGGGTCCCGCCGGCCACGCGAGGGAGCAGGACGCCGGCGATCAGCACCAGGACCAGCACCATCAGGACCGCCCACACCAGCGCGCGCCACGCGAGACGCAGCGCGGACCGGTGTGGGCGCCCGGCGGTGGCGGACGAGCGGCGATGCCGCTGGCCCTGCACCGGGACTGACGACGCCCTCACCCGGCTGCGATCAGGGCGCCTCGTCGACGTTCGTCTGGACCGCCACGAGGCCGAGCGAATCGAGGTCGACGATGCCGTCCTGCCCGTCGTTGTTCGGCTCGTCGCCGTAGGGGTAATCCACGGTGACCTGGGCGGTCAGGGTGTACGTTCCGGCCCCTTCGACCTCGGAGATGACAGCACCGGTATCGTCGAGCAGCTCGACCTCCGCGGTCAGCTCGTCGGCGAGAGCGTTCTCACCCTCCGGCGGCAGCGTCAGCGGGTCGATGGTCAAGGTGGCGCCGATGTTGTCACCCTCGAGCACGAGCGTGGCCACGCAGTCGTTGGTCACGGTGTCACCGGGGACGATGAGGTCCGCCGGGGTCTCGTCGGTGTAGACGAAGCCCTCGCAGTCGGCTGCGGTGAGCGCGATCGAACCCGCCTCGATGGGCCCGGCGTCGACCTCGTCCTCGGCGGTCCAGTAGGCGAGCGTGCCGGCGCCGCCGAGCAGCAGCGTCGCTGCGGCTCCCACGGCCAGGGCGCCCTTGGTGGAGTTCTTCACGTGTCTTCTCCCTAGGTTCGTGCCGGCCGAGTCCCGACCAGTGCTCAGGGGACCCGAGCCCCCTGAGCACCCATTATTCGGGCATAAACTGTACACCTGTCAAGCCCGTGGACAGGACGGGGTACTCCATGTGGCTCGTTCGGTGCCGGTGCCCGTTCGGCGCCTCCCGGTCAGTAGTCGGCCAGGTCCCAGGCATAGGTGGGTACGGACCCGGTGAAGTCCAGCCACGGCTCCCACAGGATGCCGCCCGGTTCACGCGGAGCGTCCATGAGTGCCCAGCCCGTGTAGGTCTCCCCGGGCTGCATCTCCGAGGGCGCGGTCTGGGACTGGTCCAGGCAGAACAAGCCGTCGATACCGCTCACATCGGCGATCTTGTTGCCGCTCGTGTCGAGCAGACCGGTCTCGAACCCGACGAAGCTCCAGGTGCCCTCGGAGTAGTCGGCGAGCTCGGGGAGGGTCGTGAACTCGAACTGCATGGCCACGTACTCGCCCTCGGGGTCGGAGCACATCATGGAGCCGGCCTCCGGTTCCCAGTTCCGCTCGACCTCCAGCAGTCGCACCTCCACGATCGGGGTGCCGTCGCTGACCACCAGCGCGGGCTCGGACGGAGCCAGGAGCTCCACGTCGCCCTCGATCGTCGGCGTGTCGCCGCCGTCGTCCGTCGGTTCCTCGGTCGGGGCGTCGGTGGTGGGATCGTCGGTCGGAGCGTCGGTGGTGGGATCGTCCGTGGGTTCCTCGGTCGGTTCGGAGGTCGTGGTCGGGGACACCGGCGTAGCGGTGTCCTCGTCGTCACCGAAGATGAGGCTCAGGGCGAGCGCGATGCCGCCGACCACCACGATGACGCCGACGATCACGGCACCGATGACGAGGCCCGTCCGGTTCTTGCGTGGCTCACCCGGGCCCGAGCCGGACGCACCGGCCCAGCCCGGTCCCCCAGGCCCACCCGGCCCTCCCGGATACCCGGGCTGGTCGCCGCCTCCCCAGGTGCCACCGCTACCGGGCGGCGGCGCGCTCGCGTACGACCCCGCATAGCTCCCGGGGCCCTGCGGCGGGTGGTGTCCCGCCGCAGCGTCCTGACCGGGTGCGAACGGTCCGGGCGCTGCCCCGGGGAACTGCTGCGACTGCTGGGGCGGCGGGAACTGCTGCGTCGGCTGGGACTGCGGGAACTGGGCCGGCGGGAACTGCTCCGTCGGCTGGGCCTGCTCCGTCGGCTGGGACTGCTCGGGCTGCTGGGGCGGCTCAGGCTGGAACTGCTCGGTCGGATGCTGGGTCCCAGGCCCGGGCTCGGGTGCTACCTCACCCTCGGGCTGCGCCCGGTCTCCGCCCTGGGGCGCGGCCGCGGCGTCGTCGGGGAGCCAGAACTCCCAGCCGTGCGGGGCCGGGGGCCAGGTCGGGTCGGGCTGCCACCCCTGGGGTGGTTCCCATCCCGCCGGTGGCGTCGGCCACCCGGGCGGCGGGTTGAATCGGTATCCCATCACAACTCCCTGCTCAGAACCCTCGGACAGCGCTCATCGTAGAGAAGTTGCGACCCGGCCGCGCCCCCCGCCCATGGACAGCACTACCCGCCTTCAGTCCACGTCCACGCTGAGGGTCACGAACGAGTGCGCCGGCAGCTCCACCCGCAGACCGTCGCCGGACCTGGTGACGCCCTCGTGCGCGCGCGGTGCCACGGTGTCCGGGGCCTGCGGGGTGTTGTGCCCGGCGAGCTCGGGAGCGGTGAGCGCGCGAGCCCGGACGGATCCGACCTGGCAGCCGCGCAGGTCGAGGTCCACCACGGCCGGCTCACCGGCGTCCAGGTTCGACAACGAGACCAGCACCGTGCCGTCCTTCCTGCTGGCCGAGAGCGAGACGGTCGCCAGCGAGGTCTCCCCCACCTCACGCTCGGGCAGCCCGCCCGGCACGTCCACCCGCAGGCTGGCCGCGTCCTGGTGACCGGAGTTCATCTCGAACACGTGGTAGGTCGGGGTGAGCACGAGTGCACCGGAGTCGGGATCGGTGAGGATCATCGCCTGCAGCACGTTGACCGTCTGGGCGATGTTCGCCATCACCAGCCGGTCGGCGTGGCGGTGGAAGATGTCGAAGTGAGTGCTCGCCACGAGCGCGTCCCGCATCGTGTTCTGCTGGTACAGGAAGCCCGGGTTGGTGCCCGGCTCGACGTTCCACCAGGTGCCCCACTCGTCCAGCACCAGGCCGACCTTCTTGTCCGGGTCGTAGTTGTCCATCACCGTGGAGTGGCGCCGCAGCAGATCGTCGGCGAAGGCGGCCTTGGCCATCGTGGCGTAGTAGTCGTCCTCGGTGAACTCCAGGGCACTACCCTTGTCGTGCCAGGGGCCCACCACCGAGTAGTAGTGAACCGAGATCGCCTGGTAGATCCCCCGCGGGTCCCTGCCGCACCCGCCGAGCTCGTTGAGCGCCTTCATGAGCGTCTCGGTCCACACGTAGTCATCGGAGTTGGCGCCCGCCGCGATCCGGTAGAGCCGGTTGTCGCCGTGGTCGCGGCAGTATGTGGCGTAGCGGCGGGCCTCCTCGGCGTAGTGCTGGGCCGACATGTTGCCCCCGCACCCCCAGGCCTCGTTCCCGATGCCCCAGAACGGCACCGTCCACGGCTCCTCGCGCCCGTTCTGCTTACGCAGACGCACCATCGGCGAGTCACCGTCCCGGGTGAGGTACTCGACCCAGTCGGCCATCTCCCGCACCGTGCCGGAGCCGACGTTGCCGTTGATGTAGGGCTCGGCTCCCAGCATCTCGCACAGGTCCATGAACTCGTGGGTGCCGAAGTGGTTGTTCTCCTCCACATTGCCCCAGTGCGTGTTGACCATCGCGGGACGCTCGTCCTTGGGCCCGATCCCGTCCATCCAGTGGTACTCATCGGCGAAGCAACCACCCGGCCAGCGCAGGTTCGGGATCTTCAGCGCCCGCAGCGCCTCCACGACATCGCGCCGGATCCCGCGCTCGTTCGGGATCTCACTGTCCTCACCGACGTAGAAGCCGCCGTAGATGCAACGGCCCAGGTGCTCGGCGAAGTGGCCGTAGACGTGCCGGTTGATCACCGGTCCCGGGACGTCGGCGTTGATGATGGCCCGGGTGGCGGGTGCGCTCATGAGGAGGACTCCAGTGTCTGTCGGGACGACGCGTCGTTGTAACGTTAATCAGCCTAGTGCGCGGCTCCCCCGATCGCCAGAGGCCCTCGCGCGCGCCGCGCCATCTGCCCGACATGTCACCGACACCGCGGCGTCACCGCACTCCCCCTACGCTGGGCAGGACATCCAGCCGGGAGGTGGACATGAAGATCGGCATCCTGACCAGCGGCGGCGACTGTCCGGGGCTGAACGCGGTCATCCGAGGCGCCGTGCTGCATGGGGTGAAGAGCCATCAGGACACCTTCGTAGGGTTCCGGCACGGGTGGCGGGGCGTCCTCACCAACGACGCGATCACCCTGGACCGCACCGATGTGCGAGGGCTTGCCGGTGACGGCGGCACGATCCTGGGGTCCTCGCGCACCAACCCGATGGACGGCCCCGACGCCGGGGTCGCCACCGTGGCGGCCACGCTGCAGCGCCGTGAGCTCGACGCCCTGGTGGTGGTCGGCGGCGAGGGCAGCCTGGCGGGTGCCAAGCGGCTCGCCGAGGAAGGGCTGCCGATCGTCGGCGTTCCCAAGACCATCGACAACGACCTGCAGGGCACCGACTACACGTTCGGGTTCGACACCGCGGTCTCCATCGCGACCGACGCGATGGACCGGCTGCGCACCACCGGCGAGTCCCACCACCGCTGCATGGTCGCCGAGGTGATGGGCCGGCACGTGGGCTGGATCGCGCTGCACTCCGGCGTCGCTGTCGGAGCTCACGCCGTGCTCATCCCCGAGCAGAGCGTGGGGATGCCGGAGGTGTGCGCGTGGGTGCAGGACGTGCACGACCGTGGCCGTTCGCCCCTGGTCGTGGTCGCCGAGGGGTTCATCCCGGCCGAGCGTGAGGACGTGCTGGCCGAGAACGGTACCGATGCCGCCGGCCGGCCCCGGCTGGGAGGCGTCGGCGCACTGGTGACCTCCGAGATCGAGCGACGGACCGGGATCGAGACCCGCAACACGATCCTCGGCCACGTCCAGCGCGGCGGGAACCCCACCGGCTTCGACCGCGTGCTCGCCACCCGGTTCGGGATGGCTGCCGTGGACCTGGTCCATGACGGCGCGTGGGGGCAGATGGTCTCGATCCGCGGCACCGAGATCGAGCGGGTCGACCTCACCGAGGCGCTGGCGGGCCTGAAGACGGTGCCGCAGCACCGGTGGGACGAGGCGCGGGCGCTCTTCGGCCGGTGACGCCCGGACAGCGAAACGGCCCCGGACCGCAATGGTCCGGGGCCGTGCTCGGTGCTCCCTCAGTTGGACTCGAACCAACAACCGTCCGATTAACAGTCGGATGCTCTGCCAATTGAGCTATGAGGGATCGCGCAGACAATACTAACGCACCGGCGCGGGTGCTCCGACCGCTCGCAGCGCCCTCAGTCGAGGCCGACGGCGGCCCGGACCCGTTCCTCCAGCGCCGCCGCTCGCTCCTGCACGTCCGCCGGCGGGCGCCGCACCCCAGAGATCGTCACCTGCGAGAAGAGGGAGCCGTCGGCGTTGCGGCGCACCGCCCCGCGCAGGTGCCCGCCACCGGGCAGTGAGACCGTCTCGAGGACGACCAGGGAGTGGTCCACCCGCTCCTTGATCGTGTAGGCGAGCTCACGCACGCCCGTCCCTTCACCGACGTCGAGCGAGGTCGCCGGCGCACCGTCCACCCAGGTCACGATGATCGTGCCGGCCTCGCTGTCCCATCCGGCCGCGTCCACCTCCGACCACGGGCGGTCGACCTCGACACCCTCCTCGCCCCACGTGAGCAGGCCGACGGTCGTCACCACCACGCCGCCACCGCCGGCCAGGTCGGTCGATCCCAGCACCCGCGCACCGGCCTCCAGGCGCGAACGGACGGCGTCGGGCAGCTCGCTACGGCGTCTCCTCATAGCCCCGACCGTAACCCCTGCAGGCACCCATTAGGCTTGCTGCGCCGCCCCAGTAGCTCAGCCGGTCAGAGCAGCGGACTCATAATCCGTCGGTCGTGGGTTCAAGCCCCACCTGGGGCACCGCTGCGCGCGAGCAGGCGCTCGTACACCGCGAGCGTTCCCTCGGCCATCCTGGCCCAGGTGTGCCGCTCGGCGTGGGCGCGCCCGGCCCGCCCCATGCGTGCGCGGGCGGCCGGCTCCGCCAGCAGGCTCGCGACGGCGCCGGCCCAGACGCGGGGTTCGCGGGAGGTCAGCACGGTGCCGGTCTCGCCGTCGAGGACGGCTTCCACCAGGCCGCCGGAGGCGGCGGCCACCACCGGGACGCCGCTCGCGGCGGCCTCCAGCGCGGTGAGGCCGTAGGTCTCGGAGTGCGAGGGGGCGAGCACGAGGAGCGCACCAGCCATGAGGGCAGCGAGATCGTCACGCTCCTGCGGCTGCAGGAATCGCACCCGGTCCTGCAGACCGCGCGCGGCCACCAGCCGGTGCAATTCCTGGACGTACTCCTCCTCCCCTGCCGTCGCACCGCCGCAGATCACCAGGTCCGGTGCGGTGGCCGGCTCCAGCCCCGCCAGCGTCTCGATCGCCAGGTCCACCCCCTTGAGCGGTTCCAGCCGGGCGGCGACGAGCAGGTAGTCCCGCCCACGGCGGTCGCGCTCGACGGCGCGCGGCGGCGGGCCGGTGTGCGGGCGGAACCGCATCGTGTCCACACCGGGCGGGACCACGTGCACGCGGTCGGGCGCGGCACCCAGGCGCTCGACGATGGTGCGGGCCTCGGCGGTGCTGACGGCGAGCAGGGCGTCCGCCCGCCCGGCCAGGTCCGCCTCCGCCGGCAGCCGGCCCGGGGATTCGGGGCGCTCGCCCTCACCCAGCTCAGTGTGGGCGGGCGCGGCGATCGAGTGGAACGACTGCACGAGCGGCACCTGCCAGCGCTCGACCGCCGGCCCGGCGGCCAATCCCGAATACCAGTGGTGGGCGTGCACGAGGTCGTAACGCGGGCCGGCGAGCAGCTGCCGGCCGAACTCGGTGACCAGGGCCTCGTGCTCGCGCTTGGGCAGCACCCGGGGCGGGCCCGCCGTGATCGAGCGCAGCCGCACTCCCCCGTCGAGCTCGACCACGTCCGGCACGTCGGGATCGGCGCGGCGGGTGAGTATCTCGACGTCGCACCCGCTGGCATGCAGCTGCGCGGTCAATTCGCGGATGACGACGTTCATGCCACCGACGTCACCGGAACCCGGCCGTGCGCCCGGGGAGGTGTGCAGGCTGAGCATCGCGATCCGTGGAGACACCCGGGAAGCCTACTGAATTCCTCGGCTGCGCCCGGCCGCCGGCCGGGACCGGCCGGGGTCAGTTCGCGGCGTAGTACGCCACCTGGGTCGCATCGTCCGGCACGCCGATCGCGAACACGCCGTCCATCGCGTCACCGGTGGGCACCTCGAAGATGTAGGTGCCCGAGACCTGCTCCCCCGGCTCCACCGGATCGAGGAAGTAGGCGTCGTCGGGCGCGACCGCCCGCGAACCGTTGTACTGCTCGCGATCGGCGCCGAAGTAGGCCATCTGCAGCTCGTCGTAGACCTCCAGGGTCTCCTGGCTGTTGTTGGTCACCGTGGCGTAGACGTAGACGTACTGGGTGCCGGCAGGCGGCTCGTCACTGCCGTCGGCGACGATCTGATCGGTCTCGTCCCACTCCGGATCGTGCACGGAGACCGTCCAGTCCCCCACGGTCGCCTCGGTGCCCAGCTCCAGCACGTCCGCCGGGGTGGTGGGCTCGGGGTCGGCCGTCGGCTCCGGGGTGGTCGGCTCCACCGAGGTGGGCGCCGGGGCCGGCTCGGTCGTCGGATCGTCGCTGCCGCCGAGCACCTGCGTGACGCCGAAGGCTAGGGCGGCGAGGACAGCGAGGCCCACGAGCACGGCCACGACGACGATAACGGCCTTGTTCGACTTCTGCGGCGGCGGCCCGCCCGGACCGCCGTAGCCGGGCTGCCCATAGGGCCCGCCCGGCCCACCGGCCCCGCCGTATCCCGGCTGGGGTCCGTAGCCAGGCTGCGGCCCGTAGCCCGGAGTGGGCACAGCGGGCACGTGGCCGGGCCCGCTCGGCTGAGGGGGCTGCCCGGGCCCTGGTTGCTGCGGCTGCTGCGGGCCATACCCGCCATACCCGCCGGTCTGCGCCGGCGGCTGACCGAACGGCTCGCCCGCTCCGGGCCTCTGGCCCCCGGCGGGCTGGCCGTAGGGACCGGGCGGGTTCTGGTCGCTCATGTCGCCAGGCTATCGCTCCGCCGCACCGCCACGCACCCAGCTGCCCGCCCGCCGCTAGCCGGCGTCCTGCAGCCCCCGGCGCCGCTCCTCCACGGCGAGCAGCTCGGCGAAGGCCTCGGCATAGGCGGGATCGTTGGGGTCCATGCGCTGCAGGCGACCCTTGGCGTCGGCGATCTGCCGGGTCAGGCCCATCCGGAGCAGCGCCACCAGGACCCCCCGCGCGTAGTGACCCAGGGAATCCGGCCGGTCCTCGGGAAGCGGTGCCACGGCGAGCTCGGTCACGAGCGTCGCCACCGGCCCGCCGGCCGCCTCCCGGACCTCCTCGGCCCACAGCGCCGCGGCCCGGTCGCTGCCCTGGGCGCCCGCCCCGCCCGCGAGCAACCCGCCGGCGAGCTCGCCGAACCGGCGGGTGCCCCCGACGGACCGGATCGCATCGTGCACCGCACGGTGGGCCGGGGCCACGAAGGTGTCGGCGCCGAGGTCGTCGAAGCCGGCCTCCAGCGCATGCTGCGGCAGCTGGATCACCACCTCGAGCACCTGCCGCTCGAGTCTGGCCACCGGGTCGGAACGGTCGACGGCGGGGCGGGCTGCGCCGTCGGGGGCCTGCCCACGCCCGCCTGCGGCCGGGCGGGAGGGCCCCCCGCCCTGGGCGGGTGCCCGGCCGGCCTGCTGCACGGCCTGGCGCACGGTCCCCTCGTCGAGCCCGAGCCACCCCGCGAGCTCGCGGATGTAGCCGGCGCGCAGCACCCGGTCGCGGATCCGCGCGACCACGGGCGCTCCGATCCGCAGCCCGGTCGAGCGCCCCTCCACCGTCTCCAGGTCGACCTGCCGCAGCACCGACCGGATCGCGAACTCGAACAGCGGTTCGCGTGCCGAGACCAGCTCCCGCACGGCCTCGTCGCCTCGGTGCTGACGCAGCTCGCACGGGTCGACGCCGCTGGGCTCGACCGCGACGAAGGTCTGGGTGGCGAACTGCTGATCCTGGTCGAAGGCACGCAGGGCCGCCTTCTGCCCCGCCTCGTCGCCGTCGAAGGTGAAGACGACCTCGCCGCCCAGGGCAGCCCCGGAGGAGAGCATCAGGCCCGCCGTCGGGCCCGCGGTGTCCCCCAGCATCCGCCGTACGACCTTGATGTGCTCGGTCCCGAAGGACGTGCCGCAGGTGGCCACCGCGGTGGGCACGCCGGCCAGGTGCATCGCCATGACGTCGGTGTAGCCCTCGACCACGACGACCTGCTTGCGCTTGCCGATCTCGCGTTTGGCCAGGTCGATGCCGTAGAGCACCTGGGACTTCTTGTAGATCGACGTCTCGGGGGTGTTGAGGTACTTCGGGCCCTGGTCGTCCTCGTACAGCTTGCGTGCCCCGAAGCCGACGACGTCCCCGGCCAGGTCCCGGATCGGCCACACCAGCCGCCCCCGGAACCGGTCGTAGCTGCCGCGATTGCCCTGGGAGAGCAGCCCCGAGGCCGTCAGCTCCGGCTCGGTGAAGTGCTTGCCCCGCAGGTGCCGGGCCAGGTTGTCCCACCCCCGGGGGGCGTACCCGACACCGAAGTGCTCCGCCGCGGCACGGTCGAACCCACGCTCGGCGAGGAACTCCCGGCCGGTCTTGCCCTCCTCGGTCAGCAACTGGGCGGCGAAGTACTCCGCCGCCACCCGGTGGGCCTCGATGAGCCGCTGACGGCGCCCGGGCTCCTCCCGCGGCCGGCGGGGGCCGCCGTCGTCCTCATAGCGCAGCTGAATACCCGCGCGGCCGGCCAGGTGCTCCACCGCGTCGGTGAAGGGCAGGTGGTCAATCTTCTGCACGAACGAGATGACGTCCCCGCCCTCGTCGCACCCGAAGCAGTGCCACAGCCCGAGCTGGGGCCGCACGTGGAAGGAGGGCGTGCGCTCGTCGTGGAACGGGCACAGGCCCTTCATCGAGCCCACCCCGGCGCTGCGGAGCGTCACGTGCTGGCCGACGACGTCCTCGATCGTCGCACGCTCGCGCACGGCCGCGATGTCCTCGCGGCGGATCAGCCCAGCCATGGGCCGAGTGTAGGTGCTCCGCAGCGTTCTTCCGGCGCGCTCACAGCAGGGTGCCGACCTGCGGACCGCACATCCGCGCGTGCCACTCCAGCGCGGAGAGGTCGGTGAGCGAGGCCACCTGGTCCACCACCACCCGCAGCCGGATGTCGTCGTCGTCAGCGTCGGCGAAGTCCTCCGCGAACATCTCCGCCAGCGCGATCTCGGCCCGGTCGTAGAGCACGGCGACCAGGTCGGTCAGGATCAGCCGCTGGCGCTGGTAGAGGGTGTCCTCCTCCCGCGGGGCCATCACGTAGGTCGCCGCGATGCCCTTGAGGATGCTGATCTCGGCGAGCACCGCGTCCGGGACCACGAGGTCGGCGTCGTAGCGCACCAGCGGCCCGTCCCCGAACCGAGCCCGGGTGGCGCGCCCGGCGGCGTCGCAGAACCGGCCGATGAGCTGGCTGGTCATGTCCTTCAGGCGGGCCTGACCGCGGCGGGTGCCGTCGTAGCGGGTGACCCAGTAGTCCAGTCCGGAGAGGGTGTCGATGGCGGCGTCCAGCTCCGCGTCACCGACCGCCGGGTCGTACCACTGGCGCACCTGGGTCAGGACGCGGTCGCGCTCGCTCTCCTGGGTCAGGGTGCTCAGGTCCACCCGACCGGAGAAGACGGCATCCTCCACGTCGTGCACGGAGTAGGAGACGTCGTCGGCCAGGTCCATGACCTGGGCTTCGATGCAGCGCGCCAGCGGCGGCGCACCCTGGCGCAACCAGTCGAAGACGGGCTGGTCGTCGTCGTAGACCCCGAACTTGCGGGTGGTGCCCCCGTCCGGGCGGACGGGCCCCTGACCCGCGGCCCACGGATACTTGGTGGCGGCGTCCAGGCTGGCGCGGGTGAGATTGAGGCCCACGCCCGCGCCGTCGGGGGTGAAGGTCTTCGGCTCCAGCCGGGTCAGCAACCGCAAGGTCTGGGCGTTGCCCTCGAAGCCGCCGATCGCGGCGGCCACCTGGTCGAGGGCTGTCTCGCCGTTGTGCCCGAACGGCGGGTGCCCGAGGTCGTGGGCGAGGCAGGCGGTGTCGACCACGTCGGGGTCGCATCCCAGCGACTTGCCGAGCTCGCGACCCACCTGGGCCACCTCGAGGGAGTGCGTCAGACGGGTCCGGGCGAAATCGTCCGTCCCCGGGCCCAGCACCTGGGTCTTGGCCCCGAGCCGGCGCAGCGCCGAGGAGTGCACGATGCGTGCGCGGTCGCGCTCGAACGGGGTGCGGTGCGCCGATTTCGGTGGCTCGGCGTACCACCGTTCGACGTCACCCGGCCCGTACTCCCCGGGTGCGGCAGTGTTCTCGTGGCGCACGCGCTCCACCCTAGCCAGTCTGGCAGCCGCCCTCAGCCGCCGGAGACCGAGGACTCGGCCTGGGCGATCATCTCCCGCAGCGCGTCGTCCATGTCCCGGCTCCGCAGCCAGCCCTCGGGCACGTGCGGGGTCTTCGGCGTGCCCGCCCGCCCGCGCGGGCCCTCGGCTCCGGCGCCCGGGTAGGGCTGATCCAGATCGAGCGCCGCCAACCGCTCGTCCAGCTCGGCCAGGGTGCTGACCAGCCCGAGCGCGGCGCGCGCCTCACCCCCGACCACGTAGCCCTTGAGGTACCACGCCATGTGCTTGCGCAGCTCGCGCAGCGCCTTGAGCTCGTCCCCGAAGTGCTCGACCATCAGCTCGGCGTGGCGACGCAGCACGGCGGCCACCTCGGCCAGCCCTGGCCGCACCCGCACCGGCGAGCCCGAGAAGGCCGCCACCAGGTCGGTGAACAACCACGGCCGGCCCTGGCAGCCCCGCCCGACGACGACCCCGTCGCACCCGGTCTGCTCCACCATGGCCAGAGCGTCCTCGGCCGACCAGATGTCCCCGTTGCCGAGCACCGGGATGTCGGTGACCGTCTCCTTCAGCCGGGCGATCGCCTCCCAGTGCGCGGTCCCGGAGTAGTAGTCCGCGGCCGTGCGGGCGTGCAGCGCCACCGAGGCGGCGCCGGCCTCCTGCGCGCGCAAACCGGCGTCGAGGTAGGTGAGGTGGTCGGTGTCGATACCCATCCGCATCTTCACCGTGACCGGGATGCCGGACCCGTCCGCCTCCTGGCACGCCGCGGTGACGATCGCCGAGAACAGCTCGCTCTTCCAGGGAAGCACCGCTCCCCCGCCCTTGCGGGTGACCTTGGGCACCGGGCAGCCGAAGTTGAGGTCGATGTGGTCGGCGCGCCGCTCGGTGACCAGCATCCGCACGGCGAGGCGCACGGTCGCCGGATCCACGCCGTAGAGCTGGACGCTGTGCACACGCTCACCGGCATCGCGGGAGATGATCCGCATCGACTCCGGGGTGCGCTCGACCAGGGCGCGGGAGGTGACCATCTCCGCGACGTAGAGGCCTGCGGGGGCGGGGCCGGCCGCCGTCGGGAGGTCGGTGGGCAGGCCGGCGGCGCCGGCCTCCCGGCACAGTTGCCGGAAGGGGGCGTTCGTCACGCCCGCCATGGGGGCGAGCACCACGGGGGTCCCGACGGCGATCGGTCCGATCTGCAGCGCACTCACCTGGCCATTGTCTCAGGTGGGCAGCTCGGGCTGGGCGGGGGGCTCGGGCCGGGCCTGACCGGTGCGCACGTGGCGGGAGGGAGCCGTCCGCACCAGGGCGGCGGCGAGCGCCGTGGTCGCCGGGATCGCCAGCACCAGCCCGATCGAGGAGACCAGGGTGCGCACCAGCTCCTCGGCGATCTCGCCGGCCGTCAGAGTGCTGCCCAGGGGCCGGTCGTAGAGCATCACGATCAGCAGGGTGGGCAGGGCGGTGCCGACATAGGCGAACGCCAGGGTGTAGACGGTGGAGGCGATGTGGTCGCGGCCGATGCGCATGGCGCGGCGGAAGATCCGGAGGCGGGACGCCGTCGGGGAGGCCGCATGCAGCTCCCACACGGCTGAGGCCTGGGTGATGGTGACGTCGTTGAGCGCACCGAGGCCGGCGATGACGATGCCGCACAGCAGCAGGTCGCGCAGGCCGACCCCGGGCAGCATCGCGTTCAGCATGATCGAGGTCTCCGAGCCGACCCCGCTGAGCTCGGCGGCCGCCGTGGCCCAGCCGGCGAGCGCCGTGGTCACGGCCAGGCCCGCGAAGGTGCCCAGCAGCGCCGTCGTGGTCCGGATCGATATCCCGTGGGCGAGATAGACGGCCACGAACATCATCGCGCTCGCACCGACGAGCGTGATCAGCAGCGGCGGCCCGCCGGTCATCAGCGCCGGGACGAGGAAGACCACCACGACGGCCATCGACAGCAGCAGCCCGCCGATCGCCATCAGTCCGCGCACCCGGGCCACCGCCAGCACCAGCAGCGAGTAGACGACGGCGAGGATGATCAGCGGGGTGCCGCGGACGAAGTCGACGAAGACGTAGGGGCTGCCCGAGCCCATCGCGCTGGCGGTGAAGAAGACGCGGATCCGGTCCCCTTCATCGATGCCGGCGGCGAAGATCTCCGGTGCCACCTGCACCGGCACCACGTCGTCGCTGCCGTCGTGCAGCTCGGCCCGGATCTCCTCCCCGGCATCGCCGGTGACCTCCACCACGGTGGCGTCGGCGAAGTTGGGCCCGTCGACGGGGTTGGGCTGGGAGCCCACCGGGGTGTCGCCGCTGGGCCACAGCAGCACCAGCCCGGCCAGCGTGGCCACCAGCAGCGGCAACGTGATCGCGAGCAGGATCCGCCGCGCCCGCCGCGCCTCCTGGTGGTCCAGGGGCACCGGACCGTGATGGTGGCCCACGCCTCAGGCTCCGACGAGCCTCGCCGCCAGGTAGGACTCCACCTGGTCGAGGGAGACGCGCTCCTGGCTCATCGTGTCGCGCTCACGGACGGTGACGGCCTGGTCGTCGGCGGTGTCGAAGTCGACGGTGATGCACAGCGGGGTGCCGATCTCGTCGTGGCGACGGTACCGGCGCCCGATCGCACCGGCGTCGTCGAAGTCGATGTTCCAGTGCTTGCGCAGCTGCGCGGCCAGGTCGCGGGCCGTCGGGGAGAGCTGCTCGTTGCGCGAGAGCGGCAGCACCGCGGCCTTGACCGGCGCCAGCCGGTGGTCCAGGCGCAGCACGGTGCGCTTGTCCACCCCGCCCTTGGCGTTGGGCGCTTCGTCCTCGGTGTAGGCCTCCACCAGGAACGCCATCAGCGACCGGGTCAGCCCCGCCGCCGGTTCGATCACGTAGGGCGTGTAGCGCTCGTTCGTGGACGGGTCGAGGTAGCTGAGGTCCTTGCCGGAGTGCTCGCTGTGCGTGGACAGGTCGAAGTCGGTGCGGTTGGCGATCCCCTCGAGCTCACCCCACTCGCTGCCGGTGAAGCCGAAGCGGTACTCGATGTCGACCGTGCGCTTGGAGTAGTGCGAGAGCTTCTCCGCCGGGTGCTCGAAGTGGCGCAGGTTGGCGGGATCCACGCCCAGATCGGTGTACCACTGCGTGCGCGCGTCGATCCAGTACTGGTGCCATTCCTCGTCGCTGCCAGGCTGGACGAAGAACTCCATCTCCATCTGCTCGAACTCACGGGTGCGGAAGATGAAGTTGCCGGGCGTGATCTCATTCCGGAAGGACTTCCCGATCTGCCCGATGCCGAAGGGCACCTTCATCCGCGAGGTGCGCTGGACGTTGTCGAAGTTGACGAAGATGCCCTGCGCGGTCTCCGGGCGGAGGTAGTGCAGGCCGGACTCGTCCTCGGTGACGCCCAGGTAGGTCTTGAGCAGCCCGTTGAACATCTTCGGCTCGGTCCACTGCCCGCGGGTGCCGCAGCTGGCGCAGGCGATCTCGTCCAACCCGCCCTGGGGGGCACGCCCCTTCTTCTCCTCGAACTCCTCCAGCAGGTGGTCCTCGCGGTAGCGCTTGTGGCAGCTCAGGCACTCCACCAGCGGGTCCACGAACGCCTGGATGTGGCCCGAGGCCTGCCACACCTTCGAGGGCAGGATCACCGAGGAGTCCAGGCCGACGATGTCGTCGCGGCTGGAGACCATCGCCCGCCACCACTGGCGCTTGATGTTCTCCTTCAGCTCCACGCCGAGTGGCCCGTAGTCCCAGGCCGACCGCGTCCCGCCGTAGATCTCCCCCGAGGGGAAGACGAAGCCCCGGCGCTTGGCGAGGTTGACGACGGCATCGAGACGGGACGGCTCCTTGGCCACGGTTTCACTCCTGGGTCGGGGGACCTCACGCCGCGAGGGTGCCGGGCGTGACTCCCCGACAGGCTACCGGGCCCGGCCCCGGCCCCGCTGACCCCCGCCGGCCGCGCCGGGTACCGCCACTGTGGCGCTCGCCACGGAGCTTTGACACCCTCCCCTGCACAGAGTGAGAATCGTTTGCATGAATCGGTGCCAGGAGTGAGCACGCCGGTGATCGAGGCCGCCGGTCTCGATGTCGACTACGGCCGCGGCCGGGTGCTGCGCGGCGTCGACCTGCAGGTCGACGCCGGGGAGACGGTGGCGCTGCTGGGCGCCAACGGCTCGGGCAAGTCGACGCTGATGCGGGCGCTGCTCGGGATGGCACCGGTCACCGCGGGCAGCGCGGCACTGTTCGGCGCGCCGCTGCGCCGGGCTGCGGCCGTGCCCTGGCACCGCATCGGCTACGTCCCCCAGCACCGGCCCGCCCCCACCGGGCTGCCGGCCACGGCGCTCGAGGTGGTGCTCACGGGGCTGTTGCAACGCCGTCGGCTGTGGTTGCCGCGCGGGGCGCGCGGGCAGGCGCTGAAGGCGCTGGACGCCGTCGGACTGGCCGACCGGGGTGACCGTGCCATGCACGAGCTCTCCGGCGGACAGCAGCAACGCGTGAGCATCGCCCGCGCCCTGGTGCGCCGGCCCGACCTGCTCGTCCTGGACGAGCCGGTCGCCGGGGTGGACACCCCCACCCAACAGGCCTTCGCGCGCGTCCTGGAGGGCCTGCACGACGGCGGGACGACCGTGGTGGTGGTCCTGCACGAGATCGGTGAGCTGCGGGGACTGCTGCAGCGCGCGGTGGTGCTGCGCCACGGCCGCGTGGTGCACGACGGCGACCTGCCCGAGCCCGCCCCGGCACACGCCGGCCCCGGGCACGAGCACGTCCACCCCGACCACGGCGAGCCACCGGCCGACTCGAGCCTGCAACGGAGCCTGCCGTGATGGACTGGTTCACCCAGATCGCCGACGCCCTCACCAGCCCGCTGCTGCAGCGTGCGCTGATCGCCGCGCTGATCGTCGGCGCCACGGCACCGGTGGTGGGCACCTACCTCGTGCAGCGCCGGCTGTCCCTGCTGGGCGACGGTGTCGGGCACGTGGCCCTGACCGGGGTGGCCATGGGCTGGCTGGTGGGCAGCTGGACCCACGCCCAGCCGAACGACGCCTATGCGGTGATCGGCGCAGTGATCGCCGCCATCATCGGCGCTGTGCTGATCGAGATCGTGTCCGCCCGCGGCCGCACCAGCGGTGACGTGGCGCTGGCCCTGCTCTTCTACGGCGGGATCGCCGGCGGAGTGGTCATCATCAGCCTCGCGGGCGGGACGAACGCCAACCTGATGGCCTACCTGTTCGGCTCCCTCTCGACCGTCTCCACCGGTGACCTGGTGACCACGGCGGTGATGTCGGGGCTGATCCTGCTGGTCGGCATCGGGCTGCGGACCGCCCTCTTCGCCGTCAGCCACGATCAGGAGTTCGCACGCTCCTCCGGGCTGCCGGTGCGGCTGCTGACGATCCTGATCGCCGTGGTCGCGGCCTTGACGGTCACCGCCTCCATGCGCGTGGTCGGACTCCTGCTCGTCAGTGCGCTGATGATCGTGCCGGTGGCGATCGCGCAACAGCTGACGTCCTCCTTCCGGCGGACCATGACCGCCGCGATGGTGATCGGCGCCGTGGTCTGCGTGGGCGGGCTGCTGATCACCTTCACCGAGCCGCTGGCCCCGGGCGCGACGATCGTCGTGCTCGCGGTGACCGTCTACGCTGGGGTGGCCACGATCCGCGCGGTCGTCCGGCCGCGCCGGGAGCGTGGCGTCGATCCGCACCCGGACATGGCGGATGACGTCCACGTCTGACAGGAGGAGCCCGATGCAGCGCATGACACGCCAGCGTGCGGCGGTGAGCGATCTGCTCGCGGGCACCGACGACTTCCGCAGCGCCCAGCAGCTGCACGAGATGCTCCGCGACCGCGGCGAGGGCATCGGCCTGGCCACGGTCTACCGCACCGTGCAGGTGATGGCCGAGAACGGCGACCTCGACGTCCTGCGCAACGGTGACGGCGAGGCGCTCTACCGCCAGTGCGCCTCCCGCGGGCACCACCACCACCTGGTGTGCCGCCGCTGCGGCGCCACGGTCGAGCTCGACGCCGCCAGCGTGGAGCGGTGGGCGGCGACGGTGGGCGCCGAGCACGGGTTCAGCGCCGTCGAGCACACGGCCGAGCTGTTCGGCCTGTGCGCTCAGTGCACCGCCGTCCGGGAGGGCGCGTGAGCGCCTCGCGTCCGCCCCTGCGGCGGTGAGCGCGCGTGCCTGAGTTCCTCACGGGCCTGCCGTTCGTGCTCGTGCTGGCCACGCTCTCGGCCGGCGCCTGGCTGCGCGGCCAGCTGCTGTACTGGATCGGCCGGGTTCCCACCGACCAGGCGCTGCGCCGCACCCGACCCGATCAGGGCTGGCGCCGGCGCGCGCACGACTGGCTGGCCGGGGGTGGCGCCGACGCCGGGATCGTCGCGATCCGGCGCTGGGGGCTGGTGGCCGTGCCGCTGTGCTACGTCACGGTGGGGTTCCAATCCATGGTGCAGGCCGCCGCCGGGATCCTGCGGATCACCTGGTGGAAGTACGCGCTGGCACAGATCCCGGGCGCGCTGGCCTGGGGCACGATCTACTCCACCATCGGGTTCGCGGTGTGGGAGGCGGCGCTGGCCGCCGCGGCCGGCTCGCCGGTGGGGATTGCGGTGATCGCGGTACTGGTGGTGCTGGCCGCCGTCGGGGTGGTGGTGCTGCGCCGTCGTGCGCGTGGCGTGCGCACGTCCCGGGCCGCGGAGCTGAGCGGCGTCGACGGCCGGGACTGAGGCCTCGGCGTCAGCCCCCGGCCGGAGCCTCCGGGGCGTCGATCGCACCGCCGTAGCGGCGGTCACGGCTGGCATAGGTGCGCGCCGCCTCCCACAGGTCCCGCCGGTCGCATGCGGGCCACGGCTTGTCGATGAAGACCATCTCGGCGTAGGCCGACTGCCACAGCAGGAAGTTGGACGTGCGTTGCTCACCCGAGGTACGCATCAGCAGGTCCACGTCGGGCATGTCCGGCTCGTCGAGGAAGCGGGCGATGGTCCGCTCGGTGATCCGGTCCGGGTGCAGCCGCCCGGCCGCGACCTCGTGACCGATCGCGCGCGCCGCATCGGCGATCTCGGCCCGGCCGCCGTAGTTGACGCACATCGTCAGCGTGCAGGTGCTGTTGCCGGCGGTGAGACGTTCGGCCTCCTCCAGCTCGGAGATCACCGAACGCCACAGCCGTGGGCGCCGGCCGGCCCAGCGCACCCGGACGCCCCAGTCGTTCATCTGGTCCCGGCGCCGGCGCAGCACGTCCCGGTTGAAGCCCATCAGGAAGCGCACCTCCGAGGGTGAGCGCTTCCAGTTCTCGGTGGAGAAGGCGTAGGCGCTGATGTGCGTGATGCCCATCTCGATCGCCCCGGCCACGACGTCGAGCAGCACCGCCTCACCGGCGGCGTGCCCCTCGTTGCGGGTCAGGCCACGCGCGTTGGCCCAGCGGCCGTTGCCGTCCATCACGATCGCCACGTGCCGGGGGACGAGCTGGTCCGGAAGCTGCGGCGGGCGGGCTCCGGAGGGGTGCGGGGGCGGCGGCTGGGACGGCCGCATCAGGCGCGCTCCACGTGCCGCAGGGAGCGCAGCTGCCGCTCCAGGTGCCACTGGGTGTAGACGGCGACCAGCCCCGAGGCCTCGCGCCGGTGCTTGTCCTCGCTCGCCTCGGCGCCGGCCCACTCCCCCGCGAGCAGCGCACCGAGCAGCGCGACCGTCTCCGGCGCGGGGGCGGCAGCCCCGGGTGGGCGACAACCGGTGCAGACCGCTCCACCGACGGGCGCCGAGAACGCGCGGTGCGGGCCCGGGGCACTGCAGCGCGCACACTCGTCGAAGGACGGCGCCCAGCCCGCGACGGCGAGCGCGCGCAGCAGGTAGGAGTCCAGCACCAGCGTGGCTGGGTGGCGCCGTTCCGCGAGGGCGCGCAGCGCCCCCGCCAGCAACAGGTACTGCTGGGTGGCCGGCTCGCCAGGGACCTCGGTCAGCCGTTCCGCCGTCTCGGCCATGGCCGTGGCCGTGGTGTACAGCCCGTAGTCGGCCCACAGCGCGCGCCCGTGCGGGGCGAGGGTGTCCACCTGGGTGATGACATCGAGAGTGCGCCCGGCGTAGAGCTGGACGTCGACCACGGCGAACGGCTCGAGCCGGGCCCCGAACTTCGAGGAGGTCCGCCGCACCCCCTTGGCGACGGCGCGCACCTGACCGTGGTTGCGGGTGAGCAGCGTGACGATCCGATCGGCCTCACCCAGCTTGTGGGTGCGCAGCACGATCGCCTCGTCCCGATACAGCTTCACGCTGCCATTGTCCCCCACCAGGGCCCCGACGGCGCACTCCCGCGCCGGGCCGCACACCGCCCGTCATCCAGGCTCTGACCAGCGCCGATGTCGACTCGTCCACAACCCCTCAACCGTGGTTTTTCGTTGCAATACCGGGGAAAGGTCTTGACTCCATCGAACTGGTGTTCTACGCTGGAGGAACGATCAGCGGACGGGCACCGGGGGTGAGCATGAGCGTCATCGACCACACGGCGAGGGCTACCGGCGGCGCCCGGATGGCGAGGACACCCGAGGGGAACGCTCCCCGGGTGGAGGAGCTCGTCGAGACCATCGGTACACAGCTCGACCAGCTGCTCGCCCTCGACCTGCACCAGGTCGACTCCGCCCGGCTGCCCGGGCTCGTCACCCGCCTGGAGGGGGCGCACCGCCGCTTGGAGGCCGTCACCACCTCCGTCATGACCGCCGTCGAGGCCGACGGCGTCTGGGCGGTGCACGGGCACCGCTCGCCGGCGGCCTGGTGGGCCCAGACGACGGGTCGCCGCAAGGCGCCCACGGCCGCCAGACTGCGCACGGCCCAGCGGGTCCTGCGGCACCTGCCCCTGACCGCCGGCGCCGCCGCGGCAGGTGAGATCAGCCCGGACCACGTCAGCCTGCTGGCGCGGGAGACGACGAAGAGCCCGGTCCTGATCGAGCACCTGAGCGATCCCGCCACGGGCGAGGCGTTCCTGGTGCAGCAGGCCAGGCTCCTGCCTCCGGATGCGTTCTCGCGGGTGCTTGCTGCCTGGACCATCCGTGCCGACCCCGAGGGTGCCGACCGGAACTGGCGCGAGGAGAGCGCCGCCGAGCACGTGCACCTGTCCCCCACCCTGGACGGCTACCGGCTGGACGGGTGGCTGACGACCGAGAACGGCCAGGGTCTGGCCTGCGCGCTCGAGGCGATCATCGGCACTCCCGCCGAGGAGGACGAACGATCGCGGTCGCAGCATCGTGCGAACGCCATGGTGGCGATGGCCCGCCACGCGCTCGACTCGGGCGCGTTCCGGCCCCACGCGCGGGTGCGACCCACGCTGCTGGTGCACGTTCCCGCCGAGACGCTCCACCGCCTGGTCCAGACCCCGCCCGCCGTGCCCCACGACGCCGGCACGATCGAGGCGAGGCTCCCCATCGAGGCCCTGCGCGGCGCCGAGCCGGCAACGCTGCAGGACGGCACGCCCATCGGATTCGCCCAGCTGGCCACACTGACGTGCGACGGCGAGTTCACCGGGGTCGTGTTCGGCCCGGAGGGCCAGCCGCTGGACGTCGGGCGCGGCCGGCGGCTGCACACCCCCGCCCAGACCCGCGGGATCTGGGCCCGCGACCGGCACTGCCAGTACCCGGGGTGCGAGGCGCCGCCGGGGTGGGGCGAGATCCACCACAGCCGATGGTGGTCACGCGGTGGCCGCACCGACGTCGAGCACGGGATCCTGCTGTGCTGGTATCACCACGCCTACGTGCACCAACGCGACATCGCCATCACCCGCCACGCCGGCCACTGGCACTTCACCCGCCCGGGCGGGCACGCCGTGATCTCTCCCGGCGTGCCCGACTGCGAGCTCGCGGCGCCCGACTGCGAGTTCGCGCGGGCCGGGCCCTCAGCGTAGGGCGCGGTTGACCGCGGAGACGATGGCCTTGAGCGAGGCCGTGGTGATCGAGGGGTCGATACCGACGCCCCAGATCACCTGGTCGGCCACCTCGCACTCCACGTAGGCGACCGCTGAGGCGTCCCCGCCCTCGGAGAGCGCGTGCTCGGCATAGTCGAGCACCGAGACCTGAACACCGAGCGTGCCCAGCGCTGCCGTGAAGGCCGCGACCGGTCCGTTCCCGCGGGCCTCGACGCTGCGCTCCTGACCACCGTCATCGACGGTGACGGTCAGGACGTCGTCGCTACCGTCACCGGCCGAGGTGATCTGCGTCGAGCGCAGCGTGAACCGGCCCCAGGGCGTCAGGCCGCCGTGCTCACCAGCGGGCAGGTACTCGTCGGAGAAGATCTCCCACAGCCGCTGAGCGCTCATCTCGCCGCCGAAGGAGTCGGTGTGCTTCTGCACGCTCTGCGAGAACTCGATCTGCAGGCGCCGGGGCAGGTCCAGGTTGCGGGTGCTCTGCAGCAGGTAGGCGACCCCGCCCTTACCGGACTGGGAGTTGACGCGGATGACGGCCTCGTAGTTGCGGCCGACGTCCTCGGGGTCCACGGGCAGATACGGCACGTCCCAGGCGATCGCGGTGTCGTCCCCGGCGGCGGCCACCCGCTCGTTGCGGACGGTGAAGCCCTTCTTGATCGCGTCCTGGTGGGAGCCGGAGAAGGCGGTGTAGACCAGGTCACCGCCGTAGGGATGGCGTGGGTGGACGTCCATCTGCGTGCAGTACTCCACCGCCCGGCGGATCCCGTCGATGTCGGAGAAGTCGATGCCCGGGTCCACGCCCTGGCTGTACAGGTTCATCCCCAGCGTGACCAGGTCGACGTTGCCGGTGCGCTCGCCCTGACCGAACAGGCAGCCCTCGATCCGGTCCGCACCGGCCATGACCGCCAGCTCGGCGGCGGCAACGGCAGTGCCCCGGTCGTTGTGCGGGTGCACGGACAGGGCCACGTGCTCGCGGCGGCTCAGGTGGCGGCTCATCCACTCGATCTGGTCGGCGTAGACGTTCGGCGTCGCGCGCTCGACCGTGGCCGGCAGGTTGAGGATGATCTCCCGGCCCTGCTCGGGTGCCCAGACGTCCATCACGGCCTCGCAGACCTCCAGCGCGAAGTCCAGCTCGGTGTCGATGAAGATCTCCGGGGAGTACTCATAGCCCAGCTCGGTGTCCGGCCCGAGGATCTTCTCGCCGTAGTCGATCACATGCTGCGTGCCGGCGGTGGCCAGCTCCTTGGTGGCGGCGCGGTCGTTGCGGAAGACGATCTCGCGGAAGACCGGGGCGGTCGCGTTGTACATGTGGACCGTGGCCCGGTGCGCGCCCTCGAGGGACTGCACGGTGCGCTCGATCAACTCGCGCCGCGCCTGCGTCAGCACCGAGATGGTGACGTCCTCGGGGATCGCCTCGTCGGTGATGATGCTGCGGACGAAGTCGAAGTCGGTCTGCGAGGCGGACGGGAACCCGACCTCGATCTCCTTGTAGCCCATCGCCACCAGCAGGTCGAACATGCGGCGCTTGCGGGCGGCGTCCATCGGCTCGATCAACGCCTGGTTCCCGTCGCGCAGGTCGGTCGAGAGCCACCGGGGCGGAGCCGTGATCGTCCTGGTCGGCCAGGTCCGGTCCGGCAGCTCGACACCGACGAAGGGCTGGTACTTGCCCACCGGCATGCCGTGAGTGGTGCGCTGTGTCATCGAAAGATCATCCTCATCGCTGTGATTGATGGTGCTGTGGTTCGGGTGAGGCCGGGCACCACTGCACTCCGCGACGAGGATCCGGCCTAGTGGGCCTCGGCGCGGCAGCGAAGGAGGAGGCTGACGTCGATGCGCATGATCGGCACCGTACCACGCACCTCACCCGTCGCTGGTCTGGGTGCGGGCGCTGGGCGAACGGTCCTCGCGCGCATGCAGCACCGAGGATCCGATCCGCACGGACTCACCCGGCGCCACCGGCGTCTCCTCCCACGGGACCAGGGCGCGCTCGTCCCCGGCCGCGGACAGGAGCGTGGTGCCATTGGTCGAGGACCGGTCGATCACCCAGGCCCGCGGGCCCACGATCCTGATGCCGAGGTGCGTCTTGGAGACGGCCCCGTCGTCCAGCGTGACCAGGGCGGCGACGTCCTCCTGGGCGCGGGCGGCGGGCGAGCGCCCCACGAGGCTCAGTCCCTCGCTGCCCACCACCCGGCCGTCATCGGTGTGGAAGCGGATCCGGCCGGGCGTGCCCCGCGCGCCGGCCAGGCGGGTGTCCTCGTTGTCGAGCTCCTCCGGTGGCGGCGCCACGTCCAGCGGCGGGGCAGCGCCCGGACGTGCCGTGGTCTCCCAGGGCGCCCCGGCCGGTGCCGCCGGCTCACCGGCCATCGGCGCACCGGGCAGTGGCCCTGACGCGACGGGGGCCGCCTGCTCCGACGCCGGGTGGGAGTGCTCATCGGGGTGCTCGGTCCAGGTCCGGGTGTGCGGGTCGGGTTCGCCCGCCGCCGGCGGCGCCCACTGCCCGGCACTCGGCCCGCCGGGCGCCGTCCCGCGCTGCGGCGGGCCCAGCACGGTGGCCTCGTGGGCAGCGTCGGCTGGATCCATGGGGTCCGTGAGGCCGGCTGGTGTCCGAGGCTGTTCCGGCGCCGGCCGGCCGTGCGGCTCCGGCGGGGCCGGGACGGCCTCGTCGGGCGGCGGTGCCACTGGCCCGTCCCACGAGGCCCGTTCGCTGGGCGAGGCGCCGGGCTGCGCGTACGGGCTCCGGCCCGCGGCCGGAGCGCCGGCATGTGCGACGTCGGGCGGCCTCGGGGGCACGCCGGGGACCCCGGCCGGACCCAGCCCACCCTGTCCGCCCAGCCCACCCTGTCCGCTCTGGCCGGTCTGACCGCTCTGCCCGGTGGCGCCGGCCTGCGCCGGCGCCCCGGACCCCTCGGCGCGCACGGCGCGGCCCGCCAGCACGCCACCGAGCAGCACCAGCACCGTGGCCAGCGCACCGACCACCAGTAGGCCCCCGCGCGCGAGGGTCGCATCGCCCGCGGCGCCCGCTCCCCCGTCGCTGAGCAGCGGGACGTCCTCGATCACCTCGAGCACCACCAGCACCGCACCGGCGGTCACCGCGAGGGCCAGCACGAACCGGACCACGAAGGCGGCTGTCCAGACCTGGGCCACGCCCGGTCCGCCGTCCTGGGGGCGCAACCTCGACCAGGCCCGGATCGCCGAGACCAGGGCCCAGCCCGTGAGGGCGACGTAGGCGCACCCCACCAGCCCCGCCAGGGCGAGTACCCCGCCACCGGCCGTCATGGCCAGGCCGGCTGCGCCGTCGGCCGTCCCGCCCCGGCCGGCCAGCAGCAGACCCGCCGCCGTGACGACCACGGCGAGCACCCCCACCAGCGTCCGGCGCCAGCCGCCGTAGCTGCGGGTGAGACGGCCCAGTGCCTCGGACCGGGTCCGCCGCAGCGTCCAGGTATCGGGCCAGCGCGGACGGTCGGCCGGTGGGTCCATGAACCCGGCGGCGTCGGCGTTCAGCGGGAAGAGCCCAGGCACCGTTGGCCTCCTAGGGATGCAGTTCGTGGGTGGCGCGTGCGGCGAGCCGGTCAGCCGTGGACCACAGCCCGGCCGAGGGCGTGGAGATGAAGAACACGCGTTCGCCGTCGGCCAGGGTGTTCCACCCGTCCCGCATCACCTCCGGATCGTAGCGGCGCAGCGCCTCGTCCAGGTCGAGATAGCCGTAGCCGACCGACTCGACCTCCTCCTGCGTGAGGCCGCCGGGGGCGTAGGTGATCCTGAAGCGCCCCTCCGCGCTGCCGTGCACGAGGTGGGCGGTCGCGTGCGGGATCTCCTGCATATCGGCCTCGGTGGCGTACTTCTCCAGCACCTCGGCCTTGCTGAGATAGCCGTACTTGCGGATGAGCGCATCCACCTCCGGCTGCTCGCCGAAACGCGTCACACCGGGGGCGATGATCAGCAGCTCGCCGCCGTCGGCCATCGCCATCCGGGTGCGGTAGACCGCCTTGTTCGCCACCCAGGTGGCGTGGAACTCGTCCGCCTGCATGACGGCGACCACCTTGTGGATCGGCTCGTCGAAGGTGGTGATGTTCTGGGCCGTGCTGGCGCGGGCGGCGGCGTAGTAGGTCTCGAGGTCGTCACCGACGAAGACACCCGTGTGCACGAGGTGGCCGGCGTCGTCGTAGTCCATGACCACCTGCAGGTACACGTCCGGCAGATGCCCGAGGAACTCCTCCTCCGCCCAGTTGAAGCACGCCCGCACCGGCGTGAGCAGGTTCCCGAGGTTGTTCTCGATCCCGTACACCGCCGAGGCCATGTGCGCGGCCCCGAGGGTCCGCTTGCCGCCGAGGCCGATGAAGTAGTTCTTGTTGTGGTTGGCGAAGCCGAGCACCTCGTGCGGGACGACGTGGCCGATGTGGATGATCAGGTCCCACTCCTCGGTCACCGTCATGGTGTTGAGGTCGATCGGCATCTCCCAGTCCACGACGCCGCCGGTCTTCTCGGCGACCACCTCGGCCGGGACGGTGCCCACGTGCGTGACCCCGCCCTTCCAGTCGTGGGCGTGGATGCGCTCGTGCGGGATGGACCCGAACATCCACCGGTTCACCTCCTCGGTGTGCGGCACGTGCTGGCCGAGGGTGGGGATCACGTGCACCTCCACGCCCTGGGCATCCAGGCCGCGGTAGAGGTGCTCGGTCATCCAGCCCACGCCGGCGTGGGCACGGGTGATGTCCGGCGGGAGCAGCAGTACCCGCCGGTACGTGCCGATCCCGAGCCGCTGTGCCGCCTCGGTCACGAGCCGGTCGCACAGCCGCTCGATCGTGGGCCGGTCGATCGAGGAGTCCTCATGCTGGAACCACACCATGGGCCACAGGCTAGCCCGTGAACACCGGCGGGCCGGCGGCGATGCCGTCTGTTGCCGTGGCGTGATGTGCTGCGCTGTGCGGGCTCCCGGGTGCCGGCTATCCCCGACGGCGCAGTGACCGGGCCGAGAAGGCCGACCGCAGGCGTGCCTTCCACCCCGCGCCGCGACGCACCCGCTGGACGGTGTGGGTGACCTGGCCCCAGTAGTGCTGGACGTGCTCCTCCGGCGGGTCGACCGGCGCGAAGACCGCCTCGTCGGCGCGGTCGGCGAGCAGCAGCACACCGGACTCCGGGAACTGCCCGGACAGCGCCTGCGCGGACTCGCGCCTCGTGCGGCCGGGGGCCTGCACGACACCCAGGTCGAGCACCCGGTCCTGCAGCTCGTCCCAGCCGCCGGCGACCCGCTGGTGCGGGGTGCCCTTGCGCCGGCGCCGACGGCGGCGCAACCCCTTCAGGGCGGCGAGCAGCAGCAACGGGATGCCGAGCAGCAGGACCGGCACGGTGGAGGCGCCGACCACCCAGACCCACGGGTTGGGCACGCTCGACTTGGTGATGCCCTCGGAGTCGACGTCGGCGTCGTCGCGGTCCTGCGGGGGAACGTCGGGGCGGTCCTGCGGCGGCGGAGGCGGCTGCAGCACCTGTGGTTGCGGCTTGTCGACCGGGTCGGGCTCCTCCACCTGCGGGATCTGGTCCTCGGGGGGTGTGGGGTAGAAGGGAAGCCAGCCCACGCCGTCGAAGGGCACCTCCACCCAGGCGATCACGTCGTCGCCGGTGAGGGTCACGGTGCCCGCCTCCTCGACGTCGAAGCCGACCACCACCCGCGCCGGGTAGCCGAGCGAGCGCACCATCAGCGCCATCGCGGCGGCGTACTGCTCCTCGTCGCCGACGAGCTCCTCCGCCTCGAGCATCTGCGCCAGGCGGGCTGCCCCGTGGCCGGGCCGTGAGGGCACCTCACCCTCCAGCCCGTGCGAGAAGAATCCGCCGTTGCGCAGCGCCGCGGCCACGGCCTCCACCTGGGCATAGGGCGAGTCCGCGCCGTCGGAGTAGCGCCCGGCGAGGCTGCCGATGAGGTCGGGGACCCCGCGCGGCTCGGGCAGCTGCATCGGGGTGATGCGCAGCTCGGTGACCTCGGCCGGCTCCTGCTGGGCCGCCGGGTCGGCGACCACCTCGAAGGTGTCGCCCGCGCCGAGGCCCGCGGCGACCAGGCCGGTGTCGGTGGCGGTGTTGTAGTAGAAGCTGTCGGTGAGGTCCTCGCTTCCGGCGCCGGTGAAGGAGACGTCGGCGCTCCCGCCGGCATTGAGGACCCACACGTCCTGGTACTCGCCGACGCCGACGTCCAGCGTGTAGGCCTCGGGCGGGATCTCCACCTCGATCCGGTCCCCGATGCGGCGGAAGACCCCCGTGCCCGGGGTCGCGGCCCCGGTGACGTTCCAGACCGTGCCGTCGTAGGTGTCGAGCGCGGCCAGCCGCAGCTGTGCGCCGCCCTCGGGCAGCCCGGTGACGGTGAACAGCTCCTCCGAGCTCAGGTCATCGGCGTAGGTGCGAAAGCCCGCCAGCGGGCTGGGCAGGTCCTGCGGGTCCGGCGGCGGCTCGACGTAGTCGCGCAGCACCACCCGCGGGTTGTCCGGCACGGCGGCCAGCGAGGCGCCGGTGCCACCGAGCGCCGCGACGGCCAGGACGATCACGATCGCCAGCACCCGGTGCAGCTCGAGGCGCCCCGAGCGCCACGCCAGCCACGTCAGCGCCCCGACGGCGGCCACGACGCCGATCACGCCGGCGAGGACGGGCACGTGCGTACCGAACAGGATGGCGGCCGCCAGCACCAGGGCCGGCACGAGCAGGGTCAGCCATGGCCACCGCACCCGCAGCGAGAGGGTGACCGCGATCAGCGAACCGAGGAAGGCCAGCAGATACGGCAGCAGCAGCACCGCCCCGTAGCTGCCCAGCGGCGGGGTGACGGTCAGCACCTGCTTCCAGACGGTCACGATGCCCACGCCCATCAGCTGCCAGGTGGTGGGGGTGGGCAGGAAGCCGAGCAGCGCCGACCCGGGCGCGGCGAGTGCGCCGCAGGCGAAGAAGACCACGACGGCGACCGAGGTCACCGTCAGGATGCCGTGCCGGAAGATGGCACCGGCCACCGCCACCGCGGTGCCGAGCAGCAGGCCGGCGACGGCCGTCACCCAGAAGCCGGAGGTGAGGTAGACCGCGTCCAGCGGCAGCAGCGCCAGCAGGATCAGCACCACCGGGACGGCGATGTTCACCGCGCGCGAGGGGCTGGGCCAGGCGCGCAGCCGGCGGGAGATGCTGCCCGGGGCGGCGGTGCGTTGCTGCGGGCGGGCCGGCGTAGCAGTGCGCCGGCTGCGGCGGCCCTCGCTCGGGGCGCTCATCCGCGCAACCTCCGGAAGCCGCGCGGCAGGTCCTCCAGCTGCCCGAGCTCGAGCACCGTGACCGCGCCGAGCCGGTGCGCGGAGATCTCCGCGCCGGTCCGGCACTGCACTGCCAGCGCCCGCACGCCCACGGGAAGCACCGAGCCCGCGGCCCGGATCTGGTCCGGGCTCACCGCCGACCCGCACACCAGTACCGCCACCGTGGCGCCGGCGACCTCGCGGGTGACCAGGCGCCCCAGGTCCGACAGGCGCCCGGGCCGGCGGACCGTCTCCACCCGGGTGAGGGTGTCGAGCAGATCGCGTGCGCTGGTGTGGCCGATCGCGCCGAGCTGGGTCATCGAGCTGAGCTCGGACTCCGACCGGATGGTGTGCAGACCCAGGGACCCGACGACGCTCACCGCGAGCTCGAACTCGTCGGCGTCGGCGTAGTCGTGGCTGTGCACCGACAGCGCCGTGACCAGGTGGGTGCGCCGGGACTCCTCGAACTGGCGCACCATGAGCGTGCCGACCCGCGCCGAGGAGCGCCAGTGCACGTAGCGGCGGTCGTCCCCGGGCACGTACTCGCGCAGGGCGTGGAACTGCAGGTCCGAGCTGGTGATCTCGCGGGAGGCGTGGCCGTCCAGGTCGTGCAGCGCACCGGCCGACGCCGGGCCGAGCGGCACCGTCCGCGGGTGTACGTACAGCTCCTCCGGCTCGGTCCACTGGACCGAGCGCTTGATCAGGCCGAACGGGTCCCCGCGTACCGAGCGCACGGGGCCCACCACCAGCACCGCCCGCCGCTCGGTGGGGATGGCGAAGAGCTCGTCGTGCTCGCCCCCGGCCCGGAGCGCGGGCAGCGCGAAGCGGGCCAGGTTCGGTCCGACGGGTAGTTCCAGGCGGGCTGGCATGACGGGCGAGGACCCGGTGTTGCGCACCTCGATCCCGCCCATGGCGCGCTGCCCGGCGACCACGCGCCCCTCCCGGAGCCGCAGCGTGATGGCGTAGGGGTGGCGCCCGATCGCGAACACGGCGCACCCGAGGAAGGTGGCCACGAGGGCGGCGCCGAGCACCACCAGCTCCAGCCAGCCGAGCACCGCTCCCCCGGCCCAGGTCGCGGCGCCGAGCAGCAGGCAGATCCAGGCGGGGAGGGTGACCCAGGTGAGGATCGAGCTGGTGCGCCGCATGGAGCCCCGCAGGCTCTCCACCGCGCGGGTGATCGACCGGGTGCTCCAGCCGCGCCGGGCGCTCGGGGCCGCAGGACGGCTCCGGTCCGTGGCGGGCGAGGTCATGACGCTCCGGCTGCCCCTCGCTGGGTGGGCGGGGAGATCTCGGACACGATCCTGGCCACGATGGCGCCCGGGTCGGCACCTTCGAACTCGGCCTCGGCGTCGAGGATGATGCGGTGGGCGAGCACCGGCTCGGCGAGGGTCTTGATGTCATCGGGGATGACGTAGTGCCGCCCGTGAGCGGCCGCCCACACCTTGGAGCAGCGCACCAGGGCCAGGCCGCCGCGTACCGACGAGCCCAGGGCCACCTCCGGCGCATGCCGGGTGGCCTCGACCACGGCGGTCACGTAGGCCAGGATCGCCGGGTCCACGTGCACGGCAGAGGCCAGGTTCGCCATCTCGGTCACCGCCGCTGCCGCGATCACCGGGCTCAGGGCGCTCGCCCGGTCCCGGACGGCGGAGCCCGCGAGGATGCGGATCGTCGCGTCGGTGTCGGGGTAGCCGAGGGAGGTGCGCATGAGGAACCGGTCGAGCTGGGCCTCGGGGAGCTTGTACGTGCCGGCCTGCTCGACCGGGTTCTGGGTGGCGATCACCACGAACGGCTGCGGCACGCTGTGCGGCTCACCGTCCACGGTGACGCGCCCCTCCTCCATGACCTCCAGCAGGGCGGACTGGGTCTTCGGCGAGGCGCGGTTGATCTCGTCGGCGAGGACCACCGAGGCGAAGATCGGGCCCTGGTGGAAGGCGAACTGCTTGGTGTTCTGGTCGTAGATCGTCACGCCGGTGACGTCGGAGGGCAGCAGGTCCGGGGTGAACTGGATCCGGCTGTGGCTCGCCTGCACGGTGGCGGCGAGGGCCCGGGCCAGGGAGGTCTTCCCGGTGCCCGGGTAGTCCTCCAGCAGCATGTGCCCCCCGGAGAGGAGGCACGTGAACGTCAGCCGCACCACATGGGACTTGCCCAGCACGGCGGCCGAGACGTTGGCGACCAGGCGCTCGAACGTGTCCGAGAACCAGGCGGCCTGGTCGGCCGTCATGGGGCTGGCGGTGGCTGTGGCGGTCATTGTTGCCTTTCGAACGTGAGAGCGGTCACCAAGTCATCGAATCCTGGAGCGTGCCGCTGGGCCCCCGGATCACCACGCGGACTGTTTCGCCCGGGCGACCGCGATACGACGTCGCCTGGTACCGCCCGTCGCCGCTCAGGTTCGCGGTGTAGTTGCGCCACACCCCGCTGCCTGCGGCGGACGCGTAGAACTCGATCTGGTAGTTGCCACCGTCGAGGTTGTCGTAGTCGAACGCGAGGAAGGCACAGGAGGAATGGGTGCACCCGTCCTGTCCGACGGCACTGCTACCGGCACGCATCGTGACGGATGCGGACGGCGGCGGAGGTGGAGGCGTCGGGTCCGGCTCCGCGCGCTGGTTACGTGTCGCGCTCCCACTGGGCTGGCCGTGCTCGTTGCGCACCTGAACCTCGATGCGGTGCATCTCCTCCCAATTGCCACCGACGCTCGCCCGGTCGTTGCGGCTGCCCCACGAGGACCAGCCACCGCCATCGATGCGGTACCGGCTGGAAGCGATGGCGGCGCCATTGTTGTTCGCACTCGTGGTCCAGGTGAACGTGACGCGCTGCCCGTCCGCCGACGAGCTGAGTGAGATCGCTCCGGCGCCCGGCGGGCCGTACGTACTGAAGTTGCTCGAGGAATCGCTCCACGCGCCGCAGTAGGTATTACACGCACGAATCCGGATCTGGTAGTTCTGCCCGTCGCTCGGCACGGTGAACACGCCGTTGCTCGGCACCGCTTGCGCTGAGCCACCGCTCAGGGAGTACTCGTACCGGCTGATCTCCTGGCCGTTGTTGCTCGGCGCCGAGTAGCTCATCTCGGCCGTGTTGTCGGTGCCGGTCGGTCGCGCGCTCACGCCGGTGGTCTTGCCCGGTGCGCCGAAGGAACGCACGCTCTCCGACTGCGGCGAGACCTCCGAGCTGCCGGACCGGTTCGTGGCCACCAGCGTGAAGTGGTAATCGTGCGCGTTCTCCACCCGCACCTCGCGGGAGGTCTCGTTCGCACCCGGGGTGAACGTCTGGGCCAGCGCACCGTCCTGGTACATCCGCAGCTCGTAGGCGGAGATCGGATCACCGTTGGCATCCGGTGCGCGCCACGAGACCTGCAGGCGGCCACCGGCGGAGTCGTCGATCCGCGAGGCGCTCGGTGCCTGCGGCCGCAGCGGCGGACCGGAGGGGTGCTCGGCCACCGACCACTCGCTCCACAGGCCCGGCTCGGGGGCATCGTTGAGCGCACGCACCCGGAAGGTGTAGTTCTGGCCGTTCGTCAGCCCTGTCCAGACCATCTCGGTGCCGGTCACGGACTGCTGACCCGCGCCGCCGGAGGGAGAGATCTGCACGTCGTAGGAGGAGATCGGCGTGCCCTCGTTCGCCGGCTCCGACCAGTCCAGGCTGAGCTCGCCGTCGCCGAACTCGACCGTCGGCGCGCCGGGCGCCTCCGGTCGCACATCCGGGGTTGCCTCGGCGGAGGCGGCGCTCTCGGGCGAGTCACCGACCGCATTGGTGGCCAGCACGGTGAACGTGTACGTGGTCCCGTTGGTGAGGCCGGTGATGGTGCAGGTGGTGGTCGCGCACGCCTGCGAACCGCCGCCGTGGCTGACGGTGTAGCCGGTGATCGGGGCACCGTTGTCCTGCGGAGCCGTCCAGCTCAGCGTCACCTCGCGGTTGGCGACCTCCTCGACCAGCGGGATGCTCGGCGCTTCGGGGACCCCCAGCACGGCGGCGGTGATCTGCCCCTCCACGGCGCGGCTCGCCTCCCCCGTCACGTCCACCACCGTGTACGTCACGCTCAGGCGGCCCACGAAGTCCGCTCCCGGGGTGACCACCACCTGCTCGCCGCTGATCTCGGCATTGCCTTGCCCGCTGGTCACCACGGCGCCGAGGATCTCGCGCGGCTCACCCGGGAACGGGTTGGAGTCGTTGGCGAGGACGTCCGCAGTCACCGAGTCACCCTGGAAGACCTCCCCGAGGTCGTCCGGGTTGGTCGAGATCAGCGGCCGGTTGCTCGCCGTCGCCTCCAGCACGATGGTCGCCTGCACCGGGTCGGACTCGCCGTCGGTGACCTCGATCGTCAGATCCTGAGAGGACCCCGCCGGGGTGTCCTCATCGGCGGAGACGGTGAGGATGTAACCGTCCAGCGCGGCCTGGAAACCGGGAGCCTCCTCGGCGATCCGGTACTGCAGGTCCGTGGAGACACCATCGGGGTCCTCCGCGAGTCGTGCGATGTCCAGGTTGACGGCCTCCCCGCCCTGCTCCGCGGCGAGGGAGCCGTCCCGCATCCGGGGCGGCTGGTTCTCGGTGGAGACCACCATGATGTCGAGCGTGACCACGGAGGTGAGGATGTCGTCGTCGTTGATGTCGAGGGCGTCGGTCACCTCGAATGTGAGGGTCGCCGGCCCGGCGTAGGTGCCCTCGGAGGTGTACTGGACCGTATCGCCGTCCACCACCGGGCTGGAGCCGTCGGAGTTGGTCGCCCGCACCGAGCTGGTGTCGGCGAGCTGGACCGGCTGGCCGGAGAAGGCCACCACGTAGTCGTTGATCTCGATCGTCTCGGTGACCCCGGACTCGACCTCGATGACTCCCGTGTCCGGGCGCAGCACCGGCCCGGTGTCCTCGGTCCCGGGCACCTCGATGAACGCATAGGAGACCAGGTCGTCGCTGTCGGTGATCCGGTAGGTCACCACCTGCCGGGTCGGGGTGAGGGTGATCTGCACGCCCTTGCCGTCCGGGGAGGTGGCACTCTCCTGCCCGTCCGGGATGTCGACCGTCAGGGCCTCGACGCTGCCGTCCGGGTCGGAGTCGTTCTCGAGCACGTCGACCGTAATGACCTCACGGTCGAGGATGGCGGCAGGAGGGACCACGTCATCGACGGCGACCGGCGGCTGCAGCGGGCTGTCGGGGTCGACCGTGACCGTCAGCAGGCCGCTGGCCGTCCCGCCGTGCAGGTCGCTGACGTGATAGGTGATCAGGTGGTCGCCGGTCGACTCCGGCGAGATCAGTGCGACCTTGCCGTCGCGGACCTCCGGGTCGGTCCCGGGGTGCTCGGAGAAGGCCGGATCGTCGAAGGCGAGCTGGTCGCCGTCGGGATCGGTGTCGTTGGCGAGGACGTCCACCGAGATCGGACGCCCCGGGGGCACGGTGATCTCGTCGTCGACGACCACCGGCGGGCGGTTGACGCTCGGGGGCGGGATCACCCCGACCGTCACCTCGGCCGAGGCGATCGCACCGAGCCGGTCGCGCACCGAATAGGTGAACTCGTCCGTGCCGGCGGAGTCGGTGAAGGCCTGGTAGTCGATGTAGGTGGCGCCCACCTCGACCACGCGGCCCAGCGCCGGCGGGCTGTCGACGCCCAGCAGCTGCACCGAGTCGCCGTCCGGATCGATGCCGTAGGTCTCGATCGGGATCCGGATCCGCTCCCCGGAGAACGCCCTGGTCTCCACGTCCCGCGGCTCCGGGGCGCCGTTGGCACCGTCGGCGCGGGCCTGGACGTAGATCCGGATGGTGGCCGAATCCTCCCGGCCGTACTCATCGACGATCCGGTAGACCGCCGTCAGGGTGCCCGCCTCGTCCGGTGCCTGGAAGCGCACCACGTCCCCGGCGGTGAACATCACGCCACCGGCAGGCTCCTCGGCGATGGTGGGATCGAGGCTGAAGTCGAAGCCGTTCGGGTGGGAATCGTTGCTGAGCACGGGGATGGTGACGTGGTCACCGGCCCGCACGCGCACCTCGTCCGGGACGGCGATCGGGGCGCGGGTGCCCGTCTCCGCATCCAGCGGCAGCACCAGCACCTCGCCCTCCCCGGTCCGGGTGCCGTTGGAGACGGTGTAGTCGATCGTCACCGGCGTCTGCAGGGTGCGGTCGGAGGTGATCCGCAGCACCCGGTGCTCCAGGATGGACACCCGCAGGCCGTAGCCCTCGGGCACGTCGATCTGCTGCACCGCCAGCACGCCGCCGGCCGGGTCCTCGTCGTTGGCGAGCACGTCCACCAGCACGGTGCCGTCCGGGGGCAGGTAGGCGGTGTCGGTGGCGGCAACCGGGTCCAGGTTCTCCGGGGCGCGCACCGAGACGCGCACCAGTCCGGTGGCGGAGAGGCCGTCGTCATCGGCCACCACGTAGACGACGTAGTAGTCCCCCGGTGAGGACGCGGTGAAGCTGAAGGTGTTGGAACTGGTGCTCTGGCGGATCTCGGCGCCGTCGGCGCTCTGCACGTTCGCGAGCCGCAGCGGGCGGTCGTTGGGATCGAGATCGTTCGCGATCGGGTCGATCTCGATGGTCTCGTCCACGAAGGCGGTCGCGTAGTCGAAGACGGCCGTCGGCGGCTGGGCCGCGGCAGGAAGGATCTCGACGTCGATCAGCACCTCGGCCGTCGCGGCGCCGTCGCTGACCTCCAGGCGCACCTGGCGCTGACCGGTGGGCACGCCCGGGTCCACGATCGAGATGAGGCCGTTCGGATCGGACTGGACCTGCAGCCCGGCGTCCTCCAGGGTGCGGGTCACGTAGACCGCATCGCCGTCGGGGTCGAGGACGTCGTTGAGGACGTTGACCTCCGCCGACTGGCCCGAGGCGATCTCGGCGGTGATCTCGGTGAGCTGCTCGGGCGGGCTGTTCTGGCCCTCCGGGATCACCTCCAGATCCACGGTCGCGGTGTCGGTGCCCCCGCGGCCGTCATCGGCCACGTACTGGAAGCTGGTGATCCCGCTGGCACCGGGGGCGACGCGCACCTGCAGCGCCCGGCCGCCGAGCACCGTCTCCAGCTGCCCGAAGGACTCCGGGATCTGCCCCTCCGGTGCCGCGGTGAGCAGGTCGCCGTCGGCATCGGAGTCGTTGTGCAGCACCGGCAGCACGGCGATGCGGCCAGCGCGCACACCGAAGGAGTCCGGGACCGCGACCGGAGGGCGGTTCTCCGCCTCCCGGTCCAGCTCGACCTCGCGCTGCTCGAGATCCTGGGACTCCTCCTCCTCGGTCTCGTCCTCCTCCGTGGGCGGGATGGAGGTCTCCCAGTTGTCGACCAGGACGAGGGCGTCCTCGACCATCCAGGAGTTCCCGGTGGCCAGCTCATTGAGCACCACATAGGAGCGGTTGACCCGGAACACCAGCTCACCGCCGGTGGCCGAGGGCACCTCCAACGATTCCGCGGCCTGATCGCCGCACTGGCGCAGGTACCCCGCGGGCAGGGCGGCCCACGCGCTGTGCACGCAGCCGGCCACCTGCACCGGCTGCGCCGGCTGGCCCGCCGAGGGCGAGCGCGTCACCCGCGGCTCGCTGCCGTCCAGCGGCACGGTGATCAGCGCGTCGCTGGTGGCGATCGCCACCACGTTCCCGCCCCGGCTGGGGGCCTGCAGCCGCGCCGAGGCTCCGTCCACCTCGAGCCCGGTGAGATCGACCGGGTCCTGGTCCGGGCGCACCAGGGTCAGGTCCTCGGTCTCGGCGTCGAAGGCCAGGGCCACCGGCTCGGAGCCGACGACGCTCAGCTGGGTGGCGGCGCCGTCGAAGACGGAGGGATCGAGCTCGGTGGTGACCGGATCGGTGCGCTGACCCGGGCCGAACGTCAGCAGCTGCCCGGTGTCGGTGTCCAGCCCGTAGGCGGTGCCGTCGTCGGCGATCGCCTGTGCGGCATCCTCGCCGAGCACCGCCTGCGGCTCCTCGGTGGACTCGGTGAGCACGTCGAGCCCGTCCAGACCGAGCACCCGCCACTCGCCGGTCTCCTCCACCAGCACGCCCACGGTGTTGTCACCGAGCTGGACGTCGGAGCCGGTGGGCAGCGGCACGGCGCTGCCGCGGACGGCGACCGAGACGGGGTCCACCCGCTGCAGGGTCTGCCCAGCACGGTCACGGATGAAGACGACGTCCTCGCGCTGGAGCAGGTCGACGTCCTGGCTGAGCGCGGCGAGCGCCGCGTCGATCTCGCCGACGGGGAAGTTCAGCCTGCCGACCAGGATGGACTCGTTGTTGGAGACCCAGACGCCGCCGTCGTTGAGGTCGACATCCGCGGTCGCCACACCCTCGTAGTTCAGGCTCAGCGCGACGACGGTGCCGAGCACCAGCGAGAGGACGGTCGCACTGGCCACCGTGCGCCTCTTCGGGCGCGTCGCTGCCCTCCACCTCACGTGGCTGCCTGCCCCTCGCTCGTGATGACGCCGATCGTCATGTCCCTGCCAGCGGTCAGTCTAGAGTGCACCGCCGCCGTGCCGGTCCCGGTGGGACGGAGAGAACTCCCCATCGCCGCTGCCGCTCACTGAACGGCGGCCTCGCCGTCGGCTCGCTCGGCCCGTTCGGCTGCTGCACTCTCGGCATTGGCCTCCAGCAGCTCCAGGTCCGCCGCCACCACCAGGCGCGAGGCCACGGCGTGCTCGACCAGGCGGGCCCGGCGGTTCACCGCGAGCTGCCCGGGGGCCCCGCGCAGGCCGCGCACGCCGAACCGGGCCAGCTTCTCGCAGACGTTGTCGAGCTTGCGGTTGAACCGGGTGATGGCCCAGCCCAGCCGGGCGGCGGCCTGCGCCGACGTCGGGATCGAGGCGGTCGAGCCGCGTCCGCGCAGCACCGGCTCGGCCAGGGAGATGATGAGCAGCTTCTGGGAGTCGGTGAGGGTGACCGGGCCGATGGTGGTCTCGCCCACCTGCGTCGACCCCGGCGAGGTCGCCTCGAAGCTGGGCGAGTCGCCGACGATGCCGAGCTCGTAGGTGGTCGGGCCGGCGGTGAAGAGCACCGAGGTGTGCGCGAACACCAGCGGCAGCCTCGCGCCCGGTGCCAGCCATGCCTGCATGTTGCCGTCGGAGTCGGCAACGGTGGCCGAGATCCGGCTGCCGACGTTCTCCAGCCACCACAGGTCGTCATGGCGGGAGATCGTCAGGAAGCGCCGGTGCAGATAGGGGTTGTCGTCGATCTCCAGATCGCCCTCGCGCCCGATCTGGAACGTCTGCCCCTCGCTGACGTCGAACCACTCACCGCAGAACTCCACCTGGACGTTCATCGTTCGAGGATCCTCCCGCTCACGCACATTCCTCCGGATTGTCCGCCGCGGGCGAGACCGCCCTCGTCTCCGCGTCGATGCTGCTCACCGTCACGCACACCCGCTCGGCGTCGTCGGTGAGGGTGACCTCAGTAGCGCCCCCGACGGTACGGTACTCCCCTTCCAGCGAGCCCTCGGTCACCTCGTAGGCGAACTCGAGGTCACGTTCGTGCTCCGGAACGGCCCAGCTGACCTGGACCTGCTCGCCCTCGCGGACGAGGGACACGGCCTCGGGAGCCGGGGGCTCCTGCGCAACCGTCACCGTGGGCGGCACATAGGTGGGGCCGGAGGGGTCGTCCGGTCCGGGATCGTCGGCGTTGAGGGCTCCGTAGGTGACGACGGTGACGGCGCCGGCCACCACGAGCGCGGCCACCCCCGCCACGAGGGCGGTCCGGGCGCCCCGGCGGGTGGGGGCCTCCTCCCCCGGGTGCTCACCGGCCGGCTCCGGGTCCGCGAAGCCCGGCGGGCTCGCCTGGGCGGAGGTGACACCGCGCAGCCGGGTGGCGGCGTCGTCCCGGAGGCCGGCCGGCACCGAGCTGATCGAGCGCACGCGGGTGCGGTCGCCGTCGTCGGGTGCCGAGGGCGCCTCCATCCAGGAGGTGTCGGGGACGTCCAGGGAGGTCGGCGTCAGGTGCAGCTCCTGCTCGATCTGGTGGATCGCGCGGGCGAGCTCGGCGGCGCTGCCGAACCGGCGGGCCGGTTCTTTCGCCATCCCCCGCGCCAGCACGGCCTCCAGGGACGGGGGGACGTCGTCACGGCCGATCGGGGGCACCGGGTCCCGCTCGATGCGGGTGATCAGGTCCAGCGCCGTGTTCGGGCGGCCCGGCAGCTCGAACGGCGACCGCCCCGCCAGCAGGGTGTAGATGGTGGCCGCGAGGGCGTACACGTCCGCCGCGACGCCGCGCGGGGCGTCCTCGGCGAAGAACTCCGGCGCCGCCCACGGGATGGACATCCCCGCCTGCTCGCCGTCGGCGGCCGCGGGCGTGCCGGTGGCCACCGAGATCCCGAAGTCGGTCAGGGCCGGCCAGCCGTAGGCCGTGGTCAGCACGTTCGCCGGCTTGATGTCACGGTGCAGGATGCCGGCCCGGTGCGCGGTCTCCACCGCACCGGCGAGCCGGACGGCGATACGCAGGCACTCGGCCACCCCGAGCCGCTCGTTGCGGTATCGCACCGAGAGGTTGGGCCGAGGGCAGTACTCCATCACCAGATAGGGTCGCCCGTCGGCCGTGGTGTCGGCGTGGAAGATCGTCACGATCGAGGGGTGCGTGGACAGCTGGGCCATGAGGTTGGCCTCGGCCGTGAACTGCTCGCGGCCCTCGGGGGTGACGGCGCTGGCCAGCAGTGCCTTGACGGCCACCTCCCGGCGGGGCATGAGCTGGCGATAGAGGAAGACGTCGGCGAAACCCCCGCTGCCCAGCAGCCGTTCGTAGCTGTAGCCGGGGATGGCCGGGGGTTCGGAGGGTGGGCGTCTGGTCACGGCGGCGGCGCCGGGGCCTCGATGGTGCCCGTGACCCCGTCGCCGAGGTCGATCCGCGTGTCCGCCCGGACCGGGACGGCCTCGCCGGCGTGCAGGCGGCGCGGCGCGCTGCCCGGCAGGACGACGATCGTGCCGTTGGTCGAGTTCAGATCGGTGACGAGCAGGTGGTCACCCTCGCGGCGCAGCTCGACGTGGGTGCGCGAGATGTCCTGCTGCGGGCTGGGCACGGTCACCAGCCGGGGCTCGACGCCGGCGGCGAAGCGCTTGGACTCGGGGGCGCGGCCGATCAGCACGGGCCGATCGAGGGCCACCCGCAGGCCGGTGGAGAGCAGCAGCACCTCGACGGCCTCCGTGACGGCCTCCGTGGCCGGCTGGGTCGGCGGCGCCTGCCCGGCCTCCCCCGGGGCGGCCGCCGCGGCGCCACGCATCGCGGCCACCTCCGAGACCAGCATGGTCGATCCGTCGTGGTCGCCCTCCCAGGCGCCCGCCGGTCCCGCGCTCTGCCGCCCGCTCTGCTGGGCCGGGGGCGCATCGACGGCGGCATCCGGACCGGGATCGCGGCGGCGCGGTACCCGGATGGTGTGCTCATCGATGTCCTGCTCAGCCGGCACCTCGTCCGGGGCGGCGAACGAGGCCGGCGGAGCGGAGGGCTGGGAGGAGCGGACCGACCACGGCAACGAGTCGATGATGCTCGGGCCTGCCGGGGGTTCGGCGCCCGGGTGCATCGTCGCCTCGGAGGCGAGCACCGACCGCAGTGCCGACTCCGACGCCGCGTCGGGTGCCGAGGCAGGCTCGGGCTCGGGCTCGGGCTCGGGCTCCGGTGCCGGCTCGGCCTCGGGCTCGGGTGCTGACTCCGGCACGGACTCGGGCTCCTGCTCCGGTACGGACGCCGGCTCGGCTACGGGCTCGAGGCCTGCTCCGGCGGGCGGCGCTGCCGCCGCACACACCACCTCGGCCTGAACCACCCCGGCCACCAGCGGGATGCCGTCGGGGCCGGGAGCCGCGAGGCCGTCGCCCGAGGCGACCGTGACCACCTCACCCGAGGGCAGCGGAACCACTGCCTCCCGCCAGGTGCTCATGCCCTCGGCGCGCAGCACCTGCTCGCCCACGGTGACCACCGCGCCGCCACGCACCAGCACCCGCAGCCCGGTGTCGGTGCGCTGCGCCAGGGCGAAGTCCGCCAACCCGGTGATGCCGCCGCCGGCGAGGGCCTCCAGCCACTCCCCGATCGGGGCGCCGGCCGCCATCGCCTCCCACAGCACCAACACGTCCTCGACGGCGTAGCCGGGGTGCAGCAGCGCCGTTCCCGAGGGCGTCACCACGGCCGTCCACGCCCCCGTCCGGTACCGCGACCACTGTTCGCCGGTCATCGCCATGTGCTCACGTCCCTCCCGCCGGTGACACGTCCTCCACGAGGCACCGTATCGGCCACGTCATCGCCCGTGGACTCCACGCGTGGAGCGGTGGCACTCACGTCCGCGCCCGGGCCGTCGACCACGATCACCGAGACGTTGTCCCGCGCTCCCCCGTGCACGGCCGCCGCCAGTAGCCGGTCGGCGGCGTCCCGCGGCGAGGCCACCTCGCGCAGCACGGCACCGATCTGCTCCTCGTCGAGTTCGTCGGTGAGACCGTCGCTGCATATCAGCAGGCGATCGGAACCGGCGTGCAACCGCCAGAAGTCCACCTCGGCGTCCTGCCCGGTGTCCACGGCACGGGTGATGACGTTGCGCTGGGGATGGCGGCGCGCCGCTGCCCGGTCCAGCGCCCCCGACTCCACCAGCTCCTGGACCACCGAGTGATCCACGCTCACCTGCGTCAGCTCACCCTCGCTGAGCCGGTAGATACGCGAGTCCCCCACGTTGAGCACCAGCCAGAACGGCTCCGACTCGTGCACCGTGAGCACCGCGCCGGCCACCGTGCTGCCCGCCGTGATGGGCGAGCCGTCGGCGTCGCGCTCGTCCCGCAGGGCGTCCCGGATCGTGCGTTGCGCGGCATGGACGGCCTCCAGCACCTGCTCGGGCCGCACCTCCCGGTCGGGGTCGCACTCGCCGGCCAGCCGGTCGAATGCGGCGATGACGGCGCGTGAGGCGAGCTCACCGTGGATGTGCCCGCCCATGCCGTCGGCCACCACGAACACCGGCGGGTGGGCGAGGACCGCGTCCTCGTTCACCGCGCGCCGACCACCCGTGTCGGTCCTGACACCCCACGCGATCTGCACCCGAACGCCTCATCCCTGTCCCACCCGGGCGGAGGGCCCGGGCCGTGGAGTCGATCCTAGAGGTTCACCGGCGCTCAGAAGACGGTGGGGAAGACCCCCCAGTACGCCGAGATCAGCAACAGCAGCGCCGCACCGAGGTGGGCGGCCCACCAGATCAGCACCTGCCCGGGGGCGAACCGGCGCCCGCCCAGCGTGCGCCACGCGTTCACCGCTGCGTCCACCGACCGCACCCCGACGGCGACCGCGAGGATCCCGAGCGCGTGCAGCGCCACCCAGCCTCCGTTGACCACCAGATCCGCACTGCGGTAGTTCAGCGCCAGGTCCGCCACGTAGGCCACATAGGCGCAGAACACCACCAGCACCGCGAGCGCACCCAGTCCGGTCGCGGCGGTGTAGCGGGCCAGCGGCGGCGGCAGCGGCCGGCGGCTGCGCCGTCGGACCCGCGCCGAGACCAGCCCGAACGCCCACACCACCGGCCCGATCGCGAGCAGCACCAGGGCCGCGAACAGCGACCACACCAGCATGTCCCCGTCCGCATACCAGCGTGGATGGTCGACCGGAGCCGCCCGGAACTGCTGCTCGGGCTGGGCCCCGGCCACCTGGGGTGCGGCGTCCGCCGTCGCCGGCAGACCGGCCGTCCACCGGGCGAGCACATCCACGAAGCCCTCGGCCAGCTCGCCCTCGATGCGCAGCCCATGGTTCGCGCCCGCGAAGTAGCGGACCGTGAGGTCGTCGTTGCCGACCGCCTCGATCGCGTCACCCACGACCAGCGGCCCCTGCACGATCGGCATCGAGGGGTCGTCGGTGCCGTAGACCATGAGCACCGGCTGGTGCAGCTGGCGCAACCACGGTTCGGCGTCGAAGTCGGCGTACTCGAAGCCGCCGCCGGGCGGCTGGGCACCCACCCCCCGGGGGATCGCGCGCAGCAACGCCTCCGGCACGCCGACGTTGCGCAGGTACTGGTCGGCGGCGAACGCCACCTGGGCCCGGGGCGGTACCACGGGCGCGGAGACCAGCACCACGAAGCCCACGCGCGGCTCGATCACGGCCGCGATCGGGGCGATCCACGCCCCCTCGCTCTCGCCGTACAGGCCCACCCGTCCGGGATCGACGCCCGGGCGGTCACGCAGGTAGCGCCAGGAAACCAGATAGTCCTGGGCCATCGCCGGGTAGTTACGGCTGGCGGTGGTGTAGGTGTCCAGGCGTTTGGCCGGCACCAGCACGTACACCCCGGCACTGGCCAGCGCGCGGGCGCGCTCGGTGAAGTTCGTGTGCGAGCCGGTGCCGGCCCCGTGCAGGAAGACCATGCCGGGGCGTCCCTCGGCAGCGCCCACCGGCGAGGTGAGCGTCGCCTGCACGTGCGCGCCGTCGAGCTCGAGGTCGACGACCTCCTGGGCCACCTCGTAGGTGCCGACGGGGTCGGTCGTGGCCTCGGAGCCGATCGCGACGTCCGAGGTCTCGGTGACGATGACCTCGTCCATCGGCTGCGGGGTCCACCGTGGCCCGGCGAGCGAGCCGAGCAGCCCGAAAGCGATGACGAGGGCGAGCACCACCATCAGGTTCCGGTACTTCACCGTGACACCCTAGCCATGCCCTCGCCCTCCCACCGGCGCGGCGACACGGCGATGCGCGCGCGAGAGCACAACCCGCACCCTCAGAAGCCCAGGCGCTGCAGCTTCTTCGGGTCCCGCTGCCAGTCCTTGGCCACCTTGACGTGCAGGTCCAGGTACACCGAAGCGCCCAGCAGCGCCTCGATGCCGGTGCGTGCCCGGGTGCCGACCTCACGCAGCCGTGCCCCCTTGGTCCCGATGATGATGCCCTTCTGGGAGTCGCGCTCGACGAAGAGGTTCACCCGCACGTCGAGGAAGGGCCGGCCGTCGGACCGGGTGTGCTCACGCTCGACGATCTCCTCCACGACGACGGCCAGCGAGTGCGGCAGCTCCTCGCGCACACCCTCCAGGGCCGCCTCGCGGACGAGCTCGGCGACCATCACCTGCTCGGGCTCGTCCGTCAGCTCCCCATCCGGGTAGAGCGGAGGTGAGACCGGCATGTGCGAGCGCAGCACGCCGATCAGCTCGCTCATCTGGTAGCCGGTCCGCGCGGCCACCGGGATCACGTCGGCCCACTCCCCCAGCTCCGAGACCGCGAGCAGGTGCTCGGCCAGACGGCCCTTCGGGACCAGGTCGGACTTGGTCACCACGGCGATCACCGGGCTCCGGGTCTCGGCCAGCTTGGCGGCAATGAAACGGTCGCCGGGGCCTACCTTCTGGTCGGCTGGAAGGCAGAAGGCGACGGCGTCGACCTCGGCGAGGGTGCCCGTCACGAGCTCGTTCAGCCGCTCCCCGAGGAGCGTGCGGGGGCGGTGCAGTCCCGGCGTGTCGACCAGGATCAGTTGCACGTCCTCGCGGTGGATGATGCCGCGGATCGCGTGCCGGGTGGTCTGCGGCCGGCCCGAGGTGATGGCGACCTTCTGGCCGACCAGCGCGTTCGTCAGGGTCGACTTCCCGGCGTTCGGCCGGCCCACGACGCACACGAAGCCGGCGCGGTGGTCGGGCGGGACCCCGTCGGGCATCGGCAGGACAGGTTCGTGCTCAGTCATCGTCACCCTCACGTCGCGCGGCCAGGAAGGTGAGCAGCAACTGGCGCTGCAGACCGAACATCTCCTTCTCCTCCTCGGGCTCGGCGTGGTCGAACCCGAGCAGGTGGAGGATGCCGTGCGTGGTCAGCAGCAGCATCTCCTCCTCCGCCGAGTGACCGGCCGCAGCCGCCTGGACCCTCGCCACCTCCGGGCAGACGACGATCGAGCCCAGCATGCCCTCGCTCGGTTCACCTTCCACACCGGGGCGTAGCTCGTCCATCGGGAAGGAGAGCACGTCGGTGGGACCGTCCTCGTCCATCCACTGCACGTGCAGCTCGCTCATCACCTGCGTGTCGACGAACCGGATCTCCAGCTCGGCCTGCGGGTGCACGTGCATCGCGTCCAGGACGTGACGCGCGAGTGCCGCGAACTCGGTCTCGTCGAGCCGGTCCCCGGACTCGTTGGTGATCTCGGTGCTCATTGCCGCCCCTGGTGACCGCGGCGGGAGTGCTCCGGGCGAGCCGTGCCGCCACCGCGTCCGGGGTGGCCCGGGCGGGTCTCGAACCGGGAGTAGGCGTCGATGATGTCGGCCACCAGCCGGTGACGGACGACGTCGGCACTGGTGAGGCGGCAGAACGTGACGTCGTCGATCTCGGTGAGGATGTCCTGGACCACCCGCAGCCCCGACTCCGCCCCGCCCGGCAGGTCGACCTGGGTCACGTCACCGGTGACGACGATCCGCGAGCCGAAGCCCAGCCGGGTGAGGAACATCTTCATCTGCTCGGCCGAGGTGTTCTGCGCCTCGTCCAGGATGATGAAGGCGTCGTTGAGGGTGCGCCCGCGCATGTAGGCCAGCGGCGCCACCTCGATCGTGCCGGCCGCCATCAGCCGCGGGATCGACTCCGGGTCCACCATGTCGTGCAGTGCGTCGTACAACGGCCGCAGGTAGGGGTCGATCTTGTCGTTGAGGGAGCCGGGCAGGAAGCCGAGCCGCTCCCCCGCCTCGACCGCCGGACGGGTCAGCACGATCCGGTTGACCTGCTTGGCCTGCAGCGCCTGCACGGCCTTGGCCATCGCGAGATAGGTCTTGCCGGTACCGGCCGGGCCGATGCCGAACACCAGGGTGTTGCGGTCGATCGCCTCGACGTACTCCTTCTGACCCAGCGTCTTGGGCCGGATCGTGCGCCCTCGGCTGGAGAGGATGTTCATCGTGAGCACCTGCGCCGGCCGTTCCCCGGCGGGGCTGGTCAGGATGGTGATCGCGCGCTCGACGGCGTCGGCCGTCAGCGGCTGCGCGGAGGAGGCGATCTCGCTGAGCTCGTCGACGAGCCGCTCGGCGAGGGCGACGTCGCCGCCTCGTCCCGTGAGCGTCACGACGTTGCCGCGCACGTGCACGTCGACCTTGGGGAACCCGGACTCGATGGCCTTGAGGACCTCGTCGCGCTGACCGAGCAGCGCCACCATCGGCACGTGCTCGGGGATGGTCACCTGGCGCTGGACGGAGTGGTCGCGGCCCTCGGGTCCGGCGGGAGAACTGGTGTCGGTCATGGGCGAGGCCTGGCGGCCCGAGCTTCCCCTCGTGGGTCGGTAGTGGCTACGTGCTGGTCACTGACGATGGTACCCAGCCGCGCGGGCGGGGGCGCAGCGGATATGCCGGTCAGGCCCACCGGCCGAGCCGCTCGGCCAGCGAGGCGAGGGCGACCGGGCCCGCTGTCGAGGTCCGCAGCACGTGTGGGCCCAGCCGGACGCTCTGTGCGCCGGCGGACACGAGTGCCGCGACCTCCGCCTCGGTCAGGCCGCCCTCGGGGCCGACGACGACCAGCACCTGCGCGGCCGCCGGGGTCACCTCGGCCCGGGCGATCGCCACCTCGGCCTCCTCGTGCAGCACCAGGACGCCGTCACCGGCCGCCACTCGCTGGGCGACGTGCTCGGTGAGCGCGCCACCCACCAGCAGCTCGCGCACCTGCGGGACCCGGGCGCGGCGCGCCTGTTTCGCCGCGGCCACGGCCACCTGCTCCCAGCGGGCGCGGCCCTTGCGTGCCTTCTCCCCGCGCCACTGGGAGATCGAGCGCTCGGCCTGCCACGGCTGGACGACGTCGACTCCGACCTCGGTGGCCGCCTCGACGGCCAGTTCGTCGCGTCCACCCTTGGCGAGCGCCTGCACGAGCACCAGAGCCGGCCGCGGCTCACTCTCGGTGGAGATCTCCTCGGCGAGGGCCCTCAGGCCGGCGTCCGGCCCGGTGGTGACCTCGCTCACCGTGGCCCGCACCCTGCGTCCGGCGCCGTCGACGACGTCGATCGCCTCCCCGGCGCGGATGCGCCGCACCGTGGCGGCGTGCCGGCCCTCGGCACCGGAGACCGTCACGGTCTCGCCCACGAGCACGCCGTCGAGGTCCCCGACCACGAAGACCGGCCGGCTCACCGCCCGTGCAGCTTCTCGCGCAGCCGGGAGAAGACACCGCTGCCGGCGGGCGCGAGGCGGGCCTCCGGGCGCTCCTCCCCGCGCAGTCCGGCGAGATCACGCAACAGCCGTTCCTGGGACTCGTCGAGCTTCGTGGGCACCGTGACCTGCACGTGCACGTGCAGATCACCGCGGCCGCCGCCGTTGAGGTGCCCGATGCCGAGCCCCTTGAGGGTGACGATCTCGTCCGGCTGGGTGCCGGGCCGGATGTCCAGCTCACGGACGCCGTCGAGGGTCTCCAGCTCGAGCAGCGTGCCCAGGGCGGCCGCCGTCATCGGCAGCTCGGTGGTGCAGTGCAGGTCGTCGCCGCGCCGGGTGAAGACTGGGTGACGCTTCTCGCGGACCTCCACGTACAGGTCACCGGGCGGGCCGCCGGCCGGGCCGACCTCGCCCTGGCCGGTGAGCTTGATCCGGGTGCCGTCGTCGACCCCGGCGGGGACGTTGACCCGCACGCTCCGGCGGGTGCGCACGCGCCCCTCGCCGGCGCACTCGCTGCACGGGTCGGTGATGATCGTGCCGAAGCCGGAACAGTTCGCGCAGGCCGAGGTGGTCATCACCTGGCCGAGGAAGGAGCGGGCCATCCGCTGCACCGAGCCGCGGCCGTGGCAGACCTCACAGGTGCTCGGGCTGGTGCCGGGCCGGCAGCAGGATCCCTGGCAGGTGGTGCAGATGACGGCGGTCTCGACCTCGATGTCCTTGCTGACGCCGAAGGCGGCCTCGGACAGCTCCAGGGAGATCCGCAGCAGCGCATCCTGCCCGCGACGGGTACGCGAGGCCGGTCCCCGGCCACCACCGCCACCACCGGCCGCGGCCTGGAAGAACGTCTCGAAGATGTCGGAGAACCCGAAGCCGGCACCGCCGGCCCCCGCACCACCGGGCTGCTGGCCCATGTCGTACATCTGGCGCTTCTCGGGGTTGGAGAGCACCTCGTGGGCGGCGGCGATCTCCTTGAACCGGTCCGCGTTCTCGACGCCGGCGACATCCGGGTGGTGCTGCCGGGCCAGCTTGCGATAGGCGCGCTTGATCTCCTCGGTACTGGCGTCGCGGGAGACTCCGAGGGTCGCGTAGTAATCGGTCACGTGTTGCCTTCTGTGTCGCAGGTGTGGGAGTCAGCCGCCGAGGAAGCGGGAGAGATAGCGCGCGACGGCCCGGACGGCGGCCATCGTGGTGGGGTAGTCCATGCGCGTCGGGCCGAGGATGCCGAGCTGCCCGATGGATGCTGCGCCCTCGCCACCGTAACCGCTGGCGACGATGGATGCTTCCTGCAGGTTCTCATGGTGGGTCTCGCGACCGATCCGCACGGCCAGCGGGTGGTCCGCGCCCCGGCCGCCCATCCCCTGCTCGGCGTCGTCAGCGGCCATCTCGCTCAGCAGCCGCAGCAGCACTACGTGCTCCTCCAGCGCCTCCAGCACCGGCCCGATGGTGCGGGTGAAGTCGACGTCGGCACGGGCCAGGTGCGCGGTGCCGGCCATCACGATCCGCTCCTCGACGTCCTGGGAGAGGGTGTCGGTGATGGTGGCGAGCACGGCCGTGACCAGGGCCCGGTCGGCAGGCCGGAAGGCCTGCTCCACATCGGTCAGCACCGAGCGCAGCCGGGCCGCGTTCCGGCCCGCGACCTCGGCGTTCAGCCGTGCCCGCAGCTCGGCGACCATCGTCTCGTCCAGGTCCTCGGTGGCCTCGACCCGGCGCTGCTCCACGCGCCCGTTGGCCGTGATGATCACCACCAGCAGGCTCCGCTCGCCGGTGGGGATCAGCTCCACGTGCCGCAGGGCCGAACGGCGCAGGGAGGGGTACTGCACGACGGCGACCTGCTGGGTGAGGTGGGCGAGCAGCCGCACCGTGCGCTCGAGCACGTCGTCGAGATCGACGGCGCCCTCCATCAGCTCGGCGATGGCGCGGCGCTCGACCGTGGACAGCGGTTTGATCACCGAGATCTGATCAACGAAGAGCCGGTAGCCCTTGTCGGTGGGGATGCGCCCGGCGGAGGTGTGCGGCTGGGCGATGTACCCGTGTTCCTCCAGCGCCGCCATGTCGTTGCGGATGGTGGCCGGGGAGACGTCCAGGTTGTGACGGTCCACCAGGTTGCGTGAGCCGACCGGTTCACGGCTGCGCACGTAGTCCTGCACGATGGCCTGCAGCACCTGCAGCTGGCGCTCCGAGCTGGACATCCTCACCTCCCTGGCGATCAGCACTCGATGACGGTGAGTGCCAATTCTACGCGGTGCGCGGGCGGGCGGCGGCGTCGCTACCCGACCCGCGTGCCGCCGCGGCGGCGGCCCGGTCCGGTCGTAGGCTCGCGGGGTGATGAACGACCGGTACGGCTCCGACGTCCTCAGCAGTGATCCACACGCGCGCACCCGGCCCCGCACGGTCGAGGCAGCCGCCGAGCCCGGCCTGGTGGTCGAGGAGGTCCAGAGCGGCTGGGTGGGCGCCGTGGTCGCCGTGGAGAAGAGCGGCGGTCAGCACGTGGTGGTGCTGGAGGACCGCCGCGGCCGCACGCGCACGTTTCCGCTCGGTGCCGGCTTCTGGGTGGAGGGCAAGCCCGTGCGCCTGGTCCCCCACCGCGCCCAGGCCGCCCCCGCCGGGCCGGCCCGCACAGCGTCCGGGTCCCGGGCGGTCGCCGGTGCGAGGGCACGGGTGGCACGGGGTTCCCGGATCTGGGTCGAGGGCCGCCACGACGCCGAGCTGGTCGAGAAGGTGTGGGGCGAGGACCTGCGGATTGAGGGGGTCGTGGTCGAGATGCTCGACGGCGTCGACAATCTGGCCGATCGCCTCACCGAGTTCGCGCCCGAGCCCGGGCGCCGCGTAGGTGTGCTCGTCGATCACCTGGTGGCGGGCAGCAAGGAGTCGCGCGTGGCCCAGGAGGTGGTGCGCCGCTTCGGGTCGAAGCAGGTGCTGGTGGTGGGTCACCCCTACGTCGACGTCTGGCAGGCGGTGAAGCCGGCGCGGCTGGGCCTGCAGGCGTGGCCGCACGTGCCGCGGGGCACCGACATCAAGGTCGGCACGCTCACCGCGCTGGGCTGGCCGGCCGGTGATCAGGCCGATATCGCGCGGGGCTGGAAGAAGATCCTGGGCACGGTCCGCGACTACCGCGACCTGGAGCCGAGCCTGCTGGGCCGGGTGGAGGAGCTCGTCGACTTCGTCACGGCCCCGTAGACCCCTCGGCGTAGCAGCACGAGAGCCGCCGGCGCACAGCACCGGCGGCTCTCGTGGGTTCAGGCCTCAGTTCGGCAGGCCTCAGTTCGAAGCGGGCACCCGGCCCGCGTTCTTGCTGTACAGCCAGGACACGGCCAGCACCACGACCGGGGCCGAGACCAGCGTGCCGATGCCGCACAGCGCCGCACCGACCGCGTTGGCGACCATGCCCAGCAGCAGCACGATGATCGTCTGCCCCGGGGTGGCCAGTGCCAGCTTCACCGAGGACGTGATCGCCTCGATGACGTTCTGGCCCTTGTCGAGGGCGAAGTACACGGCGTACACGCCGAAGAAGACCACGGCGAGCGGCAGCACAAACGTCCAGGACAGCAGCGAGGAGGCCAGGCCGAGGACGACGGCCACGAGCGCGACCTGCAGGGGGTTCGGGATCGCGAAGAAGTCCCGCACGCTGACGCGCTTGCCGTGGACGGTCTGCAGCGCCGCGTTGGCCACACCGGCGGCCGCGAAGATCCCGACGATGAAGGCGACCAGCACCAGCAGGATCGTGCCGAAGGCACCTGCGGAGGCGAACGCCATTGCCTGGGCCTCGCTGTTGATACCGCTACCGAAGACGCCGATCGCGGAGAGGATCGCCACCCAGATGACCGAGACGACGATCACGATCGCGGCCCAGGCGAGCTGGCCGAGCACGAAGGTGCTCCAGTTCGCCTTGAACGCGCCCCACGCCCACCCGAACCCGTCGGTGGCCTGCGGCTCGGTCGGGGCCGCACCGTACTGACCCTGCGGCGCGGAACCGGGCTGCCCGTAGCCGGGCTGCGGCGGCGGAGGATAGGCCCCGGCCGGCTGCTGACCGTAGGCCTGCACGGGCGGCGGCGGATCGACCGGCGGCGGCCCGGACTGCTGGTGCGGCGGGGGCGGCGGTGTCGTCCCGGCCGGCGGCGGCTGGACGCCGGGCGAACCGTACTGGTCGGGCTGACCGTACTGGGGCTCGTTCGGTGCGTCCGGCACGGGCCGGGACGGCTCGTGGGGTTCGTTCGGCCGGCCGGGGCCGGCCGGGGGCTGCTCACTCATCGTTCACTCTCGCTTCTGATCGGCGATCCGTGCGGACCTGACACCGTCACGGAGTCAGGCACCGACGGTTTCGTACATCGGACGGAGCGACCGTCCTCACTTGGGGGCGATCGGCTGACCGCTGAAGGACCGGTAAGCGTAGGCGGTGGCCACCATCGCCATCGGCAGCGCGATCAACAAGCCGAGGCCGCAGGCCAACGCTCCGAGAATGGAGATCCCGATGATCGCCAGCACGAGCAGGATCGTCGATCCGGCGTTCTGCTGCACGAGCTGGACCGAGACCTTGAGGCCCTCCAGCCACGGCAGACCGCGATCGATGATCGCCGCCATCGTGAAGATCACGAAGACCGAGGCCACCAGCACGATCAGCCCACCCAGGATCGGGATCAGGTTGAGGATCGTGGTACCGAGGGCCCACACGAGCGCCCAGATGAGCGCGTTCTGCATGTTCGGCACCTGGAAGATCTCGCCGAAGCCCGGCTTGTTCCCGGCGGTCTCCCGCAGCGCGGCGTTCTGGGCCACGGCCTGCACGAAGCCGCCGACGAGGGCGATCAGCAGCGTGGAGATCAGGCCCATGAAGGTGAACGACTGGCCCGCCACCATGTCGAAGTTGTTGCTGGAGGACATGTCGAACGCGGCCATCGTGCCCGGGTCGAGCAGGCTCAGGACGACAACGGCCACCCCGGCGAGCAGGGCACCGACGATCCAGACGAGCGGGTTGCCGAAGACGGTCTTCCACGCAAAGCCGAGCGCCGCGCCGACACTGAACGGCTGTGGGCCACCGCCGTATCCGGCACCGCCCTGGCCGTACTGGCCCGCGTTGACGCCGGGGGCCTGCGGCGGCCCACCGTAGCCGGCCCCGGGGGCGCCGTACTGACCGCCGGCTCCGGGCCCGGGCGGCGGAGGCGACTGGAAGCCGCCCTGTTCCGGCGAGGGATAGCCACTCGGCGGCCGCGCGGCGGCGCCGTAGGGCGGCTGGCCGGGGGCCGGGGTCGGCGGCGGGGTCGGCGGCTGTTGCGGTTGGCCGTAGGACGGCTGCTGCGCCGGGTCCTGCGGCTGTCCGTAGGACGGCGGCTGCGGCGGGTCCTGCGGCCGCTGCTCCGGATCGTGCGGTCCATGCTCCGGTGGTTGCTGGCTCATCTCTCCCCAGTCGTCGTGCGGGCCGTCACGGTGACGGCGACCACACGCTATCGGTTCCCGGTGCCTGCTGACCATGACCGTCCACCGAAGCTTCACCGGCGCGTCGGGCGGCACCTCAGGTCAGGCGACGCACCACCGTGTCCGCCAGCAGACGGCCGCGCAACGTCAGCACCGCGCGCCCGTTCCGCGCCGCACCGGGCTCCAGCAGCCCCTCCGCGACTAGCCCGGGAAGCTCGGCGGCGCCGGACGCGCCCACGGGCAGCCCCTCGGCCAGGCGGACGCCGAGCAGGGTGCGCTCGACCTCGCGGTCCTCGGTGCTGAGGCGTTCGGAGCCGTCCACCGGGAGGTTGCCCGCGGCCAGCGCGGCTGCGTAGGGGCGTGGGTGTTTGAGGTTCCACCAGCGGGTGCCCGCGATATGCGAGTGCGCCCCGGGGCCGATACCCCACCAGTCGTGGGAGCGCCAGTACGCGATGTTGTGGCGGCACCGATCGGCCGGGGTGCGGGCGAAGTTGGAGATCTCGTACCAGTCGTACCCCGCCCCGGCCAGCAGCGTGGCGGCCAGCTCATACTTGTCGGCCTCATCGTCGGGGTCGGGCATGGGCAACTCGCCACGGCGCACCTGCGCCGCCATCTTCGTACCCTGCTCGACCACCAGCGCATAGGCGGAGATGTGGTCCGGCGCGAGCGCCAGCACGGTCTCGAGCGAGTGCTGCCACTGCGCGAGGGTCTCCCCCGGTGCCCCATAGATGAGGTCGAGGCTCACCGCGAGCCCGGCCTCGCGCGCCCAGGCGACCACCTGCGGCACCCGCGCGGGATCGTGCGTGCGCTCCAGTGTGGCCAGCACCTGCGGCACGGCCGACTGCATCCCGAACGAGACCCGGGTGAAGCCCGCCGCCGCGAGGGCAGCCAGGTCGGCGGCCTCCACCGAGTCCGGGTTCGCCTCCGTGGTCACCTCGGCATCGGCGGCCAGCCCCCAGGCGCCGTCGACGGCGTCGAGCATGGCGGCGAGGTCGGACGGCGGGAGCAGCGTCGGGGTGCCACCGCCGACGAAGACGGTGCTCACCTCGCGGCGGGGCAGCCCAGCGCGCGTGAGCACCTGCTCGGCCAGCTCGATCTCGCCGATCGCGGTGGCCGCGTACTCCGAGCGGCTCGCTCCCCCGCCCAGCTCGGCGGCGGTGTAGGTGTTGAAGTCGCAGTACCCGCATCGCACCGCGCAGAAGGGCACGTGCAGGTAGACACCGAGATCTGCGGCGTCGGCGTCCTGCCGGCCGGGCACCGGCGAGTGCTGCGGGAGGAGAGCGTTCGCAGGCACGCCAGGGGCCGCCGTCGCCGGGGAGCCCAGCGTGATCGGCTGCGTCATCGGCTCACTTCTTCGACTCCTTGCCCCCCGCGCCGTCGGAGGAGAGCGCGGCGATGAAGGCCTCCTGCGGCACGTCCACCCGGCCGATGGACTTCATCCGCTTCTTCCCCTCCTTCTGCTTCTCGAGGAGCTTGCGCTTGCGGGAGATGTCCCCGCCGTAGCACTTGGCCAGCACGTCCTTGCGGATGGCCCGCACCGTCTCGCGGGCGATGATCCGCGACCCGACGGCGGCCTGGATCGGCACCTCGAACTGCTGGCGCGGGATGAGCTCCTTCAGCTTGGCGGTCATCATCACGCCATAGGAGTAGGCCTTGTCGCGGTGCACGATCGCCGAGAACGCATCGACCTGCTCGGCCTGCAGGAGGATGTCCACCTTCACCAGGTTCGCCTCCTGGTCCCCGGCCACGTCGTAGTCGAAGGAGGCGTAACCGCGGGTGCGGGATTTCAGCTGGTCGAAGAAGTCGAAGATGATCTCGGCCAGGGGCAGGGTGTAGCGCAGCTCCACCCGGGACTCGGAGAGGTAGTCCATGCCGTTCATCTGGCCGCGTCGGTTCTGGGCGAGCTCCATGACCGCGCCCACGAACTCGCTCGGCGTGAGGATGGTGGCCTTGACGATGGGCTCACGCACCGAGGAGATCTTCCCGGCCGGGAACTCGCTCGGGTTGGTCACCACGTGCTGGGTGCCGTCCTCCATCGTCACGTCGTAGATCACGCTCGGCGCGGTGGAGATCAGGTCAAGGTTGTACTCGCGCTCGAGCCGTTCGCGCACGATCTCCACGTGCAGCAGCCCCAGGTAGCCGACCCGGAAACCGAATCCGAGCGCCACCGAGGTCTCCGGCTCGTAGACCAGCGCGGCGTCGTTGAGCTTGAACTTGTCCAGGGCATCCCGCAGCACCGGGTAGTCCGAGCCGTCGATCGGGTACAGCCCCGAGTACACCATCGGCTGCGGCTCCTGGTAGCCACCGAGCGCGTGCTCGGCGGGCTTGGCCGCATTGGTGACCGTGTCGCCCACCTTGGACTGGCGCACGTCCTTGACCCCGGTGATCAGGTAGCCGACCTCGCCCACACCCAGGCCCTTGGTCGCCTGCGGTTCGGGGACGGAGGCACCGATCTCGAGCAGCTCGTGCGTGGCGCGCGTGCTCATCATGACGATCTTCTCGCGCGGGGAGAGCTGGCCGTCGATGACCCGCACGTAGGTGACCACGCCGCGGTAGGTGTCGTAGACGGAGTCGAAGATCATCGCACGGGCGGGGGCGTCCGCATCGCCCACCGGGGCCGGGATCTGCTCGACGATGGTGTCCAGCAGCGGCTCGACGCCCTCACCGGTCTTGCCCGAGACCCGCAGGCAGTCCTCCGGCTCACCACCGATCAGGGAGGCGAGCTCCTCGGCGAACCGCTCCGGCTGCGCCGCCGGCAGGTCGATCTTGTTCAACACCGGGATGATCGCCAGGTCGTTCTCCAGCGCCAGGTACAGGTTGGCCAACGTCTGCGCCTCGATCCCCTGCGCCGCGTCGACCAGCAGGATGGCTCCCTCGCAGGCGGCAAGAGAGCGGGAGACCTCGTAGGAGAAGTCCACGTGCCCGGGGGTGTCGATCATGTTCAGGGCGTACCCCTGCTCCCCCACCTGCCAGGGCATCCGCACGGCCTGGGACTTGATCGTGATGCCACGCTCACGCTCGATGTCCATCCGGTCCAGGTACTGCGCGCGCATCGCCCGGTCCGTGACCACCCCGGTGAGCTGGAGCATCCGGTCGGCGAGGGTGGACTTGCCGTGATCGATGTGCGCGATGATGCAGAAGTTGCGCAGCAGCTCCGGCGCGGTGGCGCTGGGCGTGATCTGTTCGGCGGCAGCCGGAGTCACGATGGGCACGTGTGGTTCTACCTCGATCGGGTCAGGGGGCGGGTCCGGCACTCATGGTCCCACACGCCCGGCGGCACAGACGGATTCCACGGCGCCGCAGCATGGGCGATGATGGAACCGTGAGTGCCGTGCCGGAGTCCCTCGACGCCTTCGCCCGCGGGGTGGGCCGCGTGCTGCGCCTGCCCACCCTGGCCGTGCTGGCGCCGGCGAGCATGGCCTGCACCCTCGCCCTGGTGCTCGCCGTGGTCAACCTGCTGACGGCGACCTCGCCGGGGGCCGGCGAGATCGTGGTGCTGGCGCTGGCCCTGCTGCTCGCCGTGCCGGTGGTCGTCTTCGCCATCCGCCGACGGCGCTGGTTGCGTCTGACCGAGACGCGCCCCGGTCAGGTGATCAGCACCGAGGTGCTCGGACCGGACGATCTGGCCGACCGGGTGCAGGAGCAGATGCGCGGTCAGCCCGGCGACGAGGATGTGCGGGTGGTGCTCGACGCCTTCACCGAGAGCCGGCTCCCGGCGGGATACGGCCAGGGCCGGGGGTTGACGCGCCGGCTGCTGGGATCGCACCGGCTGGGCATCGTCGGGCATGCGCTCACCCGGGTGGAGAAGGCCCAGCGGGCGCTGCTCGTGGCCGCCGGCGGGCCCGTGCGCGCGCCCTACCTGCGCGACGATCTGCGGGTGAGCGCCCTGGCGCTGCTGGGCACGATCCTCGCAGTGCCGCTGGCCGGCCTGCTGGCCATCATCGTGGCGCTCACGCTGCTCGCCGGCTGAGCCGGCGCGGTCTCGTGCCGGGCCGCGCGCCTCAGGCCTCCTGCGTGATCGTGACCTCCACCTGCTGGGTGGACCGGCCGCCACCGGCGTAGACCCCGCGGATCGGGGTGACGTCCGGGTACTCCCGCCCCCGGCCGACCATCACGTGGTGCTCGGCCACCGGGATGAGGTTGGTGGGGTCGAAGCCGACCCACTCCCCGCACCAGTACTCCACCCAGGCGTGCGACTCCCCGGTGACGGCCTCACCGATCCGGGCGGTGGCGACCTGCGGGTGCAGATAGCCGGAGACGTAACGGGTCGGCACCCCCAGGCGACGGAGTGCCCCGGCCACCAGGTGGGCCAGGTCCTGGCAGACGCCCTTGCGGGCGGCCCATGCCTCGGCCGCGCGGGTGTGGACCCCGGTGACCCCGGGCACGTACTCGACGGCCTCGCGGACTGCCGTGGCCACCGCGATCGCCGCGTCGGCCGGGTCGGCGTCACCGGCCGCTGCGCGCGCCAGCCGAACCAGCTCGGTGGCCGGCTCGGTGGTGGGCGTCACCGCGAGGTACTCGCTCATCCGGTCGCGCACCTCCGGCGAGCGCAGCGTGCTCCAGCCGGCGGGGCTGGCCGAGCGCACCGGCGCCGAGACCTCCACCCGGGACTCGGCCACCACCTCGAGCCGCTCGTGGGCCCCGAGCATCTCGAAGGCGGTCACGCTCGATCCCCAGTAGTCGCGGTACTCCGAGGAATAGGTGCTCGGCACGGCCTGCACGGAGGCCTCCAGCACCACCTGCCCGGGCAGGGTGGCCGGCCGCATCCGGACCTCGTTGTAGGAGGCGGTGACGGTGCGCGCGTAGTCGAAGGTGGTGCGGTGGACGATGTGCAGGCGACTCACAGCCGGTCTCCGATCCAGTCGTCGGACACGCTGGAGGGGAAGTAGCGCAGCCGGATCGCGTCGCTCGCGTCCAGGCATCCCTCCTGCACGGCCACCATCTCCTCGGTCAGCGAGCCGAGCAGGCTCAGCAACGGCTGGTACTCCAGTCGTGAACGTACCCGCCCGAGCACCTTGCGGGCGTCCTCCTCGCGCAGTCCGCGCCCGTCGATCGGGGCGAGCTTGCTCAGGCAGCGCTCGGCCTGCTCCAGCGAGAACAGCACCGAGCGGGGGAAGAGCCTGTCCAGCAGCAGGAACTCCGCCGCCAGCGTCTCCGAGTCCCGGCCCCGGTAGGTGCGCAGGAACGCCTCGTGGGCGCCGCACGACCGCAGCAGCGTCATCCACCCGGGTCCGTTGCCGCCGGCCAGGGTGCGGCTGGTGACCAGCCGGGCCGTCATATCGGCCCGCTCGATGCTGCGGCCCAGCAGCAGGAACTGCAGCGTCTCGTCGCGGCGGGTGGCGGCGTCGGTGATACCGCCCACGATCGCGGCCCGTTCGCGGACCCAGGAGAAGTACTCGTGCGGGCTGGAGGAACCGATGCGCGAGGGCAACGTGTTCCAGGTCGTGTTCAGGCACTCCCACAGCTCCGAGGAGAGCACCTCCCGGGCACGCCGGGCGTTCTCCCGGGCGGCGGCGATGGCTCCGGCGATCGAGCCGGGAGCGTTGCGGTCGTAGGCGAGCACGTCCAGCACGGTCGCGCGGGTGGCCGCGGCCTCCTCCGGCGGGGGTGCCGCCCCCATGACGGCGAGCAACCCGCGGCAGGCGGCGTCCTCCTCCAGGTAGGGGTCCTCGAGGAGGTACTGCAGGTGGGCGTCGAGGATGCGGGCGGTGTCGTCGGCACGCTCCACATAGCGTCCGATCCAGAACAACGACTCGGCGATGCGGCTCAGCATGAGGTCCTCCGCAGGGGGAAGCGCCGGGTCGGCGGCTCCGGCGCGGCTCCGGACCGGTCCTGTTGCTGCTGCTGGTTCTGCTCGCGCATCTTGGTGTCGGTCGGGTTGGCGTCCTGCTGCACCCCGGCGCGCACGGGCTCCTCCCCGTCGGCTACGGGACCGTCCGGGGGCACCGGCGCGCGGGTGGCGCGGCGGGCGTCGCCGAGCACCCAGGTGTCCTTCGAGCCACCCCCCTGGGAGGAGTTGACCACCAGCTGCCCCTCGGCCAGGGCCACGCGGGTCAGGCCGCCGGGGAGCACCCACACGTCGTCGCCGTCGTTGACCGCGAACGGGCGCAGGTCCACGTGCCGCGGGCGCAGCGCGTCGCCGGCGAGGGTCGGCACGGTCGAGAGTTGCACCACGGGCTGGGCGATCCAGCCGCGCGGATCGGCGCGCAGGCGGCTGCGGGCCTGGTCGAGCTCGTCCCGGGAGGCGGCAGGTCCGATGATGATGCCCTTGCCGCCGGAACCGTCCACAGGTTTGACCACCAGCTCCTCGAGCCGGTCCAGCACCTCGGTGAGCGAGTCCGGGTCCTCCAGCCGCCAGGTGTCGACGTTGCTGAGGATCGGTTCCTCACCGAGGTAGTAGCGGATGAGATCGGGCACGTAGGTGTAGGTGAGCTTGTCGTCGGCGACCCCGTTGCCGACCGCGTTGGCGATCGTCACGGTGCCCGCCCGTGCTGCGCCCAGCAGGCCGGGGCAGCCCAGCAACGAGTCGGGCCGGAAGACCACCGGGTCGATGAAGTCGTCGTCGACGCGCCGGTAGATCACGTCCACCCGACGGCGGCCCTCGGTGGTGCGCATGTAGACCTTGCCCCCGGCGCAGAACAGGTCCCGCCCCTCCACCAGCTCCACGCCCATCAGCCGGGCCAGCAGCGAGTGCTCGAAGTAGGCGGAGTTGTACACCCCGGGTGTGAGCACGACGACCACCGGCTCGTCGACGCCGGTGGGTGCCGCGGCATGCAGCGCGTGCAGCAGCCGCCGGGGGTAGTCGGCCACGGGCCGGATCCGCATCCGGGCGAACAGCTCGGGGAAGGACTGGGCCATCGCCCGGCGGTTGGAGAGCACGTAGCTGACCCCGCTCGGCACGCGGACGTTGTCCTCGAGCACGCGCCAGCCGCCGGCGCTGTCACGGATGACGTCGATGCCTCCGACGTGCACCCGCACCCCGTTCGGGGGGTCGATACCGCGGGCCGCACGGGCGAAATGGGCGGAGGAGACGATCAGGGAGCGGGGCAGGACGCCGTCGGCGATGGCCTGCTGCGGCCCGTAGGCGTCCGCGAGGAGCGCCTCGAGCGCACGGACGCGCTGGGAGATGCCCGGCGCGAGCACGTCCCACTCCTGGGCGTCGATCACCCGGGGCACCGAGTCCAGGGGGAACGGGCGTTCCTCTCCGCCCACGTCGAAGGTGACGCCCTGGGCGAGATAGGAGCGCGCCAGCGCATCGGCCCGGACCCGCAGCTCGTCGGCGTTGAGATGCCCCATCGTCCGGTGCACGTGCTGGTACGGGGCCCGCACCGCGTGCCCGGGCTCGATCATCTCGTCCCAGGCCACGCCCTCGGGATAGCCGTCGAACAGATCCGCCATGACACCGACGCTATCGCCTGCGTGTGTCCGGTAGGTATCGAACGCCGCCCGCGGCGCGTGCCCGGCACCTGCCGGCGCGCCCGCTACCGTGGAGCGTCATGAGCCTGCTGAGCCGACTCGCCCGGGCGGTGGCCGGTGCCGCCGTGAACGCGATCCGCCCCCGGGGACGTGGGCGAGGACCCACGACCACAGGCCGCGACGACGGCCCACGCGGGCCGGTCGGCGGACGGCCCGGGGTCCGCGTCCACGAGGGGCCGTTGCCTGCCCTGCGCCACGAGGCGCGCGCGGACGGGCGACCCGACCCGGGCGAGGTGGTGTGGGCGTGGGTGCCCTACGAGGACGATCCCAGCCGTGGCAAGGACCGGCCCGTCCTCCTCCTGGCCGAACACGAGGGCGGCCTGCTCGGACTGCAGCTGACCTCGCAGGACCACGACCGTGACGCCGAGCAGGAGGCCCGCTGGGGCCGCTCCTGGGTGGATGTGGGCAGCGGCGGGTGGGACGCGCGCCGGCGCCCGTCCGAGGCCCGGCTCGATCGCGTCCTGTGGCTGGCCGAGGACGCGATCCGCCGCGAGGGCGCTGCCCTGGACGAGTCACGCTTCGCGCACGTGCTGGTGGCACTGCGTGAGCACCGCCACGGCGCCTGAGGGGGCCGCAGGCTGCTAGACTCGGCGGCTGGCGCCATCGCACGGCCATCCGGTCTGCGCGTGGCAGCCGCCCATCGACCACGCACAGGGTATCCCCACGCCCCGGTCCCAGGTCATGGGACACCCTCGACGACGTCCATGGAAGTTTCGCGGCAGCGAACACACGAGAGAGTCAACACGTGGCAAACATCAAGTCCCAGATCAAGCGGATCCGCACCAACGAGAAGGCCCGCCTGCGCAACAAGGCCTACCGGTCGGCGCTGAAGACGCACGTGCGCAAGGTGCGCGAGGCGATCGCCTCCGGTGACAAGGAGTCGGCCGAGACCGCGCTCCGGTCGGCGACGCGCCAGCTCGACAAGGCCGTCAGCAAGGGCGTGATCCACAAGAACCAGGCCGCCAACCGCAAGTCGGCGCTGGCGCACCAGGTCGCCTCGCTCTGAGGCGGCAGCCGGCCCTGAGCCGGCCCGCACGCTGAGACACGGCGCTGCTCCCCGGTGGGAGCGGCGCCGTTCTCATGCACCGGCGACGCGGTCCGACCCCGCCCCGCAGGCTCATCACACCACCGGGACCCGGGCACCGACCTGTTCGTAGTGGCCGAGAAGTTGCCGGCAGAGCGCATCCCAGCTGCGGGGCAGGATCGCACGGCGGCCCGCCTCGCCCATCCGGGCGCGCATGCCGGGATCGGCCACCAGGGCCCCGACGGCGCCCACGAGCGCCTCACTGTCGTGCGGCGGCACGAGGAAGCCCGACTCCCCGGCCGCGACCAGGTCCAGCGGCCCGCCGGCTGCCGGGGCCACCACCGGCAGCCCGGAGGCCATCGCCTCCTGCAACGTCTGACCGAAGGTCTCCGAGGTGCCGGTGTGGGCGAAGACGTCCAGGGCGGCGTAGGCGGTCGCCAGCTCCTCCCCCTCGAGCCGCCCCAGCAGCACGGCGTCGGTGCCGGCCAGGTCGCGTTCGAGGACCGGGCGATCAGGGCCGTCTCCCACCACCACGAGCCGGGCGCCGGGGATACGCGCCAGCGGGGCGAGCTCGGTGACGTTCTTCTCGGGAGCGAGCCGGCCCACATACCCGATCAGCACCTCTCCGTGCGGGGCGAGCCGGGCCCGAAGGGCGCGGCCGGCCTCGCTGCTGCGCCGGTTCGGATGGTAGAGGGCCGAGTCCACCCCACGGCCCCACCAGGCCGTGCGTTCGACCCCGACGGCGGCCAGATCCTCCAGTGAGGAGGTCGAGGGAGCGAGGGTCAGGTCGGCGGCGGCGTGCACGCGCCGGATCCAGCGCCATGCGGCGTGGTGGGTCAGCGACAGCCCGTAGGAGCGGGTGTACCGGGCCACGTCGGTCTGGAAGATCGCCACCGACGGGATGCGCTGCCGCCGGGCCAGCGCCAGCGCCTGGGCACCGATGCCGAACGGTGCCGCGGCGTGCAGCACGTCGGGGTCGAACTGCAGGACGGCCCGGGTCAGGCGCCGGCTCGGCATGCCGGCCCGGAAGCCCCGGTAGTCCAGGGCCGGCACCGGGTGCACCGGGAACCCGGCGTACTCCCGGGGTGCCGGGCCGGGGCAGACCACGATCGCCTCGTGCTGCTGCTGCGCCAGGTGGTCGAGCACCCGGAGCACGGAGGTGGTCACGCCGTTCAGGCTGGGAAGGAAGGACTCGGTCACCACAGCGACTCGCACGAACCCCAGCGTGGCGGGCCCGGGTAACGGGACGCCCGTGCGGACACGACCGGCAGGTGACGGTCCGGTGACCAGTCTGCCGGCGGCGGCGACGCGGTGCTCAGCCCTCGCGGGCGGCCGCGATGGTCAGGACCGCGCGTTCGACTGCGTAGCGTGCGTCCCGACCCTCCCCCTTGACCTGCGCATCGGCGTCCGCGACGGCGGTGATCGCCCGGGCGAGCCCCTCGGGTGTCCATCCCTGCAGGTCCCGGCGGGCACGGTCAATCTGCCAGGGGGCGAGCCCGAGCTCAGCGGCGCTCGCCCGGCCGCGGGTGGCGGCCACCTTCGCCAGGGTGCGCAGCTTCATCGCCAGCACCGCGACCAGCGGGACCGGGTCGACCCCTGTCTCCAGGGCGTGCCGGACCAGCGTGATCGCCTCGGTCTGCTTGCCGGCGACGGCGGCATCGGCCACCCGGAAGCCGGTGGCCTCGACCCGCCCGCCGTGGTAGCGCTGCACCACATCGGGGGTGATGGTCCCGGTGGTGTCGGCGATCAGCTGGGCGCAGCCGGCGGCCAGTTCACGCAGATCGGAGCCGAGCGCCTCGACCAGGGCCTGGACCGCCGCCGGAGTCGCGCGCCGGCCCGCCGCCTGGAACTCGGCCGCGGCGAACTCGGCCTTGTCACCGTCGCGCTTGATCGCCTCACAGGTGACCACCGGGTAGCCCGCCTTGGCGATCGCGTCCAGGAGCTTCTTGCCCCGCACACCCTTCTCGTGCCGGATCACCAGCGTGACGTCGTCGACGTCCGGCCCCGCGGCGGCGACATGGGCGAGTGCATCCTCGATGAACGCGTCCGAGGCGGACTCGGCGCCCTCGACCACCAGGTGGCGGTGCTCGCCGAACAGCGACGGGCTGGTGAGCACCTCCAGGTGCCCGCGCTCGTAGGCGCCGGCCTCCAGCACCGTGACCTCGGCCTCAGGGTCGCGTTCGCGCACGAGCGCCCCGAGCCGGGCGACGGCGCGGTCGACGAGCAGGCCCTCCCCGCCGCGCACGAGCACGACCGGGGCGAGCGGGACGTCTCGCCAGGACGGGCCGGTGGTGGGTCGGGAGCGGCGAGCAGGAGGCACGTGCACAGCCTGCCACCTCACCGTGACATCCGACGGCATCGTGCCCGGCGACGGGCCGCTAGGGTCGACTCCGTGAGTGTCCGACGCGCCGTGGAACGGCACCGCGCCGGCCTCGGCGCGAGCGTGGCGGTGTATCGCAGCAGACCGGGCGCCGGCACCTATCTCGCCGCGCTCGTGCTGTGGCTGCTGATGGTGGCCGGCGTGCTGATCAACCCCGACCCTGAGCTGGTCCACAACGTCGTGCCGCTGGTGGTGTGGGGGTCGATCCTTGCCGGGATCCTGGCGATGCTCGGCGGCGAGGTGCTCATCGTGTGTGAGCGTGGTCTGCTGGTCGGTTCCACGGCCCCGCTGCTGCGTCCCCGGCCGGTGCCCTACGACCGGATCGTGCCCGGCACCGTGGTGCCCGTCCTGCGACCGTGGCGGCTGACGGCCACCACCGGTCTGTTCTGGCCCCGGCCCACGACGCGCACGGCGTGGTGGAACCGCTCCGCCGTGTCCTTCGTCCAGGCGATGCCCTGGCCGCTGTGGTGGTTCGTGGGGACCGGTCGCGCCGACCCCGGGCAGGTCAGCGCCGAGATCGCCGCGGCCGCCCGGCGGGCCGGCTTCACCGACCTGGCCGAGGCCACAGTGGCCGCCCCACGGCGCACGCTGACCGGTCGGCGCGAGGACGCAGCGCTGCTGCTGCCCGGCTTCCCGGGCGCGCCCGGCACGGGCTGACCGCGCGGGTCACACCGCCGGCCAGGGAAGGGCGGCGCCGGGCAGTGCCGCCCACCGGTGGGCCACGGCCGCGATCCACGCCGTGCACCAGGAGGCCGGCTGCACGAGCACCTCGGCCGCACCCGGCGAGAGGGGACCGACCAGGGCGGCGGCGAGGCCGAGGACGGTGGCAGGGGCGACCGCCGGTGCCGCCATGAGGTTCGCCGGGACGGCGTAGAGCGGGATCGCCGGGTCCAGGAGCAGCAGCACCGGTGTGCAGGCGATCTGCGCCGCGGCGGGCACCGCCAGGGCCATGCTCAGCGGTTCCGGCAGCCAGCGAGCCAGCCAGGAGGCGATCGGCCCGCTACCCACGAGCAGCCCACCGGTCGCCAGCACCGAGAGGGCGAAGCCGTAGGAGCGCGCCAGCCAGGGATCGGCGGCCAGCAGCGCGATCACCGCCGCGGCCAGGGCAGGGAGCGCCGCACGCGGGCGGCGCAGTGCCAGCCCGAGCAGCAGCACCGCACCCATCACGGCCGAGCGCAGCACGCTGCCGTCGGGGTGGACCAGTGCCACGAAGGCGATCAGCACGAAGGCTCCCACCACCGACCGGGCCGGTGGCGGCAGCCACCACCCCAGTGCCAGCACCAGGCCCAGCACCAGCGCGACGTGGGCGCCCGAGACGGCGGTCAGATGGGTCAGGCTCGTGGTGCGCATCGCCTCCCGCAGGGCCGGCGGCACCACGCGGTCGTCCCCGATGGCGATGCCCGGCACCAGACCGCGTGAGGCCGGGGGCAGCTCCTCGCTGGCCGAGACGAGGCCAGTGCGCAAGGCGGCCACGGTGGCACGCCATCCCTGCGGCGGCTCGTGAGTGCCCGGCCCGGCCGGGATCACCAGCAGCGCCCGCTCCTGACCCGGCTCCGTCGCGGCGAGCCGCGCGGTCACGGTGACCAGCCCGCCGGTCCGCTCCCGCGCCCACTCCTCGCTCGCTAGCACGAGCACGGGCAGCGAGGCCACCGGCAGGGACCGGCCCGCGGTGAGCAGCACCGCCTCGATGCGTACGCCGGGCCGCTCAGCGAGCGGCACCGGGTCGCCGGTCAGGCGCAGCTGCACCTCGGCGCTGGTCCCGTCCACCCGGCTCACCTGCTCGGCGCGCCACTCCAGCCGTGGCACGGCGGTTGCGAGCACCGCCGCGGCCACCAGCACGGTCAGTGCGGCGGTCGCGCCCAGGGAGCGCGCCTGGACCCGGCGGTGCCGGGGGCGCGAGCGACCGGGATGGGGTCGACCAGGATGGGAGCGGCCGTGCAGCCGCCGCAGGCGGTGCACCAGCAGCGTGGCCGCCGTCAGCAGCACCAGCACCATCACCCAGACCCAGCTACCGCCGAGTCCCACGCCCCACCCGCACACCCCCCAGGTGAGCGCCGCTGCGGGTACGAGCCGCCAGTCCCGGCCGGCCCGCGGGCGTCCGGTGCTCACAGGACCACCTCATCCCGCAGCCGTTCGAGCGTCGCGGGTCCGATCCCGGAGACCTGCAACAGATCCTCGACGGTGGCGAAGGGGCCGTTCTGCTCGCGCCAGCCGATGATCTCGGCAGCCAGCGCCGGGCCGATTCCCGGCAACTGCTCGAGCGTGGCGGCGTCGGCGGTGTTCACGTCGATCGTGCTGCTCGCCGGGGTCGTCCCGGGCTCGGGCCGGGCTGCCTCGCCCTGCTGCGGAACGTAGACCTGCTGCCCGTCGGTGACGGTGGAGGCGAGGTTGATGGCATCGAGATCTGCGCCCTCGGCCGCCCCTCCGGCGACATCGATGACCTCCGCCACCCGCGTCCCCTCGGGCACGTTCACCACCCCGGGCTCACGCACCGCGCCGGCCACGTGCACCACCACCGTGGCTGCGCCGGTGCCGGCCGGTTCGCTGCTCGCCGGTGCCTCCACCCCCGGTGCCTCCGCGCCCGGTGCCTGCGAGGCCGGGGCCTGCGGCGTCGGGATCGGTGCGGTCACCGGGGCCGGCGCCAGGCCGCGCGCGAGCAGCACGGCCGTGATCACGAGGGCCACGACGAGCGCGATGATCGCCACGCGTGCTGCCATCCGGACCGGCATCTCGGCGCCCCGAGGGCGCCGGTCACGCCGGTCACGCCGACCCGAGCGCCCGGGCGGGCTCACCTCGACCGGCGGCTCGGGTACCTCGTGCGCAGGCCGGTAGGCCGCCACCACCGCCCGTCGGAGGCGGTCCCGGGGCTGACGAGGATCCACAGCCGTGACGCTAGGCCGCGGCCGCCCTGCTCCGCCTGACGCGCAGGAGGGGGTGTGGATACGACGACCGCCGGGGCCGGCCGGCCGCCGTCATCGCTCAGGCCGGGACGATGTTGACCAGCTTCGGGGCCCGCACGATGACCGTGCGCACGGCGGCACCGTCCAGCGCCCGCTGCACACCCGGGTCGGCCAGGGCCGCCGCCTCGAGGTCGGCCTCGGAGATGTCCGGGGAGACCTCCAGGCGGCCCCGGACCTTCCCCTTGACCTGCACCACGCAGGTGACGGTGTCCTCCACCAGCAGTGCCTCCTCCACCTGCGGCCAGCTGGTGCGTGCCACGGTCGGGGCGTGGCCGAGCCGCTCCCACATCTCCTCGGCGGTGTAGGGCGCCACCATCGAGAGCAGGATCGCGACCGTCTCGACGGCCTCGCGCACGGCCGGGTCCGCCCCGCCGCAGCCGGAGTCGATGGCCTTGCGGGTGGCGTTGACCAGCTCCATGGTGCGGGCGACCATCACGTTGAACCGGTGGGACTCGATCAGCCCGGCAGCCTCGTGGAGGGTCCGGTGGGTCACCTTGCGCAGCGCGGTCTCACCGCCGTCGGCGGGGGTCCCGACGGCGGAGGTCACGTCTCCCGCCAGCCGCCAGGCCCGCTGCAGGAAGCGCAACGAGCCCTGCGGGGACATGTCCGCCCAGTCGATGTCGTCCTCCGGCGGGCCTGCGAAGACCAGGGTGAGGCGGACGGCGTCGACGCCGAACTCTTCCAGCTGCTCCCCCAGGCTCACGCCGTTGCCGAGGGACTTGCTCATCTTCTTGCCCTCGTTGATCACCACGCCCTGGTTCAGCTGGGCGGCGAAGGGTTCGCGCACCTCCAGCAGTCCCATGTCGGCGAGCACCTTGGTGAAGAAGCGGGCGTAGAGCAGGTGCAGCACCGCGTGCTCGACACCGCCGACGTAGATGTCGGCGGGCATCCAGGCGTTGGTCAGCTCCGGATCGAAGGCCTGGGTGTCGTCGCCGACGCTGGCGTAGCGCAGGAAGTACCAGGAGGAGTCGACGAAGGTGTCCATGGTGTCGGTGTCGCGCTTCGCCGCTCCACCGCAGCGCGGGCAGTCGACGTTCACCCACTCGGTCGCCGCGGCCAGGGGCGAGACCCCCTTGGGCTTGAGGTCGGCGCCCCGCAGGTCGGGCAGCGTCACCGGCAGCTGATCCTCGGGCACCGGCACCGCGCCGCAGGCCCCGCAGTGGATGATCGGGATCGGGCAGCCCCAGTACCGCTGCCGGCTCAGCAGCCAGTCGCGCAGCCGGAAGTTCACCGCCCGCGTGCCCGTGCCCTCGGACTCCAGGCGCTCCAGGATCCGCGCGATGCCGGTCTGCTTGTCGCTCAGTCCGTCGAGCACGCCGGAGCTGACGTAGGTGCCGTCCCCGGTGGTGGCCACGCCGGAGTCCTGCGGGTCCTCCTCGCCGGTGTCGATCACGCGGCGCACCGGCAGGCCCATCGCCCGGGCGAAATCCAGGTCACGCTGGTCGTGTGCGGGCACAGCCATGATCGCGCCGGTGCCGTAGTCGGCCAGGACGTAGTCGGAGGCCCACACCGGCACCTGCTCCCCGCTGACCGGGTTGCTGGCGGTGATGCCCAGGTCCACCCCGGTCTTGGGGCGCTCGGTCGACATCCGGTCGATGTCGGAAGCCTTACGGGTCTCGCTCAGGTAGGTCTCGAACGCCTCCCGCTGCTGCGGTGCGACGATCTCGGCGGCCAGGGCGGCGTCGGCGGCCACCACCATGAAGGTCGCACCGTAGAGGGTGTCGGGGCGGGTGGTGTAGACCCTCACGTCCCTGTCCGTGCGGTCCGCGAGGTGCAGCGTGAAGTCGACGTGGGCGCCCTCGGAGCGGCCGATCCAGTTGCGCTGGGCGGTCACCACCCGGTCCGGCCAGGTCGGGGCCAGCGTCTCCAGGTCGTCGAGCAGCTCCTGGGCGTAGTCGGTGATCTTGAAGTACCACTGGTTCAGCTCGCGCTTGGTCACCTCGGCGCCGCAGCGTTCGCAGCGTCCGTCCACGACCTGCTCGTTGGCCAGCACCGTCTGGTCGTTGGGGCACCAGTTCACCGGTGAGTACTTCTGGTAGGCCAGCCCGCGCTCGGCGAACTTCAGGAACAGCCACTGGGTCCAGCGGTAGTACTCCGGGTCGGAGGTGTGCAGCCGGCGGGACCAGTCGACGCTCACGCCGTACCGCTTGAACGAGGCAGCCTGGGTCTCGATGTTGCCGTAGGTGTAGGTGGCGGGGTGCTCACCGCTGCGGATCGCGGCGTTCTCGGCCGGCAGCCCGAAGGAGTCCCAGCCCATCGGGTTCATCACCTCGTAGCCGCGCAGCCACCAGTACCGGGCGATGACGTCGTGCAGGGCGGTCACCTCGGCGTGGCCCATGTGCAGGTCGCCGCTGGGGTAGGGGAACATCGTCAGCGCGTACCGCTTCTCCTTCGCCCCCGAGCGCACGGCCTCGTCGTCGGCGCGGAACGGCTGCAGCTCGTCCCACACCGGTAGCCACTTGGCTTCCAGTGCGCGGTAGTCGTAGGTGGTCTCGCTCTGCTCGGTGCTCATTCGCCTCGTCTCCCGGGTGGGCCCTGCCCTGTGGTCGGCACAAAAAAGCCCCTCTCAGGGAGGGGCGGCCGCGGCGGTTCGATCTACCGACGCGGCTCGTTAAGGAGCAGGACCTGCTGCATGGGCCCATGGTAGCGGCACCCGAGACCGGCGCGGCAACGGCGAGGACCGTGGCGAGGCCGGCCACGACCTGCACACCCGCGCCGGCCGACCTACGATGGGGCCGTCACTCTCGCCGCCACCGCGGCGGCTCGTCGGAGAAAGGACAGCACGTGAGCACTCACGCCACCGGCCAGGACGCTCCCGAGGTCGTCGTCACCCGCCTGCAGGCAGCCCTGGTGGATCTGATCGATCTGGCGCTGCAGGGCAAGCAGGCGCACTGGAACCTGCACGGACCGCACTTCCGCTCCATCCACCTCCAGCTCGATGAGGTGATCGCGGACCTACGCACCTGGTCCGACGACGTCGCCGAGCGGCTGGCGACCCTGCGCGAGGCGCCCGACGGCCGGGCGGGGACGGTCTCGCAGAGCTCGCAGGTGCCCGATATCGATGCCGGCCAGATCGGCACGGACAAGGTCATCCGTCTCTTCGATGACCGGCTGCAGGAGGCCAGCGAGCGCATCAAGGCGGGTCTGGACGAGCTCGAGGTGGACCTGCTCAGCCAGGACCTGCTGATCGAGGTCGCCACCGGCCTGGAGAAGCACGCCTGGATGTTCCGCTCCGCCGAGGCCTGAGGCCCCGGGGAGACCCCGCTCAGGCGCGCTGGCTCGCCGCCACCGAGGCGGCGAGCCGGGCAGCCTCCCGGCCGGCTCGCTCGATGCGCTGGGCGAGTTCGTGGCCGGGGCCCCCGGCCACGCCGAAGTCCTCCGGTGCCGCATAGACGGCTGTGGGAGCGATGAGCGCGCCGAAGTAGGCGAACAGCGGCCGCAGCGTCTGATCGATCATCAGCTGGTGGCGGGGGCTGCCACCGGTCGCGGCCAGCACCACCGGCGTGCCGCGCATCGACAGCGGCTCGACGAGGTCCCAGAACCCCTTGAACAGTCCGGCATAGCTGCCGCGGAAGACCGGCGTGCCGGCGATCACCAGGTCTGCCTGCTCCACCCTCCGCAAGGCGTCGTCCAGCTCCGGCGAGGGCAGTCCGAGCACGGTGGCGTCGGCGATGTCACGGGCCAGGTCTCGCACGTCGATCGTCCGGGAGGTCACGCCGGTGCAGGCCGCCACCTCCCGCACGAGCGCATCGGTCAGGGCACGAGTGGTCGAGGGGAACCCCACACCCCCGTTGACCGCGACCACGGACAGGGTGTCGGTCTGGCTCATCGGTTCTCCTTCGTCGTCGTCTCGCGGAGCTTCTCGCACAGGCGCCGCAACTGCGCCTGCTCGTCCTCGGTGAGGGCGACATCGAGCCGCTCGCCGATCGAGCGGACGTGGCGGCGCCCGACCTGTCGCTGCAGCCGGCTGCCGCGCTCGGTGAGCGCGACGACCACGCCGCGCCCATCGCCCTCGGCTGCCCGCCGCTCGAGCAGACCGTCCGCGGCGAGGCGGTCGACCATGCGGGACAGGCTTGGCTGGCTCAGCAGCAGGTTCGGCACCAGGTCGCGCATCCGTGCCGCTCCCCCGCACCGCGAGAGAGTGAAGAGCACGTCGTACTCGCGTGAGGCCAGCGGCTCGAAGTCCTTGGCCTGCTCGAAGTGGCGCATCAGGTGCACCTGGGCACGGAAGAGGGCTTCCCAGGCCAGGGCGGCACCGGCCGCCGTCATCGGGGGACGGCGCTGCCGGACATCGGGTCCACGGCGAACTGCGGCGTCAGGTCCACCGGTCCACCGTTGGCCTCCACCCGCGCGGCGTGGGTGGGCCCGTCCGGCACGTGCGCGGGCCGGTTCTTCGCCAGTTCCTTGCGCAGCACCGGCACCACCTCACCGCCGAGCAGGTCGAGCTGCTCGAGCACCGTCTTCAACGGCAGGCCGGCGTGGTCGATGAGGAACAGCTGGCGCTGGTAGTGCCCGAAGTTCTCGGTGAAGGTGAGGGTCTTGTCGATCACCTGCTGCGGGCTGCCCACGGTCAGCGGGGTGGCCTCGGTGAACTCCTCCAGGCTCGGCCCGTGCCCGTAGACCGGGGCGTTGTCGAAGTAGGGCCGGAACTCGTCGACGGCGTCCTGGGAGTTCTTGCGCATGAACACCTGCCCGCCGAGACCGACGATCGCCTGGTCGGCGCTGCCGTGGCCGTAGTGCTCGAACCGCTGCCGGTAGAGGCCGATCAGCTGCTGGAAGTGCTCCTTCGGCCAGAAGATGTGGTTGGCGAAGAAACCGTCGCCGTAGAAGGCGGCCAGCTCGGCCACCTGCGGGGTACGGATGGAGCCGTGCCAGACGAAGGGGGCGACGCCGTCGAGCGGGCGCGGGGTCGAGGTGAACCCCTGCAGGGGGCTGCGGAAGCGCCCCTCCCAGTCCACGACCTCCTCGTCCCAGAGCTTGCGCAGCAGCTGGTAGTTCTCGATCGTCAGCGGCAGACCCTGGCGCGGGTCCTGTCCGAACCACGGGTAGACCGGACCGTGGTTGCCGCGCCCGAGCATCAGGTCCACCCGGCCCCCCGCCAGGTGCTGCAGGAACGCGTAGTCCTCGGCGATCTTCACCGGGTCGTTGGTGGTGATCAGCGTGGTCGAGGTGGTGAGCAGGATCCGCTCGGTCTGCGCGGCCACATACGCCAGCAGCGTGGTGGGAGAGCTCGGCACGAACGGCGGGTTGTGGTGCTCACCGGTGGCGAACACGTCCAGGCCCACGTCCTCGGCATGCTTGGCGATGGTGGCCATCGCCATGATGCGTTCGTGCTCGGTCGGCGTGCGCCCGGTGGTCGGGTCGGTGGTGACGTCACCGACGGTGAAGATGCCGAACTGCATGAGGTGCCTCCCTGTCAGGTCCATGCATCTGCATGAACTTCTGCTCGGGTCAACACCTCATGCGCTCAGGTATTCCCGGTGATCGCCCCGGCCTGCCGGACCACCGCGTCCACGAGCGGCTCGTCCTCGCCCAGCCCCGGCTGCAGGGTCTCCAGCACGGCCGCGACCACGGCCGCCACCTCGCCCGCGTTCGCGGCCTCCTGCGCCGGCCCGGCGCCGGGATCCTGCACCGGCGCGCCCACACCCCGCAGGTGCAGGATCCAGCCGGCGAGCGTGGTGGCACACCCCAGCGGCAGGTGGCCGGCGGCGCGCTCGGCGTGGAGAGTGGGCAGCGTACGCACCGGGAGCTTCTGGGAGCCGTCGTGGGCGATCTGTGCGGTGAGGTGGCGCACCCGCGGGTTCTCGTACCGGGCGATGAGGGCGTCCCGGTAGGCCCGGACCTCCTGGGGCGGCAGGCCCAGGTGGCGCTCGGCCTCGTCCCAGTACTGTTCCACCCAGTCCCGGCACTGCGGGTCGGCGATCGCGGCGTCGATCGTCTCGTGCCCTCGGGCGCTGCCGACGTAGGCGAGCTGGGAGTGGGAGCCGTTGAGCAGCCAGAGCTTGCGGCGCTCGTGCGGGGCGACGTCCTCGACGAGCTGGGCGCCGGCCTTCTCCCAGGCCGGGCGTCCGGCGGGGAAGCGGCCCGAGATCACCCACTCGCTGAACGGCTCGGTCGGCACCGGGGAGGCATCGGAGAATCCCAGCCGGTCCTGCACCAGGGCGCGGTCGTCGTCGGTGGTGGCCGGGGTGATCCGGTCCACCATCGAGGTGGCGAAGTCCACGTGCTCGGCGATCCACGGCACGAGCGACTCGTCCACCGCCGCGGCACCATCGAGCACCAGGGTGCGGGCGACGTCGCCGTTGTCGGGCAGGTTGTCACACGGCAGGATCGTGATCGCCGCCGCGCCGGCCGTCCGCCGGGCCAGCAGCCCGGCCACCAGCCGCATCGGTGCCGAGGAGACCGCCGCGCGTGGATCCTCGCGCAGGGCGGCCACATCGGCCGCCACGTCCGGCGCCGCCAGGTCGAGGTTCCCGACGGCGTCCCTGCGGTAGCCGTGCTCGGTCACCGTCAGGCTGACGATCGCCACAGCCGGGTCGGCCAGGTAGCGCAGGTAGGCCTCATGGTCGGCGGCCGGATGGACGGCCACGATCGAGGAGATCACCTCGGCCTCGTCCCCGTCGGGACCCTTGGTGATCAGCGTGTAGAGCCCGTCCTGCGGGGCGAGGGCCTCGGCCTGGTCGGGCCTACGGCCGGTGAACGCCGCGATCCCCCACTGGTCGGCGTCGGGGGCGTGGTGGGTGTACCAGGCCTGGTGCGCACGGTGGAAGTTGCCCACGCCCAGGTGCACGATGCGGACCGGCGCGGACGCGGCGGGCAGGCCGTGGAGACCGCGCGCGAGACGCGGCGCGGTCCGGTCGGTGGCAGCGGTCATCGGGACTCACCGCCGATCCGGAAGACCTTCCGCGGATTGGTGACCACCAGGTCGCGGATGGCCTCGAACGCCTCGTCCTCGGCGAGGCGGTGCTCGACCACCAGCTCGGACAGGTAGCCGGCGTCGAGGCGGCGGCTCATGTCGTGCCGGGCCGGGATCGAGCAGAAGGCGCGGGTGTCGTCGATGAAGCCGGACGTGCGGGAGAAGCCGGCTGTCTCGGTGACCGTGGAGCGGAACCGGCGGATCGCCTCGGGGGCGTCGATGAACCACCACGGCACCCCGACGTAGACCGAGGGGTAGAAGCCGGCCAGCGGGGCGAGCTCGCGGGAGTAGACCGTCTCGTCGATGGTGAACAGCACCAGGGTGAGGTTCGGGTGGGTTCCGTAGGCCTCCAGCAGCGGGCGCAACGCGTCGGTGTACTCCATCGCGATGGGGATGTCGCAGCCGACGTCGGGGCCGTACTCCTGCCAGGTGGGCGTGTGGTGGTTGCGCCGCACACCCGGGTGGATCGTCATCACCAGCCCGTCCTCGCAGGACATCCGCGCCATCTCGGTGAGCATGTGCCGGCGCAGCGCCGTCGTCTCCTCCTCGGTGGCGGTGCCCGCACGGGCGGCCTCGAAGATCCGGCTCGCCTCGGCCGCGTCGAGGATCACCGTGACGGCGTCGATCACCCCGTGGTCCGCGGAGACCGCACCGCGGGAGATGAAGTAGCGGCGGCGATCCTCCAGTGCTGCGAGGTAACCGGAGTAGGTGCCGGTGTCGATCCCGGAGACCTCGCCGAGCCGGTCCACGTCCGCCCGCCAGGTGGGCAGGGCCGCGTCGAGGTACTTGTCGGGCCGGAAGGTCGGGACCACGCGGGGGGCGAAGGTGCTGTCGGCGGCCAGGCTCGCGTGCTCGTCGAGGCTGTCACACGGGTCGTCGGTGGTGGCGAGCACCTCGATGCCAAAGGCGTCCATCAGGGCCCGGGGCCGGAAGCCCGGCTCGGCGAGCCGTGCGGCGATCTGGTCGTAGATCGTGTCGGCCGTCTCGGCGCTGGGCCGCACGGTCACGCCGAAGATGCCGGCCAGCTCCTCCTCCAGCCAGTAGCGCACCGGGGTGCCCCGGTAGGCGGACCAGTGCGAGCACAGCGTGCGGAAGGCAGCGCGGGCCTCGGAGTCCTCCAGCGGCCCGCGGCCCACGCCCAGGTCGCGCAGCGCCACCCCGTGGGCGTGCAGCATCCGGGTGATGTAGTGGTCCGGGGTGATCAGCAGCGACGTCGGATCCCGGAAGGGGGTGTCCTCGCTGATCCAGCTCGGCGGCACGTGGCCGTGCGGGGAGATGATCGGCAGCTCGCGCACCGACTCGTAGAGCCGGCGGGAGATCTCGCGCCGGGCGGTGTCGGCAGGCAGCAGGCGGTCGGGGTGCAGTTCGAGAGCAGGTGTGGAGGTCGGCACCCGCTCACGAAACCGGTTCCCCGGCTCTCGCGGCAACCCGTTGCCAGGAGTTGCCCGGCCTCGCTGCGGTCGACGGCGTTGACTATGGTCCTCGGATGGGTGAGGTGGACGAGGTGACCCACTCCCTCGGGGTGGCCGGCGCGTCCTGGTTCGACCTGCGGCTGGCTCCGGATGCGGTGCACTTCGGTGTGCCGAGCCTGTCCGCGACGATCGTCCTGGCCCTGGACCGGCCGACCGATGTCGGATGGGCGCACGAGCCGGGCCACCACGGGTACCGCGTCCTCGTCGCCGGCCTCCACACCCGGCCCTCGCTGGTGCGCACGCACGGCCGGCAGCACGGCCTGCAGCTGGCGCTGACACCCCGAGGCTGCCGCGCGCTGCTCGGTCTCCCGATCGGCGCCGTCAGCGGGCACATCCTCGAGCTCGACGACCTGCCCGCCGCACCGCTGCACGACGTGCTCGCACCCGTCCGGGCGGCGCCCGCGCCGCTCCGGCCCACCGCGCTGCGCGCGGGACTGCTCGCCGTGGCCGCGCGCCTGCACCGGGAGCGGCCACGACCGCCCCGTGCCGAGGTCGTCGAGGCCTGGCGGCTCCTCACCACCGGCCACGGGGGCGCGAGCGTCGACGACGTCGCTCGCACCGTGGGCTGGTCACGGCGGCACCTGAGCGCGCAGTTCGCCGCAGAGGTCGGCCTGCGACCGAAGGAGGTGGCCCGCATCGCCCGGCTGACGGCCGCGCGGGCGCTCGCGTCCGCGGGTCAGGATCTCGCCACCGTCGCGGCCACCACCGGGTACGCCGACCAGTCGCACCTGACGCGGGAGTGGACCGCCGCCGTCGGCCGCCCGCCCGCCCGGTCGCTGCGCGCCGAGTTCCCGAATCTTCAAGACCTCACCCCGGCACACCGGACAGGCTCAGGGCCATGACCACGCTTCACATGTGTTTCCGCGCCCGCCATGCCCACGCCGTCATCGACTTCCTCGAGGCGCTCGGCTTCACCCGTAGTCTCGTCGTGGACGGGCCGGGCGGCACCGTCGAGCACGCCGAGCTGAGGTGGCGCGAGACCGGCGCCGTGATGCTCGGCAGCATCCGTGACGACGGCAGTGCGCTCGACCGGACCGCGGGGCACGGGGCGGCCTACCTCGTCGTCAGCCGCGACGAGGAGGTCGATGCCTGGTTCGCCCGCGCGGTCGCCGCCGGCGGGAGGCCGCAGCAGTACCCGGCCGATCAGGACTTCGGTGGCCGCAGCGCCGCCGTGCTCGACCCCGAGGGCAACTACTGGGCCTGCGGGTCCTACGCCGGTGCCACCTCAGGCTGACAGGTCCCGCACCCGCCGGCGCTCCACCAGCACGCCGTGCGGGCGCTCGTCGTGGACCTCGGTGCCGTCCTCGATCCAGCCGTGCCGTTCGTAGAATCCCGCCGCCCGGGTGTTGCCGGCCAGCACCAGCAGGTAGGCCCGCCGGTAGCCGGCACCCCGGAGGACCTCCTCGGCCGCGGTCATCAGCACGTGCCCGACGCCGGTGGACCAGTGATCGGGGTGGGCGTAGAGGGCGTAGAGCTCGCCGGCACCGGCGAACTCGTCGTCGCGCGCGGGACCGGCCACCGCCCACCCGATCACCGCTCCGGTGGCGTCGACGGCCACCAGCTCGGCGTCGCAGGTGCGGCTCTCCCACGCCGCTCCGCGGCGCTGGGTCTCACGCACAGGATCCTGGCGGTCGAGCATCTCCTGGGGCACCAGGCCGGGATAGGCGGCGCGCCACCCGGCCACCCGCAGCTCACTGATCGCGCGGACATCGGCGCGGACGGCGCGGCGGACCTTGACCATGGCAGCAGGGTACGGCCGGGCCGACCACCGGCTCATTCGAATCCACTTGCGGCATGGGAATCCACCTACGACCGGCCAGAGGCGGATTCGAATGCGGGAACTGGATTCCCACGCGCGCCGGCGGGGGTGGCCCCTCAGGCACTCGCCGGGCCGGTCGAGGCGCGCACGATCAGCCGGGTCGGCAGGCGTACCGGCTCGGTGGCGCGCGAACGGGCCCCGGCGGCGAGGGCCAGCGCGTTGGAGGCGCCGGTCTCCCCCAGCGCCCGCAGCGGGGCTGCCACCGTCGTCAGGGCGGGGGTCACCAGCTCCCCCACCGGGGTGTTGTCGAAGCCGACCACGCTGACGTCCTCCGGTACCCGCACGCCCGCGGCGGTGAGCTGGCGGACCAGGCCGATCGCCACCATGTCGTTGTAGGTCACCACGGCCGTGGAGCCGTCGGTCCCGTCCACCCTCGCCGACCGGCCGCCGGCCACCGTCGGGGCGACCGGGCCCACGCGGCGCAGGCGCAGTCCCAGGCTCTCGGTGGCCACCCGCAGCCCGCGCCAGCGCATCCCGTCCGCCCAGGAGGCCTCCGGGCCGGCCACGTAGGTGATCTGCCGGTGCCCGAGCTCGAGGAGGTGCTCGGTGATGCGGCGCATCGCCGGCTCGAAGTCGACCAGCACGCACGGCACGCCCGGGACCTCCCGGTTGAGCACCACCAGCGGCTCCACCTTCGCGATCTGCCGGATCGCGGCGTCGGACATCCGCGAGCTCGCGAGCACGATCGCATCCACCGAACCCTGGACGCGGTCGATCATCGCGCGTTCCTTCTCGGCCGACTCCTCGGTCTCGGCGAGCAGCATCGTGTACTCCTCCCGATCGCACGCGCGCCCGGCTCCCCGGACCACCTCGGCGAAGACGGGGTTGGTCACATCGGCGAGCACCAGCGCCAGCATCCGGGTACGGGTGGTGCTCAGCGCCCGCGCCTGCGGGTTGGCCCGGTAGCCCAGCTCGGCGGCGACGGCGCGGATCCGTTCGGCCGTCTCGGCACGCACCCGGCCCGGCCGGGAGAAGGCCCGGGAGACGGTGGAGGGCGCCACACCGGCGGCGGCGGCCACGTCGTAGATGGTCGTCGCCTGCTGGCGCTCACCCTCGCTGACCACCGCCCTACCGTAGGCGTGGGCAGCAACAAGTGGCAACCGCTTGCCGCTGCCCGGCTCCGGCGCGTTGCCTGGAGGACATGTGGACTCTCTCCGGATTCGTCGACGAGATCGATCCCGACTTCGACACGCAGGTGGAGGTCGCCACCGGTCTCGGCCTCACGCACATCGAGTTCCGCAGCGCCTGGGGCACCAATGTGCTCGCGCTGAGCGACTCCGAGCTCTCCCGGGTGGCCGACACCCTGGCCGACGCCGGGCTGAAGGTCTCCGCTCTCGGGTCACCGATCGGCAAGATCGGCATCGGCGAGGAGTTCCCACGCCACCTGGACGCGATGAAGCATGCCGCCGACGTCGCCCACCGCCTGCAGGCGCCCTACATCCGCCTGTTCTCCTTCTTCCTCCACGGCGCGGACCCGGCCGAGGTCCGCAGTGAGGTGCTGCGCCGGATGGACGCCCTCGCCGCCGTCGGAGCCGCGGAGGGCCTGGTCCTGCTGCACGAGAACGAGAAGGACATCTACGGCGACATCCCCCAGCGCTGCCACGACATCGTCTCCTCGGTCGACAACGATCACCTGCGCCTGGCGTGGGACGCCGCGAACTTCGTCCAGTGCGGGGTGCGCCCCTTCACCGACGGCTACGAGCTGCTGCGCCCCGACACCGCCTACATCCAGATCAAGGACGCCCTCCTCGCCGACGGCACGGTCGTCCCGGCCGGCCAGGGTGACGGTGAGGTCGCCCAGACGATGCGCGCCCTGGCGGCCGACGGCTTCGACGGGTTCTTCTCCCTCGAACCCCACCTGAGCGCCGTCGGGACCTTCGGCGGGTTCTCCGGCCCGGCAATGTTCACCGAGGCGCACCGGGCGTTCACCTCGCTGCTGGACGCCGAGGGCATCTCCTACCAGTGACCACCGCCGGCCTCCCCGAGCCCACTGCCGCCACCGCCGCCATCGTCGGCTGCGGTGACATCGCCGCCCTGCACGCCGAGGCCCTGACCGCCCTGGGGATCGAGGTGGCCGGGGTGGTCGACACCGACCCCGGCCGCGCCCACGCCCTCGCCTCCGGGCTCGGCACCCGGACCTTCCCCGACGTACCGAGCCTGCTCGCCACGGCCGGGCCGAGCGTGGTGCACGTGTGCACCCCGCACGCCGAGCACGCGGGCGTCGCCCGCCAGGTCCTCGACGGCGGAGCCCACCTCCTGCTCGAGAAGCCGGTGGCGCACACCCTCGAGCAGGCCGAGGCACTCACCGAGACGGCGCAGGCCGCCCAGACCCGCGGCGTGCGGTCCGGGGTGGTGTACCAGAACCGCTACAACCGCCCCAACCGGCGCCTGCACGAGCTGATCACCTCCGGAGCGCTCGGGCGCGTGCACGGGGCGAGGGCCGCCGTCAGCTGGTACCGCACCCCGGAGTACTACGCCGACCGGCCCTGGCGCGGCACCTGGGCTGGCGCCGGCGGCGGGGTGCTGATGAACCAGGCGATCCACACCCTCGACCTGCTGCTGTGGCTGCTCGGCCCGGCGGCCGCCGTCACCGGGCACGCCGCCACCCACCTGCTCGGTGAGGCGATCGAGGTGGAGGACACCGCCGAGATCCTGATCACCCACGCCGGCGGGGCCCGCTCCCTGCTGCACGCCACCAACGCCTACCCGCTGAACGCACCGGTCACCCTCGAGGTGCACGGCGAGATCGGCTCCGCCACCATGTCCGGCGATCTGCTCGTGCGCTGGCACGACGGCCGCACCGAGACCGTGCCGGCGGCCGCCCCCAGTGCGAGCGGGCGCAGCTACTGGGGAGACTCCCACCGGCTGCTCATCGCCGACTTCTACGAGCGTCTCGAGGAGCCGGAACCGTTTTGGATCGGCCTCTCCGACGGCGCCGCGACCGTGGCCGCCATCGCGGCCGTCTACGACGCCTCCCCCGGCCTGAGGTCTCGGCCCGGCGCCGGCCCGGGGTGAGACGGCGCGGCATCCGGCGAGGCTTCCTGGCATCATCTCCACCGAGCCCGCAACCATCGACAAAGGATCGCAACAGATGACCTCCTCCGCTCACGTCGGCGTCGTCGGCCTGGCCGTCATGGGACGCAACCTGGCCCGCAACTTCGCCAACAACGGCTACACGGTCGCGGTGTACAACCGCACCCAGGCCCGCACCGACGACATGATCTCCGCCCACGGCCGCGAGGGATCGTTCGTCCCCGCGAGCTCGGTGGAGGAGTTCGTGGCCAGCCTCGAGCGCCCTCGCCGGATCGTGATCATGGTGCAGGCCGGCGCCGGCACCGACGCCACCATCGAGGCCCTCCTGCCGCACCTGGAGGAGGGCGACATCGTCGTCGACGGCGGCAACGCCCACTACGAGCACACCCGCCGCCGGGAGGAGGCGCTGCGCGAGAAGGGCCTGCACTTCTTCGGCGTCGGGATCTCCGGCGGTGAGGAAGGTGCGCTGAATGGGCCCTCCATCATGCCCGGTGGATCCAAGGAGGGCTACGAGGCGATCGGCCCGCTGCTGGAGACCATCGCCGCCGACTACGACGGCACCCCGTGCTGCACCTACATCGGCCCCGACGGCGCCGGCCACTTCGTCAAGATGGTCCACAACGGCATCGAGTACGCCGACATGGAGTTCATCGCCGAGGCCTACGACGTGCTGCGGGCCGGTGGCCTGAGCGTGGCCGAGATCTCCGACACCTTCCGAGAGTGGAACACCGGCGACCTGGACTCGTACCTGATCGAGATCACCTCGGAGGTGCTGGACCAGACCGACGAGATCACCGGCAAGGCACTGGTGGACGTGATCGCCGACTCCGCCGGGCAGAAGGGCACCGGCCGGTGGACGGTGCAGATCGCCCTCGAGCTGGGCGTGCCGGTGAACACCATCGCCGAGTCAGTCTTCGCGCGGTCGGTCTCCGGGCACCTGGACCTGCGGGCCGCCGGCCGTGAGCACCTGAGCGGGCCGGCCCACTCCTTCACCCCGCAGGACAAGGCCACCCTGGTCGAGGACGTGCGGCAGGCTCTCTGGAGCGCGAAGGTCGTGGCCTACGCCCAGGGTCTGCACCTGATCCGCTCCGCCAGCGAGCAGTACGGCTGGGACATCGACGTGGCGGCCGTGGCCTCCCTGTGGCGTGCGGGCTGCATCATCCGGGCCCGCCTGCTCGAGCGCATCCGCTCCGAGTACGCCGCCGGCCAGCTGCCCACGCTGCTGGCCGCACCGAGCATCGCCGCCGGTCTGGCGGACGCCTCGGAGGGCACCCGCCGGGTGATCGGCACCGCCATCGCGGCCGGCGTGCCGGTGCCGGGCTTCGCGGCTGCCGTCGCCTACTACGACGCCGTCCGGGCCGAGCGGCTGCCGGCCGCCCTGATCCAGGGACAGCGGGACTTCTTCGGCGCTCACACCTACCAGCGGGTCGACACCGAGGGCACCTTCCACACCGAGTGGTCGGCGGACCGCTCCCAGACCCGGGTCGACTGAGGCCCTCACGCGGATGAACGAACCGGCACCTCCCCCGACGGCGGCCACGGCGAGCACCCCTGCGGTGGCGTTCGCGGCCGCCGTCGCGGGGGGCCGGCTGGACGCCGGGACGCTTGCGGTGGCCGACCGGGTCCGGGCGATCCTGCGCGGCAGCGGCCCGCTCGGCGTGGCCTACTCCGGCGGCGTGGACTCGGCCGCGCTGCTGGCCCTGGCCGTGCACGAGCTCGGCACCGAGCAGGTGGTGGCCGTGCTGGGTGTCTCCCCCAGCCTGGCCGCCGACGAACGACTCGCCGCGCACGACGTGGCCGCGCACATCGGCGCCCGGGTGGTCGAGGTGCGCACCCGCGAGGGTGAGAACCCCGCCTACCAGCGCAACGCGCTGGACCGGTGCTTCCACTGCAAGGACGAGCTGTTCACCCGGATCTCCGAGGAGGTCGTCACCGCCCACGCGCTGGCGAGCGTGGCCTACGGCGAGAACGCCGACGACGCCGCCCGCCCCGACCGGCCGGGCTCGCGGGCCGCGACGGACCACCGCGTCCTGCGCCCGCTCGCCGAGGCCGGCGCCACCAAGGCCGACGTCCGGGCGATCGCGCGGGCCTTCGCGCTGCCGTGCGCGGACAAGCCCGCGGCCCCGTGCCTGGCCTCCCGGATCCCGCACCACCAGAGCGTCACCCCCGAGAAGCTGGCGCAGGTGGAGCAGGTGGAGGCCGGCCTGCGGTCCCTCGGTTTCAGCGACTGCCGGGTGCGCCACCACGGCGAGGTCGCGCGCCTCGAGCTCGTCGAGTCCGAGCTGGAGCGGGCGTGCAGCCCGCAGATACGTGCGGAGATCCACCGGCTGGCACGTGATGCCGGGTTCGGCTTCGCGGCCATCGATGTCCGGGGCATCCAGTCCGGGGCGTTCTCACTGAGCCTGCTCGGTGTGCGCGAGGGCGCCAGGTGAGCACATCCCCCGGCCCGGAGGGCCCCCAGCCGGGCGACCCGCTGCCCGAGTCACTGGCCGCACTGGCCGGTGTGGCCGAGCTGGACGGGGACCGGATGGCGCGTCGCGGCTATCCGGAGGCCATCTATTGCGCCGGCAAGAGCCCCGACCAGGTCGCCGCGATCGCGGCTCGGATCCGCGCCACCGCTGTCCCCGGGACCTCGGGTACCGCCCTGTTCACCCGCGCCTCGCGGGAGCATGCCGAGGCGGTGCTGCTCGCGCTGCCCGACGCCGCCGATCACCCCGACGCCCAGCTCCTGGCCTGGCCTCCCACGCCGCCGGAACCGACCGGAGGGCGGGTGCTGGTGATCACCGCCGGCACCTCCGACCTGCCGGTGGCGCGCGAGGCCGAGCTGACCGCCACCTATCTGGGGCGGGCCACCACCCTGATCGCCGACGTCGGGGTGGCCGGGCTGCACCGCATCGTGGCGCGCGTGCCCGAGCTGCGGCAGGCCGACGCCATCGTCGTGGCAGCCGGGATGGACGGCGCCCTGCCGAGCGTGGTGGCCGGGCTGGTGGAGGTTCCCGTGGTCGCGCTGCCCACCTCGGTCGGCTACGGGGCCGCCTTCGGTGGCATCGCCCCGCTGCTGACGATGCTCAACGCGTGCGCGCCCGGCGTGGCGGTGGTCAACATCGACAACGGCTACGGAGCCGGCCACCTCGCCGCCCAGATCTCACGCTAGAATCGCCCGCAGCCGTGCACGGTGCACCGGCTCAGACAGGATGGAGACCATGGCCGCCACCGGCGACTATGACAGTACCGGCTCCCCCACCTCGGACTCCGCCTCGGAGTCCGACTCATTGGAGGGGCATAGACCCTGGCCCGACGGCGTACTGACGCCTGGGCCTCCCCCACGTTCGATCGCCGCTGCTGAGCAGGTGCGGCGATGACCGAGATCGCGTTCCTCGTCCTGGCGATGGTGCTGGTGGCGGGGTGCGGCGCGTTCGTCGCCGCGGAGTTCGCCTTCGTCACCGTCAACCGGTCCCAGGTGGAGGCCGAGGCCGCTGCCGGTGACCGCGGAGCGACCAAGGTGCTGGCGGCACTGCGCACGCTCTCCACCCAGCTCTCCGGTGCCCAGCTGGGTATCACCGTGACCAACCTCGGCATCGGCTACCTGGCCGAACCCTCGATCGCGCGGCTGCTGCAGGGCCCGCTCGGGACGGCCGGGCTGAGCGAGACCGCCACCCGCTCGGTCTCGCTGACGGTGGCGATGCTGCTCGCCACGGCGGTGACGATGATCGTGGGTGAGCTGATCCCCAAGAACCTCGCCATCGCTCAGCCGCTGCGCACGGCCAAGGCCGTCGTGGGTTTCCAGCGCGGCTTCACCTGGGTCAACACCTGGCCCATCCGGTTCTTCAACGGCACCGCCAACCGCATCCTGCGGCTGATGGGGATCGAACCGCAGGAGGAGCTCGCCTCCGCTCGATCCGCCGAGGAGCTCTCGGCCCTGGTCCGTCACTCCGCCCGTGAGGGTGTCCTCCCGGAGGACACCGCCGAGCTGATCGAACGCTCGCTCGCCTTCGGCGACCGGCGCGCCCGGGACGCGATGACACCGCTCTCACAGGTGGTGAGCCTGCGCCCGGAGGACTCCCTGACGGATCTGATCACCGCAGCCAAGACCTCCGGCCACTCCCGCTTCCCGGTGATCGAGGTGGTCCAGGACAACGGGCACACCGAGTCCCGCGTGGTGGGGCTGGCGCATGTGCGGGGGGCCCTCGCGATCCCGTTCGACCGACGTGACCGCGTGCCCGTCTCCCAGGTGCTCACCGAGGCCAGCCTCGTGCCGGACTCCCTCGAGCTGGACACCCTGATGGACGACCTGCGCGGCGGTGGCCTGCAGATGGCCGTCCTCATCGACGAGTTCGGCTCCCCCGCCGGACTGGTGACGCTCGAGGACCTGGTGGAGGAGATCGTCGGGGAGGTCCGCGACGAGCACGACGCCGACGAGCCCGGGGCGGTCGCCGAGAGCGACGGCTCCTGGACGATCCCCGGGCTGATGCGCGTGGATGAGGTCAGTGAGCTCATCGCCGCCGAGATGCCCGAGGACGAGGCCTACGACACCGTCGGCGGGCTGCTGGCCGACGAGCTGGAACGGCTGCCCGAACCGGGCGACAGGGTCGAGCTGACCGTGGACCGGCAGGAGGAGGAGGGTCGCGTGCTCGTCACGATCGAGGTGGTCGAGCTGGACGGGCACCGTGTCGACACCGTCCGCGTCCGGCTGGACGCTGTCGATCCGGAGAGCACCGAGGACCATCCGGGTCGCGCGGACAGCACCACCGAGTCCGCGGAGGCCGAGCGATGAGCGACACCGGCGCGATCGTGCTGACCATCGTCCTGCTCGCCCTCAACGCCTTCTTCGTCGGTGCCGAGTTCGCACTCGTCTCCGCCCGGCGCACCAAGATCGAGCCGGCGGCCAAGGCCGGCAACCGGGTGGCCGGGATCACGCTGCGGGCCATGGAGCAGGTCTCGCTGATGATGGCGGGCGCGCAGCTGGGCATCACGATCTGCTCGCTCCTGCTGCTGCAGGTCAGTGAACCGGTGATCGCGCACGCGATCGAGGAACCGCTGCTGGGCGCCGGCGTGAGCGAGACGCTCGTGCATCCGATCGCGTTTGCGATCGCCTTCGCGCTGATCACCTTCCTGCACGTGGTGCTCGGCGAGATGGTGCCCAAGAACATCGCCCTGGCCGGACCGGAGCGCAGCGCGATGGTGCTGGGTCCGGTGCTGGTGATCATGGTGCGGGTGCTCTACCCGGTGCTGTGGGTGCTGAACCAGATCGCGAACCTCGCGCTGCGGCTCATGCGGGTCGAGCCCAAGGACGAGGTGGCCAGCGCCTTCACCCGCGACGAGGTGGCCGGCCTGGTGGCCGAGTCCCGCAGCGGGGGGTTGCTCGAGCTGAACGACGAGCGGCTGCTCATGGGTGCGCTGCAGTTCGCCGACCGTCAGGTCTCCAGCGTGCTGCTGCCGGTGCACACCGTGCGCACCATGCCCGAGGGCATCACGCCGGCCGGGGCCGAGGCGGTCTCGGCCCAGGGCTTCTCCCGGTTCCCGGTGAAGCGCTCCGACGGCAGCCTCGCCGGCTATGTCCACATCAAGGACCTGCTGGAGACCGATCCCGCCCGCCGGGACCGGCCGATCGAGGCATCCTCGGTCCGTCGGATGCCGGTGGTCGCCGCCTCGGACTCGCTGCGCACCGCCCTGATGACCATGCAGTCGGGCGGAGCACACCTGGCCGAGGTGCGCGACGGGGAGAGGACCCTCGGCGTCGTCGCCCTCGAGGACGTGCTCGAAGAGCTCGTCGGGGTGATCCGGGACGACTCGCGCCGTCCGCGGCGGGTGTGAGGCTCAGAACACCAGCAGCCAGGCATCGCCCAGGCCGAAGGCGGCGGCCGCGACGACCGCCAGGTACCAGATCACGGTGAGCAGCCACCGGTTGGGCACCACGAACGAGCGCAGCCCGGCCGGGGCGGGCAGCGCTCCGTTCTCCATCGAGCGCGCCACCGTGTGGACGAAGAAGGGGATGACGGCGATCCACACCACCAGGCAGTAGGGGCACAGCGCGCCGATCTGGGTGAACGCCTGGTACTGCAGCCAGGTGACGAACCCGATCCCGAACGTGGCCCCGGCCAGCAGCCCGCGCCAGTACCACCGGGGCAGGCGCACCCGGCTCAGCAGCAGCACACCGGTGGCGATCAGCACCGGGAAGGCGATCATCCCGATGATCGTGTTGGGGATGCCGAAGGCGCTGGACTGCCAGCTGCCGAGGAAGATACCGCAGCCGATCAGCGGATTGATGTCGCAGGCGGGGACGTAGCTCGGGTCGGCGACCACGCGCAGGTAGTCCAGCATCAGCTCGACCGCGGCGAGCAGGCCGAGGATGCCGGCGGCCGCGGTGAGGATGGCGTACTCGCGGCCGGAGCCGCCGGCGGCCACGTGCCGGTCGGCCGAGGTGCTCGGGCCGTCGTCGGTGCTCCGCGCGGCGGAGTTCTGCGTGCTCACCGATCCAGTATGTGTCATGTCCTCACTCCTGGTCGACGGCGGCATCCACGTAGTCGGCGGGCAGCTGCGGCCACGGCATCCACTCGGAGAGCTCCACACCGGCGTCCGTGCCGACGGTCAGCAGCCGGTAGTGGGAGACCAGACCCGAATCGGTGTCGAAGCGCAGCACGGTCATCACCGCCGGGTTGTTCAGCGGGCCGATCGTAGGCGTGCCGTGCCCGGCACCGGCCGAGCTGGCGGACAGGTACTGGATCCCCCAGCCCAGCGGGCGCGGCCCGACCTGGCGGTGCAGATGACCGGAGATCGTCAGGGGGGCACAGCCGGCCTCCACCGTCTGGCGGCCGGCGTAGGGGCTGTGCACGAGCAGCAGGTCCACGCCCTGGTCCTGGTCGGCCAGGTCACAGGCGGTCTGCGCGAGCCGGTTGCCCATCGCGTTGATGGTCTCCTCCCGCTGCGGGCGGGTCGGTGCACCCAGCGAGGTCAGGGTGGGGTCGGTGTCCCCGAGGATGCGCAGCCCCGCCACCTCGACCGCCTCGCCCTGCAGCACGGTCCAGCCATGGCCCTCCTCCTGGGCGGTGGTGGTGCGGGAGTCATGGTTGCCGTCGGCCACCACGACCGGCACGTCCGGCGGGAGAGCCGATCCGAAGGCGTTCACGCAGTAGGACTCCACGGCCGTGCCGCCCATCACCGTGTCGCCGGCGTTGAGCACGACGTCGGCCTCGGAGACCGTCGCCGCCGCGGCCACCACCTCCGCCATCCCGATGTTGCAGTGCAGGTCGCTGATCAGCAGTGCGGTGGTGGCCGACTCCTCCGCCAACGGCGCCGGTGTGGCCGGGTCCTGGCCGTCTCCGGTGCCGTCCGCCGAGGGTGACGGCGTCTCCTCCGGTCCGGGGGTGGCCTGCGCGTCCGCGTCGCCGGTCCCGCCCTCGCCCGGCTCCTCGGTGTCCTCGCTGCCGGCGGGCGTCGGGGTCGGGGTCGGGGTCGGCGGCACCGTGGGAGCGGTGGGAGCCGGATCGGTGGCATAGGCGGCGAGCAGGTTCTCCCGCGCGGTCGCGTAGAAGTCGGTGTTGTCCTCGATCGCGTCCACCACATAGGTGCCGTAGTGGTCGACCAGGGTGGCCAGCCGGCCGGTGATGCGTGCCTCCGCCAGCGGCGTGCCGGCCAGGATCGTCGAGGTCCGGCCCACCCCGCCCGAGGAGCGGGTCAGCTCGATCACCGGCACGGCGGCCAGCACCAGGGCCAGGGAGACGCTCAGCGCCGGTACCCCCGTGCGCGACCAGGCGCTGCGGACGGCGTCACGCAGGACCCCGTGCGCGGCGAGCCGGCCGAGCGCCACCAGCACCAGCAGCACGCTCCACGTCAGCACGGCCCGGCCGACGGCGTCGGCCACCAGGCCGCCGATCGCGTCATCGATGGCGGCCTGAGGATTGGCGAGGAACTGGACGTAGCTCTCCAGGTCCGCCGTCAGCCCGGCGATCGGGCTGGCCCCCGGCGTGCTGAGCTCGGCCGGGATCTCCTTGACCACGACGTCCGCTCCGAGGTTCGCCGGCAGCGGGGAATCGACGATGAGGGCACCCAGGGGGCCCATGTCGACCCGGATCTCCCCGCTCAGGCGCACGGAGTAGTCGGCTGCGTGCGGGCCGAGCGAGCCGGTGTAGCTCGCGGTGAGGACCCCCACGAGCGCGCCGAGCACACCGGCGACGAGCACGGCGACGCTGGCTCGTACCGTGCGCCGCGTCATTGGTCGCAGCCGGTGCCACCACCCCTCCCGGGGGCGGGTCTGGGTCACTGATAGCTCACGAACGCGGGCGTCGGCTCGATGTCCATGACCTCGGCCGGGCTCATCCGCGGGTCGTCCTCGTCGTAGAAGACCTTCCAGCCCCAGTGGATGTTCTCCGGGGCGTCCTCGCGCACGACGTCCCAGGTGTCCTGCTTGAGCTGTGGGGTGCCGAAGCCGTCGGCATGGATCACGATCTCCACCTCCGGTCGCGTCGTCAACAGGTCCTGCCGGTCGGTGATCATGCCGGTGCGGAACTGGTGCAGCATCACGATCTTCTGTGGCAGCCGCTGCTCGCGGGTGAAGTCGGCCACGTAGGTGATCACGTCGTTGACCTCCGCGGCGGAGACCGAGCCGATCTGCTCGCCGGGCAGCTGGTCATCGGTGAGGCGCCACTCCGGGTCCAGGGCGATGCCCACATGCGGATGGGCGAGCAACTCCTCGTACTGCTGCACCTGTTCCACGAACTCGGTCCGGCCGGACTGGAAGTCCAGCAGCACGTACTGACCGGCCTCCGCCGCGGCCTCGACCAGCGGCAGGAAGCCCTCGGCGGGCCACTCGTTGGAGTAGTTGCCGTCGCTGCCGGCGCTGGTGGAGGCGACGGTGACGATGATCTCCAGCGTGGGGACGACGACGTCCTCGGTGTGTGCCTGGTAGGACCCCGCCAGCTCGGCCGCACGCTCGACGGTCTCGGACGTGCCCTGCTCGCCGAGCACACCGAGGGCGTCGGTGTGCGGGGTGCCGTACAGACCCACGTACCGGGCGCCGTCGAAGACGAGCTGCCCGCCGCCGGGGAGCTGCCGGCCGGACAGCGCCGTCTCGGCCTGCCACCGGAAGGTCTCCGGATCGGAGAAGCTGCTGCCCAGGCCGAGGATCGCCTCGGCCGGCTCGAGCTCGGCCAGCTGCGCCGCCGAGGCGCGCGGGTCGCCCTCGAGGATGGTGACCGTGCTGCCCGCGGCGCGCGCGATGCCGACGGCGGCGAGCTGGCCCGGGGCGCCGTCGGCGAGCACCTGGACCCCCTCCACCGTCTCCCCCGGCAGCAGCGCCGGCATGTGGCCGGAGGCATCGGCCACGCCCTCCGGGCCGGCGAGCAGCCCCCCGCGCTCGAGCTCGGCGAGGGCCTCCACGTCGCTGCCGGCACCGGTCGGGGCGTCGGCGACGTCGATCCCGAGGAGCTCGCCGGCGGCGTCGGTCTCGGCCGGGACCGCCTGGACGTTCATGCTCGTCAGGTCGATCCCGTCGAGGGTGACCTCACCGACGGGCAACAGGGTGGTGGTGGACAACCGCAGCAGCTCCTCGCCCACCTCGGCGTTGTCCTCCCCCGTCAGCAGCACCGGGGTGCCCAGCGCGATCGCGACCGAGGCGGCCCGGGCGATCGCCGCCTCGTCCGTGGCGGGAGCGAGCACCACCGCCCGGGCGGTGGTGAACAGTTCCCGGCTGGTGGCCACCGCGAGCGGGGCGGCATCCTCGCCGGTCACCAGCATGCTCTCACCGCCGGGAACCTGCGCGGTGGCCGCAGGCCGCGGCTCGGGCGGCGGTGAGCTGGGTCCGGAGTCGATCTCCATCTCTCCGGTGCAGCCGGCCAGGGCGGCGACGAGCGCCAGGCCCGCGGCCAGGGCGGTGAATCTACGCAACAGTTCCCCCCGCGTGGGTCGAGGCCCGCCCGTGGCGGCGCGGACCTGACCCAGTCTACGTCGTCCGGCCCCCGCGACCGGGGTCCTCGCCGTCGGAGATGGAGCCGTCGTCAGGGTTGTCAGTGCTGTTGGTGCTGTTGGTGCTGTTGGTGCTGTCGGTGCTGGGCGGGCCGTCGGTGCCGGGCCGGCCGCCCGGCGTGCCCCTCTCCCGCTCGCGGGCGCGCGCCGCCGCCTCCCGTGCCACCTGGGTGCGGGCCTCCTCGGCCGCCTCCTCCCGGCGCATCCGGGCGCGTTCACTCTCCTGGGACTTCGCGACCGTGCCCCGCAACGCCTTCACCTCCGTGCGGGAGGTGCGCCAGCGGCGCACCAGCACGACGGCGGCCGTGGCCACCACGGCCGCACCGATCGCACCGCCATAGGCGGCACCGGTGAAGGAGGGCGCCCCGATCTCCATGTCGATCCGGGCATCGAGGGCCACCGAGGTGGCGGCGGTGTCGATCGCTATCGTCAGGACCAGGGGCAGGGTGAGCAGCAGCGCGACCCCACCGATGATCAGCCGGGTCCGCCACGGCCGGCGCCACCGCACCGCGAGGAAGGCGATCGCCGCGGGCACCAGCACCGACAGGGCCCCGCACAGCAGCCCGGCCAGGACACCCGCGCTGGCCACGCCGCCGACCCAGCCTGTGACCACACCGGCCCACCAGCCCGGCAGCAGCGCGCTGCCGAGCACGAACAGCACGATCGCGATGATCACGGCGCCGCTGATCGTGGTCAGGGTCCGGATCCACGCCGGCGGCGCCGAGGACTGCGGCTTCGGTTCGCTCATGTGACCATCCTGGCAGGTCTGCCCGCCCAGGGCTTCTCAGACGAGGGAGTCCTGCCACGCCTGGTGCAGGGCCGCAAACCGACCCTCGCCGCCGATCAGATCGGACGGCGCTCCGTCCTCGACCACCCGTCCCTCGCTCATCACCAGCACCCGGTCGGCGATGGCCACGGTCGAGAGCCGGTGGGCGATGATGATCGCCGTGCGGTCCGAGAGCAGCGTCTGCAGGCCACGCTGCACCAGCCGTTCTCCCGGGATGTCCAGGGAGCTCGTCGCCTCGTCCAGGATCAGCACCGCCGGGTCGGCGAGGAAGGCGCGGGCGAAGGAGATCAGCTGCCGCTGCCCCGCACTCACGCGGCCACCCCGCTTGTTGACGTCGGTGTCGTACCCCTCGGGCAGCGCGGTGATGAAGTCGTGCGCCCCGACGGCCCGGGCGGCCGCCTCGATCTCGGAGTCATCGGCGTCCGGGCGCGCGAGCGCGATGTTGTCGCGGACCGTGCCCGAGAACAGGTACGCCTCCTGGGTGACCATCACCACCGCCCGCCGCAGGTCCTGCATCGACAGCTCCCGCAGGTCCACCCCGTCGAGGGTGAGGCTGCCGTCGGTGACGTCGTAGAAACGCGAGACCAGCTTCGCCACGGTCGACTTGCCCGCCCCTGTCTGGCCCACCAGCGCGATCGTCTGCCCGGCCGGGACGTCCAGATCGAGATCGGGAAGCACCACCGAGTCCGGCCCGTACCCGAAGCGCACGTGGTCGAAGCGCAGGTGCCCGGAGGCGTGGCGCAGCTCCACCGGCTCGGGCGCCTGGCGCACCGTGGGCACCTCCTCCAGCAGACCGGAGATCTTCTCCAGCGCCGCGGCCGCGGACTGGAAGGAGTTGTAGAACATCGCCATCTGCCCCACCGGCTGGAAGAACCGCTTGGTGTAGAGCAGCGTCGCGATCAGCACACCGACCTCGAGCTGGCCATCGAGCACCCGGAAGGCGCCGATCGCCATCGCGACCGCCACGGTCACGTTGCCGGTCAGCTGCAGGGCCGGGTCGTAGACGCCGTTCAGGCCCATGGTGCGGGCGTTGTTGCGCCGGTACTCCTCCGTCAGTCCCGCATAGGTGTCGTTGTTGGCCTCCTCGCGGCGGAACGCGTGCACGGCCCGCATCCCGGTCATCGTCTCGACGAAGTTCACGATCAGCCGCGCCGAGGCCACCCGCGAGACCCGGTAGAGCACCTGGGACCGCTTCTGGAACCACCGGGTGATCAGCCACACCGGGATCACCGCCACCAGCAGCACCAGGCCCGCCTGCCAGTCCAGCAGGAACAGCGAGATCCCGACGAACATCATGTACAGGAAGCCCGAGGCCAGGGAGGTGATCCCGGAGTCGAGCAGCTCCTTGAGCGCATCCAGGTCCGCGGTCTGGCGGGAGATGATGCGCCCCGAGGTGTAGGACTCGTGGAACTCCAGGCTCAGCCGCTGCGTCTGCCGGAAGACCCGCTGGCGCAGGTCCAGCAGGATCGCCTGGCTGACCCGTGCGGCCAGGCGGATGTAGCCGGCGGTCGCCCCGCCGGCCACGAGCGCAGTCAGCACGTACAGGCTGCCGGTGAGCACCGCCGGGCCCCAGTCACCCGCCTGGGCGGCCGGGAACCCGACGTCGATCGCCCGTGCGATCAGCGCCGGCCCGGCGGCCTTGGCCGCCTGCGCGGCCACCACCAGCACCACGGTGACGGCGAACAGCTTCTTGAGCGGGGCCAGCAGGCTGCCGAGCAGGGCCAGCGAGCGCCGTCGGACGAAGCGGGAGTCCGCCCGGTCGAGGTTGCTGTTCTCCTCGTCGGTCACCCCGCGGGGGGTGACGGGCACGGTCGCGCGCATCAGGACCTCACCTCCGCCGACTCCTCGCCGGCCTCCACGCTCGCGTCGTCCTCGTCCTCGGGCTCGACCAGGCTGGAGATCACGAAGCGGTAGTGATCGTGCGTGGCGAGCAGGTCCGTGTGCCGCCCGACGGCGCTGATCCGCCCGTCCTGCAGGACCGCCACGCGGTCGGCGAGCGCCACGGTGGAGGGCCGGTGGGCGACGACGAGGGTGGTGGTGCCCCTCAGCTCGCGTCGCAGCTGTTCGGTGACGGCCTCCTCGGTGGCCACATCCAGGGCCGAGAGCGGGTCGTCCAGCACCAGCACCTGGGGCCGGGCGGCCACCGCGCGGGCGAGGGCGAGCCGCTGGCGCTGCCCACCGGACAGGCTGAGCCCCTCCTCGCCGATCGTGGTGTCCACACCATGGGGCAGGGCGTGGACGAACTGCGCCTGCGCGATGGTCAGCGCCCGCTCCATGTCCTCCTCGCCGTCCCGACCCTCCGGGGCGCCGAGCAGGACGTTCTCGCGCACGGTGGCCGAGAACAGGGTCGAGTCCTCGAAGGCGATCGAGATCAGTGCGCGCAGGTCGTGGCGGGAGTAGTCGCGCACGTCCACGCCGTCGATGCGGACCGAGCCGGCGGTGACGTCGAACAACCGCGGCACCAGCGAGATCAGCGTCGACTTCCCGGATCCGGTCAGGCCCACCAGGGCCATCGTCTCCCCGGGGCGGACCTCGAGGTCGATCCCGTCCAGCACCTCGGTCCGGGGACGCTCGCGCGGACGATCGGCGTTGCGCCAAGCCTGATCCGGGGTGGGCTCGTCCGGGTAGCTGAAGTGCACACCGTCGAACTGCACGCGTCCGGCGTTCTCGGCAGGGCGCTGCGGACGCTCCGGGTCCGCGACCGAGTTCGGGGTGTCCAGCACCTCGAAGTACCGGTCGACGGCGGTCTTGGCGTACAGCGTCATCGAGACCAGGTGGCCGAGCTGCTCGACCGGCCCGGCGACCACGACGGCGGTGGCGAAGAAGGCCACCAGCTCACCGACGCTGATCTGCTGCTGGACTGCCAGCCACACCCCGGCCAGCAGGCACAGCCCCAGCATGACCTCCGAGATCGCCGTGATCGCGAAGGTGAAGGCGCCCAGGGTGCGTGCCTTGCTCATCTCGGTCCGGCGCAGCTGATCGGCCTGGACCGAGAAGTTCTGGTAGGCCTCGCGGCCGCGGCCGAAAGCCTTCAGCACGCGGATCCCGTGCACCGACTCCTCCACCGTGGTGGCCAGGTCACCGGCCTGGTCCTGGCTGAGGCGGGAGATACGCCGGAACCGGGAGGAGAAGCGGTAGGAGAACCAGATCACCGGCAGCGCGCTCGCCAGGTAGGCGATGCCGAGCCAGCCGCCGCCGTGGACCATCAGCCCGATCCCGACGGCGATCGTGGTGGTGTTGACCACCAGCATCACCAGTCCGAAGGACAGCCACCGCCGCAGCATGCCCAGGTCGGACATCGACCGGGAGAGCAGCTGCCCGCCCGGCCACTGGTCGTGGAAGGCCGTCGGCAGGTCCTGCAGGTGGCGGAACAGCGCCATGCGCATGCTCGCCTCCACCTTGGTGCCCGGGATGAGGATGAACGCGCGCCGCGCGGCGATCAGGCCCGCCTCGAGCACGCCGAGGGCCAGCACCAGGCCGATGGCCTGCCAGACACCGCTGCGGTCGGGACTGCCGACGGCGCTCGCCAGCGGCCCGTCCACCGCCCAGCGCAGCGCCTGGGGGATCCCCAGCGCGCACAGGCTGGCGCCGAGGGCGCACAGCATGCCGGCCACGAAGCGCGGGATCGCGGGCCGGAAGAACGGGTAGAGCCGTGCGAGCGTGGCCACGACCGCGGTGGTCGGCGGCAGGGAGCTCTGCTCCATCGGGGTGTCCTCGGGCCCGCGAGCATGTGAGGCGGGGCCCGGGGTGGCGAGGCGGGGATCGTTGTGGGCGTCTGGTGCTGGTGCGGCTGCGGGATCGGTCCGGTCGGTGGCCGGGCCGGTCGCGGCTGGATGCCGGCCGGAATGGTCAGACGGCATGGGCGGCGCGGGCCTCCTCGAGGTCGTCGTCGAGCGCTCGGTGCTCCGTTCGGCAGCAGCCGGCGCGGGGAGCATCGGTCCCCCACCTCGGAGAACGCTGTCCATCGTACTCCGGCGTCGGGCCAGGGGCACGATCAGGCCGCGCGCGGCGGCCCGTGCTCAGGCGCTCTTGGAGCGGCGGGACTTGCGGGCGGACTTCGCAGGAGCGGCCTTCTTGCCACCCTCCTCGGCGTCCTCCTCCTCGCGCTCGTCCGCGGCGGTCGCTGCGCTGCGGGAGCTGCGGCTCGCCTCCACGCTGCGGCGCAGCGCCTCCATCAGGTCGAGCACCTCGCCGGACTCCTCCTCGGCGGTCTCCTCGGCCGTGAAGCCCTCGCCCTGCTCGAGCTTGGCGTCGATGAGGGAGCGCAGCTGGATCTGATAGGCGTCCTCGTGCTCGGCGGGCACGAAGTCCTTCTCGTAGGCGGCCACCAGGGCGGCCGACATCTCCATCTCCTTGGCGCTGACCCTGACGTCGCCGCCCAGGCTCTCGAACTCGGGCGCGCGGATCTCGTCGGCCCACAGCAGGGTCTGCAGCATCAGCACGTCCCCCCGCACCCGCAGCGCCGCGAGCCTGGTCTTCTGCCGCAGGGTGAAGGAGACGATCGCGGTCCGGTCGGACTCCTCCAGGGTGCGGCGCAGCAGCACATAGGACTTCGCCGAGGTCGAGCCCGGGGCGAGGTAGTAGGCCGAGTCGAGCATGATCGGCTCGACCTGATCGGAGGGGACGAACTCGAGCACGTCGATCTCGCGGCTGCGCTCGGCCGGCAGCGTGGCGACGTCCTCGTCGCTGAGGACCACGGTCTGCTCCTCGCCCACGTACGCCTTGTCGATGTGCTCGTAGGGCACGATCTCGCCGCACTGCTCGCACCGGCGCTGGTAGCGGATGCGGCCGCCGTCGGCATCGTGCACCTGGTGCAGCTTCACATCGTGGCTCTCGGTGGCGCTGTAGACCGAGACCGGGACGTTGACCAGCCCGAAGGTGATCGAACCCTTCCAGATCGCCCTCATCCTCGCTCCTTCCTCCACCACCAGTACACACGCGCGCGCCGCTGCGCGCCAGAGCGCGCGCGTCCGGTCTCCCGCGACGGCGCCGATGCGTCACGATAGCCCCATGACCGGCACGGAGACGATCACCCAGGTCGACGGCCGGCGCCTGCGGCTGACCAACCTCGGCAAGGTCCTCTACCCGGCCACCGGGACCACCAAGGCCGACGTCGTGACCTACTACTCCCGGGTGGCGCCGGTGATGGTGCCCCACTGCGCCGGGCGTGCGGCCACCCGCAAGCGGTGGGTGAACGGCGTCGGCACGGCGGCCGAGCCCGGTCAGGTCTTCTTCACCAAGAACCTCGACTCCGGCACGCCGGACTGGGTGGCCCGCGCCGATCTGCAGCACTCCGACCACACCAACACCTACCCGCTGGTCAACGATCGCGCGACCCTGGTCTGGCTGGCCCAGATGGCCTCGCTCGAGGTGCACGTGCCGCAGTGGCGGTTCGACTCCGCCGGCCGGCCCCGCCACCCGGACCGGATCGTCTTCGACCTCGATCCCGGGCCGGGCGTCACGCTGCCCGAGGTGGCCGAGGTGGCGCGGTGGATCCGCACGGTGCTCGCCGGCCTCGGGTGGGACTGCGTGCCGGTCACCAGTGGCTCGAAGGGCATCCACCTGTACGCCCCGCTGGACGGCGCCCACGATGCCGGGCAGATCCGCGCCCTGGCCCGCGAGCTGGCCCTCAGCCTGGAGGCCGACCACCCCGACGTCGTCACGGCACAGATGGCGAAGCTGGCCCGGCCGGGCAAGGTGTTCATCGATTGGAGCCAGAACCACCCGAACAAGACGACGGTGGCGCCCTATTCGATGCGCGGGCGCGAGACCCCGACGGTGGCCCTCCCCCGTACCTGGGCCGAGCTGGAGGACCCGGGGCTGCGGCAGCTGGAGATGGCCGAGGTGCTCGGACGCCTCGACGAGGGCGGGGAGGACCCGATGGCGGCGCTGGAGCTGGCGGCGCACGGCATCACGGCCGCCGACACCTCGGTGGTGGGCGGGGATGCGCTCGCGCCCTACCGGGGTATGCGTGCGCCGGACCGCACCCCCGAGCCGGTCCCCCGGAGCTCGCCGATGCCGGGCGGACCGCGGGTCTTCGTCATCCAGGAGCACCATGCCAGCCGGCTGCACTGGGACCTGCGGCTGGCCGACGACGGCGTGCTGGTCAGCTGGGCCGTGCCGAAGGGCATGCCGACCGATCCCACCCGGCAGCACCTGGCGGTCCAGACCGAGGACCACCCGATGGAGTACCTGACCTTCTCGGGCACGATCCCGCGCGGGGAGTACGGCGCCGGCGAGATGAGCATCTGGGACACCGGTAGCTATGAGGTGCTCAAGTGGCGGGCCGGCGCCGAGATCATCGTGGCCCTGACCGGACAGCCGGAGGGCGGACTGGCCTCCACCACGGGACGCACCTCGACGTTCGCGCTCATCCACACCGGGGGCCGCTCCGACACCTCCGGGCAGGAGCGGCACTGGCTGCTGCACCTGATGACGGGCCGGTCCCGCACCGAGAAGGCGGCGCGCGGCCGGCCCACGGCGGGCACTCAGGAGAGCACGGCGGCTCCCGCTGCCCCGGTACCGGCTCCCCCTGTGCAGGTCGCTCCCCCGCCGGCGCCGATGCTCGCCACCGGCGGGTCCGCTGCCGATGTCGGGCCCGACTGGTCGATGGAGATGAAGTGGGACGGCCAGCGCTGCGTGGCGCGTGTGGCCGACGGAGTCGTGCGGCTGTGGGCCCGCAGCGGGCGCGAGATCACCGGCGCGTATCCCGAGCTGGCCGAGCTCGCCGGCGCCGTCGGACCCGAGGCGGCGGTCCTGGACGGGGAGATCGTCGCGCTCGACGCCTCCGGCCGGCCCTCGTTCTCGTTGCTGCAGCCGCGGATGCAGGTGGGACGGGATGCCGACGCCCGCGCGCTCGCCCAGCGCCGCCCGGTGCATCTGATGCTCTTCGACGTGCTCGAGGCCGGCGGGCGGGACGTGACGGGCGAACCGTACCTGCGCCGTCGGGAGATCCTCACCGGCCTGGTGCGGCCCACCAGGCGGATCCAGGTGCCGCCCGCCTTCGAGGGCGACCTCGAGGGGGCGATGGCCGCTAGCCGGCAGTGGGGCCTGGAGGGGGTGGTGGCCAAGCGGGCGGACGGGCTCTACCTGCCGGGGCGCCGCTCCAGCGGATGGGTCAAGCTCAAGCACACCGAGTCCGTGGAGGTGGTGGTCGGCGGGTGGCGGCCCGGGCAGGGCGGTCGGTCCGGCTCGGTGGGCTCGCTGCTGCTGGGCGTGCGCTCCACCGGCGGCGGCTGGCGCTACGTGGGCCGGGTGGGGACGGGCTTCTCCGAGAAGGACGCGCGGGCGTGGGTGGACCGGTTCGCCGCGCAGGAGATCGCCGAGGCCCCGTTCGAGCAGGTCCCGGCCCTCGACGCCCGCGGGGCGCGGTGGCTGCGCCCGGAGCAGGTGGCCGAGGTGGAGTTCGGCGAGTGGTCGCCCGCGGGCCGGCTGCGCCATCCGCGGTGGCGGGGCTGGCGCTCCGACCTCGACGTCGGTGATCTGCGGCCGCCGCAGACCTGACTCGCGGACCGCCCCGGACTCAGGCGGCATGGGTGAGATCGGACCGGGGCTGGAAGTCCAGCCGCACCGCGGGCGCGTGCCATCGGCCGGCCCGCAGGTCCGTGCGGCGCAGCACCGGGCGCAGGTGGCCGCGGCGGGCGAGGATCGAGCCGACGACGGCTGCCCCCACCAGCGGGCCGGCGGCGCAGGCCGCCAGGCCCCAGTGGGCGCCACCCAGTTCGATGACGGCGCCGATGATCAGGCCCGAGACCGCTTGGGCACCCATGTTGATGAGCACGTAGAGCGAGAGCACCCGTCCGCGCATCGCCGGGTCGGCGCTGGTCTGGACCAGGGTGTTGGACCGGGTCAGGTAGAGCAGGCAGGTCAGCCCCATCAGGTACAGCACGACCATGAACAGCCAGACCGCCCCGGCGGCGGCGGCGAGCAGCTGCAGCAGCCCAAGCGCGACCGCCCCGAGCACGAGCGTGCGCAGCCGTAGGCGCCGTGCCCGGCCGGCCAGCAGGGCGCCGGTGATGGAACCGAGCGCGAGGGTGGAGGTCAGCATCCCGTAGCCGCTCGCCCCGGCGCCGACGATCTCGTCGGCGTAGGCGGCGAGCACGGTGGCCATGTTGACCCCTGTCAGGGCCACGAAACCCACCAGCACGCAGGCCCACAGGATCTCCGGGTGGTGGCGCACGTGCGTCAACCCCTCACGCAGCTGCCCCTTGGCGCGGCGCGCACGCGGAGCCGGGAAGAGCTCGGAGCGGCGCATCGAGAAGATCAGCCCGGCGGCGATCACGCAGGCCAGGGCGTTGGCGATGAACGCCCAGCCGTTGCCGACCAGCGCGATCAGGCCGGCGGCGAAGGCGGGCCCGACCAGTGCGCCGAGCTGGAAGACGGAGGTGTTGACGCTGATGGCACGGCGCAGGTGCTCGGGCCCGGCGATCTCGTGCACGAAGGCCTGCCGGGCGGGGTTGTCGATGACGATCGTGAGCCCGCCCGCGAACGCGGCGAGCAGCACGTGCCACACCTGGACGGCACCCAGGAGCGTCAGCACGCCGAGCACGAGCGTGAACATCCCGAACAGCGTCTGGGTGACGATGAGGATGCGCCGGCGGTCGTAGCGGTCGGCGATGACGCCGCCGAAGAGACCGAGCACGAGCATCGGGGCGAACTGCAGCGCGACCGTCAGGCCGACCAGGGCGGCCGAGCCACTGAGCTCGAGCACGAGCCAGTCCTGGACCACCCGGGAGGCCCAGCCACACGTGCTCGTCAGCGCCTGGCTGGTCACGTACTTGCGGTAGTTGCGCAGACCCAGGGCGGCGAACACCCCGGAGCGGGGCTTCGCGGCAGGTCGGACGGAGGGCGGGGCGGGCTGTGCCGGGCGCACGGAGGAGTCCTTCACGAGGAGGGTGGGAGGTGGCGACCGCGATGCGGCCGGCGGGCGGCCCCCGCGGAGGAGGCGACATGTCCACCGTACGGACCTACGCCGTCATTAATCCACGACATACGACCTATAAGGGACATTGCGTAACGCAATAGTTGGTCCTACCGTGGTCGAATCGATACGAAGAGATGAGGGACGGTTCCGTGTTCGACCCGGTCCAGCTGCGCACATTCCTCACCCTGAGCGAGGTGCTGAGCTTCACCCATGCCGCGCAGCGTCTGGGCATCAGTCAGCCCACGGTCAGCCAGCACGTGGCCCGGCTGGAGAAGGCGGCCAACCGGCGGCTGGTGATCCGCGACACCCACGAGGTCACCCTCACCGACAACGGCCGCGCGATGGCCGGCTTCGCCCGCACGATCCTCGCCGCTCACGATCAGGCGAGCGCGTACTTCACCGGCTCGGCGATGGCCGGCCGGCTGCGGTTCGGCGCCGCCGACGATCTCGCGCTGACCCAGCTGCCGCGCATCCTGCGCGAGTTCCGCCAGCTGCACCCGCGGATCACGATGGAACTGACGATCTCCCAGTCCCAGGTGCTGCACCGGCGGTTGCTGGCCGGACATCTGGACCTGGTCTTCATCAAGCAGCTCCCGGACGAAACCAGCGGACGACTGGTGCGGCGCGACCGGCTCGCCTGGGTCGGCCTGGAGAGCATGGAGCTGGCTCCGGGCGGCATCGTCCCCCTGATCACCTACCCGAACCCGAGCCCCTCCCGGAACACCGCGACCGGCGTGCTCGAGCGCGCCGGCCGGACCTGGCGGGTGACGTGCACGACGCGCGAGATCCACGGCGTGCTCGCGGCGGTGCGGGCCGGCCTGGGCGTGACGGTGATGGCCCAGAGCCTGGTGCCCGCCGATCTGGTGATCATGCCCGCCTCCTGCGGGCTGCCCGAGCTCGGGGACATCGACATGACCCTGGTGGACAACCCGCGAGCGGCGCGGGAGCCGGTGGAGGCGCTGAGCTCGGCCATCCTCGGCCGGCACTGACCGGTTCAGTCGCCGGCCGAGCCCTCCGGCGCGCGGGGCCGCCGCTGCGCGGCCGACTGGACCACGTGGTCGATGAGCAGCCGGCCGAGGGTCAGCACCGCGAACGCGAGTGCACCGTAGAGCACCAGCTCCTTGAGGCCGAGCAGCACGTAGACCGCCCCGCCGTACCGCAGCTGGGAGAAGTCGGCGATGGCCGACAGCAGGCCGGCGAACGCCAGTGCGCCCGCGAGCAGGATCACCCCGATGAAGGCGGGTCGCGCGGTGGTGGCGATGGTGGAGACGGCGAAACTGGTGTCGAACAGGCCTGGGCGGCGGTTCGCCGGGTGCGGCGCGCCGGCGTAGCCGGTGGGCGGCCCGGATCCCGGCCGGCCCGGCCCTGGCTGCCCGTAGCCGGGTTGCCCGTAGGCCGGCGGCCCGTAGCCGGGCGGGTGATCACCGGGTGTGCCCGGCGGTGGTGGCTGTGTCATGCGTCGACCTCCCTCTGTCTCCCGCCACCCTAGCCTCGCGTCTGTATGCCCTGGCACCCACCATCGGCCAGGATGGGGGGATGGACGCCACCGGATATCTGCGCAACGACGACTGCGGACTGGAGCTCGTCTTCGAGCGTGAGCTCGATGAACCCATCAAGGATGTGTGGGCCGCCTTCACCACTGCCGAGGGCACCACCGCCTGGATCGGGACGTGGTCGGGCGAGGACGTCGGCGAGGGCGGCACCGTCGAGTTCACCATGAACGCCGAGGAGAGCGCGGAGCCGGAGCAGGTCACCGTGCTCAACTGCCACCCGCCGCACCGCGTGCAGGTCGAGCTGGCGAGTGAGGCCGGCCTGTGGCGCCTGCGGGTGGACCTGCAGGAGGTCGACGGTCGCACTCACATCGTCTTCGCCCACCTCCTCGAGCAGGGCGAGGAGATCCGCACGATCGGGCCCGGATGGGACTACTACCTCGACCGGCTGGTGGCCGCACGCACCGGCGCCCCGATGCCGGACTGGGACGAGTACTGGCCCGCGCTCGCTGAGCACTACCTGGAGCTGGGCTGACCGGCGGCAGGCTTCGCTTGTGCTCAGGCGGTGACGACGTTGCCGTTCTCGATCGCGACCGGCACCTCGGGCAGCGGGTCCTCGGCCGGCCCGTCGGTGGCCTCCCCGGTGGACTGGTCGAAGCGGGAGCCGTGGCACGGGCAGTACAGCTCGCCGTCCTGCGGACGCACCGAGCAGCCCTGGTGGGTGCAGATCGCCGAGAAGGCGTGCACCTCGTCCTCGGCCGTGCGCACCACCATGATCTCCGCACCTTCGGCCGTGGTGACCGCGGCCGCCTGCCCGACGGGGACCTCGCTGAGCGAGATCAGCACGGTGCCGGCGCCGACCTGATCGGGGTCGGGAGCCGCCTCGGAGCAGGCGGCGAGCGTGAGGGCCGCCGCCCCGGACCCGGTGGCGATCAGGACCTGACGGCGGTTCGGGCAGCTCATGAGCCCGAGGGTACCGGAGCCGGCCCTCAGCGCACCGGCGACTCCGCACAGATTCCCGCGATCGCCGTCCGGACGGTCTGATCGGCCAGGTGGCGCAGCTCCACGGCCGACGTGTGGCGCAACGGCCCGGAACTGGCGAGCAGCGCGAACCCGTGGACGGCCGACCAGCAGGGCCACTCCGCACCATACCGGGCATGTTCGCTCAGCAGCCCGGCGCCGACCATCCCGTCCAGTGCCTCGGTGAGCAGCGCGAACGGCGGCGGCACCCGGTCGGGTGACCGGACGCCGTCGGGGGTGAAGAACGCGGCGAACCACCCGGGCTCGGCGCGGGCGAACTCGATGTACCCGATTCCGACCGCGTACAGCCGCTCCCAGGCGCGCCCGTCCTGCGCGGGCCAGTGCCGGAGCATCGCGGTCGCCATCCGCTCGTGCACGGCGGAGGAGACCGCGGCGAGCAGGTCCGGCCGGCCGGAGAAGTGGCGGTAGGCCGCGCTGGGCGTGACCCCGACGGAGCGGGTCGCCTCCCGGAGCGAGAGTGCTTCCGGCCCGCCGGCCCGCACCAGGGCCAATCCGGCTTCGACCAGGTCCGCGCGCAGGTTGCCGTGGTGGTAGGACGCCTGCTGGGCCGCCATCTCTTGTCCGCTCTCCGTTCGATGTCTACCATGTCAGCATCTGTGTTAACAGCGTTCACATTATAGGAGCTGAGTTCGATGACGATGTCCCGCCCACCGGTGGTCCCGCACGACGAGTGGCGATCGGCGCTCGCTGACCTGCGTGCGCGGGAGAAGGCCGCGACCCGCGAGCTCGACGCGATCGCGGCGCAACGCAGGCGGCTTCCGATGGTCAAGCTTCCTGAGTACACGCTGGAGGCAGCCGACGGCCCGGTCCGGCTGGCCGAGCTCTTCGCGGGGAAGTCCCAGCTGATCACCTACCACCACATGTGGAACCCTGGCGCCGAGTGGCAGTGCCCCGGCTGCACCGGCTTCACCTCACAGTTCACGCGGCTGGAGTTCCTGGAGAACTACGACGCACGATTCGTGATCGTGACCCAGGGCCCGATCCAGGAAGCGCTCGCCTACGCGGACAAGGTCGGCAACCGGATGACCTGGTACTCCACCGCCGGCAGCGAGTTCGGGGCCGACATGGGCGCCGGCCCGGGCGAGGGTTTCGCGGTCAACGTGTTCCTGCGGGACGGTGACGACGTCTACCGCACCTGGCACACCGACGGGCGCGGCACCGAGCAGCTCTCCCACACCTTTCCGCTGATCGACCTGCTGCCCTATGGCCGGCAGGAGGAGTGGCAGGACTCCCCCGCCGGCTGGCCCCAGCGCCCCACCTACTCCGGCTGGACCGGGTCGGAGGAGATCGCCGCCGCGTACGGGCAGGCCTGATCTCCCGACGGCGGGGCGTGAGTTGCCGCATCCTGTCGCCTCGACCGAGTCACATGCGACAGAACGGGGCAACGCGCGACGGATCTGCTCTCAGCTCCGCTCGGGGAACTGCCCCTCCTCGCGGATCCGGGCGTTGAGCTCGGCGAGGTACTCGGACTCGTCGAAGTCCAGCGGCACCTCCCGGCCGAGCCAGGCCGAGAGGTGGATGGCGTTGGCCAGTCGCACGCCGTTCATCCCGTCGGTCCCGGGCGCGAGCAGGGGTTCGCCGTCGTTGATGTGGGCCGCGAAGTTGCGGATCACCTCGGCGTGCTGCGAACCCCAGGCGGAGTCGAAGGAGATTGTCTCGGTCTGCATCTTCTCGTCCAGGCCCAGCTGGCCCTGGAACATCCGGCGCACGTCCTCCTTGGCGACACCGTCGCTGATGACGCGCTCGTCCTCGGTCAGGCGGGTCACCGTGGCCGTGGCCGAACCGTCGACGACGATCTTGCCCCGGTCCCCCAGGATCTCGAACCGGTCGGTGCCGATGAGGTCGTGGGTGGCCGTGATGAACACGCCGGTGGCGCCGTCGCCGTAGTCCACCAGCGCCGTCACCTCGTCCTCGACGGCGATGTCGCGCCGGAAGCCGAACGCGGCCTTGGCGAAGACCGACTGCGGCACCCCGCAGATCCACTGCCACAGGTCCAGCTGGTGCGGGGCCTGGTTGACGAGCACCCCACCGCCCTCGCCGCCCCAGGTGGCGCGCCACGCGCTCTGCTCGTAGTAGCCCTGTGGGCGCCACCAGGTGGTGATGATCCAGTTCGAGCGGCGGATCTTCCCGATCTCTCCGGCGTCGACGATCTCCTTGATGCGCCGGTACAGCGGGTTGGTGCGCTGGTTGAACATGATCGCGAAGGTCTGGTCCGGCTTGGTGGCCGCGAACTCGTTGAGCTCACGCACCTGCGAGGTGTAGACCCCGGCCGGCTTCTCCACCAGCACGTGCAGCCCGGCCGCGAGCGCCGCGATCGCGGCCTCGGGGTGCTGGTAGTGCGGGATGGTGGTGATCACCGCGTCCACCGCGCCGCTGCCGAGCAGACTGTCGTGGTCCGCGAACAGCGGGACCTCCGGGTGCGCCGTACGCACCGCCTCGCGCCGGTCCGGGTCGACCTCCGCGACGGCGGCCAGCCGGGCACCGGCGATCTGGCCCTCTCCCAGCATCCTGGCGTACGTCGACCCCTGCGCGCCGTAGCCGATGATTCCGATCCGGACTTCGCCCGTCACCTGATCTCCCTCGTTCGTGTGCCTGGCAGCCTAGGAGCCCCCGACGGCGTCCGGTCACCTGTTGCCGCTGGTTGCCGCGCGCAGGCAGGTGCCAGGATGGGCCCATGATCGTTGTGACCACGAATGAGATCCCCGGGTACCGGATCGATGCCGTCATGGGTGAGGTGATGGGGCTGACCGTGCGGGCGGCCAACATCGGCCAGAACTTCGTCGCGGGCTTCCGTTCGCTCGGGGGCGGCGAGGTGACCGAGTACACCCGGCTGGTCTACGAGTCCCGCCAGGAGGTGATGAACCGGATGGTCACCGAGGCGCAGCGGCGCGGCGCGAACGCGGTGATCGGGATGCGTTTCGACACCGGCGACATCGCCCAGTCCTTCTCCGAGGTGTGCGCCTACGGCACCGCCGTCTACGCCGTGCCGTTGGCCGGCACCGAGGAGGGGCACACGGTGCAGTCCGCCCAGATCGCAGCCCGCGGGGGGATCGAGTCCGTCCCGGCCGGCCAGGGCGGGTCAGGCCCTGTCCCGCCGCCGGCGGCCGGGTACGGGGCCGAGGCACCGCAGCAGAGCCCGCAGGGGCAGAACCCTCCGCCGTCGCAACCGTCGGCTCCCTACGGACAGACCCCAGCTCCGCCGGACCCGCCGCAGAACCCCTACCTGTAGCCGGGCGATCTCACTCGAGCTGCAGGAGCGCGTTCTCGACCAGCTCGGGCATCGAGGGGTGGATCCAGTACTGACCCCGCGCCAGCTCGCGCACGTCCTGCTCGAAGCTCATCGCCTGGATGAGCGGCTGCAGCAGCGTGGACGCCTGCGGCCCGATGATGTGGGCGCCCAGCAGGCGGCCGGTGCCCTTCTCGGCGACGAGCTTGGCGAAGCCCGTCGTGTCCTCCATCGCCCAGCCGTAGGCGATGTCGCTGTAGGACTGGCGGGCCACCGAGATCTCGATGCCGCGGGCCCGCGCGTGCTTCTCGCTCATCCCGACGGCGGCCACCTGCGGGGAGGAGAACACGGCGTGCGGGACGTACCGGTGGTCGGCGGCGCGCAGCGCCTCCGGATGCAGCAGGTTGTGCTGGACCACCCGCGCCTCGTGGTTGGCCACGTGCTTGAGCTCCCAGTGCGAGCTGATGTCACCGAGCGCCCACACCCCCTCGACCGTGGTGCGCTGGTACTCGTCCACCACCAGCAGGCCGGCGGGGTTGATACCGAGCCCGCCCGCCTGGGCATCGAGCAGATCGGTGTTGGGCTTGCGGCCCACGGCCACCAGCAGCTCGCCGGTGACCAGGGTGGTGGGGCCGTCCGGGCCGTCCAGCTCCAGCTCGAGGGTTTCCCCCTGCCGGTGGACCCGGCGCAGGCGGGTCTCGGTCCGTACGTCCCAGCGCCGGCGGGCGAGGTGGGTGAAGCGCTCGGAGATCTCCTCGTCCTCGGCCCGCAGCAGCGCGCCGGAGCGGTTGATCACCGTCACCGCGACCCCGAACGCGGAGAAAACGTGCGCCAGCTCGGCCGCCACGAACCCGCCGCCCAGGATGGTCATGTGCTCGGGCAGTCTCTCCAGCCGCATGATCGTGTCACTGGTGTGGAACCCGGCCTCGACCAGACCGTCGATGTCCGGGACCACCGGGCGCCCGCCCGCGGCGACCACCACCTCGTCGGCGCTCAGGGAGACCGGTGCCCCGCCGTCGGCAGGCTCGACCTCCACCTGCCGCGGCCCGGTGAACCGGGCGGTGCCCCGATACAGGGTGACGTGGTCGTTGTCGGGGTGGCTCGCGCGGTAGACCTGGCCGGCATCGGCGATGGGGTCGATCCGGCCGAAGATCCGGTCGCGGATGTCGGGCCAGCGCACACGGTCGAGGGTCTCGTCCACGCCCAGCCGGGAGGAGGCGGCGGGAGTGGCGGCGACATCGGCGGTGTGGACGAACATCTTGGTGGGGATGCAGCCGACGTTCAGGCACGTGCCGCCGAAGGTGCCGCGCTCGACGATCGCCACGGACCGGTCGCGGAACTCCTCGTTCAGGATCGAGTTGCCCGATCCGGTTCCGATCAGCAGCAGATCGACATGCGGCACGGCAAGGTCCTTCCAGCGGGGCAGGGGTGCGGGGTCAAGCCTAGAGCGAGCGGCGCGCCGCCCGGGGACGGATCCGCACCGGCGGCAGCTCGGGCGCCGGCAGCGCCGGGCCCGGATCGTTGGGCAGGTCGAACCGGGGCCGGTGCGGGCCGCCGGTCTCGGCGCCGATCTCGCGCTGCCACGCGCGGCGGAACTCCACGATCTCGTCGTGATCACGACCGACGAAGTTCCACCACATGACGATCTCCTCGCCGAACGGGGGCCCACCGAAGAGCACCACCCGTGCGCCGCGCTCGCCGGCCTCGATCACCAGGGTCTCCTCGCGTGCTTCGCGGAAGCCCAGGTGGCCGGCCGGGACCGGGGACCCGCTCATGGTCACCTCACCCGAGTCGACGAGCACCCCGAGCTCGAATCCGGGCTGGTCCACGGTCACCCCGGCACCGGCCTCGAGCACCACCTCCGCCCCCAGCAGGTCGGTGGGCGTGGTGATCGGTGAGGAGCCGCCGAGTGCGCTGCCGAGGAAGACCTGTGCGCGGTAACCCTCCCCCTGCACCACGGGCGGCTCGTACCGGTCGAAGGAGCGCTCCCCGAACCGGGCAATCTCGGGTAGCGCGACCCACATCTGGACCCCGTGCAGCGTGGTGGTCTGTGCGGTGGAGCGTTCGGAGTGGCTGATCCCGGCGCCGGCGGTCATCAGGCTCAGCGCCCCGGGCCCGATCCGCGCCGTGTGGCCGGCGCTGTCCCGGTGCTCGATCTCGCCGGAGAAGAGCCAGCTGACGGTGGCCAGCCCGGTGTGCGGGTGCGGCGGGACGTCCATGCCACCGGTCGAGGCGACGTCGTCGGGGCCGTAGTGGTCGAGGAAGCACCAGGCACCGATGAGCGAGAGTGCCCGCTGGGGCAGGGTGCGCCGCACCGACATCGCCCGCGGGCCCCCGAGGGGGACATCGCGCGGCTCGAGCACCTGGATGCCTGCTCCCCGGCTGGTGGTGCACACCACCTCCTGCGGCCGGGCCTCCACATTGCTCATCGCTGCTCCGTTCTGCTCGTCGGTCGGTTCCGGGGTGGGCGGGGTTCGGCGCCGGCTCTCAGCCGGACCGGATGGGCCAGCACCTCGGCCAGCACGACGGCGTGGGAACCCTCGATCTCCCGGGTGGCCGTCACGAGCGTCACCTCGCCCGCGGCGAGCAGCCGGCGCAGATGCGCGAGCGCCTGCTGGCTCTGTGGTGCGCTCAGCTCCTCGCGGTACCGCGCCGCGAACTCCTCGAAGCGCTCACCGGCGTGGCCGTACCATCGCCGGAGCTCGTGGCTGGGCGCCACCTCGGGCATCCACGTGCCCGTACGCGGATCGTCGCGGCGGATTCCGCGGGGCCACAGCCGATCCACGAGCACGCGCGCGCCATCGCCGGGGTCGAGGGCGTCGTGAACGCGAGCGAGGCGCATGGATCCATTGTGCGCGCTCGCGGGGCCCCGCAGGGCATCGATCGCGGCACGGCACCGATCGCACCGGCCATCCCGCGTGACCGCATCGACACGGCTGCGCCGGTCTGCGGCAGCATCGCCCCGCACTCCACGCATGCGTGTCGTACCGGTCGCGCGAACCCGGCGTTGCGGCCGGGCCCACCGCAGAGGCGATTGAATTGCTCAGGTAAGACAAACCTTATTTCCTGAACCGGCCGAGAGAAATCGAAAATGGTGACGTGGACGACGCGAAAAGAAGAATGTCCAGAATTCTGCCCGTTGCACTTTCCGTTCCCTCGATCCGGGTCTATTCTCGACAAAAGTCCCTACGCACGGGAGGTCACCAGAATGAGTACGCTCGCGGATATGCCCACCGTCACCGAGTGCTCGGTGGAGGGTTGCTCCTACAACGATCACTCGCACTGCCACGCGGCAGCGGTCACGATCGCCGGCTCCCCCGGTGACGCGCACTGCGCCACCTTCATCCCGCTCAGTTCCAAGGGTGGCCTGGACAAGGTGGTCACCCACGTCGGCGCCTGCCAGCGCTCGGACTGCGCGCACAACTCCTCGCTGGAGTGCACCGCGCCCTCGGTCCGGGTAGGGGCCGGTTCGGACGAGGCCGACTGCCTGACCTACTCCCCGCACTGATGCCGCACGTGGGCTCAGCCGTGGCCGCGGCTGAGCCCACGCACGACCGACCCGGCCCCACGGACCGAGCAGGCGATATCGCCTGCTCGTCATCGGCCCGTCCCCTGCTGGTCACCGGGCGTTCGCCGGGCCGCTCTAGCGTTCGAGGGTCCACACCCCCGAACCGAAGGCTCCCTCCGTGGCCAGCAGATCAGGCCGGCTCCTCGCCGCCGTCACCGCATGTTCCCTCGCAGCCCTGGGCGCCGCTGTGGCCGCTCCGGCCGCGGCTGCCGAACGGGACGCACTGTTCGTCTCCGAGGTGGTGCCGAACAACGCGAGCTATGACCACTTCGAGTGGTTCGAGCTGCACAACCCGAGCGACTCCGCCGTCGACCTGAGCAGTTATGAGTTCGCCTACATCTACGGCGATTCACCGGACACCAGCGGCGACACCTCTCTCATAGTGGAGGGAGTCACGCAGATCGAGGCCGGCGGCACGCTGGTCGTGTGGCTGCGCTACGACAGCGGCTCCGGCGTCAACTCCTTCGACTACACCGATGCCGACTTCCGCGCCCACACCGGCCTGGCCGCGGATGCACCGCTCGCCCACGCCACCGGGCAGAACGGAATGGCCAACGGCGGCGGCCGGGGCATCCGGGTGACCGGCGCCACCGACACCACGTGGTCGTACTACATCGAGGGCCTGGGCAACGACGAGAGCGCCACCTTCCAGCTGCCGGCCACCACCGAGGAGTCCTCCTACCCCCAGCTCGCCACCGGAGCCACGCCGACACCCGGCACCGTCACCGCCGAGCAGCTGGTGCCGGCCGACCCGCCGGACGGGCCCGAGCCGGAGCCGGCCCCCGAGCCCGATCCGGACCTGGTCACCGCTCCCCTGCAGGTCACCGAGGTCCTCCCGGACTCCAGCAACGTGGGCACCGCGGACGGATACGAGTTCATCGAGGTCTACAACGCCACCTCCGAGCCGGTGGACTTCGCCGACTACGCGCTGACGTACCTCTACCCGCAGGACGTCACGACCAACACCAACGAGGCGCACTGGCCGAGCGTCCCGCGCGATGTGGTCATCGACCCCGCCGACACCCTGGTGCTGTGGATCAAGAACGGCCAGAACGACGAGCTCGGTGACGCCGAGTTCAACGCGCACTTCGGCTCCGACCTCACCCTCGGCGAGGACCTGGTGGAGATCTTCGCCGGTGGCATGGCGAACGGCTCCCCCCGCGGCCTGGCGATCCGGACCAACACCGGCTTCGACGTCAACCGCGCCTACTACAACATGACCGAGACCGACGACACCTCCCCCGACCAGGGCATCCGGTACGCCGTCTCCGACGACCTGCAGCTGCAGACCCTGCTCGACACCGCCCCGGCCACCCCCGGGCGCGTGCAGGCCGACCAGGTCCCCGACGGTCTGATGGTCGTCGAGGCCGACACCACCAACCCGGTGATCGAGGACCTGACCCCCGCCGAGATCGACCCGGCCCAGGACTTCACGCTCGAGTTCGAACTCACCGACGACGTCCAGGTCCGCACCGCGACGCTGAGCCTGACCAACGACGTGGACAGCGATGCCGGGGCCCCCGCGCGCGAGATCAGCCTCACCCACGCCGGCGACGACCTGTACCGCACCACCATCTCGGCGGCCGACCTGACCGGGAAGTCGAGCTACACCTACACCCTCACGGTCACCGACGGCACCAACACCGTGACCACCGACGCCGTCGAGGTGCCGGTGGCGGGCGCGTCCACCGAACCGCTGCGGCTGAACGTGGCCGACGACGAGTTCGTCTCCGGCACCACCAGCATCTCCGCCGCCGGCGAGACCTACCCCCCGACCCTCGACCTCGCGATCGACGGCACGTCCGTACCGACCCAGGCGAGCCTGGAGCGGGCGCCGCAGTTCGTCTTCGAGGTCTCCCAGACCGACTTCTACTTCCGCAACGGGGTGCGCATCGGGGAGGACGTCCTCTACATCTTCGACGAGGGCACCTACGCCGACACGGTCACCATGTCCACCCCGGTGCCGCTGGAGTACCTCAGCCAGGACGAGGACCTCACCGTCAGCATCTGGTCGGGCACCAAGGCCGCACCGGAGATCGACCCGGACGAGAACAATGACGACTTCGTCATATCCGGGATGCGGTTGCTGCTCCCCGACGGGCGCACCCTCACCCCGGCCGGTTACGACGACCCGAACCAGACCATCGCGATGGGTGACTCCACCGGCAAGAACGACTTCTACGACTCGGTCTTCACCATCCCCGACGACGCTTACACCGCCCTCGCCCACGCCTGGGACACCACCGCGGTGGCCGACGGTGAACACGAGATCCGCGCCACCGACGGCGAGCTGGAGGCAGCCGCCACCGTAGTGGTGGACAACACCGCACCGCAGGTGAGGCCGTCGGTGACCGACGGCGAGACCTACCAGGGCGAGATCGTCCTCGACGCCGAGATCACCGACGGGGGTTCCGGTGTGGAGACCGTGACCGCCGAGCTGGACGGTGAGGAGATCGACCTGCCGCACCCCACCTCCTCGGTGGAGTTGGCCACCGGCGAGCACGAGCTGGCCATCACCGCCACCGACGCGCGCGGCAACACCACCGAGTCGGTGACCACCTTCGCGGTCCCCGAGGAGATGCCCACCGGCGCCGTGACCGCACCGACCGACGGCGCCGAGGTGGCTCCGGGCGATGTGGAGCTGACCGCCTCGGTCTCGGACCCGACCGGCGACCCGCTGGACGTGGAGTTCCGGCAGGGCTACCGCTACGACCTGGGCGATGAGCAGATCACCACCACTCAGGGCACCACCCAGGACGCGGGCGCCCTCGAGCGCGAGGGCAGCGTGCTCACAGCGGCCGATCTGGCCACCGACGCCGGCCTGGAGCCCGTCACCTCGGAGTCGGCCTTCCCGTTCACCCAGTTCGAGGTGCAGGTGCCGGCCGAGGCGGGCGAGCAGGCGGATGTGCGTGTGGCCTGGGAGGGCACGGCTGACGCCGATGCCCAGGTGATCCTGTACGCCCTGGCAGCCGACGGCGGAGCCTGGGTCGAGGTGGACCGTCACCTGACCACGGCCGACGGTGAGGAGATCTCCCTGGGCGGAACGGTCGCCGTCGGCGATCACGCTGCCGAGGGTGCGGTGACCGTGCTGGTGCAGCACTCCGAGGGCTTCGCCGGTCTCGACCAGACCCCGCGCGAGGACCTCGAGCCGTACCACCCGGATGACACCCCGCGCAGCGAGTACGACTTCACCCTCGCCTGGGAGTCCGACACCCAGTACTACAACGAGGAGTTCTACAACCATCAGGTCGCCATCCACGACTACCTGCTCGAGCGCCGCGAGGAGCTCAACCTGCAGTACGTGATCCACACCGGCGACATCGTCGACGACTTCGACCAGCCCTACCAGTGGGAGAACGCCGATCCGCAGTACGCGCGCTTCGACGAGGCCGGGCTGCCCTACGGGGTGCTCGCCGGCAACCACGACGTGGGCAGCGGCCTCTCGGACTACACCGAGTACTCGCGGTGGTTCGGGGCGGACCGGTTCTCGGCCAACCCGTGGTACGCCGAGTCCTTCCAGGACAACCGTGGCCACTACGACCTCATCAGTGCCGGCGGGATCGACTTCCTCATGCTCTACATGGGCTGGGACCCGGGTGAGGAGCACATCGAGTGGATGAACGAGGTCCTCGCCGCTCACCCCGAGCGGGTGGCGGTGGTCAACCTGCACGAGTTCATGCTCACCACCGGTGGCCTGGGCCCGATCCCGCAGCAGATCATGGACGAGGTGGTCGCGACCAACCCGAACGTGCGGATGGTGACCTCCGGTCACTACCACGACGCCTTCCTCCGGGTGGATGGTTTCGACGACGACGGTGACGGGGTCGAGGACCGGAAGGTGCACTCGATGCTGTTCGACTACCAGGGCCTGCCCGAGGGCGGCCTGGGCTACCTGCGCCTGCTCCACTTCGACAACGAGTCCGAGCAGATGTCGGTGCGCACGTTCAGCCCGTCGGAGGACCGGTACAACTCCGACGACCCGAACCTGCTCGGGCCGGACGAGGACCCCTACCTGTACCAGGACTTCTCGATCTCCTACGCCGACCTGCGCATCACCCCGCAGGACCGGGAGCTGGTGACGCAGTCCTTCACCGCCGAGGTGCTCGGTGAGACGGTGATCGCCTCCTTCGACGACGTCGCGACTGGGATCGGCGCGGCGAGTGCGCCCGGTGCGGGTGCGGACGGGCAGCGCTCGGTGGCGCGGATGCCGGTGCCGAACCCGGACGGGTCGGTGACGCTCTCGGCGATCTGGACGCTCACCGAGCCGGGTGAGTACGGCTGGTTCGTGCAGACGGCCGACCCGTACGGTGCCGTGAGCGCCTCGGAGGTCATGACCTTCGTGGTGACCGGCGAGGGAGCGGGCGGGCCCGACGGGTCCGATGGTTCGGACGGCGCCGATGATTCGGACGGTGCCGATGATTCGGACGGTGCCGATGGTTCGGACGGCGGCTCGGCCGGCGGCTCGGACGGTGCCGAGGGTGGGCCAGGCGGAGACCTGGCCACCACGGGCGCCTCGGTGGGGGCCCTGCTGGTCGCCGCCGGACTCCTCGCCCTGATCGGCGCGATCCTGGTGCGGCGCCGGAACCGCTCGATGGGCTGACCCCCACCACCACGCCGACAGGCTGCGGGCGGTCCACCTCGGCAAAAGGGGTGGACCGCCCGTCGTCGTGGTGGCCACGATGGCAGTCATGGACGACCACACCGCTGCCCTGCCAGACCCCGGCCTCCTCTGGGACGCGGCCACCGCCGCTCGCTACGACACCCCAGGCGAGGGCATGTTCGCCCCGGAGGTGCTCACCCCGACGGTGGACCGGCTGGCCGAGCTGGCCGGGGACGGACCGGCGCTGGAGCTGGCGATCGGCACCGGCCGGGTGGCGATCCCGCTCGCCGAGCGCGGGGTGCCGGTCAGCGGGATCGAGCAGTCGGCGGCCATGGCCGGGCGGCTGCGGGAGAAGGACGGCGAGCGGATCCCCGTGGTGATCGGCGATATGGCGAGGGACCGGGTGCCCGGTGAGTTCTCGCTGGTCTACCTGGTGTTCAACACCATCTCCAACCTGCTCACCCAGGCCGAGCAGGTGGCGTGCTTCCGCAACGCCGCGGCGCACCTGCGCCCCGGCGGCCGGTTCCTCATCGAGCTGTGGGTCCCCGAGCTGCGCAGTCTGCCGCCCGGAAAGCAGGCCACCGTCGGGGTGGTCGAGCCGGGGTACGTGCTGTTCGACACCTACGACCTGCTCCGCCAGCACGTGGTCTCCCACCACCTGCGTTTCTCCGGCGACGCGAGCCGGCAGGAGGCGGAGCTGGTGCGCTCCCCGCACCGCTACATCTGGCCGGCCGAGCTCGACCTGATGGCGAAGCTGGCGGGCTTCGAGCTCGAGTCGCGGGATGCGGACTTCGCCGGCACCCCGTTCACCGCGGAGTCCGGCTCGCACGTGAGCGTCTACCGGGCTGTGGCTGAACACGACTGACGGTGGAGACGATCGCCGTGCCAGATGTGGCACGGCGTGCGCCAGGAGCGTCAGTTCGGTTCGCCGGCGTAGTCGACCACGACCGGTGCGTGGTCGCTGAGCCTGACTCCGCGATGGTCCCGGTCCACCTCGGCGCTCACTGCCCGGCGGGCGAGGCCGGGGGTGGCCAGGTGGTAGTCGATCCGCCACCCGGTGTCGCGCTCGTAGGCCCCGCCCAGCCAGCTCCACCACGAGTAGGGTCCCTCGGCCTGCGGGTGCAGACGGCGGACCACGTCCACCAGGGTGCGCGGGCTCAGCTGCCGGTCCAGCCAGGCGCACTCCTCCGGCAGGAAGCCCTCGGCCTGCTGCGAGCGGCGCCAGGTCGCCACGTCCAGGCGGGTGTGGGCGATGTTCAGATCACCGGTGAGCAGGAACTCGCGGCCGCGGGCCCGGGCGGCGCGGCGCGACCGCGAGAGCTGGCGGGCGAAGACCTCGAGGAAGTGCATCTTGCGGGCGTACTTCGCTCCATCGTCGGGCGCCTCCCGCATCCGGCCGGGCTGCTGCAGCCGGGCCGGCAGTCCGCCCTTGGGCAGGTAGAGCGTGGCCACGGTGACGGGGGCGTCGGCGAGATCGGCCTCGAGGTAGCGGCCCTCGCGCGCGTACCGGCTGAGGCCGCGCGCCAGCGTGCCCGCGGGATCGGGCTCCCACCACGAGGGCGCCCGGCCCGGCCCGGAGACCAGCACCGGTGCGCCCCAGGTGCGCACCGCGGCCGGGCGCCGGCGGGTGAGGATCGCGACGCCGTTGCGCCCGGCGATGGTGCCCGGTTCGTAGGTCGCGTGGTACCCGCCGAAGGCACCCTCGGGCAGATCCCTGGCGCTGCACCGCACCTCCTGCATCGTCAGGACGTCACAGTCCCGGGAGGTCATCCAGTCACCGAAGCCGCGCCGGTGGGTGGCGCGGATGCCGTTGACGTTGACCGAAGCGATGCGCACAGCTCCACCCTAGACGCGCTGCACCGCGCCTCGGGTTGCCGAGACGGCCCGCCCGTCGCACGGTGGAGGCATGAGGAATCACGACGAGGACGAGACCGGTACCCACGCCCGCACCCCGGAGCAGGAAGCCGAGGCCGAGGTCTACCTGGATCAGCCGGAGTCCACCGATGACGTGCCGTGGAGCCCGCCGGACCGTCAGCCGGTGCATCCGGAGTACGCCGAGAGCGGCAACCTGGACGAGACGATCGAGGAACGAATCGCGCAGGAGGAGCCCGAGGCCGACAGCGCCTACGGTGCCCCGCAGACGCCCGCCCAGGAGCGAGCGGAGGAGCCGGCCTCGGTCGGAGGCGACGACCCGGACGCGATCCCGGCCGAGCAGGACGTGCTCGGTGGACCGGCGGAGATGGGCGCCACGCACCCGAAGGACTACGGCGCCGAACCGGCCGAGGAAGCCGCCTTGCAGATACGCGACGGCGAGGAGTGAGCGCGGTCTGCTGACCGGCGCGACCACTGGGCTCAGTTCAGCGCGGCGCCCCAGGAGCGCGGCACGGGCGAACCGGCGGGGTACTCCTCCATCGGCACCTCGTCCCCGGCCCAGGCCGCCAGCACCTCATCGCAGATGCGCCAGCACTCCTCGGCGGCATCGCCCCGGACGGTGAGCATCGGGTTCGCGTCGAGGATCCCGGCGAGCACCTCGCCGTAGGCCTCGAGCTCGGCCTCGCGCAGCGTGGTGGAGAACACGCTCTGCTCCAGCGCGAACGGGTCCGAGGTTCCGTTGGTGGTGATGCGCAGCTCCATCACATCGGGGCTGAGGCCGATCACGAGCCGGTCCTTGGTATCGGCGCCGCTGAGGCCCTCCGGCAGGTGGCGCACGTCCGCGAAGGTGATGACCACGTGCTTGTGGGTCTCACCGAGCGCCTTGCCCGAACGCAACGTGATCGGCACGCCGGCCCACCGCGGGTTGGCCACCTCCACCGTGACCTGGGCGAGCGTCTCGGTCTCACGCCCCGGGTCGACGCCGTCCTCGTCCACGTAGGCCGGCACCGCTCGATCGCCCACCTGTCCCGCGGTGTAGCGGGCGCGCTTGCTGGCGGCCACCGGGCTCTGCTGCCATAGCCGGGTGGCGCGCAGCACCGCCGCGGTGGCGTCGCGCAGGTCGCGGTCGGTGATCCGGGCCGGCGGCTCCATCGTCACCAGCGCCATCACCTGCAGCAGGTGTGACTGGATCATGTCCCGCAGCGCACCGGCGTGGTCGTAGTAGCCGGCGCGGCTCTCCAGCGCGAGGGACTCGTCGTAGGCGATCTCGATCGACTCGATGTGCTCCGCGCTCCACACCGCCTGGAACAGCCGGTTGGAGAACCGCAGCGCGATGAGGTCCAGCACGGTCGACTTGCCCAGGAAGTGGTCCACCCGGTGCACCTGCTGCTCCGGGACCAGGGTGGCTACGAGCTCGTTCAGCGCTCTCGCGCTCTCCTCGTCCCGGCCGAAGGGCTTCTCCATGGCCAGCTGCAGACCCTCGGGCACGTCCACCTCCTGCAGCGTGCGGCACACCTTCTCGGTCACCGCCGGCGGGAGGGCGAAGTAGAGGACGAGGTGACCGACGCCGTCACCGGGCTGCGGCTGCGTGCGCCGGGCACCCCCGGTACGGAAGCCGAGGGAGCAGCGTGCGGCGCCCTCGAGCACCTGGCGGACCTCCTCGGCGGAGGTGGCGTCGGCGCAGACGTACGCTGCGTCGTCGGCGATCCTGCGTGCCACCGCCTCCGGTGCCCCTCCGGCGGTGAGACTGCTGACCAGCAGGTCGCCGAACTGATCGTCGCTCATCTCGGCCCGGTCCGAGCCCACGATGCGCAGCTCCCGCTCCGGCTCGCGCTCCAGCAACGAGCCGATGCCCGGCAGCAGCAGCCGCTTCGTCAGGTCGCCGGAGGCGCCGAGGATCACCAGGGTGCAGGTCATCGAGAGCTCCGATCAGTGGGGTCGACGCTCTCGAGGGCGTCTGCGGCGCGCACGAGCGCGAGGTGGGAGAAGGCCTGCGGGAAGTTGCCCATCTGCCGCCGGCCGGCCGGGTCGTACTCCTCGGCGAGCAGGCCGAGATCCGTGGTGCACCCCACGAGCCGCTCCATCAGCGCGGTCGCGTCCTCGACCCGGCCGCTGAGGGCGTACTGCTCGACCAGCCAGAACGAGCACGCCAGGAACGGGTACTCATCGCCGGTGAGGCCGTCGGTGCCGTTGGTGCGGTAGCGCAGCAGCAGCCCGTCGTGCATCAGCTCGCTCTCCATCTGGGACACGGTGGCGAGCATGCGTGGATCGTCGTAGGGCACGAACCCGGTCTGCGGGATCTGCAGCAGCGAGGCGTCCACCTCGTCGGTGTCGTAGTGCTGGACGAAGCCCCCGGTGCTGCGGCTGATGCCGTGGGTGAGGATCTCCTGCCGCAGCTCCTCGCGCAGCCTGGTCCATTCCTCCACCGGCCCGGGCAGTCCGAAGTCGGTGACGGCCCGCACGCCGCGGTCCAGGGCGGCCCACACCATCACCCGTGAGTGGGTGAAGTAGTGCGGCTCCCCGCGCATCTCCCACAGCCCCTGATCCTTGCGGCCGATGTGGCGGGCCGCGAAGTCGATCATCGCCCGCTGCAACGACCAGGAGAAGTCGTCCTCGTCCACGCCGGCGCGCCGGAGCTTGTCCAGGGCGATGACGACCTCCCCGACGACGTCGGCCTGGAACTGGTCCACGGCGCCGTTGCCCACCCGCACCGGCCGGGAGTCGAGGTGGCCGGGCAGGTGGTCCAGGATGCGTTCGGGCAGGCGGCGCTCCCCCGCGATCCCGTACATGATCTGCAGGTCGTCCGGGTCACCGGCCACGGCGCGCAGCAGCCAGTCCCGCCAGTGGTGGGCGATATTGGTGCGTCCGTGCGCGAGCAGCGCCTCCAGCGTCAGGGCGGAGTCGCGCAGCCAGCAGAACCGGTAGTCCCAGTTGCGCACCCCGCCGGGGTCCTCCGGCAACGAGGTGGTCGGGGCGGCCACGATGCCGCCGGTCTCGGCGTGGGTCAGTGCCCGCAGGACCAGCAGCGACCGCTCGACGGCGTCCGCCCACGGGCCGGAGGTGCTCGCCTGGCCGATCCACTCCCGCCAGTAGGTGCGGGTCTGCTCCAGCGCGGTCTGCAGGTCCAGCGCCGGGGGAAGGGGCCGGTAGGAACGCGACCAGGTCAGATCCCACGCCGCCTGCTCACCCTCGGCGAGGGTGAGGGAGACGTTGTGGTGGTGGTCGGTGGCCGTCAGGAGGGGGCCGCGCAGCACATAGGCGTCGGGCCCGGCGACGGCGAGCGTGATCGCCTCGCCGTTCTCGTCCCTGTCGCGTCGGACCCACGGCATGGTGTCCGCGTACTCGGGTCGCAGCCGCAGGTCGTGCTCGATCGTGACCTTACCGCGCGTGCAGCGCACCATCCGGACGATATCGGCGCGGTCACCGTCGATCGGCATGAACTCGTGGATCTCGCACGCGCCGGTCGTGGTTTCCCAGGTGCTGCGCAGGACGAACGTTCCCTGCTCATAGGAGCGCTCGGTCAGCGTCCCACCGGCGGGGGCCATCTGCCACCGGCCATGGTCCTCGGTGCCGAGGATGGCGGCGAAGACGGAGTCGGAGTCGAATCGCGGCAGGCAGAGCCAGTCGATGCTGCCGGCGGAGGAGGTCAGGGCCGCACTGTGCAGGTTGGCCAGGAGGGCGTAGTCACCGATGGAAGCCGTCATGCGGCCAGCCAACCACGCGCGAGCACCGGTCACAATCGAGCCACCGGGGGTGGGAGGCGGCTGGTCAGTCCCGCCCGGTGAGGCGGAAGATCGGGAAGACCCTGCCCTCGGCCTTGGCCTCGTAGCCGGCGAAGCCGGGCGAGAGCGCCTTGAAGCGCTCCCACATCGCTGCTCGCGCCGGCTCCTCCAGCTCGCTCACGGTGGCCGTGAGGGTACGGATCGGATCGCCCGGGACCTCGATCGGCACGCTCTGCGCGCGGCGCAGGCCGAACACCCAGGCCGGGTGGCGCGGGGAGCCGGCGGCGGAGGCGACCACGTGCCAGCCGCTCTCCTGCTCGATCGCAGCCAGCGGGGTCACACGCTCGGTGCCGTCCTTCTTGGGCACGTGCACGAGCACGAGCGAACTGCCGAAGTCGACAGGCTCGGTGACCACACCGTGGTTGGCGCGGAACGCCTCGATGATCTGCTGGTTGAAGTCCATGCTGGGAGAACTCCCGGGCGCCGGCCTGCTATTCCGTCTCAGGCGCGGCGCTCGGCCGCGCGGACCCGCTACGGTCGGCACCGTGCCCCCTCGCCCCACCCACCTCGACGACCCGGTCGTGGTCGACTTCCCGCTGCGCGGCTCCGGATGGACCGCGGTGACCACCCCCGCCGCGCGGGTCCCCAGCCACGGCACGGACCTGCTCGGGCAGCGCTATGCCTACGACTTCGTGCAGGTGGACCAGCGGCCCGGCTTCCACGCCCATCCGGCCCCGACGTGGCGGATGCTGGTGGCCGGGGCGCCCACCCGGGAGTTCTACGGCTGGGGCGAGCCCATCCACTCCCCCTGCGAGGCGGAGGTGATCCGGGTCGTCGACGGTGTGCGAGAGCGCGCCTGGGTGCACCCGGCCCGGGAGGCCGCCCGGAGCACGCACACGGCGCTGACGTTCCGGCCCGAGAGCCCGCTGCAGATGGCGGCGGTGCTCGGCAACCACCTGATCCTGCGCGCCGCCGACCACCGCGGCCGGCCGGTGTTCGTCGGTCTCGGACACCTGCAGCGTCACAGCGCGCAGGTGCGCTCCGGGCAGCGGGTGCGGGCCGGGGAGTTCCTCGGCCGGGTCGGGCACAGCGGCAACTCCACGATGCCGCACCTGCACCTGCAGCTGATGGACTCCGCCGACCTGCGGGTGGCCCAGGGGCTGCCGTGCGCGTTCGCCTCCTACGACGTGGTCGACCGGCCCGCGCCGGGCCGCACCGTCATCACACCGGTCACCGAGGGCGTCCCGCGGCGCTTCGAGCGGCTGATCGGGCGAGGGCCGGCCGGGGTGGGCAGGGCCTGACCTAGGAGTGGTGGCGACCCTTCGGCACCATCAGCGGCGTGCCGGAGACCGGATCGCGGATGACCTCGCTGTCGAGCCCGAAGACGTCCCGCACGAGGGCCGGGGTGAGCACCTCCGAGGGGTGACCGGCGGCGCGCAGCACCCCCTCACCGAGGGCGATCAGGTGGTCGGCGTAGCGGGCCGCGAGGTTCAGGTCGTGCAACACCATCACGATGGTGGTCCCGCGGGAGGTGTTCAGGTCGGTGAGCAGGTCGAGCACCTCGATCTGGTGGCTCACGTCCAGGAACGTGGTCGGCTCGTCCAGCAGCAGCACATCGGTGCGCTGGGCGAGCGCCATCGCGATCCACACGCGCTGGCGCTGACCACCGGAGAGCTCGTCGACAGGACGGTCGGCGAGATCGACCGTCGCCGTGGCCTCCAGCGCCTCGGCCACGGCCTCGTCGTCAGCGGATGACCAGCGGGCCAGGATGCGCTGGTGCGGGTGGCGGCCCCGCCCGACCAGGTCGGACACGGTGATCCCCTCGGGAGCGATCGGCGCCTGCGGCAGCAGTCCCAGCTCGCGGGCGAGCTGCTTGGCCGGCATCCGGTGCACCGCCCGCCCGTCCAGCAGCACGTGCCCCCCGCGCGGCGCCAGTAGCCGGGACATCGCCCGCAGCAGCGTGGACTTGCCGCACGCGTTGGCGCCCACGATTGCGGTGATGCGGCCCGGGGGAACGGTCAGGTCGAGCGCCTCGATCACGGTGCGCTCGTGATAGCCGACGCTGAGCTGCTCCACGAGCAGCTGACGGTCCCGCGTCACAGGGCGCCTCCGGTGCGGTTGGTGCGGATGATGAGGTAGACGAGGTAGGGCGCGCCGAGCACCCCGGTCACCACGCCCACCGGGAAGCGCGTGCCCACGGCGAACTGGGCGACGAGGTCGGCCACCAGCACCATCGTGGCGCCCACGAGTGCCGCCGGGACCAGCAACGATCCGCGGGGGCCGACGATGCGGGCGGCGATCGGGCCGGAGAGGAAGGCGACGAACGCGATCGGGCCGGCGGCCGCCGTCGCGAAGGCGATCAGGGCGACGGCAGCGATGATCGCCACCACGCGGGTGCGCTCGACGGTGATCCCCAGCGCGGCGGCGGCGTCGTCGCCGAGCTGGAGGCCGCCGAGGTTGCGCGCCTGGGCCAGCAGCAGCGGGCCGGCCACGAGCAGGGCGGCCAGCACCGGGACCACGTCGTCCCAGCTGGCGCTGTTGAGGCTGCCGGTAAGCCAGCGCATGGCCTCCTGCAGCTCGTACTGCGGCGCACGCTCGAGCACCCAGGAGATCACGGAGTCGAACATCGCCCCCACGCCGATGCCGATCAGCACCAGGCGCATCCCCGCCACGCCGCGGCGGTAGGAGAGCAGATAGACGGCGAGGGCCACCGTGAGGCCGGCGACGATCGCCACCGCGGAGACGACCGGTCCGGTCAGCCCGAGCACCACGAGGGAGAACACGGCGGCGGCGCTGGCGCCGGAGGAGATGCCGATGATGTCGGGGCTGGCGAGCGGGTTGCGCAGCATCGTCTGGAAGGTGACCCCGCCCAGACCGAAGCACAGGCCGGTCAGCAGGGCCAGGCTTGCGCGGGGAAGGCGGAGGGTGCCGACCGTGAACGTGGCCCCGTCCACCTGCTCGCCGAGGATGACCCGCACCACCTCGCCGGGGGTGTAGAAGGACTGACCGACCATCAGGCTGACGGCGTAGAGCACCACGATCAGGGCCACCAGCACCCCGATGACCACCCGGCGGCGGCGCGTGCGATCGAGCCGGCTGCGGCGGGCGAGGGAGACGGTGGCCGGGCCGGCGGCGATCCGTACCGAGGCGGCGTGTGCGGCGCGGGCGGGGTGCAGGTCGGTCATAGCGCCCGCACCCGCTGCCGGCGCACGATGGCGATGAAGACCGGCGCGCCGACGACGGCGGTGATGATGCCGACATCGACCTCCTCCGGGCGCGCCACGACCCGCCCGAGGACGTCGGCGACGGTGAGCAGGATGCCCCCACCCAGCGCCGAGAGCGGCAGCAGCCAGCGGTGGTCCGGCCCGGCGAGCAGGCGGCACACGTGCGGCACCACCAGGCCGACGAAGGCGATCGGACCGGTCACGGCGGTCACCGCCCCGGCCAGCACCACGGCGCCGAGCGCGGCCAAGCCCCGGGTCAGTGCCACCCGCTCCCCCAGTCCGGCGGCCAGGTCGTCGCCGAGGGCGAGGGTGTTGAGGCCCTTGGCCATCAGCAGGCACAGCGCGAAGCCGACGACGAGGAAGGGCAGCACGGTGGTCAAGGAGGTCGCGGTGGCCCCGCCGACGCCGCCGATCTGCCACGAGGTCGCCCCCTCGGCGATGTCCTGACGGGGCAGCACCACGGCCGTGACCAGTGAGGCCAGTGCCGCGGCCGTGGCGGCTCCGGCGAGGGCGAGCTTGAGTGGGGTGGCACCGTCGCGCCCGAGCGAGCCGACGAGGTAGACGAACGTGGCGGTGACTCCCGCGCCGACGATGGCGAAGGCGATGTAGGCAGTGGCCGTGGCGATCCCGAACCAGGCCAGGCCGATCACGACGGCGAGCGAGGCGCCGGTGGTGACGCCGAGGATGCCGGGGTCGGCCAGGGGGTTGCGCGTCACCCCTTGCATCACGGCGCCGGAGACGGCGAGCCCGGCCCCGGCCACCACGGCCAGCCACGTGCGTGGGATCCGCCGGGCCACAGCGCCGGCGTCGAAGCCCTCGGTCGATCCTCCGAGAGCGGCGAGGATGTCGTCCAGGCCCACCTCACGCGAGCCGTAGGCCACGGAGACCACCATCGCCGCGGCCAGGACCGCCGTCAGGACGAGCAGTGCCAGCACGCGCACCCGCCGCGAGCGTCGGAGGACGCTCGCGGCGGGTGCGGCGGTGATCGCGCTGGTGATGGGATCCTCGCGGGTGGTCAGGTGCCGGTGGTCAGGCGGTCTCGATCAGGGTCACTCGCCGGCGTTGTCGGCGGCGTCGGCCAGCAACGCGACATACTGCTCGACCAGGTCGGTCTGCAGCACCTGCAGCGGCGTCGGGTTGGCCGCCGTGCCGAGCGGGGAGTCCCCGGGCAGGTCGACCACGGAGTCGTTGGCCACGGCCGGCAGCTGGGAGAGCAGCGGATCGGCCTCGAGGGCGTCGACGAGCTCCTGGCCGCCGTAGGTGACGAAGACGTCGACGTCGGAGAAGATGTCGGCCTGCTCGGTGCTGACGCTGCCGTTCCATACGGTCGGGTCGGTGGATACCTCGACCAGGCTCTCCGGGATCGTCATGCCCAGGTCCTCGAAGAACTTGGTGCGGGTGTCGTAGGCGTTGTAGAAGCTGACCTCGCTGAGGTCGGTGGGGTCGACGTGGGTGACCATCATCGCGGTGGCGCCCTCGAGCGAGGGGTGATCGGCCACGGCGGCGGCGATCTTGTCCTCGATCTCGGTGACGATCTCCTCGCCTTCCTCCTCCATCCCGAGGCCGGTGGCGTTGACGCGGACGATCTCGCGCCACGGGGTGCCCCACGCGCTCTCCGGGTAGGCCACCACCGGGGCGATCTCGGAGAGGGTGTCGTAGTCCTCCTGCGACAGGCCCGAGTAGGCGGCGAGGATGACGTCGGGCTCGGTGTTGGCCACGCCTTCGAAGTCGATCCCGTCGGTCTCGTCGAACAGCGGCGGGATCTCGGCGCCGAGCTCACTGAGCGTGGACTCCACCCACGGGTGCACGCCGTTGCCGTCGTCGTCGCCCCACGCGGTGATCGGCATGCCGACCGGCACGATGCCCAGGGCGAGGGCCACCTCGTGGTTGGCCCAGCCGATGGCCGCGACGCGCTCGGGCTCCTCCTCGATGGTGGTGGTGCCGAGGGCGTGCTCGATGGTGACGGGCTGCCAGGCGCCCTCAGCGCTGTCGGCGCCGTCACTGCCATCGGCAGACCCGGTGGCGGCCGGGTCCTGCTCGGAGGAGTCGGCGGCGCCGGAGCATCCGGCCAGGCCCAGGGCGGCGAACGCGGCCACGGCGATGGCGGCACGGCGAGAGGTGCGGAACATGAGGTCCTTCCGGCGGCCGCGGGAGGGTCCTGGCGGCCGTGCAGGTGTCGGGAGTCGAGGCGTCACCTCCGTCCCCGACGGCGATCCCGGGGAGACTGGTGAGGTTTGCCTTGCCGAACTTAAACCCGCGCACGACCAATATGCAACTTACGAGGCGCGTATTTCTTCCCGACTGCCCTGCCCCTCCCCGACCGTTAGGCTCGGGCCAAGGCCCACGTCGCAGGAGGCAGCATGCAGCAGGTCAAGGCAGTGATCGCCCGGAGCAAGGGAGTTCCGGTCGAACTGGTCACCATCAACGTCCCCGACCCCGGCCCGGGCGAGGCCGTGGTGGCCATCCAGGCGTGTGGCGTGTGCCACACCGACCTGCACTATCGCGAGGGTGGGATCAATGACGAGTTCCCGTTCCTGCTCGGGCACGAGGCAGCCGGGGTGGTCGAGGCCGTCGGTGAGGATGTCACCTCCGTGGCTCCCGGGGACTTCGTGGTGCTGAACTGGCGCGCCGTGTGCGGGCAGTGCCGGGCCTGCACGCGCGGGCAGGCGCAGTACTGCTTCGCCACCCACAACGCGACGCAGAAGATGACCCTCGAGGACGGCACCGAGCTCAGCCCGGCGCTGGGGATCGGCGCGTTCGCCGAGAAGACCCTGGTGGCCGCCGGCCAGTGCACCAAGGTCGACCCCGAGGCCCGCGCCGCGGCGGTGGGCCTGCTGGGCTGCGGCGTGATGGCCGGGATCGGCGCCGCCATCAACACCGGTGCGGTCACCCGCGGGAAGTCGGTCGCCGTCATCGGCTGTGGTGGCGTGGGCGCGGCGGCTGTCGCCGGCTCCGCCCTGGCCGGCGCGAGCCCGATCATCGCCGTCGACATCGACGACAAGAAGCTCGAGAAGGCGCGAAGCCTCGGCGCCACCCACACCGTGAACTCCTCGGCGCAGGATCCGGTGGAGGCCATCAAGGCCATCTGCGGTGAGCGCTTCGAGGGCGCCGAGGGCGCGGACGTGGTGATCGAGGCGGTGGGCCGGCCCGAGACCTGGAAGCAGGCCTTCTACGCCCGCGACCTGGCCGGCACGGTCGTGCTGGTGGGCGTGCCCACCCCGGAGATGCAGGTGCCTGACATCCCGCTGCTGGACGTCTTCGGCCGCGGCGGTTCGCTGAAGTCGAGCTGGTACGGCGACTGCCTGCCCAGCCGCGACTTCCCGATGCTGGTCGATCTCTATCAGCAGGGCCGGCTCGATCTGGATGCCTTCGTCACCGAGGAGATCGGCATCGACGGTGTCGAGGCTGCGTTCGAGACGATGCACCACGGTGACGTGCTGCGTTCGGTGGTGGTGCTCTGATGGCGGCGCGCGTGGACCACGCCGTGACCAGCGGCACGTTCAGCCTCGACGGCGGCACCTTCGACGTGGACAACAACGTCTGGGTGGTCGGTGACGACACCGAGTGCGTGGTGATCGACGCCCCGCACTCGGTCGAGGACATCCTGGCCGTGGTCGGCGATCGCACGGTGACGGCCATCGTGTGCACCCACGCCCACGACGATCACGTCCGGGTGGCACCCGAGCTCGCCGAGCGCACCGGCGCCCCGATCTGGCTGCACGCCGACGACGAGCCGCTGTGGGAGCTCACCCACGCCTCGCACCGGTGGGACGACAACCTCGTCGACGGCCAAGAGATCACCGTGGCCGGGATCACGCTGCGGGTGCTGCACACCCCCGGTCACGCCCCGGGTGGCGTGTGCCTGCACGCCCCCGAGCTGGGCTGCGTGTTCACCGGGGACACCCTCTTCAACGGCGGCCCCGGAGCGACGGGCCGGTCCTATTCGGACCTGCCCACGCTCGAGGCCTCCATCCGGGCGAAGCTGTTCGCGCTCCCGGAGGAGACCGTCGTGCACACCGGTCACGGGGACGACACCACCATCGGCGCGGAGGCGGAGCAGCTCGGCAGGTGAGCTCCTCCCCCGGCCGACGGCGCAGCCTCCCCTGGCGCGTGATCGGCAGCTGGGCCCTGGGCCTGGCCGCCCTGGCGGCCTGCCTGCTGCTCGGTGAGCTGTTGGTCGCCGTCACCGGACTGCGCCTGCCCGGGACGGTGCTGGGCCTGGTGCTGGCGGTGGCCGGGCTCGCCCTCGCCCACCGGCGCCGCCACCCGGCGGTGCGGGTGCTGCGCGAGTCGGCCCTGACGGTGGCCCGGCCGGCGAACCGGCACCTGCAGCTGTTCTTCCTGCCGGCGGCGGTCGGGATCACCAGCAGCGTGGCGCGCGTGGCCGAGCAGCTGGTGCCGTTGATGCTGGCGCTGGTGGCGACGTTCCTCCTGGTGCTCGTGGTGATCGGGCACCTCGCGCAGCGGTTGCTGCGCCGGCCGGGCCAGGGCGCCCGGTGACGGGCCTCGCCTCGATGCTGGTATGGACGGCGAGCACCGTGCTCGCCTACCTGGGTGCGCTGTGGCTGTACCGGCGTTCAGGCCGTCACCCGGTGCTCTCCCCGGTGGTGACGGCCACGGTGGTGCTGACCCTGGCGCTGGAGGTGACCGGTACCGCCTACCCCGACTACCTGGCCGCGGTGGCACCCGTGACGATCGGGCTGGCCCTGGCGACCGTGGCGCTCGCGGTGCCGCTGCATACGGCGAGCGGCGCGCTGCTACCGCTCTGGCCCCGGCTGTTGCTGACCTTCCTCTGCGCGGCGGCGCTGGCGCTCGTGCTGGCGGCCCTGCCCCTCGTCGTCGCCGGGGCGCCCGAGGTGGTCAGGGCCTCGGCGCTGCCGCTGTCGGTGACCACACCGGTGACGGTGGAGATCTCCGCGCTCGTGGGTGGCGACCCGTCGCTGGCTGCCGGCCTGGCGATCTGTTCCGGGATCCTCGGTGCGGTGCTGGCGCCGCGGCTGCTGACTCTGGTCGGCGTACGCGACCCGCGGGCCCGCGGGATCGCCATCGGGGTGACCTCGCACGGGATCGGCACCTCCCGGGTGCTGCTGGACGAGCCGGAGACCGGGGCCTGGTCGAGTGCGGCGATGGTGGTGCACGCGCTGGTGATGACGGCGGCGGTGCCGGTGGTGGCGGGGGTGCTGTGAGCCCCGCTACCGCCAGCGGCCCACCGCACGCACCTGCCAGCCGCTCCCGGCCCAATCGAGCTGGACCTCGATCCGGTCCGTGCTGGCGGGGATCGGCTCGACGGTGCCGTCGAGATACGTCGTGGCCGCGTCGGTCCGCACCTCCAGATACACCGAGTAGCCGGGAGCGTCACCGGCCACCGTCTCCCCCACACTGAGCGGCTCGGCCGTGATCGCACCGCCGACCACGTAGCCATCCCGCTCGTGGGCTTCCACCGCGCCGGAACCCGTGGCGTGACAGAAGTCGCATCCGTCCCCGCTCACCGATTCCCACTCGGCCACGTCACCGGTGGCCTGGATATAGGGGATCATCTCCATGAAGTGCACGGCGGCGAGCGCTGCGCCATCGATGGTCTCCTCGTCCATCGAGTCCGGGCGTACCGGCGAGGGCGGAGCAGGGGGCGGGCTTGCCTCGTCATCGTCAATCGCCCAGGCGGAGCATCCCGCCAGGACCGCACTCGTCACGACCACGACGATGACCCTGAGCAGGCGCGCACCACGACCCATGACAGGAGCCTGGCAGGATCGGCCGCTCAGTGCAGACAGCCTGTGGACAACTGTCGGATCGCCTCAGGGCGCCGGCGGGCGGCAGATCAGTACCTCGGCGTCACCGGTCAGGGTCAACGTGCCTGCCGCGTGCGGGGCCAGCGCGGTCGCCCCGCGCCGCAGGGTGGTTCGTGCCCCCGAGGCGTCGGTGACCTCCACCTGCCCCTCGGTCACGATCACGACGGCGAAGCCCGCCTCCACCTGCACCTCGCCCTGGACGCGCTCGCGCCCGAGCCGGAAGAACGGGTCGGCGGCGTCCGGGAAGACCGAGGGCCCATAGCCGGCCGGTCGCACCAGCTCGGCCATCTCCTCCGGTGTGCGGGCCCGGCGCTCCATCGCCTGCAGCGCCACGTCGTAACCGAGGCCGAGGTGGCCGTCCCTGGGACCGTCGATCGGGTAGCCCTGCCACTCGAGCATGAGCGAGAAGTCCTCCGGCTCCTGCAGCTCCACCAGCAGCAGTCCGCCACCGATGGCGTGCAGCACCCCGGCCGGGACGAAGACCACATCCCCGGCCTCGACCTGGACCTCGTGCATCAGGCCGAGGATCTCCGCAGCGTCCTGGCGCTCCAGTACGCCCGCGAGTTCCTCGGCGCTCAGGTCCCGTTGCAGTCCCAGGTGCAGGCTTCCCCCGGTGAACAGGAACCATGCCTCGGTCTTGCCGTGGGGCGCTGCGAAGTGGGTCCGGGCGAACTCGCGATCGGGATGGGCGTGCACCGGAAGGCGCTGCCCCGCGTCCAGCAGCTTGACCAGCACCATGGCGTCGGCTCCGTAGCGTGCCACGTGCGCGGCCCCGAGCCACCAGTACGGCTCGGCCCCGATGGCCTCGCGCAGCATCCGCCCGTCCGGTAACCGGGTCAGCCCGACCGGGCCCTCGCCGTGGACACAGGTCATCGAACCCACCCAGTCCTCCGGCTCGTACTCCCCCACCGCCTGTTCGCCCCGCAGGTCCGCGAGCCGGCGACCGCCACGGTAGAAGCGCTCCGGCGGGCGATTGGCGGAAACCTCGATGATCACGCGTGGACTCCTTCGGTCTGTCGCTGCGCGGCGTAGGCCGCGAGCAGGCCGCCGACGAAGGTGTCGCCGAGGCCGATGGTGGTGGGGGTGGTGGTGTGTAGGTCCAGGGCCGGCACGCACGTGAGACCGGCACGCTCCAGCGCGGCCGCCACGACGGCGGCACGCGCCTGCACCGGGACCGTCGCCGTGCGCTCGTGGTTGGCCCGGGTGGCGCCGTCCCCGATGAGGTAGCGGGTGCCGGCGGCCACGACACCCGCGTGCAGCGCCGGGCGCAGCTCGGCGGCGCGAGGCCCGAGAGCGCCGGCCCAGTGCTGGGTGTGCACCACGAGGGTGCGCGCGCCGATCTGCCGGCGAGCGCTGCGCAGGGCCTGCTCGACGGCGGCGGCGTCGTGCAGGTCGACCCGGCGGCCGAGGTGCCCGAACAGCTCGTCCTCGTTCATGCTGATGACGTCGGCGATGCCGGCCATCTGCGTGAGCACCTGCCTGCCCAGGGCCGGCACGTGCTGGCCGGCATCCTCGAACAGGACGAGTGCGCCGTCGGGCATGGCGGCGGCCACCGCCGCGATGCGGCGGAGCCGGTCGGTGACCAGGTCCGGGTCCTGCATGGTGTTCAGGCCCGTCACCAGCAGCACCTGCAGCGTGGGTGCCACCTCGTCGATGGCGTCGCTGAGCACCAGGTCCCGGTTGGGCGGGTCGTTGACGTAGATGAGCCGGTTGGCGCGCGGGGCGGTGACGTCGAGGCGATCGGTGCGCACGCGGGCGCCGTCGGGGAACTGCACGATCAGGTGCGGATCGAGCGAGTCGGGGCCGGCGCTGCTCAGGCAGTGCAGGCCAGCCGGAAGCAGCTCGCGCATGACCGGGTTGGTGCTGACCAGGTGCACCATCGCCGGCACCCCCAGGGTCTGCATCACCAGGCCGGCGCGGATCCCGGTGCCGCCGAGGGTCCAGCGGTGGTCGAAGCTCGCCGGGAAGGTCTCCAGCACGGATCGATCGGCCACGTACCGCTCGCCGCCCTCCCCGGCCCGGGCGAAGGCCAGGATCGAGATCAGCAGGGTGCGCTCGTCGGTGATCTCGGTGGCGGTGTCGAGCTCGCCCGAGGCGATGCCGTGCTCAGCGGCCAGGCGCGTGAGCACGGCATCGTCCCAGGTGATCTCCACGTCGACGTTGCCGCCGAAGCCGAGCAGGACCTCAGGTGTCATCAGACCCGTACCTGCACGCCGGTGATCGCCGCCACGCTCGAGGCCTGACCGTCGGCGCCGAACAGCCGGATCTTGTGCGCGGCGACCACCTTCATGGCCTCGATGCAGCGAGGCTGGATCGCGTTGGGTTCGCGCACCTTGGGGTCGGCCAGCACGGCGCGCATCTCGTCGTGATAGGCCACCTTGATGTCGCTGGAGATGTTGATCTTGTTGATGCCCAGCTTGGCGGCTTGGCCGATCTCGGCATCGGGGTTGCCCGAGCCACCGTGCAGCACCAGTGGGATCTGGACCGCCGCCTTGATGTCGCGCAGCAGGTCGATCTTGAGCTCGGGGGTGAACTCCGGCGGGAACAGCCCGTGGGAGGTGCCGATCGCGACGGCGAGGCTGTCCACTCCGGTCTGGCGCACGAACTCCACGGCCTCGTCGGGGGTGGTGTAGATGATCTCGCTGGCGCCGCTCTCTCCGTAGCTGTCCGCGGCACCGATGGTGCCCAGCTCAGCCTCCACGCTCACGCCGACGGCGTGCGCCGCCTCGACCACGCGGCGGGTGATCCGCACATTCTCCTCGAAGGAGTCCATCGAGCGATCGATCATCACCGAGGTGAAGCCGGCCTGCATGGCGGTGAGCATCTGCTCGTAGCTGGCGCCGTGGTCCCAGTGGATCGCCACCGGGATGCTGGAGCGGTGGGCACGTGCGCGGATGGCGGTGACGGCGTCGACCCCGAAGTGGGCGAGCTCGTCGGGGTGGATGGCCACGATCAGCGGGGCCTGCTCGGCCTCGCAGATCTCCATGATCCCGTTGAACATCGCATAGTCGCTGATGTTGAACGCCGGAACGGCATAGCTCCCCTCGTGGGCGGCGGTCAGCAGGGCGTTTCCGTTGGTGAGCACACTTTCTCCTTGTGGTGGTGGTGGTTGCGTCAGTTCTTGACCGCGCCCGAGGTCAGGCCGCTCATGAAATACCGCTGGAAGAACAGGAACAGGGCCAGTACGGGAATGGAGCCGAGAATGCTCATCGCCATGATCTCGTTCCACTCGTAGGAGTGCTGGCCCATCAGCAGCTGCAGGCCGATCGGAACGGTGCGCATCGATTCGCTGCTGGTGAGGGTGAGGGCGAAGAGGTATTCGTTCCAGGCGATCATGAAGGTGTAGACGCCGACAGAGACGATCCCGGGCACCGAGACGGGGACCAGTACTCGCCACAGCGCCGTCATCGAGCTACCGCCGTCGACGCGCACGGCTTCGTCCAGCTCCCGCGGAAGTGAGTTCATGTAGCTGGTCATCATGATGATCGCGTACGGGAGCGTGAAGAGCATGTAGGTGAAGATCAGTCCCGGATAGGTGTCGTACATCTTCAGCGCCACGATGATTCCGAAATAGGGAATCAGCACGGTGATCGGCGGTACCGCCTGCACGCTGATGATGAGCAGCTTGAGCGGGTGCTTCATGCGGAATGCGAACCGGCTGAATGCGTAGGCGGCGTGGATCGCCACGATCAGCGTCAGGATGGTCACGCAGATGGCCACCACGTAGCTGTTGGTGAAGAATCGCAGCCGGCTCGGGTCCCCGAGAATGGCGAGATAAGCATCGAAGCTGAAGGATTCGGTGAGCAACCGGGGCGGGAGCTCGAAGATCTCCTGGTTGGACTTGAACGAGCTGGAGAGCATCCACAGCACGGGCAGTCCGGCGAACGCGGCCCCGGCGAGCAGGCCGAGCCAGACCAGGATCCGGCCCGGGATGTCCCGTGAGGGTGTGCGGGTGGGCTTGGCGGTGGTGAGCGGGGTCATGACTCCCTCGCCTTCTCGTGCCGCACGTAGAAGAACGCGAGCACCATGGACACGAGCAGCACGAGGACGGCGCTGGCCGAGGCGAGGCCGAACTCGTAGTCGTCGAAGGCCAGCTTGTAGGTGTAGGTGGAGAGCATCTCGGTGGAGCTCAGCGGCCCGCCGCCGGTGGTCATCCAGATCAGCGCGAACTGCTGTGCCGAGGTCCAGATCATGTCCAGCAGCAGGAGGCTCACGATGATCTGCCGCAGTTGCGGGAGCGTGACGTGCAGGAACTGCTGCACGGGGGAGGCGCCGTCGACCCGGGCCGCCTCGTAGAGCTCACCCGGGATCCCCTGCAGGCCGGCCAGCAGGCTGACCATGAAGAACGGGTAGCCGGCCCAGATGTTGATCACGGTGACCGTGCCGAGCGCCAGCCGCGGATCGGCCAGCCACTCCACGTTCGTGGAGAGCAGATAGTTGATCACGCCGCTGGGCGCCAGCAGCATCCGCCACAGCACCGCGATCACCGCCACGGTGAACAGCCACGGCATCACGTAGATCGCGCGCAGCACCGCGCGGCTGGTGACCGAGACGCGCTTGCTGTTGAGCAGCATCGCGAAGGTGAGGCCGAGGATCATGTGGGCGAGCACGCTGACCACGGTGAAGACCACCGTGTTGCGCAGGGCGATGTGGAACGTCGGGTCGGTGGCGATCTGGATCAGGTTGGCGGCGCCGACGAACTCCGGATCCGGGTTGGTGACCACGTTGTCCATGAACGCGTAACCGATCACCAGCACGATCGGCAGCACCATCAGCACGGCGAGCAGGATCAGCGTGGGCGAGAGGAACGCGAGTGGTTCGAGTGCGCGGCCCACGTGGCCGCGTCGCCGCGCCCGTGGCGCCGAGCCTGGCGACGGCGGAGGGTCGCCCTGGCCGTCGGGCCTCGCCCGCGAGGCGGATTCAGATGCGAGGGGTGTGGTCATGATGGTCCCTTCCCCGGCCCGCCGCCGGAGCGGCGGGCCGGGTACGGAGTGCCTCCTAGAACTCGTCGGACCAGGCGGCCTGGGTCTGCTCGAGCGTCGCCTCGACGCTCTGGTCGCCGTTGAGGCCGGCCTGCAGCTGCTCGGCGAAGCCGCGCATCAGCTGTTCGGCGGAGGGCAGCCCGGAGAACTCGTTGGTCGGCGTGGTGTTCTGGTAGATCTCGAAGGCGTCGGCCATCAGCGGGTCGTCCTCGACGAAGTCCGGCACCGCCTCGGTGTTCCCGGGGAAGCCGTTGGCGATGGTGGCCAGGTCGCCGTTGGTCTCGGTCTCCATCAGGTACTCGATCAACGCCCAGGCCTCCTCCGGGTGCTCGCTGCTCTCCGAGACGCCGATGCCCCACGAGGCATAGGTCAGACCGGACTCGCCGGAGTAGCCCTCCTCGGTCGGGATGGCCGAGACGCTGAAGCTCAGGTCCGGGTTGGTCTCCTGCAGCAGGTTGATGTGCGCGAGGGAGGAGATCATCATGCCGACGCGGCCGTTCGTGAACTCCTCGACCTTGTCCTGCTCCTTCATCGTGAACGAGCCCGGGGCCACCGCGCCGGCGTCCCACAGTTCCTGGACGTACTCCACGCCTGCGGTCATCTCCGGGTTGGTCAGGTCGGGCTGGCCGTCGGCGAGCATCGACCCGCCGGAGGACCAGACCCACGGCATCACGTCGTTGAGGATGCCGTTGGGCTGCTCCAGCGAGAGCGGCAGCGCCCACCCGCTGGTGTCGCCGCCGAGGTCGGAGATCGCGACGGCTGCGTCGAGGAACTCCTGCCGGGTGGTGGGCGGGGCGTCCACGCCGGCCTCGGCGAGCAGCTCGTCGTTGGTGAACATCGGGTAGATGAAGTTCACCACCGGGATCATGTAGGTGGCGCCGTCGACCTGCACCTGGCTGGAGAGCTGGCTGTCGTCGTAGTCCTGCTCCCCCATCAGGGCGGTCAGGTCGGCGATGGCTCCCTGGTTGGCGAAGTCGTTCACCCAGACGGCGTCCAGGCCCATGACGTCGGGCATCGTGCCGGAGGCCGAGCCCGCGAAGAGCTGCTCCTGGGTGGAGGCGTAGGGCGCCGAGACGAGCTCGACACTGACGCCGGGGTTCTCCTCCTCGAAGCCGTCGATGATCTCGGCGAACGCGCCGTCCGGGAGCTCGGGCTCCCACCACTGGGCGAACTGGATGGTCACGTCACCGTCGGACTCAGCGTCTCCGGCTCCGCTGCAGCCCGCGGCTGCGACGAGACTCAGTGCGGCCACCCCGGCTGTGCCGGCAAGCCGCCGTGTGCGTCGAGCGCCCATGCTCATGTCGTACTCCTGTCGTCTTCGATCAGTGCACTCCGATGGAGCCTGCAACCCTGTGCGTCTCCATGCTGTTTTGTGCTGTGTTCTGCGAGATTAACGAGCGATCTGCGTGTCGTCAAGCCTCGACCTGGCCGCACGTTCGCCTGCTTGTGCCGCTTTCTGCACGATCTGGCCCGCGTGTGCTACCAATAGGTGCATGTCGACCGCAGGCGCTGATACCCAGGACCGTTCCCGGCACCTCCCTGCGCACCGGCGTGGAGCGTTGGCGGACTACGTCGCCGAGCGCGGTCAGGTGGCCGTGGCCGACCTGGCCGAGCGGTTCGCGGTCTCCATCGACACGATCCGCCGCGACCTGGATCAGCTGGATGCCGACGGGTTGCTGATCCGCACCCACGGGGGTGCGGTGAGCAAGTCCGCGGCTCCGGTGGGAGATCGCAAGCTCGACATGCGGCTGCACCTGCACACCGAGCAGAAGGAACAGATCGGTGCCTTGGCTGCCCGGCTCGTGCAGGACGACTCGGTGATCATGCTCAACGGTGGCACCACCACGCTGGCGGTGATGCGGCACCTGCGGGATCGGCGCGGGCTGACGATCGCGACCAACAATCTGCGTATTCCGGCCGAGTTGCCACCCGGGATGGAGTGCGAGCTCTACGTCTTCGGTGGGCACGTGCGCACCGTCGCGCAGACGACCACGGGTGCAGTCTCCTTCGGTGTGACGAATCGTCCGGACGAGATCACCGTGAGGGCGGACATCGCCATCGTGGGGGTCGGTGCGGTGGCGACGTCGGGCTTCTCGACGAGCAACGTCGGTGATGCGGCGATGATGGCCGAGATGATGGACCACTCCGAGCAGGTCGCCGTGGTGGCCGACTCCTCGAAGTTCTCACGCCACCTGTTCGCGCAGATCGCCTCGCTGGACCGCGCGACCTATCTGGTCAGCGATGCCGCTCCCCCGCCCCCCATCGCCGCGAGCCTGAAGGAGGCCGGGGTCTCGCTGATCACGCCCTGAGCAGCGTGGCCCACCGACCCAGCGTCGCCTCGCCGACCCAGGCTCGCCCCTCCGACCCAGAATCGCCCCTCCGACCCAGGCTCGCCCCTCTGACCCACCTTCCAGGCGAGGACCGGACTTCCACTTTCCCTCGATGCATGGAACCTGTGTCGGAAGGGGTTGGGTGCCGGGTGGGCGGGGCGGTCCGGACGGTGCGGGCATGTACCGGGCTTGGGACCGGGAGATCCGGCTGGTCACTCATGCCGTTCCCACCGTCCAGCGCTGCCAGCGCCGGGAACCTGAAGGAGGCCGGGCTCTCGCTGATCACGCCCTGAACTCCCAGAGTGGCGGGGCCCCGCCGACCCAGGATCGCCCCTCTGACCCACCTTCCAGGCGAGGACCGGACTTCGGGGCTCCCGCGATGCCTGGAACGTGGGTCGGAGGGGCGGGCGCCCGGCGGATGGGGCTATCCGACCGGGGCGGGCACCAGTCGGGTGCGGATCTCCTCCACGCTGAAGGGGTCGGAGACGCTGGTGGTCTGTGCGGTGCCCGCGATCGGGATCCAGGGGCCCTGAGCGGCAACCTGGAACTCCCCCACCCAGGTGGTGGTCAGCGCGACCGAGACCTCCTCGGCAGCTGCTGCGTAGATGTGGGAGACGGTGTGATCGGGATAGGGCAACCCCGGATCGGTGGTGACAAGCGGGTCCGAACCGTCGCCGAAGTCCCAGGCGAACTCCACCGGCGTGGCCCGGACCGCGACGTCGAAGCCGAGCACCTGGGTGCTCAGGACCTGCGGATCACCGGAGGTGTAGGCGATCGTGTCGATGTTGACGGCGGTCCACGAGCGGTTCTCCGGCTGGATCTGGACCCCGCCCGGGACCAACGGCAGTTCCGCGAAGTCGGATGCGGAGACGGTGATGATCACCGGTGCCGGCTCGTCCGGAGCGTCCTCAGCTTCGTCGTCCTCGGCGGGTTCCTCGTCGCCGGGGCGGTCGTCGCACGGGACCAAGCCAGCGACCGGGGCCACGTCGTCGGTCACGACGCACATGCCGTCGGGGCCATCGATTGTCACGGGGACGCCGACACTTACCGAAGGCACGGCCCACCCGTTGTAGCTAGTGCTCGACGGAACGTTCTCCTGCACTGCCTGTTCCCGAACGTGGGTCTCCTTGGCCCACTGGAGAAAGCCACCCTCTGCCGCGTCCGCACCGAAGGAGGTGCCATCGTCGCCACCGCTCGGGTCGTCGCCACCCGGCGCCGCGAGCATCAGCACCACACCTGCGGCTGCCAGCAGGCTCATGAGGCTGCCTCGCCCACCTGGACTCCCATGACGGACCATTGTTGTCGGTTCCAGGCCATCGTGAGACTGAAGTCCGGGCGATCGTCGGCTTCGAAGCTAGCGTTAGATCCGTCGCTCTGAAGGTGGCGCGACTCCGCAGTTCTCACTCCGAGTGTCACGCTGTAGAGGCCGTCATAGGGCCCACCACCATCGCTCGAGTAGACCTCCACCTCGCCACCCTCGGCATACCCACCGTCCGCATGAAGCTCCGTTGCCCGGTCTCTCACATTGGTGCAGAAACCACACCCCTCGTCGCTGAGAGCGTCCCACTCCTCCAGGTCGCCGCTGGCATACACGTACGGATACAACTCAACGAAGTACTCCGCCGCCGCGATCGCCCCCTCGACCGTCTCCTCCTCCATCTCCGCGGGCCGCTCGGGAGGGTCCACCTCATGCACCTCGGCCGTCGGCTCCTCACTGGGCTCCTGCGAGGGGGAGGCACTCGTGGTGGTGGGCTCCGCCGTCGGGCTGGGCTCATCCTCGGGGGGCGTGCACGCCCCCAGCATGAGAACGCACCCGACCAGCGCCCCGACCGACCACGCGCTCCCCCGAGAAGTCATGCGCTTGAGACTGCCATAACCGGCCTCGCCGCGGAAGGCGCCTGTGGATATCTCAGTCCGCGGGGCGAATCGGCGCCGTCTCCGGTGCGCGCAGCCACGGCAGCGTCGCCGCGAGCGCCACTACGCCGGTCACGGCGAACGCCCATCCGAAGCCCGCCTGGTCGGCCACCACCCCGATGAGGATCGGCCCGAGAATCGCTCCCGAATCCTGCGACATCTGGAACGCGGCGAGCACCTTGCTGCCGCTGCGCTCATTGCCCACCACATCCGCCAGCGACGCCTGCTGGGCGGGATTGAGCAGCCCGGCCCCCACCCCGGAGAACACCGACACCGCGATCAAGGCGGGCAGCGACGTCGCCACGCCCATCACCCCGATCCCGACCGCCGTGACCACGAGGCCCATCAGCACCACGGGCCGCCGTCCGGCCCGGTCGGCCCACCGGCCCGAGAACTGCAACGCGCCGGCCGTGCCCACCGAGGCGCTCGCCAACGCAGCGCCCGCCACCCACGTGGTGTCATGCACGGCCACCGCGAGCTGGGGCAGCACGGCCACCCGCACCCCGAAGTTGCACCAGCCGTTCGCGAAGCCCGAGGCCAGCGCCGCCCGGAAGGTGCGGTCGGCCCACGCCTCGGAGACCCGCATCGCCGGCCGCTGGGGATCATCCGGCGCCGGCCGCATCCGGGCACCGCGCAGCCGGACCGCCACGATCGCGGCCGCGGCGAACAGGAAGATCGCATAGACCACGAACGGCACCCGCAGGCCCAGTTCGGCGAGCAACCCACCGAGCACCGGGCCCAGCATCCCGCCCAGCAGGAACGCCGTCGCGTAGGCCGAGGAGCACCGTCCGCGGATCTCCGGCGGCGCGAGCCGCACCACCAGCGCCATCGCCGAGACGGTGAACATCGTCGAGCCGATCCCACCGACCCCACGCAGGATCAACAGCTGCACGTAGGACTGGGCGAACGCCGTCGCCAGCGAGCTCAGCGCCACGATCACGAGTCCGGCCAGGTAGATCGGCCGCTCCCCCAGGCGCGCCACCAGCGCGCCGCCGGCAGGCGCGAACACCAGCCGGAAGAAGGCGAAGGCACTCACCACCACCGAGGCGGCGGCCACCCCGACGTCGAAGGAGCGTGCGTAGGCGGGCAGCACCGGGGAGACGAGACCGAACCCGATGGCGATCACGAACGCCGCTGCCACCAGCACCTTGATCTCGGTAGGGATGGGTGGCCGGGTCACAACGATCGAGTCTAAGCAGCCCTCGAGGGCGCCGCTGACCGTCGTCGGTGGGTGCGCCGCCCGGGTGCTGATTCGGCCGGCGTCGGTACAGTGACCTCACGGATCATCTGCACATGGGGGTGCACAGACATGAACGCGATCGTGCTGCTCATCGTCGGTCTGGCCATCTTCGCCGGTGGCTACTTCGTCTACGGGCGCTACCTGAGCAGACGCGTGCTGCAGCTCGACCAGGGGTTTCGCACCCCGGCCCACACCTGGCGCGACGGCGTGGACTTCATGCCCACCAACAAGCTCGTGCTGTGGGGCCACCATTTCACCTCGGTGGCCGGTGCCGCACCGATCGTGGGGCCGGCGATCGCGGTGATCTGGGGGTGGCTGCCGGCGTTCTGCTGGGTCACCATCGGCACCGTCTTCTTCGCCGGCATGCACGATCTGGGCTCGCTGTGGGCCTCGGCCCGCAACGACGGGAAATCGATGGGATCGCTCTCCGAGCGCTACATCGGACGCCGCGGGGCCAATCTCTTCCTGATCGTGATCTTCCTGCTGCTGCTGATGGTGATCGCCGCCTTCGCCGTGGTCATCAAGGACCTGCTGATCTCCACCCCCACCGCTGTGATCCCGGCGTGGGGCGCGATCCCGGTGGCGTTGCTGGTCGGGGTGGCGATCTACCGGATGAAGTGGAACCTCGTCGCCGTCACGGTCGGCGGTGTGCTGGCCCTGTACTCCCTCATCCTGCTCGGCGACCGCTTCCCGGTGGTGCTGCCCGAGCAGATCCTGGGCCTGACCCCCGAGACCTTCTGGATCCTCGCGCTGTTCCTCTACGCCGGCATCGCCTCCCTGCTCCCGGTGTGGGTGCTGCTACAGCCGCGCGACTACATCAACGGGGTGCAGTTGTTCGTCGGGCTCGGCATCCTGTTCACCGCCGTGCTGCTCGGCGCGCCCCAGCTGGTGGCCCCGGCCTGGAACTCCGCGGTGCCCGAGGGCACGCCCAGCCTGGTGCCGCTGCTGTTCGTGACCATCGCGTGCGGTGCCATCT